>JADKCI010000005.1 GCA_016714645.1 Chromatiaceae bacterium | reverse complement strand
AGTTCCCGGCCATGGAGGCGTTAACGATCGTCGAGGCCGTGGAATTCAGCGTGGCCGCACCGGCGCCGTGGCCCCCGGTGGCGCGTCTCAACCCCGTTCGGTCAGGGGCGTCTCCTGCTGCCAATGCCACCCTACATAATATCGACGAGGTGCGGCGCAAGGGATGTCCGCCCCGGCGACACCGTGGTTGTCCGTCGCGCTGGGGATGTCATTCCGGAGATCGTGCGCGTGCTCCTGGATGCCGCCGGTGGTGCCGCCGGTAGCCCTCCCTGCTGCCTGCCCGGTCTGCGGCTCGGCGGTCATCGAGCCCGGGAGGGCGAGTGGCCCGCTGTGTCGGCGGCTCCACTGCCCTGCCCAACGCAAGCGGGCCATACTCCACTTCGCCTCCCGTCGGGCCATGGACATCGAGGGCTTGGGCGAGGAAATGGTGGACCAGTTGGTCGAGCGGGATTTGGCGCGGGACCCCGCGGACCTCTATGCCCTGCGCCATGAAGATCTGGCCAGCCTGGAGCTCATGGGCGACAAGTCCGCCCAAAATCTGCTTGCAGCCCTGGAGCGCAGTCGCTCCACCAGCCTGGCACGTTTTATTTTCGCCCTCGGCATCCGCGAGGTGGGGGAGGCCACGGCCCTGGCCTTGGCGGATCACTTCGGTGACCTGGAACCCCTGATGGCGGTAGGCCTGGAGGATCTGGTCCCCCAGCGCGGTGTCCCCGGTCTGGGACCGGCCAAGGCCCAGGCTATCACCGGTTTCCTCGCCCGCCATCCCGAGTTGGCGCCGGACGCCGGGGAGGGTCTGACGGACTGGCTGGCGAGCCAGTCGATTCCGGGCATCTCCCCGCGCCTGGCCGAGGCCATCGTGGCCCGTTTCCCGACCCTGGAGGCCCTGCGTCGGGCCGGCCCCGAAGACTTGGAGAACCGCAAGCAGGTATTGGTAGCGGGGATCGGCGACAAGGTGGCGGATCAGATCGTGCGCTTCTTCGCTCAGCCCCATAATCAGGAGGTCATCCGCAAGCTCCTGGCCGCCGGCATCCAATGGCCCGGGACCGGGGGAGGCTCCGGTTTCAAGGCCAATCGGGAGCAGTCCCTCGTGGGCCGCACCTTCGTCATCACCGGTACCCTGAGCCGGCCCCGGATGAAATCATGGACCGGCTCCTGAGTCCGTGGGCCAAGATGAGCGGCAGCGTTTCGCCAAGACCGACTTTCTGCTAGCGGGCGAAGCGGCCGGGTCAAATAGACAAAGCCTTGGAGCTGGGTGTTCGGAGTCATCTCCGAGGCGGAACTTGAAGTCCTGTTTGCCAAGGGTCACCTTTAGGCAACCCTTGGCTCCGGTTTGGTCGGACCCAATTTATCAATTTGCTCCCAGAGGCCTAGATGCAAGACCTGACGAAAGAGCAACAAATTCTGGTGGCCATGCGCAAGACGCTGACCGCGATCATCCGGGACGTTACCCCGCCGCCGGGGATGAAGCATCCATTGTCGGCGGGGACCATCGAGGACGTGCGCCAGTGCCTGGCCCTGATCTCGGCGCGGGAACGGGAATGGGCGGATCAGCAGGGGCGCGTCACCGAGCGGCCCTACTACACGGATGAGCCCCAGGCGGCGCAAGTGGTCTCAATGGCCGGTCTGGGCAAAAGCCGCAAACCGAATTGATGTACCCGGCCCCGGAAAGCGCCTGGCTAGCTATTTTGGGTATATCTGGCCGGGGCTTGGACACCCAAGGCCCCCGCAGCCCCAGGTGCGGATAAGGGGATGCTCCGGGTGCCCAGCGCCGAGGAATTACTGGCCATCGATCGGGCCCATGTCTGGCATCCTACACCTCGACCTTGAATCAGGACCCGGTCTATGCGGTGCGCGCCGCCCACGGCTGCCGTATTAAACTCATGGATGGCCGGGTCCTCATCGATGGCATGTCTTCCTGGTGGTGCGCCGTCCACGGCTATAACCACCCGGTCCTCAACCAGGCCATCCGGGACCAGCTCGATCAGATGGCCCACGTTATGTTCGGGGGCCTCACCCACGAGCCGGCGGTGTCCCTGGTGGCACGGCTGGTGGCCCTGACGCCCGAGCCCCTCCAGCATGTCTTTCTCTGTGATTCCGGCTCGGTGGCGGTGGAGGTGGCCATCAAGATGGCCATCCAATATCATCAAGCCCGGGGAGAGCCCGGTCGCCACCGCTTGCTGACCCTCCGATGCGGCTATCACGGAGATACCCTTGCCGCCATGTCGGTGTGTGACCCCGTCACCGGCATGCATCATCTCTTCTCCCACCTCTTGCCCCGCCAACTGTTCGCCCCCGCCCCGGCGTGCCGTTTCGGCGAGCCCTGCCGGGACGCCGATATCGCGGAGTTCGAGGCCCTGTTGCGGGGGTACCGCCAGGAGTTGGCGGCGGTCATCCTGGAGCCCATCGTCCAGGGCGCCGGTGGCATGCGCTTCTATGCCGCCGATTATCTGCGGCGGGTGCGCGAGCTTTGCGACCAGGAGGGTGTGCTGCTCATCGCGGACGAGATTGCCACCGGTTTTGGCCGTAGCGGCCGCCTCTTTGCCTGCGAACACGCTGGCATAGCCCCCGACATCATGACGGTTGGCAAGGCCCTGACCGGCGGCTATATGACTTTGGCGGCCACCCTGGCCAGCACCCAGGTCGCCACGACCATTTCTTCCGGCGAGCCGGGCGTCTTCATGCACGGTCCCACCTTTATGGGCAATCCCCTCGCCTGTGCCTTGGCCAACGCCAGCATTGATCTCCTGCTGGAGCGCGGTTGGCAAGGCGATGTGCAGCGCATCGAGGCTGGCCTGACTTCCGGACTGGCACCTTGTCAGGGGCTCGCCGGCGTCACCGAGGTACGGGTGCTGGGGGCCATTGGCGTGGTGGAAATGGCGAGGCCCGTGATCATGCGCGACATTCAGCGCCGTTTTGTCGATCGTGGCGTCTGGGTCCGCCCTTTTGGGCGGCTGGTCTATCTGATGCCACCCTATATCGTCAGCGATCGGGAGCTGGAGTGGCTCTGCGCCGTGACGGTTGATATCATTCGTGAAAATAGCAGCTAGAGTCCCGGGAAGCGCCCACGAGATCCGCCGGTTTGTCGATATCCACCCGTTCTTCTCCAATCCAGCCCCGCCAGATCAGGGCCTGGATGCGCCTTAGGGTTAGGCGGGTGACCAGCGCCATGCTCCAGGGCAGGTCCGTAAACAGGCTGGGATCAGAGGTCCGCGAGCCCAACCACATAGCCCCCATCCCAGGGCCGCCGCTAGCGCCTGGGTCAGGGTGTGCCGCAACAGCCGGCTTGCGAGCCGCGCCGCGCCAGCCGGCCCCAAGGTGGGGATGAGCAGGGTCTTAACGTGACCCGGGACCGGGGCCTTGGCAAAACATCAGGATGCGGACCGGGCTCACCCCTAGCGCCCATCGCCTACAGGCGGGGCTGGCGGCTGGGTGGGGAGGCGATAGCGACCTGCCAGGGACTCCGCCGGCACCCCGCGCCAATAATCAAAGCGCAATCGCCACATGAGCAGGATGGTGCGCCAGGGCCCCTGGGATTCCCAGCGCCGGCCGGAGGTGATGACCCGCTGGCGCAGACAGGCAGGCGGGCTAAGGTGCTTGAGGCGCCTGGAGAGGGCGATGTCTTCCATGAGCGGCAGATCAGGAAAGCCCCCCAGGGCGGTGAAGGTGTCGCGCCGCACGAAGATGGCCTGGTCGCCGGTGGCGATGCCGGAGAGCCGGGAGCGCTCATTCATGAGGGTGGCGACGACTCGCAGCATCCAGGGCCTGCCGGCAATGCGAACATCGAAGCGCCCCCATAGCCGCTGTTGGAGGGCATCGCTAACGAGGGCGCCAGCCCCCTCCGGCAGGCGGGTGTCGGCATGTACAAACACCAGGGCCTCGCCCTGGGCCTGGGCCGCCCCGGCGTTCATCTGGCGGGCCCGGCCCCGGGGGGCGGTGATGACCCGGTCCACCTTGGGGGCGGCCAAGAGGGGGGTGCCATCGGTGCTGCCGCCATCCACCAGGATGACCTCGTGGCCCAGGGCGCGCAGCGGTTGGAGGGCGGCCAGGGTGGCCGGGATATCCGCCGCCTCATCGAGGGCGGGCAGGATGAGCGACAGCCTCATGGGGCGGGAATCGGACCGGGAGCGGCCAGGGCCCCGCCGCAACTACTGCCCTGGCCCGCGGTACAGCCATAACAGTGATCGGCGATGACAATGGGGCCCCAGGCAAAATCGGTCTCTAGCAGGTCGCGCAGGCAGGGCTCATGGCGCCCCTCGTCACTTGGGCCGACCGGGGCCAGCCCCAGCCCCAGTTGCTGATTGAAGTCGCAGTCGAACAACCGGCCCCGCCAGTCCACGCTGATCAAATCGCGGCACATGACCTGCTCCAGGTTGGCGGGGTGGAAGCTGTCCTTGAGCAGGGTCATGTAATCGCCAAACTGGCCCCGGGAGATAAGGGTGCTGCCAAAGCGCTTGATGGGCATGTTGGTCAGGGTGTAGAGCCGGTTGAAGCCGATGCCGTGGCGGGCCTGCAACTCCCGCTGGTAGTCCGCCTCCAAGCCGGTTTGTTCCGGCGGCAGGCGGGGTCCACCGGGGTTGTAGATGAGATTCAGGTCGAGGCCGCTGCCGGGCCGACCGTAACCCAGGTCATTCAATCGCTTGAGTCCCTCGATGCTGCGCTGGTAAACCCCCTGGCCGCGCTGGGTATCCACGTTGTCCTCCAGATAACAGGGCAGCGAGGCCAGTACCTCCACCCCCTGGGCGGCAAGGAAGTCCGCCAGGTCCTCGAACCCCGGCTCGGAGAGGATGGTCAGGTTGCAGCGGTCGATTACCCTGGCCCCGAGCCCGCGCGCGGTCGCCACTAGCCAGCGAAAGCGCGGATGCAGCTCGGGGGCGCCGCCGGTGAGGTCCAGAGCCCGCAACCCCCGGGCGGCGAGTACGCGAGGGATCAGCGCGAGAGTGGCGTCATCCATCTGCTCGGTCCGCTGGGGACCGGCGTTGACGTGGCAATGGACGCAAGTTTGGTTACAGCGGTAGCCCAAATTCACCTGGAGGGTCGTCAGGCTACGGCGGCGCAGGGGCGGAAAGTCGGTGGCGCTTAGCAGGGGCAGGGTATCAAGCATTGGGCGACGAGCCTCGCGATTCAAATGTTGATTTTCCGAGTTATACCCGGCCCGGGCAACCCAAAACTCAGGTGTGTTGGGTATAGCCATCCGCCAATACTTCCTTGACCAGCGTTACAGCCCGGTCGAGCAAAGCCTCATCCGTGTAAAAGTGCGGTGAAAAGCGAATGCCCCCGCCCCGCAGGGCGCAACTGACGCCCCGGGTCTGGAGTTCGCGCCACAGACGCGGGTGATCGGCCCCGGGGACGCGGAAGGTCAGGATACCCGCGTGGCGCTCGGGGGCGCGGGGGGTCAGGACCTCAAAGCCGGCCTGATCCATGAGGCTCATGAGCCGGCTGATTCGCTGCTCGATGGCGGATGCCACGGACGCCATGCCCACCTCTTGCAGGAGGGAGAGGCTGGCCTCCAGGGCGTGGATGCCCAAGAGGTTGGGGCTGCCGCACTCGAAGCGGGTGGCGGTGGGGGAGGGGGTCCAGTCATGGCGGTCGTAGTCGCCGGGGTGGGCGATCATGTGCCAGCCGAACTGGCGCAGCCTGAGCCTGGGCCTCAGGGCTGGCGCGACATAGAGGAGGGCGATGCCCTCCGGTCCCAGCATCCATTTATGACCATCGGCCACGACCACATCCACGGGGATCCGCTGGAGGTCGAAGGGCAGGGCGCCCAGGCTCTGGATGGCGTCCACGCAGAGCAGGATGCCCCGGCGGAGGCAGGTGGCGCTAAGACGCTCCAGATCTAGACGCAAGCCGCGCGCGTACTGAACCGAACTCACGGCGACCAGCCGGGTGCGGGCGTCGCAGAGCTCGTCGAGGGCGGTCTCGGGGTCATCCGTGGTGTCGAGGTCCAGGACGCGGTAGGCGACCCCCTGATCCTGCAGGGCCTCCCAGGGCAGGCGGTTGGAGGGGAATTCCTGGGCGATGCCCACGATATTGTCCCCCGCTTGCCAGTCCAGCCCCTGCGCCAGGATGGACAGGCCCTCCGAGGTGTTCTTGACCAGGGCGATGTCGTCGGTGGAGGGGGCCTGGATGAGGTCCGCCAAGCGTTCGCGCAGCCGCTGTTCGGTAGCGAGCCAGGTCGCATAGTCCGCCGAGCCCCGGCGGCCATTGGCCTCGGCGAAGCGGGTCACCGCCGTCACCGCCCGTCGCGGCCAGGGGGCCACGGCGGCGTGGTTGAGGTAGCAGAGGTCTGGCGAGAGATCGAATTCAGGGTGCATGAAGGGCTCCGGTAGGGGGGCGCGGGTTTGCCGCTAGTTTACCCTGCATCCGGGGCCTCGTCGGGAGTGCGGAAGAGGATTCAGGGTGCGCTGGCCGATTGAGTGCGGCAATCCCAAGTACGCCGCCGCCCTCTCCGCCCTGTCCGTGGTAAGCTCCCCGCGCATGGCCATACGCTCCAAACCCCAAACCCCTGTCGTGGCGGCCCCGGGCTCTTCCGCCCCGGTGGAGGCTAGCCCCGCGGCCGTGCGGGTGGTGATCCGCCGCCGCCCCATGCCGGCGGCCTCGGTCCTCATGCCTCACAACCTGTCACCCTTTCTGCGCCGCATCTACCTGGCGCGCGGGGTGCGGGATGAGTCCGGCTGTCAGCTCCCCCTGGGTGCCCTGCACCCGTCCGGGACCCTGCTCGACATCGGCCGGGCGGCGGAGCGGTTGGCGGAATGGGTGACGGGCGGGGGCTCCATTCTGGTGGTGGGCGATTATGACGCCGACGGCGCCACCGGCAGCGCCCTGGCCGTGCGGGGCCTGCGCGCCATGGGCGCGGGGCGGGTCTCCTACCTGGTGCCGAGCCGCTTTGCCTATGGCTATGGCCTGAGCCCGGCGGTGGTGGACGCGGCCCTGGAGTGGCGTCCCGATCTGATCCTGACCGTCGATAACGGCATCGCCGCCGTCGCGGGCGTGGCCCGGGCCAACGAACTGGGCATCCAGGTCATCGTCACCGACCACCACCTGGCAGGGGAGCTCCTACCGGAGGCAGCGGCCATCGTCAACCCCAACCAGCCGGGAGACCCCTTTCCCAGCAAGCACCTGGCCGGGGTCGGCGTAGTCTTCTACCTGCTCGCCGCCCTGCGGGCCCGGCTGCGCGATCTGGGCTGGTTTGGACCCGACCGCGTAGCCCCCAGGCTGGCGGACCTCCTGGATCTGGTGGCCCTGGGGACCGTGGCGGACGTCGTCACCCTCGATCAGAACAACCGCATCCTGGTGGAACGGGGCCTGCGCCGCATCCGCGCGGGCAATGGCAACCCGGGGGTGCGGGCCCTGTTGATGGTGGCTGGCTGTGACCCGAACCGGGCCGTGGCCCGCGACCTGGGGTTCCTGGCGGCGCCGCGCCTCAATGCCGCTGGCCGGCTCGAGGACATGGCCCTGGGCGTCGAATGCCTGCTGACGGACGACCCGGCCCAGGCCGCCGCCATGGCGCGGGAGCTGGACGACCTCAACAAGCGCCGGCGGGAGATCGAGAATGGCATGAAGCTCGAGGCGGATGCCGCCCTGGCGGCCTTGAATCTGGAATCCGGCGGGCTGCCGCCGGCGCTTTGTCTCTTCGATCCGGGCTGGCATCAGGGTGTCGTCGGCATCCTCGCCTCCCGCATCCGCGAGCGCTGGCAACGACCCGCCATCGCCTTCGCCCCCGGCGAGGATGGCCGGCTGCGCGGCTCCGCCCGTTCCGTCGAGGGCCTGCACATGCGCGACCTCATCGATGCCGTAGACAAACGCCAGCCGGGCCTGATCATGCGCTTTGGTGGTCACGCCATGGCCGCCGGCCTAACCCTGGAGGAGGCCGCCTTCCCGCCCTTCCGCGAGGCCTTTTGTCAGGCCGTGCGGGCCGAGATCGGCGATACCCCACCGGTGCGCGAGATTCTCTCCGACGGTGAACTGCCACCCCAGGCCCTCGACTTGGCCACCGCCCAGACCCTGCGTCACGCGGGCCCTTGGGGGAAGGGCTTCCCCGAGCCCCTCTTCGACGGGGTCTTCCAGGTCCTGAGCCGCAAGCAGGTGGGGGATGGGGAACACCTGCGCCTGCGCCTGCGCGCCGAGGGCGGTGTTGGCCTGGCTATCGACGGCATCGGTTTTCGGCTGGGCGATCAGATGGATGGCCCCGGCGACCGCGTTCGTCTCGCCTACCGCCTGGATGTCAACGAATTCCGGGGCGTATTCAAGCCCCAATTGATCCTGGAGCACCTGGAATGGATCGCGTGAAGCATGCCCACCCGCGGCAAGAGCACCCCGAGGCCCACGACGACGAGCCCCGCTACGATGGCCCGAGCAAGAGCCAGGTCAAGCGTGATCACCATGTCCTCCAGGATCTGGCGAAACGCCTCCTGTCCCTGCCCCGGCATGAGCTGGAACGTCTGGAACTGAGCGCCGCCACCTGGGCCGCTATCGATGAAACGGCGCGCATCAAGGACATCCGCGTCCTGGGACGACACTACAAGCGCATCGCCAACCTGCTGGCCCGGGATGACATGGCCGCCGTCACGGACCTGTTGCAGGGCCAGGAGCACCACCGACAGGAGGAGGCTACCCGTCTCCATCTGCTGGAGGGCTGGCGGGAGCGCCTCATCGTGGCGGGGGACGAGGCCCTGGGCAAGTTGCTGGAGGAATTCCCCCAAGTGGATCGCCATCAACTGCGGACCCTGATCCGCGCCGCCCGCAAGGACCGCGAGCAAGGCAAGCCCGAGGGCGATCGCCGCCTGTTCCGATTTCTGCGGGAGGCATTGGCTTGAGGAGGGCGGGGTTAGATGGAGAACGGGGTCTGCCCCCGGGGCCCGAAGGACGTGACAAGCCTGCAACCTCTCGCGCCCCCGCGTCGCCGCACCGGAGGGCCACCTGCCGGCCCCCTGCCGTGACCCGGGCCCGGCATGACTGAAGCGACAACTACCTTGACACTTACCGATCCCGGCGCCAACCCATGATCATTGGTCGGCCTACGCCAGCTATGACTGCACCCATGCGTACGGCAATGCCCATCATCTGCGCGAGCTCATCGCCATGGCGGAGACCTACCCGCGCCGCCGCTGGCCGCAAGCCCTGATCGACCTGCTGTGTGAGGCCAACGCGGCGACCAAACTGGCCCGGGCGGCGGGCTTCGCCGCCTTACCCAGCCTCATGGTCGAGGACTTTTTCACCCGCTATGACGATCTTCTTATCACTGCGGCCAGCCAGCATCCGCGCGCCGTCCGCCCGCCAGGCCAACGGCGCCGCGTCAAACAGACCCCCGCCTATAACCTGATCACCCGCCTGCAAGCGCACCGCGACGAGGTGCTGCGCTTCATCACCGACCTCCAGGTCCCCTTCGACAACCATCTCGCCGAAGCGCGATATCCGCATGCCGAAGCTCAAGCACCAGTTCTCCGGTGGCTTCCGCGCCGTGGCGGGTGCCCAGGCCTTTGCCACCATCCGTTCCTACCTCTCGCGACCTTGCAGAAGCAATCCATCAATGTGTACCAAGCCTTGGTCTTAACCTTCCAAGGCCAGCCGCCGATGCCGCGCCTGGATTGAGTCAGGCCAAGTGAGCTGAATAGTTACCCTTATTCATCAGGTAGGGGGGCGCCCCGCCGGAATGACTCACGTGACGGCCTTGATCATAAATCCGCCCAAGACCGTTCAGTTGATGTGGGTTAACACACGCAAGACCATGTTCTACAAGGGGTCTGTAGCCCAGGGGCTGAACAATGTGGGCGGATTTATGATCAAGGCCCACGTGACTAAGATGTTGATGTCTCAATACCTTATTCATCAGGTAGGGGGGCGCCCCAATACCCATTGATTGGGATACCGGTCCTTGCAGGTCTCAATACCTTATTCATCAGGTAGGGGGGCGCCCCCGAGATGTGCGGGGTTGGCTTAGCGAAGAGGAGGTCTCAATACCTTATTCATCAGGTAGGGGGGCGCCCCTCCGTTCGCCAATGTTCGAAGCATTTCCGTGAAGGTCTCAATACCTTATTCATCAGGTAGGGGGGCGCCCCAATTCCAAAACAGCAGTGACTCACTGCTTCGTGTCTCAATACCTTATTCATCAGGTAGGGGGGCGCCCCCGGTACCAGGAGCACCATGCCGAGCGGCTGCTGAAGGTCTCAATACCTTATTCATCAGGTAGGGGGGCGCCCCGCAATGAACGCAAGTGGCGGACCTGCAAACTTGGTCTCAATACCTTATTCATCAGGTAGGGGGGCGCCCCGATGTGAATTCCGTAAACCTGGGCTTCAAGCTGTCTCAATACCTTATTCATCAGGTAGGGGGGCGCCCCAGTACGAACGGGTTCCTCAACACTTTCCGAGACTGTCTCAATACCTTATTCATCAGGTAGGGGGGCGCCCCCGACGACCACCCGGTAGACGCCCCGATCAGCGATCGTCTCAATACCTTATTCATCAGGTAGGGGGGCGCCCCCACCGACCGGCATCATTCCGGACACGCTCGTGAGTCTCAATACCTTATTCATCAGGTAGGGGGGCGCCCCCAATACCGAGAAGGTCATGACCTATCTGGATGGTCTCAATACCTTATTCATCAGGTAGGGGGGCGCCCCGCCTTCACACAGACGACCACCCATGCTGGTGGGTCTCAATACCTTATTCATCAGGTAGGGGGGCGCCCCTGTGAGGAACACAAGCCCGCGGTCGCGCGAGGGTCTCAATACCTTATTCATCAGGTAGGGGGGCGCCCCACACCTGCGTCGACTGCTCGCTACCACGGTGGGTCTCAATACCTTATTCATCAGGTAGGGGGGCGCCCCCCACAGGCGACCGGAGGCGATAGTCTCCGGAAAGTCTCAATACCTTATTCATCAGGTAGGGGGGCGCCCCCCTCATTGTTGCCCTCGTCGCTGCCCTCGTCGGTCTCAATACCTTATTCATCAGGTAGGGGGGCGCCCCCCGCAAAGGAAACGATGCGGGCCCTTTCAATACCTTATTCATCAGGTAGGGGGGCGCCCCGGGAGCCATGGGGCCCGTGAGTCAAACCGCGCGTGTCTCAATACCTTATTCATCAGGTAGGGGGGCGCCCCTGGCATCCTATCCCCACACTCCATAAATGTAGGTCTCAATACCTTATTCATCAGGTAGGGGGGCGCCCCCGCAAGGACAACGGACCGATCGCGGGCAAGCAGTCTCAATACCTTATTCATCAGGTAGGGGGGCGCCCCGCAAGCCCTCAACAAACCGGCTGAAAAACATGAGTCTTAATACCTTATTCATCAGGTAGGGGGGCGCCCCGTTCCTCGGTGAGGATGGATCACTCATCGTGGCGTCTCAATACCTTATTCATCAGGTAGGGGGGCGCCCCGCCTTGACCCTATGTCATCAGCTGGATCTGCTTGTCTCAATACCTTATTCATCAGGTAGGGGGGCGCCCCGCCTGGAAACAGGGTCAGTGCCTTGCGGGGTGGTCTCAATACCTTATTCATCAGGTAGGGGGGCGCCCCGGTGTACGGGGTCCTCGTCTACTACGTCCCGGAGTCTCAATACCTTATTCATCAGGTAGGGGGGCGCCCCAGCACCCCGGCTGGCACCGGCCAGCCCGGCGGAGCGTCTCAATACCTTATTCATCAGGTAGGGGGGCGCCCCCAAGGCGATCGAGCGTACCTTGGACCGTCACTAGTCTCAATACCTTATTCATCAGGTAGGGGGGCGCCCCGGGCCTACTGGTGGAGGCGGACGTGATCTACTGGGTCTCAATACCTTATTCATCAGGTAGGGGGGCGCCCCGGTACCATGGTCTGCTGGCATCGCCGCTACACCGTCTCAATACCTTATTCATCAGGTAGGGGGGCGCCCCACGACTCGGCGTGGTCCCGCGCCCGCAAGTACTACGTCTCAATACCTTATTCATCAGGTAGGGGGGCGCCCCGGCGCCCCCGAGGAGCCGTTCCTTATCAATATCAGGGCATCGTCTCAATACCTTATTCATCAGGTAGGGGGGCGCCCCACGACTCGGCGTGGTCCCGCGCCCGCAAGTACTACGTCTCAATACCTTATTCATCAGGTAGGGGGGCGCCCCGGCGCCCCCGAGGAGCCGTTCCTTATCAATATCAGGGCATCGTCTCAATACCTTATTCATCAGGTAGGGGGGCGCCCCCGACTCGCCGAGGATTCGGAGGAGTTCGGAGGTCTCAATACCTTATTCATCAGGTAGGGGGGCGCCCCACCGGTCAGGTGTATGGAGTCGTCATCTACTAGTCTCAATACCTTATTCATCAGGTAGGGGGGCGCCCCCTGCGCTTGTGCGGCCTCGTCGTGCCGCAGCCCAGTCTCAATACCTTATTCATCAGGTAGGGGGGCGCCCCTGCCCACGCAGAGGGTCAGGCCAGATTGGAAGGTCTCAATACCTTATTCATCAGGTAGGGGGGCGCCCCCGAGGAGAACCAGTGCCTGGTGGTTTTCGAGGAGGTCTCAATACCTTATTCATCAGGTAGGGGGGCGCCCCATGAACACCAGCCCCATGAGCAACCCCCGGAGACCGTCTCAATACCTTATTCATCAGGTAGGGGGGCGCCCCTGCGGACCGGGCGGCGCTGGTCAGCGCCAACTTGTCTCAATACCTTATTCATCAGGTAGGGGGGCGCCCCGAAAAGGTTCTTCTTTTACATCTTGTTGGCACGTCTCAATACCTTATTCATCAGGTAGGGGGGCGCCCCCCTGGCAATTGCGGATTCCAGGCCCCGAACAGGATGTTACGGTGGTCGCCGGAATATATCAAATGGGATAGGAGAAACTTAGGGTTCGGCACAGGGTCGGGGGCCTCAGCGGCTGGGGTTGGGGAGGCTCTGGCCTAGGAAGGTTACCTCACGACTGGCCCGCACGACACGGGTTTTTTCGGGGTGGATGTTCAGGTCGAGGCGATCCAACTCGCGGGTGGCGTAGTCCAGTGCCTTCTCGGCCAGGTCCTGCGCCGGGGCGAAGAGGAGAAAGTCATCGGCGAAACGCACGAAGGGGATCTTGGCCTTGGCCAGGGCTGTGTCAAAACGGTGGAGGTAGAGGTTGCAGAAGAGGGGTGAGAGGATGGCCCCCTGGGAGATACCGCGGGTGGTGCTGAGCAGGCTCTTGACATGGGCGCCCTGGTCGAGCCAGCGGCTGATCAGGCGCATGGTGGGCGCGTCGGCGACAAAGGCGTCGAGGACCTTGACCAGGGGGCGGTGTGGGATCGAGTCGAAAAATTGTTCGATGTCGGCGTCGACCAGCCAGTCAGTGCCGATGCGGATGCGCTCGCGGACGCGGTCCAGGGCCTTTTCGACGTTGCGGTTGGGGCGGTAGGCGTAGCTATCGTCGTGGAAGAGGCGCTCGGCATGGGGTTCGAGGATGGTGAGGATGGCGCGTTGCACAAGCTTGTCCTTGAGGTACTGGGCACTGATGACACGGATGCGCCCGTCGGGCTTGCGCATGGGGAATTGGCGGAGCGGCAGGGGCCGGTAGCCCCCACTTAAGACCTCCAAGCGACATTCCAGAAGGTGGCGCATGAGGTGGTATTGCAACTCGTCGCGACTGATGTCCGGGGACCAAGGGGTGTGCTCGGTCTTGAGGCGGCGCCAGGCGGCGTCGAGGGCGTCAGGGGCCATGGCCTGTTCGAGGAGGCTGATCTTCATGGGGCGATTTCCGATAAGTAGGGGCCCAGGCGCTTCATCTCGGCGCGCAGGCGTTCAATCCAGCCATTGATCTGTTCGCGCAGGCCGCCCATCGGCCAGTCGGCACCATCGCTCCCACCCAGCGGGTAGGGCCAGGCGTCGCGGCGTTCGGCCCAGGCCCCGAAGTACGCCGGCCGGGCCGCCTTGCTCAGGCGACAGCCCTCGGCCTCGCGGTAGTAGTAGTCGGCCTGGTCGGGGCCGGTGGGGTCGATGTGGCTGAGGACGAAGTGATCCACCCCGCCGCGAAAGACCTCGGTGAGGTCCAGAACCATGGACTCGCGCCCGGGGCTTGGTTGGTGCAGGAAACCCAATGACGGGTCGAGCCCGGCGGCCATGACCCCCTGGTGGACCTCGGTGCCGACCAGGGTGTAACCGAGGGACAGCAGGGAGTTCACCGGGTCTAGGGGCGGGCGGCGGTTACGCCCGGTGAACCTCCAGTCGGGGTTGAGGCTTTGGGCGAGGAGCCCGAACCAGGCATGAGCGACCTGGCCCTCCACACCCATGGCGGCGTCGTTGCTCGCGACGCCGTCGAGGGCGGCGATCGCCTGGTCGCGCCGGCGGGTGAAGGAGGCGCACAGGTCTGGGTCAGCCTGGTGGCGCTCACGCAATACGGTCAGGGGCAGGTCGTAGCCGGCAAGCTTGTGGCGCAGGGCCCAGCGGGCCAGGGCCAGAGCCTGGTCGGACCGGTTGGCGCAGCGATGTTGCATCCGGCGCAGCGGCAGTTGGGTGGCCAGGCCGCCGGCCAGCACCGCCGGGCCGTCCGGGCCGCGGCTGGGGAGCATTACCACGGGGACTGCGGCATTGGCCAGGGCGCGCCAAACGGCGGTCTCGGCGAGCGGATTGCCGTAAACCACTACCAATTCGAGCTGGGCGATGGGGGCGCGGCGTGGTCCCTCCCCTTCGGTGTCGATGCGCAGGGTACCGGCGTCGTGGCGCAGCAGGCTGGCGCGGCGGTCGATGACCAGAATCATGCCGCCTCCCGCCCGAACAGGCCCTTGAACCAGCGGCGCACGCGCGACCCCTGGGGGGCGCCGGTGTCGCCGCTGTGCAGGCCGGTAAGGCGCTCGGCCTGACGACCGGCGGCCCAGACGGCGGCGGGACCGGGGATGGCATAGAGGCGCAGGTCGTCCTCGCGTTGGTCGGCCAGGGTGCGCAGGCCCAGCTCGATTTCGGCCATGGCGGCGGCATTGGTGTGGACGACAAAAACCGACTCCTGGGCGGCGAAGGCGCGCTTGCGCAGGTAGCGGTGGACGCGGTTGAGGCGCTTGGGGTCGCGCACGTCGTAGGCGATCAGGTACCAGTGTTTACGAGGTTCGGTCATGGTGGCGGTGCTTCAGTCGATGTAGAGGCTGGGGGCGCGGAACCCGATGCGGGCGCACTGGGTGATGGGGCGCGAGTCGCGGGTGTTGTCCATCCAGGCGAGCAGCAGGTGGTCCTCGTCGGTGTCAATGAGGTCGATGAGCTGGAGGAACAGCTCCTGCGCCTCGGCGTCGGTGAGGCGGCACTCGAACAGGGAGAACTGACCGTCGAGGCGCCAGGTCTTGAGGCAGCGGGCGACACGGCGACGGCGCTTGTTGCTGGCGATGTCGTAGGCGATGACGACGGGCTTGCGGGACATGGGGAACTCCGTGTAGATCTCCGTGTAGATCGGGCTTTAGCCCGACCGGGGGGTGGCCGACGCCGGTTGGGCTGAAGCCCGACCTACAGGGGGCGATCGGGCCGGTCGATGTTCTCGCTGATGATGCTGCGGAACTCGTCCATGAGCCGGTCGAGGGTGTCGAGGAAGTCAGCGGCGGACTTTTCCTGGCGGGCCGCCTCGCGGTTGCGCAGGTGTTCGCTGTGGATCTCGGCGAGGCGCTGGTAGCGGGCGTCGGCCTCGGTCAGGTAGGTATCGGCAAGTTGCTGCATGCGCCCTTCCAGATCCCGATAGACCTCGCCGAAGTAGGTGATGCGCTGCTGGCGCAGATGGGTCTTGCCGGTGACCAGGACGTGGTTGCAGGCCTCGCGGATGGACTGGAGGCGGCTCTCCATGGCCATCCCCAAGGCCGCGCGGCGATGCTCGAAGCCCAGGGCCAGCTCGCGGGCGACGTGCTCGCGCACCTGGCGATGCTCGGCGCGGTTGAGCAGGGCGGGGAGCAGGGCCTCGGTGTGGCGGCGCAGGGCCGTACCCACCTGATGTTCCAGCTCGTTGCCGCGGCGGGTCGCCTCGGCGGGGAGCTTGTCGAGGCTTTGGCGGAGGTCGGCGTCGGTGTCGGGGCCGGTGTCCGTGGGGATGCTGTTGGCGATCATTTGGCGTTCTCCGGGTTGGGCTGTGGGTCGATGGTCAGGGTAACGGAGGGCGGTCCGAGGCAGGCCGTACGACAAGCTTGTGGTTGCGGGCCTCAGGCGGCGCGGGCGGGCCGCGGCTGCG
Source organism: Chromatiaceae bacterium (assembly GCA_016714645.1). Lineage (NCBI taxonomy): Bacteria > Pseudomonadati > Pseudomonadota > Gammaproteobacteria > Chromatiales > Chromatiaceae > Chromatiaceae bacterium. The sequence goes on along the minus strand of JADKCI010000005.1, from coordinate 659,029 downwards.
GATCGGCTTGGACCGAAGCGGGGGCGCCGGTCTGGGCCCGGGCGCGCTCGACCAGGCGGTCGGCCCCCTTGCGCACCCGGTCCAGGGCCTCGCGGTGGCGGATGGCGTCGCGCCCGGCGCTGCCGGTGACCTCAGCCATCAGGGCCTCACTCTGGATGGCCTCGCGGTGTTGGGCGGCCAGGGCCGGGATGACCGCCAGGGTCACGGTGTCGAAGGCGAGCAGGATGCCCAATTCCATGAGTAGGCTTAGAAACAGGGCGAAGACGAAGACGAACTGGGGCGGGGTGATGCGCAGGCCGAACACCGACTCGGTCATGCGCATAAGGGTGACAACGCGCGGGTCGTGGGTGCGGTCGTCGCCGTCGAAACTGGCGTTGTGGGCGGCGTGGCGGGCGGCCTCGGCGGCGGCGATGCGGGCCTCGCGGCGGGAGTCGAAGTCGCGGGCGACCCCGGCGGCCAGTTGCGCGGCCTCCTGGCGGTGGCGCTCGGACAGGGCGGTCAGGGCCATGTCGCGCTCGGCCCGGGCGCGCTCCAGGCGCTCGGCCAACTCCTGGTAACGCGGTCCTTTGAATGTCTTGCCGACCACGTTGTCCATCTCGGCGCGCAGCAGGGTCTCCAAGGCGTCCACCTGGCCCTGATGGTCGCGGCGGGCGTCGGCATACTCGGCCTCGCGGCGGGCCTGATCCGCGAGGACGTGGGCATCGCGGTCGGCGGCCAGCCGGGTCAGGTCATCATTGAGACGGGCATCGACGGCCGCCAGCTCCGCGGTGCGGATGGCGTCCAGGTTCGGGCGGTCCAGGTGAACGCCCAGGTAGAGCAGGGAGCACAGCACTGAGAAGCCGACCAGGCCCAGGCGAAAGGCGATGGAGAAGGCACGGGTGCTGGCGGGGTAGCTCGCGGCCCCTGAGCTCGCGAGGTAGCGGTGCCAGACCACGGCCGCGGCCTTGCCGAGCTCCAGGCCGGCGGTCAGGATGATCGCGATGGCTGGGGCGGCGAAGAAATCGCGCAGGACCTGGTACTCGATCAGGGAGGCGACCAGGAACAGGGCCAGACCGACCAGGAGCTGGACGGTCCAGGTGATGCGGAAGAAGCCGGAAAGGGGCATGGCGATGTCTCCAACGGTTGTCGTTGGGGACATTACAACCCGCGGGTGGGCGCTTGTGGGCGAACGGCAAGCTTGTGGTTTGGGTTGGGCTATGCCACGTGTCTGCCGGTCACCGGCAGCGCAGCGCTCGTCACCACATAGCGCTCCAGCCGAGCGCCGCAGGCGCGCATCTGCTCGGCCGTGAGTTCCCGCCCGCGCAGTTCCGCCGGCAGGTCGATGGACAGGTGCAGATAGGCCCCGCCTCGGGCGCAGACCTCGCCGGCCAGATTGACCGGCAGGGAGCCGATGACGATGTCCCCGGTAGTAAGGCTGGCCGGCTCCAGGTGGTCGATGACCCGGTCCACCCTGAGCCCCTCGGCGGCGGCCCAGTCGCGGGCCCCCGGGTGGCGGGTGACGAAATAAGTGGTCATGGGGACTCCGGATTGCCTTGGGGGTCGAATGCGGGGTTCAGCAGGCGCGCGGTCGCGACGACATCCACCCAGGTTGCCGGGCGGATCAGCACAGGCGCTAGGTTCCGTAATGCTCTGTAGAGACATCGAAGCCGATGACCTGACCGGCGTGCTCGCCGGTGCCGACGTACTGGAACATCAACTGGGGTCGATCCAGGGTGACCATGGCCGCGGCGATGCTGGCCACCTTGAAGCCGCCGGTGCAGTCGATAACGATGTCGGCATCGGTAAAGCTCGCGGTGTCGCGGTGCAACTCGCGCAGTATGTTGCGCAGCAACCGCTCCAGGCCCTCCAGGTCCTCGAAGTCCGCTTGCCAGCGGGTGTCGTAGGCGCCGTCGGGGGTCTGGGGTTCGCCGTAGACCATGACCTTGCCGGGGAACCAGGTACTTAAGAACACCTTGGCAAGGTTGAGCTGGTCCTGGGTGCCGGAGCCCCTGGCGCCGGCAGACCCGACCAGGACCAGCAGTTGCAAACGGGTGGCGTGGTAATGGGCCGCCCTCAGGGTCTGCTGCCATTTCCATTGGAGGCCGAGGTTCTTGCTGACCAGTTGATCGAGGTCCTTGTCCTTGAGCGAGACCCAGGCCCGGTCCTGCCCCTTGACCTCCCAGTTACCATCATCCCCGCGTTGCAGGTCGTCGCAGGGCGATAACAGGGCAATCACCACTTGGCGTTGCTCGAAGGACGGGGATTGCACCAGGACCCGGGTCGGCAGCAGGCGGCGGCCCTTCCAGACCACCCAGGCGGCGGCGGCCAACAGGAGGGTGAAACTTGCGATCAGTAAGCCGAGGTGAGAGGGGAAGGGGGAAGCGCCGCTGATCCAGTCCTTGATGATGTCCCCCACCCAACCAGCGAGGATGGGGACAATGGCCAGGGGCAGCAGGAGAGCGATGAAGATCGTCAGGAGGCGCAGGGCCTTACGGGCGCAGGTGTCACGGCTGGTCATGCTTGGGGCTCCGCGGTGGCGATGCGCCTATCGCAGGGATTATTACAACGCCGACACAGCGAACTGGGGCAACACCGTTGCCACTTCCGCCGCCTTGGCAGCGTCATAGGTGGACCGCCCCATCGAATCAGGGCCGTCGGCGCTGGCTTTGGTCCAATCAACCTAGCTGATGCCAATCGTCGAAGGTCTTGCACGCCCGCCCTTTCTTTCCCCCGTATGTGGCCCACCTACGCAACAATGCCCCGTGATGTAAAGCGATAGCGGCGATGAACTCAGACGCCAGCCCCTGCTCCTGGACAAGTTTCAGGTGCGCGGGGGCCTGCTTGGGATCGCCGAGTTCATTCGCGACATCGGTCCAATGAGGCACTGCGGCGATCAAGCGCTCGGCATCTTGTCGCCGCTGAGTGTCCATATAGTCCCCTAAGTTGACCGGCGCGGCGCTCTGGTCTGCCGGAGTAGATGTCGAATCGGGGGCAGGCGGTTGGGGTTGTTGATCGCCGGGATCAGCTTCGGGTGCCAGCGCGGGCGGCCAGGCTTCGATCTGACCGGGATCAGTGGGTCTGACCGGACCTGACTGGGAGACGATGCTGCCGAAGGCCGTTGGCGGTGGCAGCACGGGACGGTCCCGCCAAACCTGCAAATTGCTTTCGTAGCGAACCCCCGTCGGCTGCTGGCCTGGCCATTCCATGAGTTTGAGCAGGTTGCCAACGCGGCGCATGTCGGCAAGCCTAGCGTTCGCGCCGGCGACGCCCAGGGAGGCAGCCATATAGGTCTCGAAAGGTTGGGTCAGGCGATCCCTTGTTGCGGCAGTGGACAAGTTTTCGGTGCTGATGACGCCGGTCTGCCAGCCGCTGTGGTCGGCATTGAACAGACCCTGATAGCGGGCCTTGCGGTCGATGCGGGTCAATCTGGCTTCGAGTCTTATCGCCCCCATACCCAGCGGTTTGCCCATGCCGAGGCTGTGCCGATACACGCGGCCCTGGTGCCCGTGCGGGTGCAGCGCCCAGCAAAGGGCACCGAGTTCTGCATCGGAGAGGTTCTGGAAGTGGACGCGGAAGGTAAAGGTCCGCTGGGGGGCGACCAGGCGCACCCGAGTGTGCTGTTTGGAGTTACCAGGGACCGCTTCCGGTGGTGCGCTGAGTTGCTGGGCGGTTCTCGGCCCCTGATGCCAATAGCGTTTGTGTCCGCGCAGCACGGTGCGCTGGCCTCTCCTCTCGCCTTGCATATCCGCCTGTGGCGAGTCGTAGTGGCTCAGGTTGACCACCTCCACCGACTGCGAGGTCTGCGCCAGAAGGGCCTGCGCGTTGGCCGCCGGTGCCGTGGGGTCGGCGCCCTGTACCAGGTAGTGCTGGAAGCTTGTGGGCTTTGGCGCGGACAGGATATGTGGAGTCAGCGGCGCCATCAAGACACCCGCCGGATTCTGGTCCGCGGCGAGCACCGCATCCGTTACGTGCACACGACCGGCGAGGGCCCAGTTCGGGTCGCCCTGCTTCGGGCGCTCACCGACGGGAAAATCGTCCGGGCTCCGCACGAAGCCAAACAGGGCCTCGGCGAAGTCGATGTCCAGCGGGCAGCGCAGCGCCTCGGGCACCAGGTCTATCGGCGCATGGGAATAGGGCAGCCGGAACATCTGGCAAGGCCCGAAGAAGACCAGTCGATCCCGTGCATCCACCAGATAGAACAGCGGGTCACCGTCGTTATGCAGCGGGCGGGTGGGTGTGTTCTGGCCCCGGTGCAAATCCCGATCCTCGACGTATTGGTCCCACGTCTCGGGCGGGATGTCGATCAGCGTTCGAGGCCCCACGGTGGCCGGCTCATAGATCGCGCAGGCCATGTGCTTGTTTGGCATACGCCCGGACTCGACCAGCATGGCAGGTAGCATGCTGGCAGGCGTCGGGTCGCCGGGATTCCTCGGACGAACGCCAGAGGTGATCGCCAGGTTGAGCGTCAGGTTGGGATTGGTGCGATGGGGTGATGTTCGCGGGGCGGGGGAGACAAACACCCGCACCGGGGTTTGCTGGCTGAGTTGTGTCAGCACGGCGTGGGGCAAAGCGGACCGCTCCACATGGATCAAGGTTTCGCCTTCGGTGTCCGCATCACACCGCCCCGGCTCGATCCGCCAACCGCCCGCAGGATTCTGCCTCAGAAAGCCACCCCGCAGCCGAGGCGAGGGATAGTCGAACCGCATCTGTGGCATGTGCGCCTTGTTGTCACCCAGAGTCTGGTGGCGGTACCAGGCGCCGAGGCTGCTCGTATCGCCGACCGCTCGGTAGACCAGGGCGCGGTCGAGGACTTGGGTGACCTTGCCGTAGCCGGCGATTTCGATGATCGCACGGAGCATGCCGCGCAGGCTGTGGCCGGGGATGACCGGATGGGCGGCGTCGCCGCGGTGGAAGAAGTCCGGGATATTCTTGGTCAGGTGGCGATAGTCCGCTGCCGATTTCACTGGGTTTGCGAACACGTCCCGCCTTTGCGGTGCGCGGATGTAGAGCGGCGTTTCGGTGGTCAGGGTTACATCGAACCAGCCGCTGTGCGGGTAGCCATCGGGGACGAACCGGTCGTGCCGCGGCAACTCGTCGGCTCTGGTGGCGGCCAGCACCACCCGCTCGGGTAGGGGTACGAAGTTGTAGGGTGCCGTGGACTTGCGGTCATCGCCAGGCGTGGCCTGGACGGGCATCTGGTAGACAAAAGGACCGGCGTTCATGCCTTGGCCTCCGCGGCTGGCAGGTTGACGAGACGACTGGCGTCGACCTGAGCCAGGCCGTCGCGGGTCAAATAGTGGCGGATGGTGAGGGTCTGGGCTTTGCACTTGCCCTGCTTCAGCGGGTAGGGCAGCGCGTGGCGTAGGCCCTGTTGCCCGTGGGTGAGGAGGCTGAAGCCGTCGGCCAGCGGTCGGGCCCCGGTGCCCCAGAGCAGTTGGGGCTCGTCAAAGGCATGATCCCAGCTCGCCGTGCCTTCGGGGACAGCCTCGCCGGGCGCAAGGTCGCGGATCAGGCGGGCGCACCAGCCACCGCTGTCGTCCCTCCACAGCATGAGTTCCGCGTGGGCGGCAAAGAGCCGTGCCTGCTGCAATGTGGCAGGGCGCAGTTCTGGGCACCAGGGTGCGGCCTGCAGGTCGCCCGCGGCCGCCCGACGCGAAGTAAGCAGGCCCTGATCAGCCTCCCAGCGGCCCCAGACCACGCCGTCGTCCAAGTGTGCGAGAAGCCAGCGCAGTCGGTGTGTCTTGGCGGCGGCGGCGAGCCAGGCGGCGAGGCGATCCGCATTGGCATGGTCGGCCGCCGTGACCGGTATGGGCGCGGCAATGGCCGGGCAGGAGCGGATCTGGCGCTGGTATGTGCTGGCACTCATCGCTGGTCGCCCTCGGCGGGCTGTCTTCTCAGTTGTTTCATCTCGGCCTCAAACCAGTTGGGTAGCTGCTTGCCTACGCAATCATTGAGGGTATCCGCGTCGCCGTCGATGCGAAGCCCGTTGGTGCCGCTGCGAGCCAGGGTCCAAGGACCGTGGTTCAACTGCCCAGGGGCCTGCCACTGGATGCAGGCGCTCTCCCCAAGCAGCCGGCCACGCCCGCCCCCGACCTCGGCGCCGAACGGCAGGTCGCCATCCCAGAGGTCCTTTAGCAACAACAGCAGCAGACCGACCTGGTGCGGCTTGGGATTGCGCAACCAAAGCCGCAGCGCAAAGTGCCCCCCGGTGGCGGGCTGCGCATTGAACAGGGCCCCGGGCAGCACGGCGGCGGTCCAACGGTCCAGACGGATGCGAAACTGCACCCAGTCTCCGGCGGTGTCTTCGATCACCGCCTCGGCGACGCTAAGGGGCGAGGCGACGGCCGCGCTGCCGCGCTTGATCTCATCAGGACCAAACAGGTCGTTGACTAGTCGCTTCGCCAGTCTGTCCGCATCTGCGGGCGGTGCCAGCAGGTGGGCGATCGCCATTGCCCGTGCCCGAAGAGCGCCCGCGGCACCTGTGCCAGGGACAACTGGCTGCAGGTCCGCCACGCCGGGCCGGCGGGCGTGCTGGTGGACGCGATCCGGGCCATCGGCGGTACCTTCCCCGCCGCCCATCAGCAGGGTGCCGTTGATGGCGAAGGCCGCGGTGATGGCGCAATAGGAACGCTGGTCTGGCAGCGTGTCGGTCACGCCAAGGGTAGCCAGAATCGATGCTCCCGTGGCAGTGGCTGTGCCCGTAGCGAGCTGGTCTGCCCCCGCCTCAACCCAGGCGATCAGGCCCGGGGCTGTGGTGAGGTCGAAGATGCGCACCCACCATTGCGCGATCTGACAGAAGCCGTAGCCGCGGCGCTTGCGGGCGCCAAGCCCGATCTCGCCAAGCTCGAACCCGAGCAGGGCGGTCGCCAGGGTCTGGCGCAAGGCGGCCTCGTCATCGTCATCGCAGATCAGAAGTTCCAGCCGCAGCGGAAAACGGGTGCCGGCAGCCCAGAGCTCGCGGTCGAACAGGCGATCCTCGGAACTGGTCCGGCTGCGCGGGTCCAGCGCCACCTCCTGCCGACGCTCGACGCTGTTGGCCCTGCCCAAGGCGTCGTCCAGGATCAGCGCGCTCTGAGCACCGTCCGGGTCGCCCTGATGGCCACCGAAGAGTGCTGTGGTGAGGGGTTGTTTCGCGGCTGTAGCCCCGTAACCGCCCTCCCACTCGCCGAGGTAGGCACGCAAGGCACCCGCGATGGAGGTGCCAGTCAGCAACGGTCGCCCCTCCAGAGGATCTTGCAGTAGAGGTATATCGATGCTGGTGTCGTCTTCGCCATTGCCGAGACAGGCAGGTGTTTCTAGGACCAACTCGCCCTCGACGACAATGCGCTGACGGATTCGGCGGGACGCATTGGTGATCCAGGTTGGTGCGTTCATTGCGCCTTCTCCGCTGGTTGATCCACTTGCCTTCCTCGCTGTTGCTTTGCGGCACGGGCGACGATGGCATCCACCAGCCGCAGGGTGTGGCGGGCAAGCGTGGCGTCGTCGAGGTTGGCGCTGACGTCACCGATACTCGGTGCCGTCGTCCCGCGAGGTCCGAACAGCAGTTCGCGGCGCTTCTCCCCGGTGGTAGCAGGTAGTGACCGCAACCAGTCGAACAGCGATTGGCCCTCGATCCGCGTTCGTTCGAAGTGCCGCCTGGCCGGGGCACTTAGCCCGGCGGCAAAGTCCTCCAGGCAGATCAGACCAGGCGCGTCCCGGAGCAGTTCGGCATGGATGACGCTACGCAGCTGGGCCAGTTGCGAGACGGGCACTGTACCGGTGAGCCTGATCTCCGGCCGCGCCCCCAGCACGCGCGCCACGATGGCGTTCTGGATGCGCTGCTCTTGCATGCGGGCCACCATTCGTTCAGCCAGGGCCTTGCCAGCAGTGGATGTAATTGGCCCGGGGAGCGTGGAACTGGCGCGAGGGGACTCACGTAGCGTCCATTCGTCGAGTTGTTGCCCAGTTAGCAGCACGCGCCCGAACCCTTCGGCACGCAGGGAGCCGATCCCAGTCCATTCGACCTGGCGTAACTGGTCAGCCGAGACCGTGCCCAGGAGGTCGAACACGAAGACCCCGCCCATGTGCAACAGGGCGTCTTCGGGCACCGGCAGGCCCCAGACGCGGTTGAAGCCTCGCCGGCGGGTCTCACCGAAAAAGGCCGCTTTGGGCCGGAGCTGAACCTTGGCCCCCGCCGCCGTAAGCGCCTGTGCGACGGCCGTTGCAACGGCTTCGCTGTCGGCGCGGGCGCGACCCCAGTTGTCGCGCAGCAAGGCGTCGGCGAGCAGTGTGGCCCTCAAGCCCGTCTCGGAGTCCGCGCCTTCCCTGTCATCGTCGTCCGCATCCTCGGACCCGGCCGGCTGCTCGCACCAGTCGGAATCCGCGTCGGTCCCTGGCGTGAAGGTGACGGCACCATAGGTGCTGGTGGCCCGGCCGAGGCGAAACTCGCCGGCCAACAACGGCCGGAGGAGGTCAGCATCATCGTCCCGGTCGCAGAGGATCGCCGCGGCGAACGTCTGTTCGGGCGCCAGGGCATCATAGCTGTAGATGTCGCCCGCATCGGCCCGCGCTCGGCCCAGGGTGCGGTCACGGGTGGTGTGAAGATTGACTTGGCGCGCCGGGGTATTGAGCCAGATGGTGGCCTCTTCGGCGCTAATGGAGTGGAATGGTGCCCGCACGCCGCGCCAGTCTCGATGATCGTCAGCCGGCGGTGGTGCGACGGCGAAGTCCCGGATTGGCGAGGTCCGCCCCTTCTCGCAGTGCCAGGCATTGGGAGTCGGCAGCATGCGGCGATCCCGGTGATCGACCGGATAGCCATTCAAGAACCGACAGTTACCGTCGAAGAACAGGCGGCGGATCTGAGGATCGGTTGGGTCGAACGTCCTGCCGGGTTGCTGAGCGTCGATGTAGCGGGCGATCAGTGCTCCGCGCAGGGCCGAGCCTGGCAGGTAGGGCAGGCCCAATATGTTATTGGGGTCGCCGCCGATGCCTGGGGCAAGGAGGGGCTGGCGGAGTGCGATGCGATAACGCAGGACCTTCATGGGGCGATCTCCTCAAGCCGAGTACGGAAGGCTTGCCAGTGCAAGTCGGTGGCGTCGGCACCGTCCTGCCACAGGCGGGCGCGTACACGACCCAGCCCTCGGTTGCGGCTACTGCCAGCGCGGCGCAGGGTCATTGCACAGGCGGCCACCAGCGCCCAGGCGTCGGTGGCATGCTCGGGGGGCCCGGCGAGGGCGAGTCGCGCCTCCAGGCAGGTCTCGCGCAATAGCACGCGCGTTGCGCGCAGGCTGCCGTGCAACGGAGCGCCCTGTGCGTTGATGGCGGTCTGTCGGCGGATGGCGCTCAGGGATTCGAGCACCGCCGCCGGGCTCCACCGTCCGGCGGTGACCTCGAAGCGGACCGCCGCACGCAGATCATCGGGTACTCGGGCGTCGTCCATGGCCAGGCCTCCCTGCCCGGCGGCGCCCTGGCCCGGATTGCCGAAGACCTGGACGGCGGTCCGCTCCAGCCAGTCCTGGGCGCTGGTATTACCATGCTGCTGGATGCTATGGCGCAGGTTGGCGCATTCCTCCGCGAGCAGCCCCTTGAGGGAGCGCCCGCGCAGATAGGGTAGGCCCAGTGCGTCGTGCTGGAGTTCGCTGTCGAGCAGGCCGGCCACGCCCTCGCCGGTGGCGAAGGCAGCGTCGCTCAGGAGTGTGAGTTGAAGTTCCATCGGGGGCGCTCCTTAGGCCAGAGGGATGAAGCGGTCAAAGAGTTCGATGGCGTCGAAATAGCCGCAACGCCTGCTGTCCCAGCCGTCCCTGGCCCAATTACCACGGGCATCGATCAGCGCGGGCAATTCGGCACCGTCCAGGTAGCGGGCGCGCAACCATTGCACGGCCTCCGGCCCGCCACGCAGCGCGTCGCGCATGGCCTTGACCTTGTTGCGGCGGTCCATCCAGCTCTCGCCCTGAAAGACATCGATGGCGCTGCGCACGGTGGGCCAGCCGCGCCCGGTGTCGCGCGGGTTGGGTCGAACGGTGACCGGTCGCAGCAGGAGCGTCTCCCGACCCTGACTGAAGGTCACGCCATATTCCCGTTCGCGCAGTTCGGCGAGCGTGCCGCCGGGGCTGGATGATGCAAAGTGCCAGTCCAGACAGCCGGTGATGAGTTCCCGTTCCCGCCGGTAGGCCTTGGCCGAGATGCAGAGCTCTTCCGCCAGCCCGTAGGCGCGCGCGAAGGGCCGAGAAGACTTGCCGATGGCCACCCCGGCGCTGGCGCTGATGGGCCCGCCGCGACCCGGCAGGTTGTCGGTATGGCCAGCGAAGGCATCGAGTCCATAGGCGGCGAGGTCAAGGCCAATACGCCCGTCTGCGACCAGCGTGATGTCATCCCCGCCATAGACCAGCGGGCGCAGGGGCAGGAACCAGCGTCCAGTGCGATCGTCATCGCTGCCGGTCTCCGCCGCCAGCCGGAATCCCAGTTCCGATAGCTCGGGGTCCGGGTGGCGGATCCAGGGCACGCCTTTGTCCCAGATCACGGCGCCCTTAACCCGAGCGACGATGTCCCGCAGTGTGCGTTCGCCGGCCTGGTTGACCGCCACCGAGAAGTCCCGCAGGGCGCGGATGCCGGCCCAGGCGTCCGCGGCTGTCTTTGCGACGGTGCGCAGCCGTCGGCCCATGCCGTCGCCGTCTGCATGGACGACGGCCAGATAGCTGTGCTCACCCTTGGTGGCCCCGAGGTCGGCGAAGTCCCGTGGGAATGTGAACTCGCCCATGTCAATGCCGATGGCCGACGCCAGGCGAGCCTCGACCGGACTGGGTTTGTCCTCGACCACGGCGAGCTTGGCGAGAATCTCGGCCGAGACCGGCCGGCGGTCCGCGCTGCCGTCCTGGGCGTGCAACACATGCTCGGCAACGGCTGGATTGCCGGTGGAGCGGCAGGCCTGGGTCACACCGAGCCCGCCCAAGGGCGCCCGGCGGGGTCTGCCCTGCTTGGTTTTCGCAAGCGCTGCGAAGAGTTCATCGAGGGCGACCGCGAAACCACTAGCGGAGGGCGAAAAGGGGTGGACGGCACAGACTAGTTCGAGGCCGGGGGCTTCGGTCAGCAGCCGCAGTGACAGGGTGCGTTCAAACCGCCGGGCTAGGTCCGTGTTGCCAAAGAGCCCCAGAAAATTCCCGCCGCCGTTGTAGATGACCTCGATACCCTGGGCACACGCTGCCCCCTGGTCGCGCAGGGACCAGTCCGGGTCGAGTTCGAACTGGCCCTGGCCCGCACGGACGTTGCAGTGCGCCCCCGTAAGGGCCAGTACCGCCTGCCGGGCCCAGGGGCCGGTGGCCTGATCGACCAAATAGGACGCGCCAATGTTCTCACGCAGTCGGTTGCTGCCGAAGATGTAGGGCTGGATGCCGGTGATGTCGGCGATGAGCAGTTCCATAGGGTCAATACCTCAGGCGTGCTGGATCCAATCGGCCAAAGAGCCTTTCAGTTGAGCGAGTTGCGGTTGTCCGAAGACCCGGATCTTGCCCTTCAGGTCGAATTCACCCTCCAGTTCCGCCTGGATGCGCTCGGGCTTTTCGGCGCAGCAGACCAGCGCGGTGCGCGCTTCGTCACCGCCCATCTGTCGGGCGCGGATGGATGCCTCGAACAACTTTTGCTTCAGAATCCCCTCGCCCGTGCTATCGGTGGTGCAGGAGATGGCGAAGAGCCGGTAGCCGCGGATGGCGATCACGTCGATCTCGAATTCCTTCGACTGCTCCAACCGAATGGGCTCTAGGTTCATCACCAGGTCATGCAGCCTAAGGTGCGCCGCCTGGTCTTGGAGCAGTTTAAACACGGCGGACTCTAACCATAGCCCCTCCAGCCATTCGCAATACCCCTTTGCCGACGGGAACCCGAGCCCGGTCGCGATGCCACCAAGGTTCGCGACAGGCAGGCAATTGGCGGCAGTGAGCAGGGCGGATTGGGATGTGGTGAAATGAGTGAAACCCGGCGGCGGCTGATCGAGCTGGGCAGCAGCAAGCTGTGTGGAATTTAGGTGCTTGCCAATGGGCACCTTGATTCGGTGCCAGCCCTTATCCGGGTCGTCCGCGAGTTGACCGGGGTATGGGATGAACTTAGGGCGGCGCGTGGTCGGCTTCAGCTTTTCGTTGATCCAACTTTCCCAGTCCGTATGGCCCAGTTCCGCGTGGTCTTGCAGCAGGGCTAACGCCAGATCGGGGCAGATTGGCTCAAGCACCGGTGGTTTCGCTACCTTCAGACCGTGCAGCTTGAGCAGATCTTCAAGGGAGAGCCGGATATCTTGGGGAATTGGCCGTTCGGTCTGGGCCAAACCGAGGGTTGGTTGGGGGTCCGCGACCAAGCACAGCGCATCCGGGTTCAGGTAAGAGGCATGAAACGCCACCTGATGCCGTTCGGCGCTCGCCTGGACCGCGCTGTGGGCATGGACCGTCATGGTCTTGGTACCCCCGGTGTAGTGTAGATGGACGACGCGTTGCCTGCCGCTCCAGAACGCCGTAACGGCCCAAACCTTGTTGCAATGGTCGTTCACCTTCTCGTGGATCGCGGCGGGTCGATATTCATCCCCCTTAGTGCGCAGTGCGACGAGCTCAAGGCGTGCCGGGTCGCGGTTATGGTGATCTACCAGCCAGTTCTTCAGGCGCCCGGCAACCTCCCCGGAGTCCCAGGAATTCAGCAGGCTGAGGTGCGTCTGGTCGTCGGACAAGCAAAGCGCGGCGATCGCATTTGGGACTGGGTTGCTCCCGATCAGCAAGACTAGGTGGGGAACAGGGGTGATCTCTGGCATCGGGTGTGCTCCTTAACTTGTTGTCCTAGAGTAGCTGGTGGGAGTGGGCTTGGCGGCGGGCGACTGGGAACCTGTAGATAGATAGGTCGTCATTTGCTCAGTCCTCGTTCAAGGTTTGTCAAGATTGCACACAGCCCTGGGCTACCCGTTTTCAAAAACCCCCGCAGCGCTCCCGAACTCATCGAAGCCGCTCCCCGATAAGCCGAATCTGCCCGCGAGCCACCCGCAACCCAAACCCACCAGGTCTCCGCTCTCCCGTCAGATTCTGCACCGCATAAGCCTCCGCCAAAGGCCCGACGGCCTGCTCCAACGCCTTGCGGATGGCGCTCTTGCGCTGGTGAAAGAACTGGTAGGTCATGGCCCCCAGGGCCTTCATGTCCTGGCCAACCCCCTCCCGCAGATCGGTCTCCCGCGCCTGGACCAGGAACTCGGCGTAGTACCCGGCATAAAGGTCCCCCTCGCCGGGCTTCCAGCTCTTGGGGTCCTTACCGGGGATGCGTACTGGGCCGGCCCCGGCACGGGCGCGGGCGGCGAGCCAGCCGTAGAAGGCGAGGTCGGCGGTACCCAGGGGGACGAAGCTCCCCTCGCCCAGCAGCAGCCCGCCACGGCGGTAGTTCACGGTCACGGCGGCTGGCTGCAAGGCCCCCTGGAGGGCCTCCACCACCTCGGTGAAGCGTGCCGCGCCGTTTTCCAGGCCCTTGAAGCGCCCGGGCAGGCTGTTGCGTAGCCGCACAAAGGGGATGTCCGCCAGTGTGACCACGGCGTCCTTGGCGTCGAACCAGCGCTTGAGGGGCTCGACGTAGAGCCGCCGGCTATTGGGACTGGGGTAGAAAAACTCGCGGTTGGTCTCGTAGGGGGGCGGGACCAGGACATGGGACAGCCGGTCCTGGGCGCGGCCGAACAGGGTGAGGGCATTGCCGAGGTAGTAGGTCATGGTCTTGCGCCCACCGGCCAGCGAGACGTGCAGGGCCGAGCCGTCCTCGTCGGCGGTGAGGTCGCGGACCAGTCGGTGATCAGGTCGGCGCAGGCGCGGTGTTCGTCCTCGGTGCGGATGTCGGCGACGGGCTGCCCGTCGGCATCGCGGATGGTGTGGATGTGGCTGGCGTCGAAGGCGATGCCGGTCAGGCCATAGTCGGCGCAGAGGCGATGGAACCAGCCCTCGTTGGGGTCGAGCAGGGCGAGATTGGCGTCCTGAGCCCCCTCGGCAGTGGTGATCAGGTGGACCTGGGTGGGGACGAAGGGGTTGGGGCGCTGGGTCAGGGCGTAGAGGGTCTCTGTGACCACCTGGGGCGTGCGTCCCGTGACCATCAGCAGGATGCGATGGGGGTATTGCTCCGGTGTGCTGGGGTGGGGGTTGGTCATGGGGAGTGTCCTTAGGCATCCGTTGGCGCGGGCGAACCGGGCTTTCCCTAGCTCCTTGGCGGCCTCAATATCCCTGGCGCCTCCGGTTCGACGCCACTATGCCCCAGGGGCTGTGCCCTGGGGTCCTTCGACAAGCTTGTGCTGCTGCGCGGGACGGCGGCTTGACCCTGGCCGGGCCGATGTGGCACACCGTTGCGGCTGGCGGGATCTGGTCTGGGCCTGGTGCCGGCATGGTGTGCGTCCTCGCTGGGGTATTCGCCCCTCTTGTTTTTGTTCGGCCGATGGTAACCCCTGGCGGGGTGATTGGAAACAGGCGACTGCGGGTCTTGGGATACGGCGGCTGGGTGGGGTCGGGATAGCGCCTGAGTCCGATGGTTCGGTGGCCAGGGGACGCCCGATCCGGGCGGTTCGGATCATAGGCTGTCGAACAGGCTGCTGGAATGGGTCTGGGCCGCGAGGAACGGGACATGCCGGAGGACGAAACCTTGGCGTGTGTCAGGTCGTTCCCTCTCCTCGGCCACTGCTCCAGGCGCGGCTCTACCTCCTGCCTCCCCAGAGTCGCCAACCCCTCTCCCGCAAGCGGGAGAGGGGTTTTTGGGACACACTTGCTAGCGGGCGCGGGGCTGTTCAAGCTGCCTGCTTGTACGTCTGCGTACCGCGGCTCGGCAGGGTCAGGCCATAGCGCCCATACCCCATGCTAGCTTTCTTGCCGACGTTGAGCCATTGACCCAGGTGGAGATAAGGCCAGAGCGGTTCGATGCCGGTCAGGTCCAGGTCGATGTGGCCGAGCAGCCCGCCGGTGTCGAGGCGTTTGCCTTGGCGGGAGGCGTCCTGGTGGCGAAGGGTCTGGCCCAGCACCCGGACCCCTTCGCTGGCCGCCTTCAGCTCCGGGAAGGGGGCTTCGAGTCTGACGCCGGTGTAGAAGTACTGGAGCAGGCTGATCCGCCGCACTATGGCCATGAGCAGGTGGCCGAGGCTGGTGCCACCGGCCGGTTGCCCGGAGGGCTTGTAGGGGCTGAGGAATACCAGGCGGATGGCGTCCGGGATCGGCGGAGTAGGTGGCGCCTGGGGCGGCAGCATGGTGAGCAGGCGACCCTTGGTCGCGACGGGGTGGGGCGGGGTCCCATCCGGCAGGATCTGGGTGACGTCCTGCAACCAGGCCCGCCCGCGCCCCTTGCCCAGGCCACCCTGTCCGGCCGCCGCCATGGTCTGGATGACCAGCGGGAGCTGGTCGTTGGCGTCCCCCACCAGTGCCATGGAGACGGCGAGGGTCGCGTTGGCGCGCAGGGTCGCGGGATAGGTGCCATCGATCTGGAAGGCGTGGGGGACCGGGATGGTGTCGTAGCGGCGCATCAGTTCCGCGTCAGGTGGGCATGGACCGCTGAACAGGTGGCTGTAGGCGCAGTGATGCAACAGCAGGCAGGCGCGGCATTCGATCCCGGGTAGCACGCAGGCGATCTCGCGCAGGCGCAGGCCGAAGACGCCATGCCAGAACTCGCGCGGGTCTGCGGGGAGGTGCAGATCCTCGCCGGCGAGGTAGCTGAAACGATAAAGCGAGACGGGGAGATTGGGTAGGTTTCTGGACATGGTGGCCTCCTTGACCCGCGGGATTATAACCCGTCGTGACGCCGCGCCGAACCCTGGTGTCGCGGCGGCCGCGGCTGGCGACTGGGTCGCGGTTCGGCGCACCGCCCATATTGCCGATCGGTCAAAGATAACGGGTGCGGCTACGCAGGCTCTCGATGTCAGTCACCGCGTCGCTGAGTGTGGCGCCGTCATCGGCCGTGCCGGTGACCAGGGTCTTGCCCGAGATAGGGATCAGCTTGTCGACCTGAAAGCGACCGCTGGCCCCGCGCAGAAAACACTCCTCGTCGAAATACAATCGGTCCCCGGCGGTTCCGATGGCATCGGACTCGATGGTGTCGAAGCCAATCACCCCGGCGATGTCTGCACGGCTCTCGTTGTCCACCGCCTCGATGGATTGGGTCTCGGGGTTGATCAACAAGGCTTTCATTCGTTCTTACCTCATACAGACTGTGTGTGGGTCCCCGCCAGGCTGGTAAACCCGACCGACGCATCGGTCGGGTTCCGGTGGCGACCCTAGGTCCGCCAGGGTCTAGCCGAAGGGCTTGGGCGGCGGGGTCTTGTCGGTGGACGGTGGCAGGATCGGCATCAGGAACGCCGGCTGATCGCCGGTCAGGGTTTTGAGGAAGGCGACGATCTTGGCGTTCTCCTCGGTTGTGAACTTCTTGCCCAGTTGCAGTCGGCCCATGATGTCCACCGCTTCGGTCAGGGTCTGGGCCGCGCCGTCATGGAAGTAGGGATAGGTCATCTCGACATTGCGCAGGGTCGGTACCTTGAACTTGAAGCGGTCGGCATCCTTACCCGTCACCCCGGCCATGCCCTCGGCGGTGCTTTGGGTCTGGTAGGGCTCCACGACACCCATCTTCTGGAAGGAGTTGCCGCCCACGGCCTCGCCATTGTGGCACGCGACGCAGCCGCTGTTCTTGAAGAGTTTATAGCCTTCGGCCTCGCTGGCGGTCAGGGCGTCCTTCTCGCCCAGCAGCCAGCGGTCGAACCGCGAGTTGGGGGTGACCAGGGTCTTCTCGAACTCGGCGATGGCCTGGGTGACCTCGTCGATGGTGATCTTGTCAGTGCCGAAGACCTGCTTGAATTCAGTGACATAGGCGGGAATCGATTGCAGCACGTCGATAGTCAGGGTGTGGGAAGCCGCCATTTCGCCCGGGTTGGCGATGGAACCGCCGGCCTGGGCTTTGAGGTCGGCCGCCCGACTGTCCCAGAACTGGGCCACGTTGAGACTCCCCGGCCTATCGCGGAGGGCCGGGTGGGGGCTGGCGGGGGTGTCGACAGCAGGGATGCTGTCGTCAAGCCTACAGGGACGTATTCACGGCGTCCCCCGCCAGACACTACCCGGCCCGGAACACCGAAAACCCGGGTGTGTTGGGTATATCTATTGGCCAGGGGGCAACTTCAGTTCAAGCTGGTCCAGGGAGCTTTACCTCTGACCTTCTGAGTTCAAGTCCCGGACTCATAAAGGCGCAAAATTTCCGCACGATACTGTTCGATCACCCGGTTGCGCCTGAATTTCAGGGTCGGTGTCATGAGCCCGTTATCGATGGTCCAGGGATCGAGCAGGAGCAGGACGCGGCGGATCTTGGCATAGCTGGGAAAGTCGCCGAGGGCGTCCCGCACGCGTTTGAGCATGGCCTTGTGCAGCAGGGGGTTGGCCAGGCTGTCCCTGGAGTCCGGATCCAGGCCAAACTCCCGGGCGAGGAGCGGCCAGGCCTGCGCATCCAGGACGAGCAAGGCGGCCAGGAAGGGGTGGCCCTCGCCGACGATCATGACCTGTTCAAAGAGGGGGTCCAGCCCGATCGCCATTTCCATGTCCGCCGGCGACACCTTCTCGCCATTGGACAGCACCATAATGTCCTTAATGCGACCGGTGATATAAAGGTGCTGGCCGGCGATGCGGGCCTGATCCCCGGTGTGCAGCCAGCCATCGGCGTCCAGCACCGCGGCGGTGGCCTCGGGGTTATTCCAGTAGCCCAGCATGACGCCGGGACCCCTGACCTGCAGTTCGCTGTCGGCGCCCAGCCGGACCTCCATGCCCGGCAGAGGCACGCCGACACTATCCAGATAATTGTTTTCGAGTGGGTTTACGGCAATGACCGGGCTCGTCTCCGTGAGTCCATAACCCTGGATAAGCGGGAGGCCCAGCCCGACGAGGAGGTGGGCGACCTCGAAGGGCAGGGGGGCGCCACCACTGACCGCGGCGCGCATCCGCCCCCCGAACTTGTCGAGCACGGGCTGGCTGAAGACGCGCCTCAGCAGTGGCCACAGCAGGAGCAGGGGGTGCCAGTGGCCGCGCCCCTGCCGGTGCTCGAAATCACGCCAACCCGCCGCGACGGTCAAGGCAAACAGGCGTCTAATGAGGGCCGGGCGGTGGCTTAGCTGAGCGCCGATACGGGCATGAACCCGTTCGAACACCCGGGGCACGGCAATGATGACGCTGGGGGCGATGGTCTGCATGTCCTCGCCCAACTGTGACACCGAGCGGGCATAGGCTACGGTACTCCCCGCTATCATCGGCAGAATATAGCTGCCGGTGCGCTCCAGCATGTGCGACAGGGGGAGGAAGGACAGGAAGACGTCTTCCTCATAGACCTTGACCAGGGCGAGAATGGCCTGGGCATTGCTGAGGATATTGCGGTGGCTCAGCATGACCCCCTTGGACCGCCCCGTGGTTCCGGAGGTATAAACGATACTGGCCAGGCCCTGGGGGTCCGCGGGACGCCATGGCCCGTCAGGGCCGCTCCCGGGCAGCCAGTCGGGAACGCTGGCGAGGCGCGGGTTCTCCGCCGCGAGTCGCCGCGACTCCTCGCTGCCATCCAGCAGCAAGACTCGCCCCGGTGTCCTGGCGGTGCCGATCATGGGCGCCAGTCGCTTCCAGCGGTTGGCATCCTGCATGAGCAGGAGTTTGACGCCGGCGTCCCGCAGGATCTCGGCGGCGTTGTCGGCCCGGTCGTCGGTGTAGAGGGGCACCGTGACCAGGCCCAGGGACAGGGCGGCCTGGTCAAAAATTACCCATTCAGGGCAGTTGCGCAATTGCAGGGCGACGCGATCGCCGGGCTGCAGCCCCTCGCCCCCGAGGGCCTGTCGCCACCGCGCCACCTCGTGCCCCATCTCGGCCCAGGTCATTTGCCGCCAGCCGTCCAGGGCGCGATCGAACCAGCGGTAGGCGTCGCGCAGGGGTGAGCGCCGGACCCGCTCCCGGAAAATGCTATCTAACGTCGCCCACTCATCGACGGGAATCGGATCCAGTGACCAAGTTTTCATTGGGATAACCTCCGGGGGTGCGGTACCAGGTCGTGATAGGGTGCCATCAGGTAGCAGAGGCAATCCTGGCGGATAATGGTTTCGTCCCGGGTGAGCATGGTGGGCATGGTCGCCCGGGATAGGCGTAATTCGCCGTCCTCGATATGGAAATAGCGCGCCGTCACATCGCCCCCCCCGGCATCGCGCACCCGGAGGGGAACCTCCCGGCCCTGGGTCATCACCCGGCCAAAGCTCGTGCCGGGGGCGAGTTCGCAAAAGTTCAAGCCTTCCAGATCCGGCGCCAGGATGAGATCGGCTTGCCCTGGCCCATAGGTGAAGCTGTGGTCATCCCGCACCTGGACCTGGGCGACGGTGTGGTAGAGGTCGATGTCCTGGGGGACGACCGGGTGCCCGGGTAGGTCGGAGAGGTGCAGGCAGGCATCGATGTATTCCCGGGCGTGGCTTACCCCGTGTTTGTCACCCACCTTGCCGCACTCTAGGGTTACCGCTGGGCAGAGGGCGCCCAGGGCGGTGGCCTGGACGCCTTTGGTGTGGAGTATGTAAATCAGGGTCCGGCTGAAGAGGGCGGCCAGGTGCAGGGAGCGAGCGTCAAGCTGGGTGACGCAGCCGTAGTGGGGGTTGATGCCGGTGGTGTTGTGGAGGTCGATGCTGGCAAAGAGGCCCCGGTCGCGCAGGCTGTCCACCACCCGTTGCATGAGGCCGTGCTCCGGGGTGGGGTCCAGGTCACTGCCCGGCCAGACCCGGTTGTAGTCCGGCTGATGGGGCAGGTGGCGTAGCCCCTGGGCGGCGGCCGTGACATTGCCGATGAAGAGGCTCAGGGCACGGGGCAGCCGCGGCTCGCCCCACCGCTCCAGGCGCTGGCGCAAAAGGGCGCGGAGGGCATCCCAGCCGCTGGTTTCGTTACCATGCAGCAAGACCGATATAAAGAGGGCCGGCTGGCGCTTCCCCGGGAGATGGATGAGGGTTGGCCCCCCCAGGTAGGCCTCCAGACCGCGGCTGTCCTGGTCCAGGAGGCCTTCCGGCAGTTCATAACGTTCTGTAAGCATGATGGGGCATAACGCCGATTGAATTGAACAAGCTACAGGGTCCAGTCGTGGACGGGTAGGCCGCTTTGCTGGCGCTCCAGATAGGCGCCCGTGAGGGCGGTCATATCCGGTCCATGGCGGGCGATGTAGGCCCGTTGCCACTCCGCCCCCGTCTGGCCGGTACGTACCCGGCCCTCCAGGATGCCGAGCCAGAGGGCTATTTCCTCGGGGTCGAACCCAAGATGTCGAAGGCCCCAGCGCGCCCGTGGCAGCAGGTCGCGGGCGATAATCTCACGGGCCGTGGCGACGCGGCCACCCAACCACTGGAGCCGGGCCTTGAGGCCCTGTTGCGCGGCACGATAGAAGTTGGCGCGGGCCACCCGGCAGGGCAGGGACCTTTCCGGGGGTTGGGGCTCCTGGAGCAGGGACTGGATGACGCCGAAATAGAGGGCGGCGTTGGCGACGACATCCAGGATGGTCGGGCCCGCCGATAGGGGCCGGTGCTCGATGCGCAGATGGGGGGTGCCGTCCGGGTCGAAACCCACCACGGGGCGATTCCAGCGCCAGATAGAGCCATTGTGCAGCCGCAGATGCGCCAGGCTTTCGACCGGTTCATCAAGGAGTTCGGGCAGGTAAACGGGAAAGTCACGCAGGTTGGCCTGAAAGCACTCCAGCATCGAGCCTTCGGCATAACGAGTGCCGAAAGAGGTGCGGTCCGATCGGCTTGACCAGGTCACCGAGGTGGTCTGCTCATAAACCGGGATCCGGGTCTCGCGCCAGAGGTCCAGGCCGAAGAGATAGGGTGAATTGGCGCTCACCGCCACCAGGGGGGCGGAGATGATCCTGGACAGATTATAGGCCCGCGCGGACTCCGCGGGCGAAACCTTGAGGTGGATTTGAAAGGAGGTCGTGGTGGCCGTGGCCATGACGTCATGGCGGGTTATCGCCAGGCGGTCCTGGCCCTGGATCTGGAGTTGCAGTGGCTGGCCCTGATGCTGGGCGATGATCTGGGCATTGAGAATGGGGAAGCGGTTGGAGGGCGTCATGTTGGCCATGACCAGATCCGCCTCGCGCAGGGTCGGGAGGATGCCGATCATCACCAGGCGCGCCCCCAGGGCAGTGCCGACGGCCTGGGCCCCCGCCCAGGTGGTCGCCAATTCCGCGGCCATCTGGCTGAGGGACCGGCCCAGGAGCGCTTGGGGCTGGCCATTGATCTCCAGGTTGAAGGTGGCCACTTCGTGAATGACCTGGGGGTCGCCGAGGCGCGCCAATAGCTCCCCGGCGCAGGGCCGTGGCCGTAGGTCCGGACCCACCAGCCAGCCTTCCAGCTCATAGCCCCCCGTCTTGGGTCCGGAGGCCAGGACGCCCTCGGCTATCCAGGTCGCCAGCAGCTCCGTCTCCGCCCGCAGGCGCGCCCTAAACTCCATCAGGTCGGCGGGGGTGAAATGAGCCGTCCCGATTTCTTGACTCATGGTCGCCAGTGATTTCTCACGCCGGCATCCAGGGCCATCAACCGCTCCGGGGTGCCGATGTCGAGCCAGATGCCGGCATGATGCTCGCCCGTCACGAGTGAGCGAGCCATGGCGGTGCGCAGCAGGGGCGCCAGGGGGAAGGCACCCGGTTGGCAGTCCCGAAAGAGGTCGGGGTGATAAAGGCCGATGCCGCTGAAGGTCAGGCGGGGGTCGCCCTGAACCTGGACCAGGCCGTCGGCGAGGGCGAAGTCACCCAGAGGGTGGTGGGCTGGGTTGTCCACCAGCACCAGATGCGCGAGCTTGCCGGTTTCCAGTCGCGGGCGCGCGAAATCCATATCGGTCCAAACGTCGCCATTGACGACCAGAAAGGGGCGGGGGCCCAGATAGGGTAGGGCGCGAAAGATGCCGCCACCCGTCTCCAGGGCCGGTACCTCGGGGGAATACTGGATGTGGACGCCCCAGCGGGCGCCATCGCCCAGGGCAGTGGTGAGCTGTTCCCCCAAATGGCCAAGATTGATGACCAGCTCGCGATAACCGGCGGCGGCCAGCCGTTCGATATGGTGAAGGATCAGCGGTTTGCCGCCGGCTTCCAATAAGGGTTTGGGCACCCAGTCCGTGAGGGGGCGCATGCGCTCGCCGCGGCCGGCGGCCAGGATCATCGCTTTCATCGTGTTGGCGACATCGGATTGGTAGGGATGAAGAGGGGCGCGGGGCAGGTCGTCACCCGCTGGCTGACCCGAATTGTAGCGCGCTTCAGGCGAGAATCAGAAAGATACCGGCGACCATGAGACCGCCGGGGGTCAAGCCGAGGCGCCGCGGGCGGGCGGCTCGCTGGCCAGGGTCTCTCGCCAAGGCGGCATCGCCCTGCGCAATAAGTCCGGGTTGGCGCCCGGGAGATGGACGTTTTCGCTCAGGGTCCGTCGCCAGTGTTTGGCGCCGGGCTTGCCTTGGAAGAGGTCGAGGATATGGCGCGTCATGGCCTGGAGCGGGACCCCCAACCGCATTTCGCGCTCCACATAGGGCATGAAGGCCTCCAATACCTGGTGGCGATCCGGGATGGGGTGGTGATCGCCGAAGAGGTCCCGGTCCGCGGTTGCCAGCAACCAGGGGTTCTGATAAACGCCGCGCCCGATCATGACCCCATCGATCGGGTCCAGTAAGCCCCGGGCCTGGTCCAGGTCGCGGATGCCGCCATTGATGATCATGGGCAGGCTTGGGAAATCCGCCTTGAGCTGTTGCACCCAGTCATACCGCAAGGGGGGAACTTCGCGATTTTCCTTGGGGCTGAGACCCTTGAGCCAGGCCTTGCGGGCATGGACGATGAGGGCATCGACCCCGGCCGCTACCAGGGCCGCCGTGAAGGCGTGCAGTTCCGGGTAACTGTCCCGGTCATCGATGCCGAGCCGGGTCTTGACCGTTACGGGCACCCGCACCGCCGCCTTCATGGCCGCCACGCAGTCCGCTACCAGGGCCGGCTCCGCCATCAGGCAGGCCCCAAAACGCCCGTTCTGGACCCGGTCGGAGGGACAGCCGATATTCAGGTTGATTTCGTCATAGCCCCAGTCCTCCCCCAGCCGCGCGCAGGCCGCCAACTCTTTTGGATTGCTGCCCCCCAGTTGCAGGGCCACCGGATGCTCGACGGGATCGAAGTCCAGATGGCGGTGGCAATCCCCATGGACGAGGGCGCCGGTGGTCACCATCTCCGAGTAGAGGCGGACGTGGCGGCTGATCAAACGGAGGAAGAACCGACAGCGGCGATCGGTCCAGTCCAGCATCGGCGCCACGGACAGGCGCCAGATGCCGGGATTCAAGGGTGTTACCTCGCACGACATGCTGCCGTCTCCTTATTCCCATCGTTATTTGCATATCGCGGCATAACGGCTGTCGCGACCCACCTCATGGCCCCGCTGTTCGTTATACTTATTCGCCAATGTCCTGCACCATTGCTCCAACTCTTCATGGCCTTTGAATTTTCCTCCGAACTGTTTCTCTCCTCTAGCTGGTATCTGGTCGCCGACCTGTTGGGGATGTTGCTGTTATTGGCCTACCATCAGCGTCTGGGTTGGGTGTACCGCCGGCACCCGGAGCGCACCAGCCGTGGCCGGGCGGACCGGTTGCGCCGGGCCTGGGTCGAGGCGGTGCGGGCCAAGAATGGCGATATCCTGGCTATCCAGACCTTGCGCAATTGGGTGATGACGGCCTCGGTCTTTGCCTCCACCACCATCATGATCGGGCTCGGTTTGGTCGCCGCCTCTTTCCAGGGGCTCAATATGGCCAATCTATCCAATGCCGTCAGCTTTCTTCCCATGGGCGGGGACCTGGCCCGGACCAAGCTCCTGATCCTGGCGACCCTCTTTTTCAGCGCCTTCCTGCGCTTCGTCATCGCCCTGCGCTTCTATAATCAGACGGGGTTTCTCATCAATCTGCCCGCGACCATCTTTACCGGGGTGGCCGAGGACGAAATCGCCGAGACCCTCAATAGCGCCGCTGGGCACTACAATCGTGGCAGCCGGATCTTCTTGCTGACCATTCCCTTCGTCCTCTGGCTGGTGGGGCCGGACTGGTTCCTCCTCGGCGTCATCATTACCCTCTTCTCGCTCCGCCGTTTTGATTACATCCTCGGGTCCAAGGACTGAGTTCAGGCGACCGCTAAAAAAAGGAGGGCGCCCGCGGGCGCCCTGAGTGGCCGTTCAGGACTTCAAGGCCCCTTATTTGGCTTTTGGCTGTGCCTCGGGCTGAGCCTCTACCGGCGTTTGCTTGATGAGTTCGGGGTTGAGGTCAACCTTAGCCTTTTCCTGCAGTTCGCCAATGTACTTGGTCAGGCCTTCGCGCTGGAGGGCGGCGACGATCTCGGGCTTGACGCTCTCCAGGGTCGGGGGCTCCATCTTGCGGGTCTCTTCCAGTAGGATGACGTGCCAGCCGAACTGGGTCTGGACCGGCGTCTTGGTATAGGCGCCGGGCTTCATGGTGACGATCACTTCAGAGAAGGCCGGCACCATCTGGTTGGCGTCAAACCAGCCCAGATCGCCGCCATTCTTGCCGGTGGGACCATCGGAATGGGCCTTGGCCAGCTCCTCGAATTTTTTGCCGCCGTCCAGTTCCTTGATGACCTTCTTGGCCTCATCCTCTTCCTTCACCAGGATATGACGCGCCTTGTATTCCAGGCGATCCATCTTGGCGACCTGCTCGTCGTAGATCTTCTTGATGTCCGTATCGGAGGGGTGAATGGTCGAGGCGGTCTGTTCGAGGACCAGGCGGGACAGGAGCTGCATCTTTTGCAGTTCCAGGGCATAGCCCAACTCGGGATTGTTCTCCAGGCCCCGGGTCTTGGCATCCTGGGCCGTGACGATGATATTCACGAATTCGTTGAAGGCCAGGTTCTGGAACTCGGGGGTGTTTTCGGCCTTGGACGCGCGCAGGCGCTCGGCATAGAAGAGGCGGAAGAGGCCGAGGGAGAATTGCTGGCCGTTGACGGTGGCGATGGTGGTGTCACTGGGCGGCTCGGCCTGGGCCGCGGCGGCCTCTTGGGCGGGGGCAGCGGGCACCTTGACCTCTTCGGCGGCAAAGACTTGGGTGGTCAGCAGGGCGGACAGGCAGGCAATGTGCAGCAGGCGCTTGTTCATGCGATTTTTCTAACTCCTGGAGGTGATGATGAAGGGTGACTAAATCCGATTCAGGTCGGGAATACCTTACGGAAGGGTTTGACCTGGACCGCCCCATAAATGCCCGCCAGGGCATAGGGGTCGTCCGCCGCCCAGGCTTGGGCAGTTTCAAGGTCGGAAAATTCAGCAACGATCAGAGACCCGCTGAAGCCGGCCTCGCCGGGGTCTGCGCAGTCGATGGCGGGGTGGGGCCCGGCCAGGATCAGGCGGCCCTGGTCCTGGAGGGCATGCAGCCGCTCCAGGTGGGCCGGGCGAGCGGTCAGGCGGGCCGGCAGGCTGCCGGGCTTATCGGTGGCGATAATGGCGTAGAGCATGGGATCAGGCCTCGGGGACTTCCGCTGGTTGACGGATATGGCGTGCCAGGTAGAAGCCCTGGGCAATGACAAAGGCGACTGTCATGCCCAACATGCCAAAGAGTTTGAAGTTAACCCAGGTGTCTTCCCGCGCCTGGGCGTCCTGACACTGGGCCAGCAGGCTGCCCTGGAACTGGAACTGGTCCGCAGGTGGCCAGGTTGATGTCCGTCAAGCCGGCGGCGGCCATCAGGGCCTGCTGGGCGACGTAAAACCCGCTGTAGTCATAGACCACATAGAGGTTAGCCGCGCCGGAGAGGAAGAAGAAGATCACCCAGAGCAGGTTCAGGCGGGGCCAGATCGCCGCCGACAGCTCAATGGCGTGAGACATCATGCGCTCGATCACCGTCTTGCCCCCGATGAAGTGGCTGCCAAGGAAGACCGCAGCGAACAGCCAGTTGACTAGGGTCGGTTTCCACATGACGAAGATGGGGTCGTGCAAGGCCAGGGTCATGCCGCCAAAGACTACCAGTAGGGCCAGGGTCGCAAGATGCATCTTTTCGACCTTGCGGTGTCGCCACCAGGCCCAGCCAACCTGGAGGGCGGCGGCGGCGATGGCCACGCCCGTGGCGACATAGATGCCCGCCAGCTTGTAGGCGATGAAGAAAAGTAGGATAGGGAAGAAGTCGATCAGTAATTTCATGTTTTGGCTATTGTTTGGGTACCCGTGGGGGTGGGTTCGCGACGGCGGCCGTCCTGGTGGCAGTCCCTGGGGCGAGTCGGATCTATCAAGCTCTTCTTCGATAGGAGAGGATATCCCTTGGTTCCTGGGTCTAACGAAAAAATCCCCGATATCCCTGCTCGGAATCTTCCTTGAGGTGATGATCTCGCGAATAGTTTACCAGCCGTAGGGGCTTGAGTCTTCAGGCATGGCATTCGGGGGGCGTCCAAGCGCATCGCGGAGTAGCTGAAAATTAGAGTAACATTCGGACATGGGCAGCCCTTATGACCTCCACACCCACTCCACCGCCTCCGATGGCACCCTGACGCCAACGGAGTTGGTGGCCCGTGCGGCCCAGGTAGGCATCCAGGTGCTGGCACTGACCGATCACGATACACTCAATGGTATCGCCGAGGCCCAGGCCGCCGCCGCCAAACGGGGTTTGAACCTGATCCCCGGCGTCGAGATCTCGGTTACCTGGAGCGGGCGCACGATCCATATACTGGGACTGGGGCTGGACCCCTCGACTCCCGCACTGAATGCCGGCCTGCTCGGGGTGCGCGAATATCGCAACTGGCGGGCCAAGGAAATCGGCCTGCGCCTGGCCGCCAAGGGCATCGAGGGGGCCTATGCGGGTGCCCTGGCCCTGGCGGCCGATGAGCGTTTTGTGGGTCGCACCCATTTTGCCCGCTTCCTGGTCCAGCAGGGTTACGCCGCCACGGTGCGCGAGGTCTTCAAGCGCTACCTGGTCAAGGGCAAGCCTGGCCATGTGACAGGCGATTGGGCCTCCCTGGAGGAGGCTCTGGGCTGGATTCGGGAGGCGGGTGGCCAGGCCGTCATCGCCCACCCGGCGCGTTACAGTCTCACGGGCTTCAAGATGCGCCACTTGATCGGCGAGTTCCGCGAGTTGGGGGGGGTCGGCATCGAGGTGATTTCCGGAAGTCATAGCCGGGACGAGGCTTGTCTCTATGCCCAACGGGCGCGCGATTTTTCCTTGCTCGCCTCCGCTGGCAGTGATTATCACGGACCCGAGCACCCCTATATGGAGCTAGGCCGCCTGCCCAATCTGCCGCCCAGCTGCGCGCCCATCTGGGCGGATTGGTGACCGGCCTACCCAAGGAGACCCAGGAGCAATCCGTCCATGGCCCAATTCTTCGACATCCATCCCGATAATCCCCAGCCGCGGCTCATCCGCCGGGCGGTGGATATCCTGCTGGAAGGCGGTGTCATCATTTACCCCACGGACTCTTCCTATGCCCTGGGTTGCCAGATTGGCGAGAAGGACGCCATGGAGCGGATCCGCCGCATCCGCCATCTGGATGACAAGCACAATTTCACCCTGGTCTGCCGTGACCTCTCCGAGATCACCACCTACGCCAAGATCGATAATCAGGCCTTCCGCCTGCTCAAAAGCATGACCCCAGGGGCCTATACCTTCATCTTCGAGGGCACTAAGCAGGTACCGCGGCGCCTCATGCACCCCCGGCGCAAGACTATCGGCATCCGGGTGCCGGACAACGTGATCTGCCGGGAACTCCTGGGTGCCCTGGACCAGCCCATCCTGAGTACCACTCTCATGCTCCCCGGCGATGACCAGCCCCTCACCGATCCCTACGAAATGCGCGACCTGCTGGGCCATCAGGTGGACCTCATCATCGATGGCGGCTTTTGCGGTCTGGAGCCTACCACCCTGGTCGATTTGAGTGGGGATGTGGCTCTAGTGACCAGGCTGGGCAAGGGCGATCCCAGCCTCTTCGAGGAGCAGTAATCGGGCGGCCGAGTCCTCAAACAGGGTTGCCGCCCCGCCCCGGACCGCAGGGAGTCCTGTCCGGTCGCGGAAAAGGGCACCCCGCCGACATTGATCTCGATCAGTAAAGGCTTGTGAGCCATCTACTCCTCGCGGGGTTCGGATTGCTTATCAGCAATCGATAATATTAGAATCGATCCTATTCCCCCCGCCCCCCGCCGACACAGGTCTCGCCATGCAGGAACCTATTCCCGATCGCGCCATTGGCCGCGCCGAGGTCAAGGAGACCACCTGTTACATGTGCGCCTGCCGCTGCGGCATCCGCGTCCAGCTGCGCGACGGCGAGGTGCGTTACATCGAAGGCAACCCCGACCACCCCCTCAACCAGGGCGTCATCTGCGCCAAGGGTTCCTCGGGGATCATGAAGCAGTATTCCCCGGCACGCCTCACCCAGCCCCTGCGCCGCCGCCCCGGCGCCATGCGCGGCGCCGCCGACTTCGAGCCCATCTCCTGGGAGGAGGCCTTCACCCTCCTCACCGAGCGCCTGGCCCACCTGCGCGCCACCGACCCCAAGCAATTCGCCCTTTTTACCGGTCGCGACCAGATGCAGGCCCTCACCGGCCTGTTCGCCAAGCAGTTCGGCACCCCCAACTACGCCGCCCACGGCGGCTTCTGTTCCGTCAACCTGGCGGCGGGGCTTATCTACACCATCGGCGGTTCCTTCTGGGAGTTTGGCGGCCCCGACCTCGACCGCGCCAAGCTGTTCGTCATGATCGGCACCGCCGAGGACCACCACTCCAACCCCCTCAAGATCGCTATTGGCAACTTCAAGCGCAAGGGCGGCAAGTTCATTTCCATCAACCCCATCCGCACCGGCTACTCGGCGGTGGCCGACGAGTGGGTCCCCATCAAGCCTGGTACCGACGGCGCCCTGCTGCTGGCCATCATCCACGAGATCCTCAAGCTCGGCCTTTACGACCGCGACTTTCTCATCCAGTACACCAACGCCGCGGAGCTGGTCATCGACGACCCCAGCCGCGACGATCACG
The DNA here is from genome assembly GCA_016714645.1 of Chromatiaceae bacterium. Taxonomy (NCBI): domain Bacteria; kingdom Pseudomonadati; phylum Pseudomonadota; class Gammaproteobacteria; order Chromatiales; family Chromatiaceae; species Chromatiaceae bacterium. The sequence continues at coordinate 630,101 of JADKCI010000005.1, read as the reverse complement.
GCCTCTTCCAGCGCTTCGAGATGCGCTACGAAGAGGGCTGTTTCGACCCCGAGAACAAGCTGTGGTGGGACCCCGCCATCGGCGCCGTCGGCACTCATACTCCCGGGGCCGAGCCGCGCCTGCTGGGCAGCTACCAACTGGAGGACGGCACCCCGGTCAAGCCCGCCTTCCAACTGCTGATGGAGCGGGTCGCCGACTACACTCCCGAGTGGGCCGCTGGCATCACCGGCATTCCCGCCGCCACCATCCGCCGCCTGGCCCACGAGATGGGCGTCACCGCCCGCGACCAGCAGATCGAGCTGCCCATCCCCTGGACCGACTGCTGGGACAACGAGCACGCCACCGTGACCGGCAATCCGGTGGCCTTTCACGCCATGCGCGGCCTGGCCGCCCACTCCAACGGCTTCCACACCATCCGCGCCCTGGGCATTCTCATGACCATCCTGGGCACCATCGACCGGCCCGGCGGCTTTCGGCACCGCGCCCCCTATCCGCGCCCTATCCCGCCCTGTCCCAAGCCGCCCAAGGGTCCGGAGTGCGTCCAGCCCGACAGCCCCCTGGACGGCATGCCCCTGGGCTGGCCGGCCCGGCCCGAGGACCTGTTCGTCGACGCCGCCGGCGAGCCGCTGCGCATCGACAAGGCCTTCTCCTGGGAGCACCCCCTGGCGGTGCATGGCCTGATGCACAACGTCATCACCAACGCCTGGCGCGGCGACCCCTATCCCCTCGACACCCTGCTCCTGTTCATGGCCAACATGGCCTGGAACTCCAGCATGAACACGGTGGGGGTGCGCCAGATGCTGGCCGACAAGGACGGGGAGGGCAACTACAAGATCCCCTTCCTGGTGGTGTGCGACACCTTCGCCTCCGAGACCGTCGCCTTCGCCGACCTGGTGCTGCCGGACACCAGCTACCTAGAGCGTCACGACGTCTTCTCCCTGCTCGACCGGCCCATCTCCGAGTTCGACGGCCCGGTCGATGCGGTGCGCATCCCGGTGGTGCCGCCCAAGGGCGAGTGCCGGCCCTTCCAGGAGGTGCTCATCGAACTGGGCACCCGGCTGAAGCTGCCGGCCTTCGTCACCCCGAGCGGCGCCCGGCGTTTCCGCGACTATCCCGACTTCATCATCAACTACGAGACCTCCCCCGGCTCCGGCATCGGCTTCCTGTCCGGCTGGCGCGGCCAGGGCGGCGAGAAGTTCCTCAAGGGCGAGCCCAACCCCCGCCAGTGGGAGATGTACGCCCAGCACCACTGCGTATATCACCACGAGCTGCCCAAGTCCTACCAGTACATGCGCAACTGGAACAAGGGCTATCTGCACTGGGCGCGCGCCCATGGCCTGATCCGCTACGCCGACCCCATCGGCCTCAACCTCTACTCCGAGGTGCTGCAACGCTTCCGCCTCGCCGCCCAGGGCAAGGGTCCCGGCCGCCAGCCCCCGGCGCGCCTGGCCGCCCGCGTCGCCACCTACTGCGACCCGCTGCCCTTCTATTACGAGCCCCTGGAGGCCGGCCTGGTGGATACCCAGCGCTATCCCCTCAACGCCCTCACCCAGCGGCCCATGGCCATGTATCACTCCTGGGACAGCCAGAACGCCTGGCTGCGCCAGATCCACGGCCACAACGTCCTCTTCGTCAACCCCCAGGTTGGCATTGCCAACGGCTTTGGCGACGGCGACTGGATCTGGGTCGAGTCCCCCCAGGGCGCGGTGCGCTGCCAGTGCCGCTTCTCCGAGGCGGTGGAGCCGGGCACGGTCTGGACCTGGAACGCCATCGGCAAGGCGGCGGGCGCCTGGGGGCTGGCCCCGGACGCCGACGAGTCGCGCCGGGGCTTTCTGCTCAATCACCTCATCAGCGAGGAATTGCCCGCCACCAGCGCCGGCGACCACCTGTCCAACGCCGACCCGGTGACCGGCCAGGCGGCCTGGTTCGACGTGCGGGTGCGGGTGCGCAAGGCCGAGCCCGGCGAGCCGGCCGCGACCCTGCCTCAGTTCGCCCCCCAGCGCCGGGTGCCCGGCCAGGGTCGGTCCCCCGGGCGCTGGCTGGCCTACGTCGCCGGGCGCCGCGGCCGCCGCTAGGGTGCCGCCATGACCGCCCCGCGCCGCAACCGGCGCCGCTCTGTTCTGTTCGCCGTCGTCCCGGAGTCTTGCCCATGACCCAGCTCGCCCTGGTCATCGACCTCAATGTCTGCGTCGGCTGCCATGCCTGCGTCACCTCCTGCAAGCAGTGGAACACCTCCGGCTGGGCCGGACCCCTGGCGGACCACAACCCCTACGGCGCCGGTCCCACCGGGACCTTCTTCAACCGGGTGCAGACCTTCGAGATCGGCCGCTTCCCGGCCACCGAGACCCTGCACTTCCCCAAGAGCTGCCTGCACTGCGAGGAGCCGCCCTGCGTGCCGGTCTGTCCCACCGGGGCCTCCTACAAGCGCCCGGACAACGGCGTGGTGCTGGTCGATTACGACAAGTGCATTGGCTGCAAGTACTGCTCCTGGTCCTGCCCCTACGGAGCGCGGGAGTACGACGAGCGGGAACGGGTGATGAAGAAGTGCACCCTCTGTATCGACCGCATCCTGGACCTGACCCTGCCGGAGCGCGAGCGCCAGCCGGCCTGCGTCCTGGCCTGTCCCACCAGCGCCCGCCTGTTCGGCGATGTCCACGACCCCGACTCGGCGGCGGCCATCGCCATCCGCGAGCGCGGTGGCTATGTGCTGATGCCGGAGTGGGGCACTCAGCCAGCCAATCATTATCTGCCCCGGCGCAAGGCGCGGCTGCACATCGACCCCGACGAACTCAAGCGCGTCGATAATCCCCTGCGCCGCGAGGATCTGACCCGTTACACCGGGGAGGAGGCCGTGGACGACGTGGCCTGGTAGCCCCGGCCGCCCTGGTCCGCCGCCGCTCCGTCCCCCCGCCCGAGGAATTCGCCCATGCATCCCGCCCTGTCCGTCCTCTTCCTCACCACCCTCATCGGCGCCGGCCAGGGGCTGTTCCTGGCCCTCTACACCGGCCAGCTCTATGCCCTGGCCCAACTGCTGCCGGCCCAGGGGGCGGGCTTCTACGTCGATGGCAGCGTCCTGGCCCTGGGGCTGCTGGTCGCCGGGCTGGTGGCCTCCTTCTTCCACCTCGGCCGGCCGGAGCGGGCCTGGCGCACCGCCACCCGCTGGCGCAGCTCCTGGCTGTCGCGGGAGGTGATCCTGCTGCCGGCGGTGATGGGCCTGGTGGCCCTCTATGGCCTGACCCACGCCCTCGACCTGACCGCCCGGCCCTGGTTCACCCTGGCCGGCATCCTGCCGGTGGACGCTACCCTGGTGGTGGGCCTGCTCGGTACCCTGGCGACCTTCGCCCTCTACGGGGCCACCGCCATGATCTACGCCAGCGTGCGCTTTCTGCCCGAGTGGCACAGCCCCCTGACGGTGCTCAACTTCACCCTGCTGGGGCTGGCGTCGGGCTTCCTGCTCGCTGCCGCCTACGCCGCCTGGCTGGGCAATGGCCTGGTCAGCTTCTTCGGCTTCTGGGCGGTGATTGCCACCCTGCTGGGGCTGGTGACGCGGGTTGCCAGCCTGCGCCGCCTGGGGCGCATCAAGCCCAAGAGCAGCCTGCCGACCGCCATCGGCGTGCGCCATAGCGCCATCGTCCAGATCGCCCAGGGCGCCACGGCGGGCAGCTTCAACACCCGGGAGTTTTTTCATGGGGCCTCGCCGGCGACCCGGCGCGGGGTGCGGTGGCTGTTTCTGCTGCTGGTGTTTCCGCTGCCGGTGGGGCTGCTGGTGGTGGGGCACCTGACGGCGTCGCGCGGGCTGCCGCTGGTGGCCTTTGGGGTGCAGTATCTGGGGCTGCTGCTGGAACGCTGGTCCTTCTTCGCGGAGGCGAGGCATCCGCAGAATGTCTATTATCAGGGGGTGGCGTGAGGGGGGAGGGCCAGCCTGCTACTATTTAAGCATTGCATCAGCTACCGCTGCGCGAGCCCCTGGTATGTTCACCGCCGCCTCCTTGCCTATCGAAGAGCAGATTGTTGCTACCCTCCGCCGGTTGCCGCCGGCTAGTCGGGCCGAGGTGCTGGATTTTGCGCAATTCCTGAGTCAGCGCCAGCAGCTGGCGCCGGGGCTCCGCCCCTTTGGCCTGTGCGCCGGGGAATTCGTGGTGCCCCAGGATTTCGATGCTCCCTTGCCCGAGGCGGAACTGCGGCTGTTCGAGTCATGGGGCTCCTGCTGGATACCCCTAGCTTCCCCACGGTGGGGAAGGTGACCGAGTGACCGGAAACCGATAGTGAAGCTTGATTGGGACCCCAACAAGGCCGCCGCGAATCTACGCAAACATGGCGTCTCCTTTCAAGAGGCGGCCACCGTTTTTGGTGATCCGATGGCCCTCAGCTTCGATGACCCGGACCACTCCACGGGGGAAAGACGTTTTCTTACCTTTGGCCTCACGAGAACAGAAAAGTGGGTGATCGTATCGCATACGGAAGAGGGCGGTATCACCCGAGTCATCAGCGCGCGCACGATGAATAAGCGAGAAAGGAAAATCTATGAAGAGGGTTAAGCAAACAGACGATGACATGAGACCGGAATATAAACGCGAGGACCTCGGCGTTGGCATCCGGGGGAAATATTATCAATCCTATCTGGAATCCCATAACCTGGTCTTGCTGAGACCTGAAGTCGTCGCGGCGTTTCCGTCGGAAGAGGCGGTTAACGAGGCCCTGCTGTCTTTAATCAGGATCGCGCGAGCGACAACCGACCGCGCCCCTGGACTCGGCAGCGAACGCGCCCCGTAGGTTAGCGGCGAACCCGGGGCCAGGACCGCCAGCGGAAGGCCGGCCACCACTGGCCATGACGGTGAACGCGCGACCTGCCGATGGTATTTGACTCGCGTTTCCCGGAGATAGGCGACTGCTCAAGCGGGAGCTGGGATTGATCCGGGTGGCGACAGGGCCTTCAGCCTGAGCCTATCGGGGTACTGACGGGGGTCCAGCATCGGGTAGGGCTTGCCGATCTTTTCAGTGCTGTGTTTCATCCGGGCCCCCCCGGCCTGGCCGTGGGACTCCTACCTCCTTGAAGGACGATGGTTACATCCGAAGCGCCCGGCGCCTCCGTGGAAATGGGGATAGGTTACTTTGACAGTTGGGTCGGCGGTGCTTGCAGGACCTCTACCAGGAGCAGATGGGTTCTGAAATACTAATGAGATTCAGTAAGCTATAGCAGCCGGCCCGCCAAGTATCGGTAATTCGCTCTACAAGTGGCGGGGGATACCGGGAGGACGAAGGATCGCGGGACCCACTACCCAGGTTGACCTAGAGCAACTATTTTGGTGTGGGATGAAAAAACTTCAACTTTTCATATTGTTGAAAAATAGCATGAAAATGCCCTGAATGTCGTAATTGATAGGGATTTGGTCGTATTTGGTAAGTCACCCACATTAAGTCCTTAGCACTAGCCAAGCCCAAAAATTTCGGCGGATCAATGGCCTAAGGTACTAAAGACTTTCTGTGACCGACTTATGTAGACGTCGGGGGCAAGGGGGGTCTAGGCTATGGACCGGGCTCGGGATGCATGATGGGCCTTTAGGGGCGCGTCAATGTCTATCGGGCTTTGATGGCAGTTTATGGAGTAAAGGCCGGGCTGAGGATGGCGGCTAGATTCAGTCAAGTACCCGAGTGGCCCGTTCCGACCAAGAACACGTTAGAGAAATTTAATCATGATAACGAAGATGCTTAAAATCCTTTGCCCTGCATTGTTCCTCCTAACATCGACCCTTGGTAATGTAGTTCAAGCCGCAACCATGAACTATAGCGGCGGATGGAAGGCGACTACTACCTACCCTTTGGGGAGCGTTGTCACTTACAACAAAGCTACTTACTACTCGTTAAAAAGCAGCACCAGTGCCCCCAACAAAAACCAGCAACCGGACAAGCAACCTACCTGGTGGCGGCCGGTAGGGACCATTGGCAATACGATTCATAGTGGTTCCGGTGCCCCTACTGCCGCCATTGGCAACATGGGTGATTTTTATCTGGATAAAGTGACCATCCAACTTTATGGGCCAAAGACCACCTTGGGGTGGCCAACCTCTTTCGTCTCCTTGGTTGGGCCTCCGGGTCCCACCGGGGCTACCGGTGCACAAGGTCCAACGGGTGCGCAAGGTCCGGCAGGACCTGAGGGAGCCACGGGGGAAACAGGGCCGCAGGGTCCGGTGGGCTTAACGGGTGCTCAAGGCGCCAAGGGTGACACCGGCGCGGTGGGTGCCGCTGGGGCGACGGGGCCTCAGGGCCCGGAGGGACCCGCTGGAGTCGTGCTTAAGGCCGATGGACCCTGTTTCAGTAACGACAGCCAAATAGCTGACTGTGGGAACGGGACCCTCACGGACTCCCTGACCGGCCTGATTTGGCTGGCGGATCCGGACTGCGCCAACTTAGGTGTCAGGGATTGGGCGGCGGCGAATGAGGCGGCGGCCAGTTTGGGGGATGGCGATTGCGGCCTCACGGATCAGTCCGCCAGCGGCGACTGGCGGTTGCCAACCACCGAGGAATGGCTATGGAGTGCCCAGTTCCTTTTCGCGCGTAACGATGCCGACGCTTATTGGTCGGCCTCGACCGATCGGTCACAGCAGCACCATGCGATGGCGGCACAACTTGGAACGGGTATTACCCCCCGCGCCAAGCTCGAATCGCAAGGGGTCTGGCCAGTCCGTGGGGGATATAGCCTGCCAAGCAGCACCGTCTCCCCTGCGCATCAGGCGACCTTCCGTTATCTGCCGATAGGGGCCAGCGGCGAGATCATCAAGGATTTGGTGACAGGGTATGAGTGGCAGCGGTGCAGCGTCGGCCAGGCCTGGAATGCGAGCACCCAGACCTGTGACGGGACGGCCGGAACCTATAACTGGGATTCTGCCACGGGATTATGGCCTCTTGCGGCCGCCGAGTGGCGGCTACCGACCATCGCCGAATTGCGGACCCTGGTCTATTGCTCCAACGGGATCCCAGTTCTTATCGGTATGACTGCCAATAACACCTTCTGTGGTGGGACCTACCAGAGCCCCACTATCGTCTCCTGGGCCTTCCCGAATACGCCCATAGGTCTCTTCTGGTCGTCCTCGCCCTATGAGCTTCAGCCTGACGACACTGCCTGGACCGTGAACTTTGTCTATGGCGGCGGCAGTACCTACGCCAAGAATAACCCCGTCCAGGTTCGTCTCGTGCGTAGCGGACAGTGATTTTGTCCCTGTAGTGGCCTCGCTGCGGGACTCCTGCCCCTCACAGCCACCGGGGGATGAGGATCAGGCCCCAGACACTGGCGGCGAAGACGATGACCAGGAAGACCGCCGCCGAGGCGATGTCCTTGGCGCGGCCGGAGAGTTCGTGATGCTCCAGGCCGACCCGATCCACATTGGTCTCGATGGCGGAATTCAACAACTCGACGATGGGTACCAGGAGCAGACTGCCGAGGAGCAGGGCCCGTTCCACGGGGGTCTCCCCCAGCCAGAGACTCAGGGGCAGGAGCACCAGCAGGGCCCAGACCTCTTGCCGAAAGGCCTCCTCGTGTTGGTAGGCGGCCTTGAAGCCCTTCTGGGAGAAAATCCAGGCATTGGCCAGGCGCCGCCAACCCTTGGCCTGCTGATTAGCCATGGGCCGGAGATCCTTTCCAGGCCAGATCCGGCTCCCGGGCGGCCCGGACATCGTCCAGGCGTCGCACCGGCAGGCTATGGGGCGCGCCCTTGACCCGTTCCGGGTCCGTCTGGGCCTCCGCGCGGATAGCGGTCATGGCCGCCACGAAGCTGTCCAGTTCCTCCGGGGTCTCGGTCTCCGTGGGCTCGATGAGGAGGCACTCGGGGACGAGCAGGGGGAAATAGGTGGTGGGGGCGTGGAAGCCGTAATCCAGCAGGCGCTTGGCGAAGTCCATGGCGTTGACGCCCGTGGCCTTGGCCTCCCGGCGCAGGGTCAGAATAAACTCATGACTGGCGCGACGCCGGCCATAGGCGGGCTCGAAGCCGGCTTCGACCAGGCGCTTGAAGAGATAGTTGGCGTTGAGGCTGGCGTACTCGGCGATGCGCTTCATGCCCTCCCGCCCCACCAGACGGGCATAGATGTAGGCCCGCAGCAGAATGCCGATATTGCCGCCAAAGGCGGTGAGGCGGCCAATGCTTTGGGGGCGGTCCGCCTCCTCCAGCCAGCGATAGTCCTGGCCCTCCCGCGCCAGCAGGGGCAGGGGCAGGAAGGGCTCCAGGCGCGCCGAGACGCCCACGGGGCCCGCGCCGGGTCCGCCGCCACCGTGGGGGGTGGCGAAGGTTTTGTGCAGATTCATGTGGATGACGTCGAAGCCCATGTCGCCGGGCCGGACCTGGCCGAGGATGGCGTTGAGGTTGGCGCCATCGTAATAGAGGAGCCCCCCGGCCTCGTGGACGGCCTCGGCGACGGCGCCGATACGGCGATCAAAGACGCCGATGGTGCTCGGGTTGGTGAGCATGATGCCGGCGGTCTGGGGGCCCAGGGCGGCGCGCAGGGCCTCCAGGTCGAGGTCGCCATCGGCGCCGGTGGGTATCTCGCGCACCCGGAAGCCGCACATGGCGGCGGAGGCGGGGTTGGTGCCATGAGCGGCGTCGGGGACCAGGATCTCGGTGCGGCCCCGGTCGCCGCGCGCTTCATGGTAGGCGCGGATCATGGCCACGCCGGCAAACTCACCCTGAGCGCCCGCGGCGGGGGCCAGGGACACGGCGTGCATGCCGGTGACCTCGGCGAGCAGTTGCTGCAGCTCGTATAGGCAGGCCAGGATGCCCTGGCCGTGGGTTGCCGGCGCCAGGGGATGACGCGCCAGGAAGCCGGGCAGGGAGGCCAGGCTATGGCAGGCCCGGGGGTTGTACTTCATGGTACAGGAGCCCAGGGGATAGAAATGGGTGTCGATGGAAAAGTTCTTTTGCGACAGCCGGGTGTAATGGCGCACGGCCTGGAGTTCGGAGACCTCCGGCAGGGCGGGAGGGCTGGCGCGACGCAGATGCGCGGGCAGATCGCCGACCTCGGCATGGGACAGGGGGGCCTGGGCGCTGGCGCGCCGGCCGGGGCGGGAGATTTCCTGGATCAGCATCTTGGGTCCGGGATAGGGCAGGGGGGCGACCGAATTGGGCTGGCCGCCCCGAGTTAGCCTCGAAACCTGGCCTTCACCCCGAAAGGCAGGCCAGGGGTCCCTGGGAGCAATGGCCGGTGCTGCTCGCCGCCGCTCGCCGCCGCGCGGCAAAGGGTTCGCTCCCAGGACTGGTCATCGAGCCAGGGATCAGCCGAGGGCCGCCATGGCCGCGTCGTAATCTGGTTCCTGGGTGATCTCGGGCACCAATTGCGTGTAGACGACCTGGTTGTTGGCATCCAGGACGACCACGGCGCGGGCCGTGATGCCCGCCAGGGGGCCATCGTTGATAAGGACGCCGTAGTCCTTGGCGAAGTTGCGGGACCGCATCATGGACAGGTTGATGACGTTGGTGATGCCCTCGGCGCTACAGAAGCGGCCGGAGGCAAAGGGCAGGTCGGCGGAGATGACCAGGGCGACGGCATCGGCGCGGCCGGCCATCATGTCGTTGAACTTCTTGGTTGAAGCGGCGCAGACGCCGGTGTCCAGACTGGGCACGATATTGAGCAGCTTCTTCTTGCCGGCGTAGCTCGCTAGGCTGACATCGCTCAGGTCGCCAGCAGTGAGGGAAAAGTCCGGAGCGCTGGAACCGACGGCGGGCAGATCGCCGGAGAGCTGGACGGGGTTGCCTTGAAGGGCGGTTTGGGCCATTGCGGGTCTCCTGGGTTGGGTGAAGGCTTGGACTGCCTGGGGATTAAGGGGCAAGGATCAAAATTTGGGTTCAACCGGGCAGCGGGCCTGGGTACGAGTGGCGATGACGCGCGCCAGCTTGGTGGCGTAGGCCGCGATATCCTCTTCCGCGCGCAACTCGGTGGCACAGACCAGGATCGCCGGGCCGAGTTCCGGGTAATCCGTCCCCAGATCGAAGCCACCCAGGATGTTATGCGCGGCGAGGGAGCGTAGCACATCCGCCGCGGGCGCGGGCAGCCGCAGGGCCTGCTCGTGAAAGCAGGGCCGATCAAAGATGGGCTCCACCCCGGGGGTCGCGCACAGGCTGGCGGACAGCCGCCGGGTATTGGTATGACATGCGGCGGCGGTCCGCGCCAGCCCCTCCGCCCCCAGCAGGGCCAGGTGGATGGTCGCGGCGGTGACTAGCAGGCCCTGGTTGGTGCAGATGTTGGAGGTGGCGCGGGAGCGGCGGATGTGCTGCTCCCGGGCCTGGAGGGTGAGGGTAAAGCCCGGCTTGCCCTCCAGGTCCAGGGTGCGGCCCGCGATGCGCCCCGGCAATTGCCGCATCAGGGCCGCCTTGCAGCAGAGGAAACCGGCATAGGGCCCCCCGGAGGCCAGGGGCATGCCCAGGGGCTGGGCCTCGCCACAGGCGATATCGGCGCCATTTTGTCCCCAGTCGCCCGGCGGCGACAGCAGGGCCAGGGCGACGGGATTGACGACGCCGATGACCAGGGCGCCCTGGGCCTGGGCCCAGTCGGTCAGTTCATCGACCTCCTCCAGGACGCCGAAAAAGTTGGGCTGGGGGACCACCAGGGCGGCGAAGGGTTCCGCGGCGAAGGGCGTCAGGGCCTCCAGGGTCAGGTGGCCGCCGGCGGGGTCGAAGGGCACCTCCACCAGTTCGATGTCCTGCTGGCCGACGATGGCCCGCGCCACGGCCCGATAGCGCGGGTGCAGGCCGCGCGGCACCAGGACCCGTCGGGCCTTGCCGTGCCGATTGGCGCGTACCGCCATCAGGATGGCCTCCGCCAGGGCCGAGGCCCCGTCGTACAGGGAGGCGTTGGAGACGTCCAGGGCGGTCAGGGCCGTCATCATGGACTGGAATTCGTAGAGGATCTGCAGGGTGCCCTGGCTGGCCTCGGCCTGATAGGGGGTGTAGGCACTGTAGAGTTCACCTCGCGCGACCAGTTGCCAGACCACGGCCGGGATGTGGTGGTCATAGGCGCCGGCGCCGATGAAGCAGAGCGGCTGGCCGTCCGCCCGCGCCCGGGCCGCCATCAGGCGACCGACCTCCATCTCCGGCAGGGCCGCGGGGATGCCCTTCAGCTCCCCCGCCCGCAGGTGCGCGGGAATCTCGTCGAAGAGGTCATCAATATCCTCGACGCCGATGACCGCCAGCATGGCCGCCACCTGATCGGGGGTGTGGGGGATGAACGGCATGGGTGTCGCTCGGGTTAGTCGTCGTCCAGGAGGCGGGCATAGGCGTCCGCGTCCAGCAGGCCGGCAAAGGCGGACCCGTCGGACGGGGAGAGTTTGAAGATCCAGCCCTCGCCATAGGGGTCCTCGTTGATGCGTTCCGGGGTATCGGCCAGGGCGCCATTGACCTCGGCCACGGTGCCCGCCAATGGACTGAAGATATCCGAGGCGGCCTTGACGGATTCGACCACGGCGCAGGCCTCGCCCACGGCAACCTCGCGTCCCGGCTCCGGCACCTCGACGAAGACCAGGTCCCCCAGGGCCTCCTGGGCATGGTCGGTGATGCCGACGGTCAGGGTGCCGTCGCCATTGTCCCGGGCCCATTCGTGATCCTTGGTATATCTCAGCTCGCTGGGCACTTGGCTCATGGGGGTCTCCTCCTGATAGGGTTGCTTGTCGATGTGGGACCAAGGGTCCCGAACCCGGCGATTTTAATCCAAGTCGATGCGGATGGTACCTTGACGCACGAAGGGTGGCTTGACCAGCCTGGCCGCCGTCGGCTTGCCACGGATATCCACCTCGCACCGGTCGCCACTGTCCAAGGCGATGCCGGGTGCTAGGCGGGCCAGGGCGATGGATCGTTGCAGGCTGGGGGCGTAACCGCCGGAGGTGGTGATCCCCGCCTCGTGACCCCCCACCAGTACCCTTTGATGGGCGCGCAGGACGCCACGCCCCGTGAGCAGCAGACCGACAAAGCGGCTCAAGCCCCCGGCGGTCCGCCGTGCCTCCAGGGCCGCGCGGCCGATGAAGTCGCGCTCGGCGGGTTCCCAGGCCAGGGTCCAGTCGAGCCCGGCCTCCAGGGGACTGGTGTCCCCGTCCATGTCCTGGCCATAGAGATTCATCCCCGCCTCCAGGCGCAGGGTATCCCGCGCCCCCAGACCAGAGGGGACCACCCCGTCCGCCACCAGGGCCTGCCAGAGGCCCGCCGCCCAATCCGCCCGCAGCATGATCTCGAAGCCATCCTCGCCGGTGTAGCCGGTGCGGGCGACGAACCAGTCCTGATCCGGGTCGCCGACCCCGAAAAAGGGTGCCAGGGCCAGGGCCGGCCCTTGCAGTGCCAGCGGCAGATGCGGGGTCGCCAACCGTCGCGCCTCGGGCCCCTGCACCGCGATCATGGCCAGGTCCGTCCGGGGCTGGATGGCGACCTCCCAGCCCTGGGCCTGGGTTTGTATCCAGGCCAGATCCAGGTCCGCGGTCCCCGCGTTGACCACCAATCGGTAGCGTTCCGGCCCCCGGAAATAGACGATGAGATCGTCCAGGACGCCACCGCGCGCGTTCAGCATGCAGCTATAGAGGGCCTTGCCGGGCTCCCGGAGCCGCGCCACGTCATTGGCCAGCAGCCTGCGCAAAAAGTCCCGCGCCCCGGCCCCGGTAATATCGAGGGCCCGCATGTGGCTGATATCAAACATTCCCGCCCGGGCGCGCACCGCCAGGTGCTCCTCGATCTGGGAGCCGTAATGCAGCGGCATGTCCCAGCCGCCAAAGGGCACGATGCGGGCGCCCAGGCGTTCATGTTCCGCGAAAAGGGGGGTGCGATGACCCATGGTGGGCTTCTCCAATTGGCAATGAGGGTGAAGGATGCCGTCAGATGGCCGAAAAGGGAAGAGCAGGACGCGGCACCCGGTCAAACTTCCTCGGAACGGGAACCCGATTGTCTGCCAGGCAGGTATAATCCCAGCCTCTGTTGATCCTTACCAGGAAGCGAATCCATGCGCCTGCAACCCGTGATCCTGTCTGGCGGCTCCGGCACCCGTCTCTGGCCCCTGTCGCGGGAGGCCTACCCCAAGCAGTTTCTGCCCCTGACCAGCGAGCACACCATGTTGCAGGGGACGGTGCGCCGGCTCGATGGGCTCGATCGCGAGCATCCGCGTCTCGGCATCGGGGTCGCGGACGCCGTGGTGGTCTGCAACGAGGGGCATCGTTTCCTGGTCGCCGAGCAATTCCGCCTCATCCATCGGGAGCCAGCGTCAATCATCCTGGAGCCCGAGGGGCGCAACACGGCCCCGGCCCTTACCGCCGCGGCCCTGGTCGCCAGCCGCGAGGGCCAGGACCCGGTGCTGCTGGTCATGCCGGCGGATCACACCATGCGCGACGAGGCGGGCTTCCGCCGGGTGGTGGCGGATGGCTTCACCCTGGCCGCCCAGGGTCATGTGGTGACCTTCGGCATCGTGCCGACCAAGCCGGAGACCGGCTATGGCTACATCCGCCAGGGCGACACCATCGTGGCGCCGGATCTGGCGGGGTCCGCCTTTGGCTTGCGCGCCTTCGTCGAGAAGCCGGACGCGGAGACGGCCCTGGCCTATCTGGAATCCGGCGACTACTTTTGGAACAGCGGCCTCTTCATGATGAGGGCCTCGGTGTGGTTAAGCCTGATTCACCAATTCCGGCCCGATATCACGGATGCCGCCGCCCGTGCCGTCGCCCAGGGTGAAAGTGAAGGCATCTTCCTGCGCCTGGACCCGGACAGCTTCCATGCCTGTCCCAGCGATTCCATCGACTATGCCGTCATGGAGCACCTGTCAGAGGAGAAGGCTGCCCCCGGCGCCTCGGCCCTGGTACTGGCCCTGGCCGTAGGCTGGTCCGATGTCGGGGCCTGGTCGTCACTCTGGGAGGTGCGGGATCAGGACGAAGAGGGCAATGTCCTGGATGGCGACGCCTTCGTCCACAATGCCCACAATAATCTGCTGGTAGCCCGGCATCGGATGGTGGCCCTCATCGGGGTCGATGGCCTGGTGGTGGTCGAGACCCCGGATGCCGTGCTAGTGGTCAGCAAGGAGCACGCCCAGGATGTCAAGGCGGTCACCCAGCACCTCCGCCGCGAGCAGCGGCGTGAACTGCGTCATCACCAGCGTTCCCATCGCCCCTGGGGCGATTTCGAGTCCATCGACCATGGCGAGCGTTACCAGGTCAAGCGTCTCACCGTCAAGCCCGGTGAGACCCTATCCCTGCAGATGCATCATCACCGCGCCGAGCACTGGATCGTGGTCTCCGGCACCGCTCGCGTGACCAACGAGGACCGCGTCTTCCTCCTGACCGAGAATCAGTCCACCTACATCCCCGTGGGCGCCAAGCATCGCCTGGAGAACCCCGGTTCCCTACCCCTCGAGATCATTGAGGTCCAATCCGGCTCCTACCTGGGCGAGGACGACATCGTGCGTTTCGAGGACGTTTACAAACGCAACTCCAAGGATTAGGGGCCGGTCGCGCGGGGAGGTCTGGGCGTCGGGTCGTCATGACGGCGCCCCCCGCGCCTGGTCAAGCCGCGGGACTCTGGCGTCCAGGTCGAGATCCCGACCGGCCGCCGCCCCCATCCTCCGTTCTCTTCCTTCTCCCCTTCAGACTTTACGAGCTCAGTCAACGCCATGGGTTTCAAATGCGGTATCGTGGGTCTGCCCAACGTGGGCAAGTCTACCCTCTTCAACGCTCTCACCAAGGCCGCCATCGCGGCGGAGAATTATCCCTTCTGCACCATTGATCCCAATGTCGGGGTCGTGCCCCTGCCGGACCCGCGCCTGGACGCCATTGCCGCCATCATCAAGCCGAAGGCCATCCTGACCACCAGTATGCAGTTCGTCGATATCGCGGGTCTGGTGGCGGGGGCCAGCAAGGGCGAGGGGCTGGGCAACAAGTTTCTCGCCAACATCCGCGAGACCGATGCCATCGCCCACGTGGTGCGCTGTTTCGAGAACGATGACGTGGTCCATGTCGCCGGCAAGATCGATCCCCTGGGCGATATCGAGGTCATCAACACCGAGCTGGCCCTGGCGGATCTGGAATCCGTGGAAAAGGCCCTGGATCGCGCCACCAAGCAGTCCAAGACGGGCGACAAAAAGATCCTGGCGCGCAAGGAGCTGCTGGAGCGGGTGCGCGAGCGTCTGGACACCGGTCAGCCGGTGCGCGCCATGGGCTTGGAGCCGGATGAACTGCTCGAATTGCGCGACATCTTCCTGCTCACCGCCAAGCCGACCATGTATATCGCCAACGTCGCCGAGGACGGCTTTCAGGACAACCCCTTTCTCGACGCCGTGCGCCAGTGGGCGGCGGCGGAAGGCGCCGAGGTGGTGCCCGTCTGCGCCGCCATCGAGGCCGAGATCGTGGAACTGGAGCCCGAGGAGCGCGCCCTCTTTCTCGCCGACCTGGGCCTGGACGAGCCCGGCCTCAACCGGGTGGTGCGCGCCGGCTACCGCCTGCTGGGCCTGGAGACCTACTTCACCGCCGGCCCCAAGGAGGTTCGCGCCTGGACCATCCCCAGGAACGCCCGGGCCCCGCAGGCCGCTGCCGTCATCCACACCGATTTCGAGCGCGGCTTCATCCGTGCCGAGGTCATCGGTTACGACGACTTCATCGCCTGCAAGGGTGAGCAAGGCGCCCGCGAGGCCGGCAAGCTGAGGTCGGAGGGCAAGGAGTACGTCGTCAAGGATGGCGATGTGGTGCATTTCCGCTTCAACGTCTAAAGGGGATTCCCGCAAGAAGGTCAGCATCGAGGCCAAACAGGCCGAACTGGCAGAGGCACTTCCTCGACCGCGTGCGTCGCAAGGGGCGACTGGGAAGCCTGGGTGGATTCTGTCCTCGAAGGCGACCGGAATGTGTCAATGAAAGTGAGCCACCTTTTCCAGGATGCGTGCCAGTAGTGTCCGCCACGAGACCGCGAAGGCATCGGCGCCTTCGCGCTGCAAGCGCGCGGCCAGGGCGTCGGTGTCGACGCCTTCGCGCCTGAACGCCTCCAGCACGGCGTGCGCATCGCCGCCATCGGCCGGCAGCGGCGCACCGACCTGGCCGTGATCGGCAAAGGCCTGCAAGGTCTTCTCGGGAATTGTGTTGATGGTGTCGGGTGCCGCCAGGGCCTCGACGTACAGCGTCTCGGGCGCCGCGGGGTCCTTGGTGCCGGTGCTGGCCCACAGTAGCCGCTGCGGGCGGGCGCCGGCCACGGCCAGGCGTTGCCAGCGTGGCGATTCCAGCAGGTCGCGGTAGACCTGGTAGGTGCGCATCGCGATCGCAATGCCCAGACGGTTGTGAAGGGCCGGCGAAACGGCGTCTTTTACTGCTACGTCCCAGCGGCTGACGAACAGCGAGGCGACCGACGCCACCTGGGGGTCCAGGCCGGCCGCGAGACGGCGTTCGATGCCGCGCAGATAGGCCTCGGCGGCCGCCAGGTACTGTTCGCGCGAGAAGAGCAGGGTCACGTTGACGGCCACGCCGGCGAATATCGATGCCTCGATAGCCGCGGCGCCGGCGGGCGTGCCCGGGATCTTGATGAAGAGATTGGGCAGGCCCGCCGCCCTGTGCAGCCCGGCCGCCGCATGGATCGTCTTCGCGCTGTCGTCCGCCAGCAGGGGCGAGACCTCGAGCGAGACCCAGCCGTCGACGCCTTTGCTAGCAGCGAAGACCGGGCGGAACAGGTCGGCCGCCGCCTTCAGGTCCTCCAGCGCCAGCGCGAAAAACAGGTCCTCGGCGGTTTCGCCGCGCCCTGCCCGCGCGGCGATCGCCTCGTCGTAGCGGCGGCCGTGGCCGATCGCGTGCTCGAAGATCGTCGGATTCGACGTCAACCCGGTTACCGACCAGTCGGCGATGTAGCGCGCCAGGGTGCCCTGCACGAGCATCTCGCGGCTGATGTTGTCGACCCACAGGCTCTGGCCCAGGTCGTACAGTTTCTTCGTGTTGGCGTTCATCGTCACTCCTGGGTAGCGTAGCCCTTGCGAGGGTCAGGCCGTAATCCACTGCTCCGCCGCGGCCCGATCCTTGATGTTGATCAACGATGGTGGGGCAGGTTCGCGGCGACCACATGCCCCCGAGCGTCGTCGGCCAGTGTGATCACGTCGCCGTCGGCTTCGGCGCCCTCGTGGACGACGCCCGCTGCAACCACCGCTTCGTCACGGCGGTACCTGATGCCGTGTTATCTCAGCCTGCACTATGCGCGCGGCGCTCCGGTGCCGTCCGTACGGAAACGGACAGACGGCGCTGGATCGGCGGGCCATAGTGAGCCATGCCTGCCCAAGGCACCCGGCCGTGCGCTGCGACCAGCGCGCGTGGTCATCTCGGTCATCACGAGGCCACTCCAGCGAGCAGCAAAGCAAAGAACCGCCATGCCGCCAACCCGGCGTCGGGTAGTGCCCCAATCCGCAGGATGATGACGAAGCTTATAGAGATTAATCAGCATGTTAGAAAATTCTATCCTGCTGATCGGGGCACTACAGGATAACAAAAAACCCAGCATTGACATGAGTCTGCTGGGTTTTTTTATCCTCAGCCATCCCTGGGTGTTTCCACGGATAGTCAACTTTACGAATCCATTCCACCATTAAAGCGTGCCGAAACTTCAGCTACTACAAAAGGTCTTCATCACCCCGGCACAGCCCGTACCAGACGTTTTGAATGGTAATCTGCCCAGTAACCCGGCAGTAAAAAAGGGAGGCAAACCCGATGGCCACAGAAATATCCGATGCGCATTCGCCGCAACAAAATCACCTCCTGGCGGCCTTGCCTATGGAAGTTCAGCAGCGCATTTTCCCCTTCCTCGAATTGGCCCCCATGCCCCTGGGCCGAGTTCTGCAAGAGTCCGGGGCTGTCGCGCAGCACGTCTATTTTCCGACGGACGCCATCGTCTCCTTGCTTTATTTAACGACAAATGGCGCTTCCGCGGAGATCGCCGTGGTGGGATACGAGGGCATGATCGGCATGGCCCTCTTTACGGGCGGCCAAACCACTACCTGCCGCGCCGTCGTCCAAAGTGCCGGTTTCGCCTACCGGCTCCCAGGGAAGCGGTTCAAGGATGAAGTTAACCACTACGGCAGCCTGTTGGTGCTCTTGCTGCGCTACACCCAGGCCTTGATTACCCAAGTAGCCCAAACAGCGGTCTGCAACCGCCATCACTCCATCGATCAACAATTGTGTCGCTGGCTTTTGCTGTCCCTTGACCGCCTCCCTGGCAACCAGTTAATCATGACCCAGGAGCTGATCGCCAACATGCTCGGCGTGCGTCGCGAAGGGGTCACGGAAGCCGCCGGCCGCTTGCAGAAGCAAGACGTGATCGAATACTACCGGGGCCACATCACGGTACTGGACCGGCCGAAACTCGAAGCATTGTGCTGCGAGTGTTACGCAGTCGATAAGCGGGAATCGGTTCGGCTCCTATCCCCTGGCTGATGGCCTAATCGTCACGCGCCTATCCAGCGCCGGGCGGCGATTTAATTGCGATATCACGGGATGCGGTTGATGAATCGATCAATCGCGGATTTTCAGGCTTCCTCCTTTGCTCTGGACAAAGATTGGAATGCCCTAAATACCACACGAGGAGAAATTAGATATGAAACAATGGTCTTTGCCACCTTTACAGCGCGCCCCCCGGGGCAATTGGCGCCAAGCGGTAACCGTCGGGCTGGGATATGGCCGCGATGAATGGGGATCGGGACCATGGCGCGGCTTTGCTTGGGAGTCAACGGCCCTTGCGGCGGACCTTGACTATGACATCCAGGAGGGAGTCTTGTATATCCGTATCAGGGGTCCGCTTGACCTACGCTGCATCTTTCAGCTCATCGCCATCGGAAAGACAGCCGATGAGGGCATTACTAGCTGTGTGCTCGATCTTACAGGAGTAAACAAAGTCTTTGACTCTGGCGTCGCGGCTTTGATCTTGCTTGCCAGGGAGTTGACGGAACGAGGTATTGGCCGCATCTTTATCCAGGGGCCTGATCTGAATCGTACGGCGCTACCCCCCTATATAACGGGCTCAATCCCTTCGTTCTTACGCGAGGTCTGCGTTCGGTCATCCCCGGGAATCTTCGACACCGATCCCATGGTGATGCCAATCGAAGTGAAGGCAAAAAATCCCTGGAACATGAGTGGCACCATCCAGCCGGGGAATAGCGGGGGTCAGGGCAGTTCCGT
Source organism: Chromatiaceae bacterium (assembly GCA_016714645.1). Taxonomy (NCBI): domain Bacteria; kingdom Pseudomonadati; phylum Pseudomonadota; class Gammaproteobacteria; order Chromatiales; family Chromatiaceae; species Chromatiaceae bacterium. Next base: position 610,966 of record JADKCI010000005.1, on the reverse strand, counting down.
CAGGAGTTGCCGCAGGTCGGCAGGGTCGACCGGCTTGACTAAATGACCATCGAACCCGGACTCGCGGGACCGGCGGCGGGCGTCATCCTGTCCCTGCCCGGTCAAGGCGGTGATATGCATGTCTTTTCCCCAGGGTTGGTCGCGAATGTGCCGGCAGACGCCATAGCCGTCGAGCCTCGGCAGACCGATATCGAGCAGGACCAGATGGGGTCGGAAAGACTCGGCGATCTCGATCGCCTCCTGGCCATCGCGCGCCTTGGCCACGGCATAGCCGGTCAGTTCGAGCAGCATGGCCAGGGATTCGAGGACGTCCGCATTGTCATCCACCACAAGGATGCGGGCCGCCCCAAAGGGTATCGAGGCGTCGCGCTCTTCGGCGACCAGTACCGGCCCGGCGGGGGGGGCGGCCAGGGTTGGCAGCCGCAGGGTAAACTTGGTGCCCTGGCCCGGGCCCGGGCTCCTTACCTCAATGTGTCCGCCATGTAGCTCGACCAGGCCCCGCGCCAGGGCGAGCCCGATCCCTAACCCACCCTGGGATTGCCCCGAGCCGGCATCGAGCTGAAAAAACAACTCGAATACCCGGGGCAGGTGCTCCGCCGCGATGCCGATGCCGGTGTCAGCGACCGTCACGACCGCTGCTGCTCCGTCACACCTGGCGTCGAGGTGGATCGTCCCCCCCCGTCCGGTGTACTTGCAGGCATTGTTAAGGAGATTCAGAAATACCTGTGCCAGACGCACCGGATCCGCATCGAGAGCGATGGGAGCCGAGGGCATGGTTACCCGGAGGGTGAGGCCCGCCTGCTCGGCCTGGGGGCGGAAGATGGCCAATACCTGCTCCAAGAGCACCCCCAGTTCCACCCGTTCGCGTTGCAACCGAAGCTGCCCCCGCGTGATGCGGTTCGCCTCCAGGAGGTCATCAATGAGCCGCACCATGTGCTGGATCTGGCGGTCAATGATGTCGTGAGCCGCTTGCAGCGCCGGATCGGGCGGAGCCCGCAGCCGCAAGATCTCCGCCGCGTGACGGATGGGGGCGAGGGGGTTGCGTAACTCGTGGGCGAGTGTCGCCAGGAATTCGTTCTTGCGCTGGTCAGACTCTCGTAATTTTTCCTGGGCCTGCTTGACATCCTGGATGTCAGTGGTCGTGCCAATCCACTTGACGATGGATCCCGCTTCATCCCGCACCGGCTCGGCACGGCTCAAATGCCAGCGCATCGTGCCGTCCGCCATGTGTACCCGATGCTCGCACGCATAGGAATTCCCGCTGGCAATCGCGCTCTGCCAAGCCTCCAGGGTATGCTGGGTATCTTCTGGGTGTATTAGGGGTAACCAACTCACCAGGCCCTCGGTGGTCTGGTTCACGGCGGCATAGGCCGCGAAACGGATGTTGTTGCGATAGTTCACGTTGCCATCGGGGTCGGCCGTCCATACCAACTGCGGCATGGCGTCGGCGAGTTGGCGGAAGCTCGCCTCGCTGGCGCGCAGGGCCTCTTCGGCCCGTTTGCGCTCCGTGATGTCCTCCCCGGAGCTGAGGGTGCCGATGATCAGACCGGTGTTATCGGTGAGATTGGCGTTGTGCCAGGCGATCAGGCGCTGCCGCCCATCACGGCACTGGATCGGGTTTTCGAGGTACTCGGCGGCCTCCAGCTCCCCGGCCATGATTCTACGGAAAACCGGGTAGATCTCGTCCATCGCCGCCGGTCGCGGGAGGCAGTTTTCGAACCAGTTGAGCCCCAGCAGCTCCGGCTCGCTGTAACCCAGGGTTTCGCGACCCTTACGATTGATCATGCTGATCCGCCCCTCGGCATCCAAGGCCACGATGATGCTCTGTACCGTGTCGAGGTAGTGGTGTTTGAGTTGGACTTGGTGGCGCAACGCCCCTTCCATCTGTTTGCGCTCGGAGATGTCGACAAAGGCGGCGACACTCCCGCAGGGGCGACCCTCGGCATCACGCAAGGGGGTGGCGTTGCCAAAGAGGGTGCGGACTCTGCCGTCAGCGAGCACGATCTCCATCTCGAAATCCCGTACCTCGAGCCCCCGGGCCGCCTGCTGCACCGGCAACTCATCGCCAGGCAAGTCGCGCCCGTGCCGCTGGACCTTAAAGTGGGTGGGCCGCTCCCCGTCCCGAGCGGTCAGTGACGCCTCCGCGCCACTGGGCAGGCGCAGCCAGTCGTCGGCGGTCCGGTTGCCGGAGATATGCCGGCAATCGGCGTCGTGGGCGATCCACACCGCCGCTGGCACGGCATGCAAGACCGCCTCCAGTTCCGCCGCGCGCCGGTCGGCGAGGCGGCGCGCTTGAGCCAGCTCCCCGACAACCTGCCGACGGTCACTGATTTCCGATTCCCAACCGACCCTGCGCTCCACAGGCCCAGAGGGATCGCCAGAACCCATGCCAGGGTCCCGTATTCCTTTACCCGAGCCAGGTTCGCAGCGTTCGCTGTGCTCGGCGCTCTCCGGTGACCTGCCGTCCGCACCGGGGTGCGCTGGCCTCGGGTCGCTGTCAGCCACTCTGTGGTGGTTCGCTTTTACAGTTTTGCGCTTCATCGCTGTCTCGGGATCGGTTTGCCAAAGGCCCAATTCGCGACCGGCGGTTGTCAAGGACTGGGAGCGAGACAGGGGCTCGCGTCCAGCCCTGCGGTTTGCGTGCTGGTGCATCATTGGTTAGATTATGACGCATATCTGACCGCGCGGGTCCCACCCGTCATCGCCACGGATCAAGATATCCGATCGCCACCGCACGTTACCCCGCCAGGGCTGGGGAGGTCCTCGACCATGGATCAGCAGGCCATCCTTGACGCGCTGCCCGCCCAAGTCGTGGTACTCAACCGCACGGGGCATATCGTCGCCGTGAACGAGGCTTGGCGCCGGTTTGCAAAGGAAAATGGGGGCAACCCCGCGCTAAGTGATGGCCTGGGACTCAACTACGTCGCCGCCTGTCGGGGCCTGCAGGGGAAGGACGCCGCGGAAGCGGGGGCGATCGCCGATGGCTTGGTCGCGCTGCTCTCCGGGCACTTACCGGACTTCGTGCGCGAGTACCCTTGTCATGCTCCAGACTTCCAACGCTGGTTCGCGCTGAGAGCCGCTCCGCTCCATGACGCCGCGGGCGGGGCCGTGGTCGTGCATCTCGACATCACCGAGCGGAAGCTCGCCGAGCAGGCCCTGCAGCAGGCCCGAAGTCAGGCGGCCCAGGCAGCACGATTCAACGCGGTGGGTATCCTCGCCAGCGCTTTGATCCACGAACTCAGTCAACCCTTGAGCGCGGCGGGCTTCTATAGTGGTACGGCCGTCTCACTGCTGGGGCAGGCAGAGCCAGACCCGGAGCAGCTTTCCCGGGTTATTCATGGCGTCGAGGAGCAGATCCAGCGCGCGGCGACCATCTTGCAGCGCCTCCGTGAGTTCCTGCGGCGGCGGGAAATGCGGATGCGGCCCGTTGCGATCGACGAAGTAGTTGCCCGTGCCATGGAACTCGCCCAGGGGTTTGCCGCCGACCGGGCGGTGCGGATTAGCTACCTTCTTCCCGCCCCGGGCGCGGTCGTCGTGGCGGATGCCGTTCAGATCGCGCAGGTTCTGTTGAATCTTGTCGCCAATGGCATCCAGGCCATCGACACGGCCGAGCCCGCTCGACGTGAAATCGACATCAGGGTCGATCCGCGCCCCCGGGAGATCGAGGTTAGCGTGGTTGATACGGGGCCGGGCTTGTCAACCGCGTTGCAAACACAGCTATTCGACATCCTTGCCATGGCCAACGGCTCGGGCCTGGGCATGGGGCTTGCCATCAGCCGTGATATTATTGAGGCCCACGGCGGTAAATTGTGGGTTGACCCGGACGTGATCGAGGGGGCAAGCATCCACTTCACGTTACCCCTAACCCAAACCCGAGAATCTGAGTGAACGACGATCAAACCGTTTTCCTGGTGGATGACGACGAAGCCTTACGCGAGTCTCTGGGGCTGTTGCTGGCGCAAGCGGGTCTGCGGGTTAGAGCCTTTAACTCTGCTCTAGCCTTCCTGGAGGCCTTTGCCGCGGAGGACCCCGGTTGTCTGGTGCTTGACTTACGTATGCCGGAAATGACCGGGCTCGAGCTGCAAAAGGCGCTCCGCCGGAAAGGCTTAAGCCTGCCCATCATCTTTCTTTCCGGGTACGGCGACGTCCCCACGTCCGTGCGTGCCATCAAGGGTGGAGCGATTGATTTCCTCGAAAAGCCGGTGGCGAATGAAATCCTCATCGCTCATGTGCGCAACGCTCTTTTTGAAGATCGCCGGCGTCGCGCTAAGCAAGCCGAAACGCACCTGATCCATGGGAATTTCGATCAACTCAGCCCCCGGGAGCGCGAGATCCTGGTGCTCGCTACGAAGGGACTGACCAGCAAGGAGACCGCTCGGTACCTGGGGATCAGCTTTCGCACTGTCGAGAATCACCGCGCCCACGTCATCGAGAAAATGCAGGCAAAGAACATCGCCGAGCTCTGCCGCATGGCCGCGGTTTGCCTTGCTACTGACCAAAACCCGACGCCCTAACTGCCCATAGGGGACTATCGTCAGTCGCTTTCGAGCCGGAAGCCGATCTTCAGGGTGACCTGGAAGTGGGCAATCTTGCTGTCCTGTAAATGGCCCGTGGTCTTTACGACCTCGAACCAGTCGATGTGTCGGATGGTTTTGCCAGCCGTGGTGATGGCGTTGCGAATGGCGTCATCGGTGCCATTGCTGGATGTGCCGACGACCTCCACCAGCTTATAAACTCGGTCAGACATAGCTTTCTCCTGAATGTTGGGATATTGGAACCGCCCAGCTTGTTGGTCGGTGGCATCACCGGGCCCGCTTACAGCAACGCCAACAGCGTGGCCAGTGGCACTCCGGCCAGCGGGGTTGAACGCTGGCCAGGGGCAACTCACCGAAGTACATCCCCGGGGACAGGGTGGAGAGCCGCCGCGCCGGCTGTCCGGGGGCCGGCAGCAGTCGGTCGGCGGCCTGATGCGCGCGCCTCGGAGGCGTAAACCTTCTCGTCGATCGTCATGGCGGGGCCGGTATAGCGCGCGAACATCTCCAGGATGCGCTGCTCCCGCTGCTCCGGGCTGTCTCCGGCGATCATGCACGTGGTGGCGATGGCACCCGCGTTGATCATGGGGTTCAGGGGGCGCCCGGTGCCAGGCTCCAGGCTGATCGAATTGAAGGCCTCGCCCGAGGGTTCGATCCCCACCTTGGCCAGGACCCGCTCGACCCCGAGATCGGCGAGCGCCAGCCCATAGACGAAGGACTTGGAGACGGATTGTATGGCGAAGGTCTGGCGGCTGTCGCCGACCTGATAGACATGACCATCCACCGTCACGATGGCTATGCCGAACCACCTGGGATCGGCACTGGTCAGTTCGGGGATATAGGATGCGAGGTCGCCCTCGCTCAGGTCCGCGACGCGTCGGTGCAGCGCCTCCAGGTATTTTTGGATGGGGGAGTCGACGAGGGCCTTGACCACCATGCTTAGGGACGCCTAAGGGAAGCAAGAGGTCAAATAATCTAGCAAAGCGTGGGCCAGATCGGTACTTGGGCAGGTCCGCGGGTGTATCAAGCACCGGGGTGTCCGGTACGCGCGACTTACCACATCCCTCCGGCCATCAGACGGATTGGGATGCACCATAATGATGCGCAGGGCAAAGGGTGCCGTCGATTTCAGGGCGCCCGGGGTAGTCCGGATGGGGTGGTAACAAAATCCGCAGCGGGCCTGGCTGGAATCGTTGGCGTCTAATCCCCAACGACGCCAACCAGTCCTGCGCTAAACGCAGGCGTTGAAACCGGCCAGATCCAGGGCTCGGGAATGCGCACACCCTGGTCCCGCTGGCTGCCTGATTTGAAAGTAGTTATTTCTTGATGATGGGGTCATTCATCCCGGCGTCAAAAAATTCCTTGTTGGCCTTTTCGAAGGCAACACAGGAAGGACCGCCTTTGTCAGCATTTTGGCGTGTGCATTTACGGGTGCCTTTTGCCAAATCGGCGCAGGGACCACCCGCGGCAAAAACCGCGGCGCATTCCTTGGCCATCTGTTGTTTCAAGGTGGCCTCATCCCCGGCGGCCATGGCAACGGAGGAGATCAGAAGCAAGGCGCAAAAAATGGAACTTTTCATATCGTTTCTCATGATTGCTGGAATGTGAAGTGCCGCTTGCGCGGTATGCCCGATGCAAAAGTGAGTCATTTTGCATCAATCCTTCATAAAACCAGGGCAGGAAATCATACCGTGGCTTTTAATTGGGAATTCTGGAGAAGTTCGACAGGCCTGTGATTTTTGTTATTGGCCACGTCTTTGAACTTCCCGAAGGTAGTGTCGTTCGCCCGCACCGACCTAGACCCATCATAAGACGCGGATATGACGAATTTATTACTGAAAGGTAACAGTTGTTAGGCTCTCTCTTGGCATCCAGTCCCGATAGCTTCAGGCTGAGCCGCCGGTTTTAAGGGCAATGGGGTCCAGGCTTCGAACGAACTCGGAGGTTGCTTACCCTCAGAGCCGGATCTTGTGATGGTGTAAGTCGTAACCCCGGTCGCGGTAGAAGCGGAAGCGCTCGCGGCCAGCCTCGCGGCTGGCGGCGTTGGGGTCCAGGGGTTCGCAGAGACGCTCAAAGCTAGCGAAGCCAGGCGGGATGCTGGGGTCCAGGTTGATCAACACCTGGTCATGGCCGGCCAGGGGCTCGTCGCCGATGAGGATGGGTGTCAACTCCGGGTCGGTCTGGCCGATGCGGCCATGGGGTAGGAAGCTCTGATCGTCATAGGTCCAGAGCAGGCGGTCGAGGTGCTCGGCCTGGCCGGGGTCCGTGACCCGGATATGGATGCGGATGGGTTCCTCCTGGCCGCTATGGTAAATGCGTTCGGCCAGGCGGCAGGTGAGCAGGAAGCGATCGCCGCGGCTGCCGTCTTCCAGGGAGTAGAAATCGATGCGGGTCAAAGTCTGGCGCTCCGGCGTTACAGGGGCCCCGGCCGGGTGACTCCGGCCGGGGCGTGGGGTTTATAGCTCGCCACTGCGCTGGAGCAAAAACTGGACGAGCAGGGACACGGGCCGCCCCGTACCGCCCTTCTCCTTGCCACTGAGCCAGGCGGTGCCGGCGATGTCCAGGTGGGCCCAGGGGTACTTTTTGGTGTAGCGGGATAGGAAGCAGGCGGCGGTAATGGCGCCGCCCTCGCGGCCACCAATGTTGGCCATATCGGCGAAGTTGCTGTCGAGGAGGGATTGATAGTCTTCCCAGAGGGGCATCCGCCAGGCGCGGTCCCAGACCTTCTCGCCGGCGGCCAGGATCTCCCCGGCCAGTCCCTCGTCCGCCGTGAAGAGGCCGGAGGCGACGTGGCCCAAGGCGACGACGCAGGCGCCGGTGAGGGTGGCGATGTCGATGACGGCGGCGGGCTGGAAGCGTTCACAATAGGTGAGGGCGTCGCAGAGGATGAGGCGGCCCTCGGCGTCGGTGTTGAGGATCTCGATGGTCTGGCCGGAGAGGCTGGTGACGATATCGCCGGGTTTGTTGGCGTCGCCATCCGGCAGGTTCTCGGAGGCCGGGACCATACCTATGAGGTTCAGCGGCAGCTTTAACTCCAGGGCCGCGCGCATCGTGCCCAGGACACTGGCCCCGCCACCCATGTCGTACTTCATCTGGTCCATGTCCGCCCCCGGCTTGAGGCTGATGCCGCCGGCGTCGAAGGTGAGACCCTTGCCCACCAGGACCAGAGGCTTGGCGCCCTTCTTGCCGCCCCGGTAGTTCATGACGATCAGTTTGGCCGGCTGGCGGCTGCCCCGGGAGACCGAAAGCAGGGCGCCCATGCCCAGTTTGGCCATGTCCGCCTCTTCCAGGATGGTGACTTTAAGGGCGGGGCAGTCCTTGGCCATGGCCTCGGCCTGATCCGCCAGGTAGGTCGGGGTGCAGATGTTGCCGGGCAGGTTCCCCAGCTCCTTGGCCAGGGCGACGCCCCGGGCCATGGCCTGGCCATGGCGCAGGGCCTGCTTGGCCAGGCTCGTCTCTGCCGGGTCCGCGATCCAGAGCTGGAGCCGCTGGAGGGGGCTGGGCGGCTTCTTCTCGCTCTTGGTGCGCTCGTAGCGGTACTCCTTATCGAGGACCGTGGTCACGGTATCTCGCATGGCGAGGTAGAGGTCGAGGTCCGGGGGGGCGGGCAGGGCACAGAGGGCCTCGGGGGCGCTGGTCTCCTTGAGGCGGGCCAGGGCGGCGGCCATGACCTTGCCGAAGGTCTTGCGGTCGTATTTCTCCCGGGGACCCAGACCAACCAGGAGAACCCGCTCGGCGGCCAGGGCGGGCACCTCATGCAGCAGCAGGGCCCGGCCGGCCTCGCCGTCCAGGTCCCCCTTGTCGATGATACGACTCAGATGGCCCTGACTGGCCGTGTCAATGAGCCGGGTGGGCGCCGCCAACTGGCGCTGTTCGAAGACGCCGAGAATGAGACAGGGGCTGGTACGCCCCGCCAGATCGCCACTCTTGATGCTGAATTCCATGGAAAATCTCTGTTGGTGGAGGGATAGGGCTGGCGGGTGACTTGGGTGCGCCCCAAGTCCGGCCCGGTGTTAAGATGCCAATTCGACCATCCTACTAAAATCAGCGTCCCGCTAGAACCGCCTGGCTTGATCAAGCAGGCGCGGACCGGGACCGACGACGGAAACGAGCGTGAAGATCCTGGATCGATACCTGGGCCGGGCCGTGATCGGCGGTACCCTGCTGACGATGGCGGTGCTGCTCCCCCTGATCGCCTTTTTTCTCCTCGCCGACGAGGTGAACGATCTGGGGGAGGTCTATGGCTTCGCCGATGCCCTTGCCGTGGCGGGTCTGAGCCTGCCGCGCTACGCCTACCACCTGTTTCCCATCGCCACCCTCATCGGGGCCCTGGTGGGCTTGGGGGCGCTGGCCAGCCATTCGGAGTTGGTGGCCATGCGGGCCACCGGCATGTCCATTGCCCGCATCCTCTTCGCCGCGCTCAAGGCCGGCCTGATGCTCGCCCTGCTGGCACTGGCCCTGGGCGAGTTCGTGGCCCCCCCGGCGGAGCAGGCCGCGGTGCAATGGCGCAGTGATGTCAAGTCCGGCCAGGTCACCCTGCGGACGCCTCGGGGGCTGTGGGCGCGGGATGGTGATGCCTACATCAGCATCGGGGAGATTTTGCCAGGCTCCCGCTTGAGTAATATCTCCATCTACGAGACCGATGAGAATCGGCACCTGGTCCTCGCCACCCATGCCGAAGTTGCCCACTATGCGGATGGCGAATGGGTGCTGGAGGGCATCTCTCGCAGCCGCATCTCCGACGAGGGCGTCGAGGCCCAGCCCCTCGCCAGCACGGCCTGGTCCTCGTTGCTCAATCCCTCGCTGCTGCGGCTGGTGGTGGTGGAGCCCCAGGCGCTCCCGGTCTGGGATCTGGCGCGCTATGTCCGCTACATGACCGCCAATGGCCAAGACTCAGGGAAATACGAGACCGAGATGTGGACCAAAATTACCCATCCCTTCCTGATCCTGACCATGATCCTGCTGTCCATCCCCATCCTCTTCGGTTCTGCCCGTAGCACCGGCCTTGGGGTGCGGCTCTTCCTGGGTATCATGCTGGGCATGGCCTACTATCTGGTCAGTCGCGGCTTTTATTTCCTGGCGATCCATTTTGGCCTGGCGGCCTGGTTGGCGGCTATCCTGCCTTTAATACTCTTTGGTCTCGCGGGGCTGGGGGTGCTGCGCCGGGTGAGCTAACCCGCAGGTCTGGCGCGCCGGGATTAATCCCATCACCTCTTGCGCAGCAGCATGACCGGGCGGCTATGGGAGAGGTGGTCATGGGGGGCCAAACCTCGCGGGTCGAAGGGAACCCAGAGGAGGCCGAGGGGCGCGGGGAGGAGGCTGGACCAGAGCAGGCGCCGTCCGGCATCGCCGAGGGACAGGGGCTGGCCGTCGTCCCGTAGCAGGCGAAAGCGCCAGGCGCGCATGCCCAGGGTCTGGCCGCCGTGAACCCAGAAATAGGCAAAGAAGCCACAGCCGATGGCGATGAGGTAGAGCTGGAACAAGAGCCGGAGCCAGCCATCCAGCCAAACCTCGGTCCCACTCAGGGCTGAGGCGGGAATGATCACCAGGGTGGCGGCGAGCAAGAGCATTCCGAACAGGAGGATGAGGTCGTAAAGCAGGGCGGCGAGACGCCGGGCGAGGCCCGGCACGCAGGCCTGGGCGATGTCGATGGCCATGAGTTGGCGACGGGGCTCCGGTTGGTCAGGGGCGGGAATGCCCTACGTGGCGCCATTGTCCCAGTATTGGGGGAAGCCGTCATTGATCGTCGGTCATCCCCGGCCAGAGGTGGGTGCCAGGGTATTGTCCTGCGCCCTGGGTGCGTTCCCCCGCGTGGCGTGATTTTGTATCCTGACCAGGGCCAGAACCGTGATTCGCATCGATCTGAAACCTACCCTCTTTCGGCTCCTGCGCGGCGTGCCCATGCCGGTCCTCTCCATTCTGGTGGGGCTGGTGGCGGGCCTCCTCGTCTGGAGCGTGCTGGAGCAGATCCAGAGCGAGCAGATTGGGCGGATCTTCGGCCAGGAACTCGAGTCTCGCCTGGACCTGCGGTCGCGGGAGAGCCTGATGCGCTTTGATCAGTATCTCGCCCAATACGCGGCGACCACGCGACTGGTAGCCAAACATCGCCAACTGGCGGAGTACCTGGAGCCTCGAGTCTGGACCCGGGGCGAGGATTTCCTCCCACGCCGTTACTCGGGCGGTCGCCCCCCCTGGCTGCCAGACTTTCTGGAGCGCGATGGCCTGGTGCCCCCCAGCCATGTGCTGCTGGTCGATGGCGAGGGTGCCTTGCGGGAGATCTTTGCCGCCGCCGCCGTGGGTTTGCCCGCCGAGATCGCGGCGGGGGTGGAAGCCCACCTGCGCCATGATCGGGAGGTCCGTTCCGTGTTTGCCGTCTTCGAGGACCGGGTCTTCCTGTTGGTGAGCGACGCCGTCGAGGATCGCCAGGGCTTCGTCATGGGCAGCCTAGTGGTCCTGGTCCCGGTCGATCAGGCCTTTCTCGTCGCCTCCCAGCGGGGCCTGCTCGCCTCTGATAGCGCCATCGCCCTGGTGGATGCGGATGATCAGCGGGTCCTGGTCAGCCTGGACCCGGATTGGCTGACCCCGGGCAGCCCCCTGTCCCAGTGGCGAGACGCCTACCTCATCACCTCGCAATCCCTCTTCGGCTACGAGGGGTCGGACTTGAACCTGCTGTTCACCACCCTCGTCTCCCATGACAGCGTGGACAGGATGTCCCGCCATGTGCGCATTTTCGAACGACGCCAGCGCGGCATCGCTGCCCTCGTCTTCATCGGGGCCTTTACCCTGGTCATCTACCTGGTGTCGGCGCGACTCAACAAGGTCCTGCGGCGCCTGTCCGGTTTCGCCCGCCAGGCCCTGGAGATCGCCGATCCGGGTTTCAGCCGTGGCGCCAACCAATTGATCCTGCTGGAGGACTGGGTTCAGCAATTCACGCTCCTGGTGCTGCGCGCGCGGGAGGAGACCAGCCGGCGCCATGAAATCGCCATGCGCGAGAGCGAGGCCCTCAAGGCGGCGGTCATGGAGGCCTCCCTGGATTCTATTGTCACCCTGGACCGTCATGGGCGGGTGCGGGAACTCAATCCCACCGCCGAGCGCACCTTTGGCTATGGCCGCGAGCGGGTCCTGGGCGAGAGTTTCAGCCGCCTCCTGCTAGCGGGGTCGGCGCGGTCCAATTTCTATGCCCTCCTGCGGGAAGGGCGTCGCGCCCAACTTGAGGGCCGCGAGCCCCAGACCCGCAGTGAGTTGCTGGCGCGGCGGGCGGACGGCACCCGGGTGCCCATGGAGGTCTCCGTCGTCCCCATCCAGTTAGAGGATGAGTTGTTCCACACCCTCTACCTGCACGACATCACCAAGCGCAAGGAGCGGGACCAGGAGATTCGCAGCCTGGCGGGCTTTGCCAGCGAGAGCCCCCATCCCATGCTGCGCGTCAGCCCCGCCGGCCACCTGCTCTACACTAATCGCGCCAGCGAGCCCCTGCTCGGGATGTGGGGCGTCGCCGGGGAGGGGCCCCTGCCGGCGAACTGGCTGGCCCTGGCCCGCGAGGCCCTGGCCGAGGGCCACCAGCAGGAGGGGGAATTTGAATGCGACGGCCTGGTCTATGCCAGCCTCTTCGTCCCGGTCAGCGAACTGGCATACGTCAACATCTATGCCCGCGATATCACCGCCGTGCGGCGGGCCGAGCAGGAATTGCGCCGGCACCAGGCGGAATTGGTCCATGTCTGTCGCCTCAGCACCATGGGCGAGGTGGCGACGGGCATGGCCCACGAACTCAATCAGCCCCTGGCGGCCATCGTCAACTATGCCAGCGGCTGTGGACGTCGCCTGCGCCAGGGGACCGGCGATCCGGAGGAACTGGCCCAGGCTATGGACCGCATCGGCAGCCAGGCCCAACGGGCGGGGGAGATCATTCGCCGCCTCCGGGGCCTGGTGGGCAAGCAGGCCCCGGTGCGCGTCCAGGTGGATCTCAAGCACATGGTGGCGGAGGTCAGCGCCTTTGCCGAGTTCGAGATCGCCAAGCTGGGGCTGACCATCGACTTCGATCTGGCGGTGGGCGAGATCCCGGTCCGGGTCGACCTGGTGCAGATCGAGCAGGTGCTCCTCAATCTGGTGCGCAATGCCCTGGACGCCCTGGAGGAGGTCCCGCCGCACCGCCGGCGGCTCACCATCCGCGGCCGCCGGGAGGGCCACTGGGGGGTGGCCACGGTCGAGGATACGGGACCCGGCATCCCTCCTGAGGACATGGCCAGGCTCTTCGATCCTTTCTTTACCACCAAGATTAACGGCATGGGCATGGGCCTGCCGATCAGCCAGACCATTCTGGACAATCATGGTGGCGAGCTCCGGGTCGATTCCGAACCCGGTGTTGGGACCCGCTTCCAGGTTTTGTTGCCCTTGGCAAGCGAGGAGGACCCTGTCTAGGTGACGGGCCCGATGCGGCCGGGTCCGGGTTGTCGGGGGTGGGTCAAGCCGAGCCGGTCAGGCGCTTCTTGACCCGTCTCAGGCCAAGCCAGGCGAAGCCGACGACGAGGGGGACGGCGATGCCCATGGCGAGGGTGGCGTTGATGGGCAGACCCCCTCCCTCGAGGCCCTTGAGGGCGTAGCCGATCAGCCCGACGCCGTAATAGCCGATGGCGATGACGGACAGGCCCTCGACGGTCTCCTGGAGGCGCAGTTGCAGGTGGGCGCGGCGATCCATGGACTCCAGTAGTTGACGGTTTTGCTCCTGGAGGGACACCTCCACGCGGGCGCGCAAGAGGCTGGTGAGGCGGGCGGCGCGCTCGGCCAGGTCGGTCTGGCGATGCTGGGTGGATTCGCAGGTGGCGATCGCCGGGGCCAGGCGGGCATCGAGAAACTCGGTGAAGGTCTGCAAGCCCTCGATGCGTTGCTGGCGCAGTTGCTCCAGCCGCTGTTGAACCATGGCGTAATAGGCGCGGGAGGCGTCGAAGCGGTAGGTGGTGCGTGCGGAGATGGCCTCAATCTCGGCGGCGAGGCTGGTCAAATCCGCCAGCAGATCGCTTTCAAAGCTGGGGTCCGCCAAGGTGCTCCGGCTGGCCATGCGGGAGGCTAGCAAGGCGAGCCGACGATCGGCTACGCCCAGGGTGGGGGTGACCTCCCGGGCCAGCGGAAACCCCAGCAGGGCCATGGCCCGATAGCAGTTGATATCGAGAATCCGCTTGGTGAGTCGCCCAGCCTGGCCCTCGGACAGGCTACAGTCGCGCACCAGGATGCGCATGAAGCCATCGGCGTGGATGCGCATGTCGGACCAGGCGCGTGAGGCCCCGCCCACCACCCCGGAGCCGATGATGGGGTTGCCCTCGAAGAGCGCGGCCAGTTCCTGGGCGTCGCGCTCGGGGGTATCGCAGGCATCGATGGCTAGGGTGACCGCGGCGATGACCTCGCCGGGGAGGTCCCGTAGCCACTCCTCGGGCAGTTCATTGAGCAGGGGCTCGGCGAAGGGATGGGCGAAGGCGCCCGGCTGGCTGAAGGTGTAGGTGACAAACTCGGTGTGACGCTCCCAGCGCACCCGCAGGGTCCCCAGGTCCGCCGAGTAGTGCTGATGGACCCGCTCCGGGATCGGTCGTCCATAGAGGGCTAGCAGGCGCTTGAGGTGGGCGATGTTGCGGCCGGTCCCAGGCTCGCCGCACACCACGGCGAGATGGGAGATGCGTTCCGGGGCGCGGAGGGGGTCAAAGGTACGGGCGTGCAGCTCGGCCGCGACGGCGTGGCGGAGCGGGTGCTCTCTGAAGACAAGGGACATGCTGGGGTTGATCCTATTTGGGTGGCGCGCGTGGCCGGGATAGGGGCGGGGTCCAGGTAACCCGCCTATTTTAGTGCCAAGCCTTGCCGGGACGCTCCCTGGCTTGAGGTTCCAGAGGAACCGCCGGGGGATATGGGCTAGACTTCGCGTCGGTTAGGTCATCCTCCCTATTGCGAGAAAGCCGATGAATAGCGAACCCACCGTCTTCGTGGTCGATGACGACGAGGCCATGCGCCATTCCCTGGAATGGCTGATCGCCTCCGCTGGCCTGCGCACCCAGTCTTTCGGCTCCGCCGAGGAATTTCTGCGCTCCTATTATCCCGGACAGGCCGGGTGCCTCCTGCTGGATGTGCGGATGCCGGGCATGAGTGGTCTGGAGCTGCAGGCCTATCTGGCGCGGGAGGAGATCCGCATCCCGGTGGTCATCATCACCGGTCACGGGGATGTGGCCATGGCCGTCAGGGCCATGCGCGCCGGGGCCCTGGACTTCATCGAAAAGCCCTTCAACGACGAGGCCCTGATCGCCAGCCTGCGCGGGGCCCTGGATGCCGACCAGCGGCGCCGTGTGGATCGGCTGCAAAGGGCCGAGATCGCCCGGCGGCTGGCGGAACTCACTCCCCGGGAACATGAGGTGATGGTGATGGTCACCGAGGGTCGCTCCAACCGCGAGATCGCCGCTGGCCTGGGCGTCAGCACCAAGACGGTGGAGGCACACCGGGCGCGGGTGATGGACAAGATGCGCGCCCAGTCCCTGGCGGAATTGGTGCGCATGTGCCTGGTCGCTGGCATCCTGGCCAACGATGCCCCGGCGACCTGAGCCATGACGTCAAGACAGAGTAAGGACAGGGGAGGGGGCACGGCTGGGGTCGGTGAGAGCGGGGTCCTGGCCCGGCATAACCGGCGCGCGGTCCTGTCCTGGGCCTGCTACGACTGGGCCAACTCGGCCTTCGCCACCGTCGTCATGGCCGGCTTCTTCCCGATCTTCTTCAAGCAGTTCTGGGCCGCGGACCTGGTGGTGACCGACAGCACCTTCTGGCTTGGCATGACGAATACCGCCGCAAGTGCCCTCACCGTGGTCTGCGCTCCCCTCCTGGGGGCACTGGCCGACCAACTCGGGGCCAGGAAGGGCTTCCTGCTGATCTTTACCGCCTTGGGGGTCTTGGGCGCCGGCGCCCTCTATTTCGTCGGCCAGGGTCATTGGGGCCTGGCCCTCGCCCTGTATCTCTGTGGCCTGGTGGGTTTTTCCGGCAGCAACATCTTTTACGACGCCCTGCTGGTGGCGGTGGCCGCCCCGGCCGATTACAACCGGGTCTCGTCCCTGGGCTATGCCCTGGGCTACTTGGGCGGGGGCCTGCTGTTCGCCCTCAATGTCCTCATGACCCTGTTTCCGGCTAGCTTTGGCCTGGCCGGGGCGCCAGAGGCGGTGCAGGCAGCCTTTCTGGGCGTGGCCCTTTGGTGGTCCCTCTTCGCCCTGCCGGTGGCCCTCTGGGTGCCAGAGCCCCCTGGCCAGGGCGACCAGCCCCTGGGGCGGGCGGCGCGGGAGGCCTTCCGGGAACTGGGCCGCACCCTGGCCGAGATCCGCCAGCGGCGGGAGACCTTCCTGTTTCTGCTGGCCTATTGGTTTTACATCGACGGGGTGGACACCATCGTCCATATGGCGGTGGATTTTGGCCTGGCCATCGGCCTGGCGGCGGATGGTCTTATGATCGCCCTGCTCATCACCCAGTTCGTCGGCTTTCCGGCGGCCCTGGCCTTTGGCTGGCTGGGGGGGCGCTGGGGGGCCAAGCCCGGCATCCTGCTGGCCATTGGCGTCTATGCCCTGGTGGTGGTCCTGGCATCGGGTATGACGCGGGTGGAGGAGTTCTATCTGATGGCGGCCGTGATCGGCCTGGTCCAGGGCGGCATCCAGGCCCTCAGCCGCGCCCTCTTCGCCGGTTTTGTGCCCCCCGGTCGCTCGGCGGAATTCTTCGGCCTTTACAACATGCTGGGCAAGTTCGCCGCCGTCCTGGGTCCGGGCTTGGTGGGCGTGACGGCCCTGGTGACGGGTGATCCTCGCCTGTCCCTGCTGCCGATCCTGGTCCTCTTCCTGATCGGGGCCGGCTTGCTGTGGCGGGTGAGGGTGCCAGAGGCAGGTTAAAGTCGCTTTTGCCTCAGTCCTTGGGCCGTTTCAGGGGCCCAAAGCCGGCATCCACACCCGTCTCCGAGGAGGGCTGACGCCGCTTGCCGATGGTCTTACGGTCCCGGTGGCGCTCCTTGGCCTTGGGGGCCTGGTCGACCGCCTTTTTGGGCCGCTTGGCTTCGGGTTTCTTCCGGGGGGTCCTCGAACGGGTCGGGCCGGTATATCGGGCCTCCAGGCCCGGTAGCTTCAAGGGCTCCAGTTCCAGTTGGAGATAGCGTTCGATGCTTTCCATGCGGTTCCACTCTGGCGAACTCACCAGGGTCATGGCGAGGCCCAGGGCCCCGGCCCGGCCGGTGCGACCGGTGCGATGCAGGTAATCGCTGCCGCTGCGAGGCACCTCGAAATTGATCACCAAGTCCATCCCGGGCACGTCCAGGCCGCGGGCCGCCACGTCCGTGGCGACCAGGACCCGGATGCGGCCCTCCCGCAAGAGATTCAAGACCCGGTTGCGCTCGCCCTGATCCAGCTCGCCATGCAGGCTGGCGGCGCGATGAGCCTTGCCGACCAGGAAATTGCCCAGGGCCGCCGCCTGCTCGCGCGTATTGGTGAAGACCAGCACCTTCTCCACCGTGCTGGCGGTCAGCAGGGCATCGAGGAGGGCCCGTTTGTGCTCCAGGTCGTCCGCCAGCAGGCGCTGGTGATGGATGTCGGGGTGGGCGGCGCGGTGATGGTCGGCCTGGACCCGCTGGGGGTCGCGCAGGGCTGCGTCGATAAAGGACTGGATGCCGGTCCGGGTCAGGGTCGCCGAGAAGAGCAGGGACTGGCGGTCCGGGTTACACACCTCGATGATCCGCATGACATCGGGGGCGAAGCCCATGTCCAGCATGCGGTCGGCCTCGTCCAGCACCAGGACCTCCAGATCCCCCAGGTCCGTCGCGCCACGCTCCAGGTGATCTAGGAGCCGCCCGGGCGTGGCGATGAGAATGTCCGGATTGCGGCGCAGGCCGGCCACCTGTTGGCTGGCGGAGACGCCGCCAACGATGACCCCGGCGGTGAGCCGCGTGAAGCTGGCGACCTGGAGGAAATGCTCCTGGATCTGATAGGCCAGCTCCCGGGTCGGCGCCAGGACCAGGGCGCGGATGCCCTGGCGCGGCGCCGGCTGGGCCAGAAACCGCTGCATCATGGGCAGCAGAAAGGCGATGGTCTTGCCCGACCCGGTGGCGGCGGTCACCAGCAGGTCGGTACCGGCGGTAGCAAGCGGGATCACCAGTCGCTGGACCGGGGTCGGCGCGCTGAATCCCAGCTTATCGAGGCCCCTCATCAGGGCCTCGGGCAGATCGAAATCGGTAAAGTAAGCGTTCATGGGGTTGCAACATACACCAAACCGCCGCGGTGGGCAGCCAATCGCCACATCTGAATCAGCCCGCCTTGCCCCGCCAGGTATAGACGGCGGTCACGGCGTAGTTCCAGACAGCGCCCACCAGGATGCCGGCGAGGGCGGAGAGGATCCAGCCGGAATCGCCCTCGAAGAGGTAGGTGGCGATGCCGACATTGGCGATGGCGCCCACGGCGCAGGCCAGGACGAAGGAGAACCAGCCCCAGATCAGTTGCCGGCCGCGCAGCCGGACGTCGCGGTAGGTCAGGCTATTGTTGAGGAAGAAGTTGGTGGTCATGGCTACCAGGGCGGCCACCGTCTGGCCCAGGAGGAAGGATGCCCCCAGGAAGCGATTCAGGAGCCAGAGTACCGCCAGGTGTACGAGCACGCCGGAGCCGCCGATGAGGGAGAAGGCGATGAAGCGCACCGGTATCCGGGGGCCGATAAATTTTTGCAGCAGCATCAGCGCGTATTCCCAGAGCACGGCGTTGTCGAGTTTGCTCTCCCCGGCCTGGCGCTGCCGGAAGTCATAGGGGACCTCCGCGAATTGCAATGGCTGGGGCGAGGATGCCAGGATGTCGAGGAGGATCTTGTAGCCGACGCCGCTGAGGTAATGCACGCAGTTAGCCAGGATCTCAGCCCGCACCAGGAAGAAGCCACTCATGGGGTCGGCAAGGTCGGCATGGGTCAGACGTTGAGCCAAGCGGCTGGCGAAGCGACTCATGGACTGGCGGCGCTCGTTCCAGTCGCCGAGGCTGCCGCCGGCGACGTAGCGACTGCCGACGACGAGGTCGAGTTTTTCGGCCTTGATGCGCTCCAGCATCAGGGGCAGACGGGTCTCGTCGTGTTGCAGATCGGCGTCGATGACCGCCAGATAGGGCGCTGTGCTCGCCAACATGCCCTCGATGCAGGCAGAGGAGAGGCCGCGGCGGCCAATGCGCTTCAGCAATCGGATCCGGGGATCCTGTCGCGCCAGTGTCTCTACCCGCTCCGCCGTGCCGTCGGGGGAATCGTCATCGACGAAAATGATCTCCCAGGCGATGCCCTGGAGGCAGGCCTGGAGCCGCCGGGCGATTTCCGCCACGTTATCGGCCTCGTTGAAGGTCGGGATGATGACGGCGACTTCGGGCGGCGGGCAAGAGCCCAGGACCAGGGAGGGGTCGGACATGGTGGCTTGTTCCTGTGGCGAGCACCAGCGGCTCCCCGCGGGCCCAGTTATTGTAAGCTATGAGGCCCTTGGCGGACAGCCGTCCCCCTTGCCCTGACCCTGCCTCGGAACGCCATGCCCTCAGGTCGATCGCTCCCGGATGCCGATCCCACCCGCCACTGGGTGGTCTGGGCCTTCGCCTTTATCCTCCTGTGGCGATTGTGGGCCGCCTGGATGCTACCGGTGACCCAGGACGAGGCCTACTATTTCGACTGGGCCCTTCGCCTCGACTGGGGCTATTTCGACCACCCGCCGGGGGTAGCCCTGCTGGGCCTGGGCGCTCGGCTGGTTCCGTCCTCGGCCCTGGCGGGGCGGCTCGGTAATCTCCTGGCCGCGACCCTGACCCTGCTGGTGCTCCTCCGCTTCTACCGCGGCTGCGGCCTGGATGCCCGGCAAGCCTTTCTGGCCCTGGTGATGACGAGCGCGACCTTCGCGGGCCTGGTCTCCGGCGTCCTGGCCACCCCCGACACCCCCCTGGCCCTGGCCTGGGCCCTTGCGCTGCACGAGGGGCTGGCGGCCCTGAGCGGTGACCGGCGCCGCTGGGTGACGGCGGGCCTGGCCACCGGATTGGGACTGCTCGGCAAGTATGGCATGGCCCTCATCGGCCCCGTCTTTCTCTGGGCCATTCTCTGGGCGGACCCCAAGGCCCTGCGCACGCCCTGGCCCTACCTGGGGGCCCTGGCGGCCATCCTCTTCTTCGCGCCTAACCTCATCTGGAATGCCCAGCACGACTGGCTCACCCTCCGCTTTCAGTTTGGCCACGGCTTTTCCACCTCCGCCGGCGTCCTCTCGGCCGACGCGGTCGGGACTGCCCTGGCCCTGCCCGAGCGGGCATCCGTGCTGGAACAGGCCGACCTGGGTGAGCGCCTGCTGGCCGTCCTGAGCTTCATGGGCATTCAGGCCGCCCTCTGGGGCCTGATGCTTTTTCCCCTGCTCGCGGCGCTCTGGCGGGGGTGGAGCGTCCGTGCCCAGGCCGGCCCCTGGGTTTCGGATCGCGGTGCTCGCGCCCTCCTGGTCACCGGAACGGTCTTCCCCCTGGCCTTCTTTGGGCTGGTGGCGGCCTTCAGCGCCGTCCAGCCCAATTGGGCGGTGCTCTACCTACTGACGGGGATCCCCCTGGCGGTCCTGGCCTCGGTGGGGCATCGCCGCGCCCTGCTGGTGGCGGCGGGGGCCAATGTGCTCCTCGTCAGCCTCTATCTGCTCCATGCCCGGACCGGCATCCTGCCCCTGCCCGACAACCAGCAGCGCATCCTGCACGAGACCCATGGCTTCCAGGCCCTGGCCAGGGAGGTGGAGGGCCTGCCCGGCCCCGTTTTCGCCGACCGCTACCAGCTCGTGGCCATGACCCGGTTTTACGCCCCGGGTCTAGACATCACCCAATGGCCCGGCCTGTTCCGGGCCTCGGAATATGTGCGCGGCCAAATCGCCCCGCCAGATGATCAGGATCGCATCGCCCGGGCGGGGGGCTGGTGGCTGCTGAGCCGTAATCCCCCACGGCCGGTGATCCCGGGTTTCCGGCTCGACCGGCAAAGGCTCCTGTATGATTGCCTGCGGGAGGGTTTGCTGGAGGCCACCGCCGGCCAGCCAGACCCTTGCGCCGAACCTATCCATCGCTGGTGGCTGCTGCATTATGTCCCTGATCCATCAACCTGAGTCCCGCCCGGGTCCGGGTCGCCGCTTCCTGAACGCGCCTGTGTGGCTGTGGCTGGCCTTCGCGGGCGTGGGGCTGATCTTCACCCTCCTGCCCCAACTGGATCTCGCCGCCTCCAGCCTCTTTTATACCCCGGGGGTTGGCTTCACGGCCCGGGGGACCTGGTTCGAGCGGCTGGTGCATCAATCCACCTACTGGTTCCTGGTCCTCGGCACCCCGGCCCTGGTGGGCCTGTGGCTGGCGCGGCGCCGCGGCTGGCTCCGGGGTTTCGGGATCGGGGGTCGGGACCTGGCCTTTCTGCTGCTGGTCCTGGTCTTGGGGCCGGGGCTCCTGGTCAACGGTATCCTGAAGGAGCATTGGGGCCGCGTTCGGCCTCTGAACTGCCAGGAATTTGGTGGCACCGGGTTCTTTACCCCCGCCTTTGTCCCCTCCGACCAGGGGGGGCGCTCCTTCAGTTCGGGTCATGCCTCCGGCTCCAGCTACTGGGTCGTGGTCGCCTTGGTGCTGGCGCCTCGGCGCCGGCTTTGGCTTTGGCTGGCCCTGGGCTATAGCCTCCTCGTCGCCTGGGCACGCCTGGCGGCGGGTGGCCACTTTTTGAGTGATATCCTGGTCTCCTGGTTTATTGTCGCTCTCCTGGCCTACTGGCTGGATGGGCGCTTGTCCCCGCCACGGCCCGGGCCGGGATCGGCCCCGCTCTCTCACCGCTAACCACTCATGACCCTTCACCCCGGTTTGTCTTTTGAACGACCCGCAAGGGCGGTGCTGGCACTCATTGGCGCCTTCCTGGTGCTGCGTCTGATCCTGGCCGCGACCCTCGGCCTGGGCGTTGACGAGACCTACACCCTGGCGAACGCGCGGGATCTCTCGCTCTCCTATTTCGATCATCCGCCCCTGCATTATTGGCTCATCCACCTCTTCATGCCGGTGCTGGGCGAGGGCCGTGCGGCGCGGCTGCCCTTCATCCTCCTGTTCGCCGGTTCCTCCTGGCTGCTCTTCGCCTTGACCCGCCACCTGTTTGGCGCCCAAGCAGGGGTCTGGGCGGTGCTGGCGCTCAATTTATCGGCCTTTTTTACCCTGTCCGGTGGCGGTCTGGTGCCGGATGGTCCCCTGCAATTCTTTCTGCTGGCCGCTGCCCTGGTGCTGGCGCGGGGGCTCTTTCCCGCCGGGGACCCGCCCTCAGCCTGGACGACCTGGCTCTTCGCGGGACTGTGGCTCGGGCTGGGGGGATTGTCGAAATACCATGGCGCCCTGTTCGCCCTGGGCCTCATCATCTATCTGGTCAGCGTGCCCGCGCGGCGGCCCCTGTTGCGGCACCCGGCCCCTTGGGTGGGGGCCCTGATCGCTCTCATCCTCGTGTCGCCCGCCCTCATCTGGAATATGCAACATCAATGGGTGTCCCTTGCCTTTCAGGCGGGACGCGGCCTGCCCCAAGGACTCCGGGTCGGCCAGGTTTTCGCCAATATCGCGGGCCAGATGGCGTGGATCCTGCCCTGGATCTTCGTGCCGCTGGTCATCGCCGCCTGGGGCGCCCTGCGCGCCGGGCGCGGGGCGGAGCGCTCCTGGTATTGCCTCTGCCTGGCCCTGCCCGCTATTGCCATATTTACGATCGTGCCGCTCTGGGGTAGCCGGGGCCTGCCCCATTGGCAAATGCCCGGCTGGCTGCTGCTCTACCCGGTGTTGGGGGCTTACCTGGCGCGGGCCGCCGTGACCGACTGGCCCCGGCGGTGGGCGATCGCCTCCGCCGCCGTCCTGGTCGGTCTGATCTTTATCATCGTCGGCCATGCCGCCACGGGCCTGGGCCGCGTCTGGTTCCCGGGCCTCCTGGCCAAGGATCCGACCCTGGAGGCTCTGGAGTGGACGCCCCTGCGCGACGAACTCCAGGCGCGTGGTCTGCTTGACCGCCCAGATCTGTTCGTGGTGGTGTCCCATTGGATCACCGCCGGAAAGATCGATCATGCCCTGGGGGATGCGCTGCCGGTCGTCGTGTTCGGCCAGGACCAGCGCCACTTTGCCTTCCGCCATGACCCCACGCTTTTCGTTGGTCGCGATGCCCTCATCATGGGGCGAGGGGACGATATCGAGGAAGACCTGCCCGCCCTGCGGACCTATTTCGCGAGTGTCGAGGAATTGCCGCCCTTTGCCTTTGGCCGCTCCGGTATGCGGGAGCTGGAGACGCGCATCCTGCTGGCCCACACCTTGAAGTCGCCATTGCCGGCGGCCTACGGCCGGGCGATCAAACCCTCGGCCTCCGCTAACTGACGCCGCCCTGCCAGCGGCCTCCCTAAAACGAGCGAGTGAAGACGCCATGAACCTGAAATTTTGGAAAAAGGGTCCTCCCCAGGGGCCGGGGCCGGGGGAGGAGGGCTGGGAACAGTCCCTGCTGGAACGGGTCGTTACTGACAGCCTGCGGGAGCAGAAACGGACCCGGCGCTGGGGCATCCTCTTCAAGCTGCTGACCTTTGCCTATCTCTTCGTGCTCCTGGGGGTCCTGTGGCAAGACAAGCTGGTCGATCGCCTGACTCCGGGCGAGAAGCACACCGCCGTCATCGATATCAAGGGGGTCATCGCCGTGGGTACCCAGGCCGGCGCCGAGGATGTCATCGACGCCCTCGACAAGGCTTACGAGGACGAAAACACCAAGGGCATCATCCTGCGCATTAATAGCCCAGGCGGCAGCCCGGTGCAGGCGGGCCAGATCAATGACGAGGTGCGCCGGCTGCGGGAGAAGCACCCGGCGATCCCAGTGCATGCCGTGGTCTCGGATCTCTGTGCATCGGGTGGCTACTACGTGGCCGTGGCGGCGGAGGCTATTCATGTGGACAAGGCCAGCCTAATCGGTTCCATTGGGGTGCGTATCGATGCCTTTGGCTTCCAGCAGGCCATCGAGGAACTGGGTATCGAGCGCCGTCTGCTGACCGCCGGCGCCAACAAGGGCATCCTCGACCCCTTTTCCCCGATGCCCGAGACCCAAAAGGTATTTTTGCAGGGCCAGTTGGACCAACTCCACCAGCAGTTCATCAGCGTGGTGAAGGCGGGGCGAGGCGACAAGCTCAAGGGCGGCGAGGAGATCTTTAGCGGTCTTTTCTGGAACGGCGAGGACAGCCTCGAATTGGGCCTGGCCGACCACCTCGGTAGCACGGAATCGGTCGCCCGCGACGTGATCGGCGCCGAGAAGCTGGTGGAGTTCACCGCCAAGAAGGACCTGTTCGAACGTCTGGCCAATCGCATGGGGACGGCCATGGTCAATGCCTTCGTTGAACTGGCGGGCGGCGCCTATCCCATGGCCCGGTAATCGCGAGGGATCGCGGCTAAACCGGTAACGGCTAGCTTCAATTCAGTCCGGATGACCGAGGATATCGACACCCTCGGCCTCCAGCATGGCCACCAGCCGGATGAGGGGCAGCCCGACGAGGGCGCTGGGGTCGTCGCCCTCCAGCCGCTTGAACAGGGCGATGCCCAACCCCTCGGATTTGAAGCTGCCCGCGCACTGGTAGGGCCGTTCCCGGTCCAGGTAGCCGGTGATCTGGTTCTGGGTCAGGGCGCGGAAGTGGACGCGAAAAGGCTCACGCGTCACCTGGGCCCGGCCGGTGGCGCTGTTCAGGAGGCAGAGCCCGGTCTGAAAGACCACGGCCTTGCCCGCGGCCTGGGTGAGCTGGGTCAGGGCCCGCTCGCGATTGCCGGGCTTGCCCAGAATCGCATCATCGACGCAGGCCACCTGATCCGAGCCGATGATCAGGGCCGCCGGGAAGGCTGCCGCCACGGCCCGGGCCTTGGCCTCCGCCAAGCGCGTCACCAGGGCCTCCGGGGACTCGCCGGGCTGGCGCGCCTCATCCACCTCCGGGGCGGCGGTGAGGAAGGGCAGGCCTAGTCGCCGCAGGAGTTCGCGGCGGAAAGGGGAGGTCGAGGCCAGAACCAGGGTGGGATGCGTCACGGGGGAGCCTCGGGGCGGTATGAGCGGGAGAGAGGCGCTGGCGGGGCAGGCTCACCCGAGCTGGCAAGATTGTTAACGTCAAGCCTGATCCAGGGTGGCGCGCTGGAGGGGCGAGAGAGACCCCACCCGCGCGGCCAGACAGGGCCTTCAGCGGGTGCGCTCGCAGACGCCCTCGGGGAAGAAGAAGGCGATCTCGACGGCGGCGGTATCCGGGCCATCGGAGCCATGAACCGCGTTTTCCGTCACCTCTTGGGCAAAATCGGCGCGGATGGTGCCGGGGGCGGCCTTGGCCGGGTCGGTGGCGCCCATCAACTCCCGGTTGCGGGCGATGGCGTTCTCGCCTTCGAGGACCTGGACCATGATGGGCCCGGAGGTCATGAAATCGACCAGTTCCCCGAAGAAGGGGCGCGCCTGGTGGACGGCATAGAAGGCCGAGGCCTGTTCGCGACTCAGGTGCAGCATGCGCGCCGCGAGGATGCGCAACCCGCCCTGCTCAAAGCGTTGGTAGATATCGCCGATATGGTTCTTGGCGACGGCGTCGGGCTTGATGATGGAAAAGGTACGTTCGATGGCCATGGGGCGGAGACTGCCTGCGTGGATTGACAAGGGGAGGGCGGGGAAGCCCGTCGGCGCGGTCGCGCCCTTTCGGCCCCAAGCCCGCCCGGCTAGGGAGCGCGGATTTTAGTCCCTGACGATCCAGGTGGCAATTCAGGGCGAGCACGACCAGCAATTCCAAATTTGTCCCCTACCCGGTGTTTGGCCGGCCCCGGACTTTGCGCGGCGCCGATCGCAGGCTGTCGCAATGTCGGGTTACGCTGTGCTACCCCGTCTCGCCACTCGCGTTAACGCGGTCCGCCTCAGCGGTAGATGTCCCGGCGGTGTCCGACCTTGATGACCAGGAGCAACAGCCGGTAATCTTCAATGCGGTATATGGCCTGGTAATCACCGGCGCGCGCACGATAGAGCCCATCCTCACCGGTGGGCTTCGCCACGCCAGAAGGGCGCGGGTTTCCGGCAAGCTGGGCAATGACCTCGCCAGGCTACCGTTGCGCGGGCCTCGGTAACTTGTCGAACTGGCGTTTGGCCGCGGCGGCAAAGGCGATGCTATAGACCAAGTTCGGCCTTTAACGGATTCCCAGGGGATAATTTCCTCCTCGCCGCGGGCGATGCGAGCCAGGACTTTCCGGGCCTCTTCCAGGTCCTCCAGGTCCTCCAACCGCTCCATCAGGGCCTCGTACTCGGCCAGGGGCAGCAATACCGACAGACGCTTGCCATCGGGGGCAGTGATAAACCGAGGGTGTAGGGGGGCATGTCGGCGCTCTTGGTGTGGCCCCGGAGGGAAAGTAGCCTTGCCGGGCGTGGCAGTCAAGCGGGTCCCGGCCAGGAAATTTTCACCGGGGTGACGGCGCTCAAGGCCGGATGGGCCATGCCGATACCCATGCAGGGTCATCTGCTAGATCTCTCCGGGTCTGGAATCAGCTATCATCCCAAGATCCCTCCTTGCTCCCTATCGCCAAGTTCGCCATGTTCTCCCTACATTTTTCCAGTCTCGTCAAATATTTGATCGGCATATTTTGTCTCCAGGGTACCACGGGGCTGATCGTTTATGCGGCCCTGAAGACGGACCTGACCCAGACCTGGCCCCTCTATGGCGCCTTGGGTGTGACCGTCGCGGCCATGACCGCGCTTTGGTTTAGCAGCATCGCCACCGGTGCCCGCAAGGAATCCCTGGCCAAGGCCCAGGCCAGCTTTTCACGGGAGAAGGAACAGCTCCGGGTCCGGGTCGAGCAGGAGAAAATTCGGGAGATCAAGAACACTCAGCGCCAGGCGCAACGTCAACAGCAGCGTGCCAGGCTGGGCAGTCAGGCCAAGACCGGCCTCATTATTGCCGGCGGCGTGGGCGCGGGGCTGCTGCTGCTGATGACCCAGATGATCTCCCTGGGCGTGCTGGCGCTCTCCACCGCCGGAGGCGCGGCCATCGGCTATGGGGTGCGGGCCCGTCAGGAGCGTTTGGCCAGCGGCGAGGGCGATCTGTTACGGCTTGGTCGCCGCGCCAAGCCGGTGCGGGTACTGGAGGCGGGATCGCAACCCCAAGCTATCACCCAAAATCCCCGCCCGGTGGGGACCGAGCGGGGCTGGGAGACGGAGTGACGACCCCGGTTTGGGGCTAGGCCCTCTTGCGGGGAGACGACACCCCCCTTAGCCTTGGGGCTTTGCCCCGCGCAGAGCGGCCAGACGCTGGGCGATAAGGACGGCCCATTTGTCGAAGGCGTTCTTGGCATAGGCCCAGGCCTGGAAGGAGTTGACATAGCCGCTGGTCCAGGTCTGGACGGCGCCACCCATCCCATTCTTGTCGTCTGCGGCGTACTTGCGGCCGATCTGGGTATCACGACATTCGGCGAGGATTTTTTGGGTGCCGCCGTCGATGACCTGCATTTCGATGCCGGTCTCGCCCAGATAGGGGGTGGACCCGGCGGGCCGACCGGTCGCGGCCCCGGACCCGATCTCGGCGACGAAGCCATAGGGGACCAGGGTGCCGAGGGCGCTTTCACCTACCTTGGTTGGCACCAGATCGGTCAAGGCAATGCGCAGGGCCAGCACGCCTGGTCCGGCCTTGTCAACGACCTTGGTCTTGGGCGATAGGGCCTTGACCAGGGCCTGATGGAAATAGTCCGTCAGGGCCTTGAGGTCGGTGGGGTCGATGCCATCCCCCTGGCCGTCCTTGAGCTTGACACTCATGCGGGTGATGAGCACTTTGTCATAGATCCCCGCTTGTAGTTGCGGATTGCTCCAGCATTGGACGCCATCGGCCCAGGGTACGGGGGCCAGTCGCTGGTAATCACTCAGAAAGCCACTTTTGGTCAGGCGGGCTGGATCGCTGACGGTGACATCGGTGCCACTGCCGAGGATGGCGGCGGACCCGGCATCCGGGGTGTTGGTGCAGCCCGTGGCCAGCAGGGCCAGGGTCAGGGCCGGGAGGGGCCGGACGAGCCGGAGGAGGACAGGTTTCATGGCAAGATCTCCGCCATCGGGGTTGAGGGAGCGGCGCCAAGAAGGCTGGTCAGGGCCAGAACATACAGGGCGCCCATGGTAAGTTGGGCGAGGGTGATCGGCACGCCGTAGCGCGCGAATGTCGCAAAGGTGACATGGGCGCCCTGGTTGTTGCAGATGCCAACGCCGACGATGTTGGCCGAGGCCCCGATCAGGGTGGCGTTCCCTCCCAGGGTGGCGCCGAACATCATGGCGATGAAGAGGGGCAGGGTCGCCGCCGGCCAGTCGGTGAAACTGGCGGCCAGGGCAAACTCGGGGACGGCCTGGGCGGCCACCAGATACCCCTTGGCCATGATGAGCGAGGCGGCCACCACCGGGATATTGGCCAGCAGGCTGGACAGGAAGCCAATGCCGGCCAGCATGACCAGGGCCACTAGGGTGATCTCGGCGCCAAACCAGCCATAAAGCTGCAGGGACATACCCTGCAGGAGTCCGGTTTTGGTGAAGGCCTGGACCAGGGAAAAAATGGCGGCGAGAAAGATCAGAGTCTTCCAGTCCAGGTCGCGCAGCACGTTGTCCACCGGTTCGACCCGGGCGCTATGGATCACCAGCAGGGCCAGGCTGGCGGCGATGATGGCGACGGAGGGCGGGGGGACCGAATTGGGCAGGCTCTCGCCGAAGAGGAAGAGCAGGACCATGACCAGGAGCACCCCCAGGGCGAGGATGACAAAGCCCGGCCGTGCGATGGGTTCGGCCGGCTCGGGGTCGGGCAGGACCAGGCGCAGGCGCCAGATGTCGCGCATGAGCCAGGGCAGCAGGGGGAGGATGGCCAGGACCGCCAGCAGGCCGCCCAGGCTTACGGTACGCAGATATTCCCCGAAGGAGAGGCCGATGGAACTAGCTACCAGGAAGGTCGCCGGGTCGCCTACCAGGGTCAACATGCCCGCGGAATTACTGATGATGGCGGTGAGGATCATGGGGCCAACAAAATCGATCTTGAGGGCCCGGCAGACCCCCAGGATGACGGGCGCGACCAGGATGACGGTGGTGGCGTTGGGCAGGAGGGCGCAGATGGGCGCCACCAGGGCGACCAGCAGGAGCAGGAAGCGTTTGCCACTGCCACCGGTGGCGCGCAGCAAGATGGCCCCCAGGCGTTCGAAGAGCCCGGTCTTGCTCAAGACCCGCGCCACCACCATGCCGCCGAACAGCAGGGCGATGGGGCCATTGGCGACCCGCACCGTCTCCATCAGGTCATTACGGTCGAGGATGCCGGTCAGGACCAGGACGGACAGCCCCAGCAGGGCGGCCACCGTCATATCGATCAGGTCCAGGGCGATCAGCAGGATGACGGCGGCAAAGACGCCGATGGTCAGGTAGATCTGGAGGTCGCTCATGGTCTCGCCTCGCTACTTGTAAGGCGGGGCGTACATGAGCCCGCCATCCTTCCAGAGCCGGTTGAGGCCGCGCTCCAGCCCAAGTTCACTGTCCGCGCCCAGGTTGCGCTCGAAGAGTTCGCCATAGTTGCCGACGGTGGCCAGGGCGCGCAACGCCCAGCCCTTGGCTACGCCCATTGACTTGGCCAGGGCATCGGCCTCCTGCTCGTTCCAGCGCAGCAGGGCGGCGTAAAAATCCAGGGGCGGGTCATTGGCCAGGGCGCGGGTGAAGCCCAGGTCCTCGGCGTGCAGGAGGACGAAGAAAACCCAGCGGACCATGGTGGTCCACTGCTGATCACCCCCCCAGACCGCCGGGGCCAGGGGCTCGCTGGAAATGAGATCAGGGAGGATGCGGTAGGCCAGGCGGCCGGCGGGAGCCAGGAGGCGCGCTCCCGCGAGCTGACCACTATCGGCGCTATAGGCCTGGCAACGGCCACCGAAGAAGGCGGCGGTGGCCTCCTTGGCGGAGTCGAAGACCAGGGGCTTGACCCTTAGCCCCTGGCGCTCGAAGTAGGGCCGGAGATTGCGCTCGCTGGTGGTGCCTTTCTGGACGCAGAGGGTTGCCCCGTTCAGGTCGGTGGGGTGCTTAACCGGGCTCTCCGCTGGCACCATGAAGGACTGGCCGTCGTAATAGAGGGTGGCGGTGAACTGAATGCCCATGACCGCCTCCCGGACCAGGGTCCAGGTGGTATTGCGGGCCAGGAGGTCGATCTTGCGGGCCTGCAGGGCGGGAAAGCGCTCCGCGGCCGAGAGGGGCACGAATTTGACCTTTTCGCCGTCCCCGATCACGGCGGCGGCCACTGCCCGGCAGAAATCGGCGTCCAGACCCCGCCAGCGCCCCTCGGGGTCGCGCTCCGAAAAGCCCGGGATGCCCTCGCTGACCCCGCAGCGCAACACGCCACGGGATTTGACCCCCTCCAGGACCTCCCCCGCCCGCACGGGAGAAAGGCCCAGGGTCAGGATGAGGAGACTGGCGATTGCCAGGATGAAGTTACCAAGCCGCATGGGCACCCCCGGATCGTTCAGGCCCCCTTCAGCCTTCGCGAAGGACACCCTGGTTAGCAAAATGAATGGGCTCCGCTGATCTCACATCCCCCGGATGCCGAGTTGGGAGGCCAGGAAGGGGTCCACCTGCCCGACCACCTGTTCCAGGGACAGCATCTCCTCCCGAGGGCAGCGCACCAGGGTGATGACGCGCCGCCGCGAACCGACGGTAAATTCGATCAGGGAGAGTTCGTTGACCTGCGCCCGCGGCTGGCCCTGGGCGGCCTCGTCGAGCTTGATCCCCAACAGGTCCAGACGCAGGGGGATGTGGGCGAGGTGAATCTGGTCGCCGGGGGTCGCAAAGAGGGCACGCACCTGTTCGAGGGTGGCATCAAGACCCATGAGGGGACCGCCCAGGGCCTCCATCTGGCGCGCGTTCTCCGCCAGGCTCTGCTCGACGGTCAGGATCTCGTCCCCCAGCTTCCCATCCACGTCCAGGCCGCGCGCGCGGGTGCGCAGGCTGCGCAGCCGCACCTCCTGGATCTGGCGCTCATGGTCCAGACCCTGGCGTTGGCCGAGGGTTTGGGCCAGTTGCGCCTGGGCCAAGCCGATAAAGAGGTGCAGGGCGCGGTTCAGGGCCTCCTTGCGCACTTCCGCCTCGGTGGGCGAGGGCGCCAGGATCAGCGGTTCCACGAAGCCGACGCTGGTCTGGGCCAGATCCCGTTGCAGCATATCGCCCTGGAGGCCGATACCGAAGACCTGCCGCTCGGCGCGGGTCGAGGTCATGATGCAATAGGCCTCGGTCGCGAGGGGCTCGCGTTTGAAGTAGTCGCTCAGTTCCGGCGCGCGGGAGAGGCAGAGGGGCAGGTCCTTGGCAGCCGCGAAGAAGGCGTTGACCTGGGGATCTCGCTGCCAGGCGGCGCGGCTTAGTTCGATGGCGGGAGGCAGTTGGGCGATGATGGCGGTGACGAAATCCAGGAAGCGCTGGATTTCCGGACCCAGCTTGACCTGATAACCGCTGACGGCCCGGAGTTTGGGTTCGACGCCGGAGACCACCTCCTCGACCGCCTCGGCCAGGGCCTTGGCCCGCTCGCGCTCAAGCTGCCGCGCCGCGCCGCGCGCCGCGAGCCAACCACGCACCTGTCCCAGGAGTCCAGGAACAACAGCGCCAGGGTTCTCGCTTTCATTCATCTCCAGGCCCTCCCTTCAAAAGGTGTACGGACAGGAAAATCGGGCGGCTAGCCAGGTCCTTGTTCATTCTTCAAGGCTTGGGTGGTGATGTCCTTGTAAAGGTGGACGATGCGACCGGCCAGGTCCTGCCATTCCGGGTGTTGGTCAATAAAGGGCTTGACATCGCTGGCATCCTGGAGCACCTCTTCCAGGAAGGAGATATCCAGGTCGCTCAGGCGTTCGCCACGATCGACCAGGGCCTTGAGGTCCAGGGCCCGGGGCAAGCGCTGTTGCTCCAGTCGTTCGACCAATACCTCGATCATGCCGGCATCTTTTTCCGAAGTCGTCATTGTTCACCTCTGTTTAGCAGCCAAAAATTTTGGTGACGTCATGGCGTCCACCCGTGAGAACCATCGCATTGGCGCGGGCCATCGTCAAGCGGCAAGGAGAATTCGCGTCGGGTGGTGGGGCGTGTGAAAATAATTGGCTATCTCGTCTGCGCCGGAGTCACCCATGCCCAGCAAGCCTTTCACCCACCCCCCCTTCTGGCTCATTGCCATATCCCTGCTGGTTGCCGGCTGCGGCCAGGGGGAGGGGCCGGCTCCCCTGGACGCCGCCGCGTCCGCTCCCAGTGTCGAGGTCATGGCTGCGGTGAAGAAGCCGATCGAACAGCAGGTGACCTTCGTGGGCCGGGTGGCGGCGGTGGATAAGGTGGAATTGCGGGCCCGGGTCGAGGGTTTTCTCAAGGAGCGACGCTTCATCGAGGGCCAGCCGGTGAGGGTGGACGAGGTCCTCTTCCTCATCGAGCCTGACCAGTATCAGGCTATCGTTCAGGAGCGCGAGGCGGACCTGGCCAAGGCCCAGGCCGAGGTGGAAAATACCCGCGCCCAGTTTGCCCGGGGCGAGGAACTTCTCAGGCAAAAAAACATGTCGGCGGCGGAGGTGGATAAGCTCCGCGCCGCTAACCGGGTGGCGGCGGCGGGCGTCGAACAGGCCCAGGCGGCCCTGGCGGTGGCCCAGCTCAATCTGGACTACACCCAGATCAAGGCCCCGGTGGCGGGGCGCATTGGCCGGGCGGCGCTGACGGTAGGCAACCTGGTCGGCCCCGCCTCCGGGGTTCTGGCGACCCTGGTCAGCCAGGATCCTATGCACATCCTCTTCCCGGTGACCCAGCGTGAACTCCTGGACGCGCGGCAACGCGCCGCGGCCAACGGCGGCGAGGCCAAGGAGTTGACCGTCCGCGCCCGACTCCCGGACGGCAGCCTCTACGATCAGGCCGGTCGCCTGGATTTTGTCGATGTGATCACGAACTCCGGCACCGACACCGTGCTGGTGCGGGCGGTATTTCCCAACCCGGAGGGTCTGCTCTCGGACGGCCAGTATCTCAGTGTCCTCCTGGCGGAGGAGGAACCCGAGTCGGCCATCCTGATCCCCCAGGCCAGTCAGCAGGTCGATCAGCAGGGGGTCTATGTCCTGGTGCTGGACGGCGACCAGAAGGTGCAGGTCCGGCGTATTCAGACTGGTCCCATGCAGGGGTCCAATTCGGTGGTGCTGAGTGGGCTCAAGGAGGGCGAGCTGGTGGTGACCGAGGGCATCCAGAAGGTGCGGCCCGGACAGATCGTCACCGCCACGCCCGCCGATGCGCCGGGCGCCCCCGCCGCGGAGCCAGGCCAGGGTGATAACCCATGATCTCGGATATCTTTATCGATCGGCCCAGGCTGGCCATTGTCATATCGGTTGTCATCACCCTGGCGGGCCTCATCGCCATGGTGGGCATCCCCGTCGCCCAGTTTCCGGACATAGTCCCGCCCTCGGTCCAGGTCACCGCCAGCTATACGGGCGCCAGCGCGGACGTGGTGGAATCCACCGTGGCCCAGCCCCTGGAGTCCCAGGTCAATGGCGTGGACAACATGCTCTACATGCGCTCCAACAGCGCCAACGACGGTAGCTATACCCTCACCGTCACCTTCGCCCTGGGTACGGACCCGGATCTGAATTCGGTCAATGTCAAGAACCGGGTCGCCCTGGCGGAGTCGGGTCTGCCCGACGAGGTCAAGCGGGCGGGGGTCTCGGTCAAGAAAAAATCCACCGCCATGCTGCAGGTGGTGGCGATTTATTCGCCCGAAGGCAGTTACGACGACCTCTTCCTCAGTAACTACGCCACGATCAACATTATCGACACCCTGAAGCGTATCCCGGGGGTCGGGGATGTCTTTCTCTTCGGGGCCCTCGACTACAGCATGCGCATCTGGCTGAACTCGGACCGGCTCGCGGCCCTCAGCCTCACCCCCGCGGATGTCATTGACGCCATTCGGACCCAGAACACCCAAGCGGCGGTGGGGCGCATCGGCGCCCAGCCCATGACGGCGGACCAACGCTTCCAGATCAGCCTTCAGACCCAGGGGCGGCTCGCGGATGTCGCGGAATTCGAGGACATCGTGGTGCGCGCCAATCCGGATGGTTCCTTCGTGCGCCTCAAGGACCTGGGCGGGGTGGAGCTGGGCTCCATGCAGCGCGATTCCACCAGTCGGCTGAATGGCAAGGACACGGCGGCCATGGCCATCTATCTGGCGCCAGGCGCCAACGCCGTCGCGGTCGGCGATGGGGTCCAGGCGGCCATGACCCGGCTCAAGGATCGCTTCCCCGACGATCTCGCCTACGACATCATTTTTGATACCACGGATTTCGTGAAGGCCAGCCTGGAAAAGGTGGTCCATACCCTGTTCGAGGCCTTCGTCCTGGTCATTATCGTCGTCTTCATCTTCCTCGGCAGTTGGCGCGCCACCCTCATCCCGCTGATTGCCGTGCCCGTGGCCCTGGTGGGTACCTTTGCCTTCCTGCTGGCCCTGGGCTTCTCCGCCAATACCATCTCCCTGCTGGCGGTAGTGCTGGCGATCGGCATCGTGGTCGATGACGCCATCGTGGTGGTGGAGAACGTCGAGCGCATCATGGCGGAGGAGGGACTGGCCCCCCGCGAGGCGGCTAAAAAGGCCATGGGCCAGATTACCGGGCCCATTCTGGCCATCACCCTGGTCCTGCTCTCGGTCTTTCTGCCGGTGGCCTTCATTCCGGGCATCACGGGCCAGCTCTTCCAGCAGTTCGCGGCCGTGACGGCCTCCTCCATGCTGATCTCGGCCATCAATGCCCTGACGCTGGCGCCGGCCCTCTGCGCCATCCTTCTCAAGCCTGGCCACCATAGCCAGGGCCTCATGGGCTGGCTGATGCGCGCCATCGATGGGGTGCGCGATGGTTATGCCGCTATCGTTGCCCGTCTGGTGCGCGTCTCCGTCCTGGTGCTGGTCCTGGTGGCGGCCTTTGGGGTGGCCACGGGCTGGCTCTTCAAGGTCATCCCCACCGGCTTTCTGCCAGACGAGGACCAGGGGGCCTTCTTTGCCCAGGTCCAGCTCCCCGAGGGTGCGTCCTTGAATCGCACCCTGGAGGTGGTCGCCAAGGTGGAGAAGATCATGCTGGCGGACCCCGCCATGCAGGCGGTGATCTCCATGCCCGGCTTCAGTCTGCTTGATGGGGCCAACCTATCCAACGCCGCCTTTTTTATCGGGCGCCTCAAGCCCTTCGCGGAGCGGAATACGCCGGACCTTAAGGTGGATGCGGTCCTCCAACGCATCTCGGCGGCGACTGCGCCCATCCCCTCGGCCCGGGTCATGGTCTTCAATTTGCCGCCCATTGTCGGCCTGGGCACGGGCGGGGGTTTCGAGTACCAGCTTCAGGATCTGCAGGGCCGGACGCCGGAGGAATTGAGCGGGGTGGCCCGGGCCATGATCCTGGCGGCCAATCAGGACCCGACTCTGAGCCGGGTCTTCTCCACCTGGGCGACGAATACGCCCCAGGTCTATCTGGATATCGATCGGGAGAAGGTCCAGGCCCTGGGGGTGCGGGTCAACGATGTCTTTACCGCCCTCCAGGCGACCCTCGGGGGTTACTATGTCAATGATTTCAACAGATTCGGGCGCGTCTGGCGGGTCATGGTCCAGGGTGAGGAGCAGGATCGGAGTCAATTCACCGACATCTATCGCATCCATGTCCGCAACAACAAGGGCGACATGGTGCCCATGACTGCCATCCTGTCGCCCGAGCTGCGGCTCGGCCCCCAGATATTGCAACGCTATAACAACTATCGCAGCACGACCCTCCAGGGCGGACCCGCCCCCGGTCGCAGCTCAGGGGAGGCCATGGCCGCCATGGAGGCCATCTCGGCCAGGACCCTGCCCAATGGCTATGGCTTCGAGTGGACGGGCACCGCCTTCCAGGAGCAGGAGGCCGGGGGCAAGACCCCCATCGTCCTCGGACTGGCGGTACTCTTTGCCTATCTGTTCCTGGTGGGGCTCTACGAGAGCTGGTCCATGCCGGCGGCCGTACTGCTCTCCGTCACCGTCGGCGTGCTGGGGGCCATGGGTGGCCTCTGGGTCACGGGCCTGGCGAATGATCTATACGCCCAGGTGGGCCTGGTAGTCCTGATCGGGCTGGCGAGCAAGAACGCCATCCTCATCATTGAGTTCGCCATGGAGGAACGCCGCAATGGACGCACTATCCTGGAGGCGGCCACCAACGCCTCCCGCCTGCGCATCCGCGCCGTCCTCATGACCAGCTTCGCCTTCATCCTCGGCCTGGTGCCCCTCATCATCGCCAGCGGCGCCGGGGAGGCCAGCCAGCGCGGCGTCGGCACCGCCGTGTTTGGCGGCATGCTGGTGGCGTC
Organism: Chromatiaceae bacterium; assembly: GCA_016714645.1. Classification (NCBI taxonomy): domain Bacteria; kingdom Pseudomonadati; phylum Pseudomonadota; class Gammaproteobacteria; order Chromatiales; family Chromatiaceae; species Chromatiaceae bacterium. The sequence continues at coordinate 575,102 of JADKCI010000005.1, read as the reverse complement.
CTGCGTGGGCATCTTCCTCATCCCCATGCTCTATGTCGTCTTCCAGCGCCTGCGGGAGAAGTTCCACGGCACGGCGGAGTAGGGCGCCAGTTCCTTGGGCGTCCTGGGCCAGGTGCCTCCAAGCGCTTCGCCCTTGACCACTTTGCCCATCCCCCGCCATGATGCCAGCCAGGGGCGGGCCTGACGCCCGCCCAGCGCCGGAGCCTGACCCCATGACCCCCGACGATTTCATTCGCAAGTGGCAGGGCGTTATGCTGACGGAGCGGGCGTCGTCCCAAGAGCATTTCATTGACCTGTGCCGCCTGCTGGGCGAACCAACCCCGACCGCGGCCGATCCTCACGGTGTCTGGTACGCCTTCGAGAAAGGCGCGCGCAAGGCGGGGGGTGGCGACGGCTGGGCCGATGTCTGGCGGCGCGGCTGCTTTGGCTGGGAGTACAAGGGACCTGGCAAGGACCTGGCGGCGGCCTTCCGGCAGTTGCAACTTTACACCCCGGCCCTGGAGTACCCGCCGCTCCTGATCGTCTCCGATATCCAGACGATCGTCATCCATACCGCCTTTACCGGCCTGGTGCCGGTGGAGCATCGGCTGACCCTGGAGGACCTGCGCGATCCCGCCAAGCGGGTGCTGCTGAAGTGGGCCTTCAGCGAGCCCGAGCGCCTGCGGCCGGGCCAGACCACGGCGGCCCTCACCGAGGCGGCGGCCGTCAGCTTCGGCGGCCTCGCCCAGGTGCTGCGTGCCCGTGGACACGACCCTTGGGCGGTTGGTCACTTCTGCATTCGCGTCCTGTTCTGCCTGTTCGCCGAGGACATCGAGCTTCTGCCCCGGCAGATGTTCACCCGGCTGCTTGATGCTGGGCTGAAGGACCCGGCGAGCCTGTCCGGAATGCTGGAGGACCTGTTCGGGGCCATGGCCAGCGGCGGCCGGATCGGCTTCGAGCCGGTGGAGTGGTTCAACGGCGGACTCTTCGACTCGCGCGATGCCCTACCTCTGGAATTGGCCGACATCAAGATGCTACGCGCCCTGGCCGGACTCGACTGGTCGGCAATCGAGCCGAGCATCTTCGGCACCCTGTTCGAGCGCGGTCTCGATCCGGACAAGCGCAGCCAGTTGGGCGCCCACTACACCGACCGCGGCGCGATCATGCGGCTGGTTGACCCGGTAGTCCTCGACCCCTTGCGGGACGAGTGGACCGCGAGAAAGACGGAGATCGCGGCCCTGCTGGCGAAGGCAACCGGCGCCAAGTCAGCCTCCGCGCGCACCAAGAACCAGAACGATGCCCATGGGCTCCTACAAGGCTTCCTCGCGCGGCTCGCCCATTTCCGGATCCTGGATCCAGCTTGTGGGTCCGGCAACTTCCTGCTGCTGGCCCTGCTGGGGCTCAAGGACCTGGAACATCGGGTCATCCTGGAGGCCGAGACCCTGGGGCTGTCCCGGGCCTTTCCGCTGGTTGGCCCGGAGTGCGTGCTCGGGATCGAACTCAACCCCTACGCCGCCGAACTTGCCCGCGTGACCGTCTGGATCGGCGAGATCCAGTGGATGCTGTCGCATGGCTTCTCACTGTCAAAGAAGCCGATCCTCAAACCGCTGCATACCATTGAGCAGCGGGACGCCGTAGTGAACCCAGACGGGACGGAACCGGAGTGGCCGGCGGCGGATGTGATTGTCGGCAACCCCCCGTTTCTGGGTGGGAGCAAGAAACGTGGCGCCCTTGGCGATGCCTATTTCGAGGCGCTCGACCGGCTCTATGCCGAGCGTGTGCCGGCCGGGGCCGACCTGGTAACCTATTGGTTTGAGAAATCGCGCGCCCAGATTGTCGCGGGCAAGGCGGGGGCGGCCGGCCTGGTCGCCACGAACTCGATCCGGGGTGGGGCGAACCGCACCGTGCTGGAACGCATCCAGCGCACTGAAACCCGAACCAAGCAGGGAGAATCGCATGACAACGATCACGTTCGATACACTACACCTGGTGGACAAGCTCAAGGCGGCGGGTTTTCCGCCGGAACAGGCGGAGGCCGTAATTCGGGCCATCGGCGAGGCCCAGGAGGAACTGGTCACAAAGACCTATCTGGACCACACCCTGGAAAAAACACTGGCGCCGATTCGCACCGACCTGACCCTGCTGAAATGGATGATGGGCTTGCTGCTGGCGGGGGTGATGTCACTCGTTCTGAAAGGCTTCTTCTAGACGCGCCCCTGTGCATCTTCAACGCCTGGTCCGACGAGCCCTGGATCAACGAGGGCGCGGCGGTACGGGTGTCGCTGGTGGCCTTCGGGCCGGAGCATGACAGGCAGGCGGGAATCAGGCTAGATGGTATGAGGGTGGCCAATGTCCACGCCGACCTGACGGCCTCACCACTGGGTACCGAGAGCCAGGTGACAAACCTGACGGTGGCTGTTCCTCTCCGAGAAAATGCGGGAGCCAGTCTGAGGGGGACGACAAAAAATGGTCCTTTTGACATCCCCGGTGACCTTGCGCGCTCCTGGCTGACACGACCCAACCCCCACGGGCGTCCCAACGCCGATGTGTTGAAGCCTTGGTGCAACGGCATGGATGTTACCCGGCGCCATTCGGATACCTGGATCATCGACTTCGGTGTGTCCATGCCCATAGAAGATGCGTCACTCTATGAGCTTCCATTCGCACAGGTCCTGACGATGGTCAAGCCTATGAGGGCCAGTAACAGACGTGCTGCCTACCGCGAAAACTGGTGGATTTTCGGCGAGAGCCGCCCCGGTTTCCGAGTCGCTGTCAAGCCACTGGATCGCTATATCGCCACGGCAATGGTTGCCAAACACCGGATGTTCGTCTGGTTGCCAACTACCGTCATACCAGACCAGCAGGTCATCACGATCGTCCGCGCTGATGACACCACCTTTGGCATCCTGCACTCACGGTTTCATAAATTGTGGTCCTTAGGGCTATGCACCTGGTTGGGCAAAGGCAACGACCCACGCTACACCCCAACCACCACCTTCGAGACCTTCCCCTTCCCCCGGGGCCTGACCCCCGTCGACACCACCGGCCCCACCGAGGCCCTCGACTCCGGCGTCATCCTCCCGCCCGTCGCCCCCGAGCACCGCCCGGTCGCCCTGGCCATCGCCGAGGCCGCCCACCACCTCAACACCCTGCGCGCAAACTGGCTCAATCCCCCGGAGTGGGTGGATCGCGTCCCCGAGATCGTCTCCGGCTACCCGGACCGGCTTATCCCCAAGCCCGCGCACGCGGCCGAGTTGAAAAAGCGCACCCTCACCAACCTCTACAACGCCCGGCCAGCCTGGCTCGACATGGCGCATCAGGCGCTTGATGTGGCGGTCGCCGCCGCCTACGGTTGGGAGGACTTCACGCCTGCCATGCCTGAGGACGAGATCCTGCGGCGCCTGCTGGCCCTCAACTTGGCGCGCTCCAGCGGGCAATGAGGGAGGGGGTTTAGTGCAATAGTTGCCTGTGTTCAAAGGGTCCTTATAGCCCCGTTGGGGCCTGGCTTGTGCGAGTGGCGGGATTGGCTATACTTTTCATAGTTCTTGCCGCCGGAAGCCTCCCTCCGGGCGGACACTCCGTCTCTTTGGATCATGACCTCGCTAATCAAAGGGTTACTCCCATGTCCCTCCTGTCGCGCCTGCTGATAGCCCTGTTGGTGGTTGCCGCCTGGGGTTTCGGCCTCCCCAGCCGTGCCGCGGAGCCGTCGAAAGATCCGATCCCCATGGCCCAGATCGAGCAACTGGTCGCCCCCATTGCGCTTTATCCCGATGCCTTGCTCACGCAGATCCTGATGGCCTCGACCTATCCCCTGGACCTGGTGCTGGCTAACCGCTGGCAAGAGGATCACCCGGACCTGAAGGGCGAGGACCTTGATAAGGCAGTCCGGGGCGAGCCCTGGGACGAAAGCGTCAAGGTCCTGGTCCAGTTCCCCAGCATACTCGGCTTCATGAGCGACAATCTGGACTGGACCCAGGATCTGGGGGATGCCGTCCTAGCCCAGATGCAGGATCTGGTCGATGCCATCCAGAAGCTGCGCCGGGAGGCGGAGTTGGCGGGCAACCTAAAGAGCAACGACCAGCAGCGGGTCGAGAAGGCGGGGGAGACCATCGTCATCCAGCCCGCCAGCGCGGAGACGGTCTATGTGCCGACTTATGACCCGGCGCGGGTCTATGGTCAGACCACGCCACCGGCTACCCAGTATTACCCGGCCGTCTATACCGACGCGGCCTACGGCTACGCGGCCACCCAGCCCGTCACAACCAGTGTCGTGACCACCGATAGCTCCTACAACGCGGGGCTGATCGGCTTCGGCGCGGGGGCCTTGGTAGGCGGGCTCCTGACCGCCGCCATCCTATGGGATGATCACGATGATCACATCTACTGGGGCGGGCCGGGCCGCTGGGGCGGCGGCTCCTATTGGAGCCAGCCGAACTATTGGCATAACAACGGCTGGCGCAGTGCCAACAACATCCATATCAATCGCGACATCGATCGTAATCGCATCAATACCGGCGATATCAATATCAACCGGGGGATCTCCGGGAACGAGATCAATCGCTGGAACCATAACCCCGAGCGGCGCGGCGGGGTGCGCTACCGGGATCAGGCTACCCAGAACCGCTTTGCTGAACAGCGCCGGCCGGGTGGCATTGACCGGGATGAGGCGCGCGGCCGGCTGGGCGATGGGGGCCGGGCCGGGGACAGGCCCCTCAAGGCCCCGGATCTGGACCGGGTGCGCGCGGAGGGGGCGGCGGGCGGCAGAGTGGTCGATCTTCAGGACCGGCAGGCGGTTGGTCAGGGCCGGCTGGATGGCGCCAAGGATCGGCCAGCCGCGGGCGAGGCCCGTCCCAAGGCGCCGGGCAAGGATAAGGCGGTGTCCAAACCCAAGGCCAAACCCAAGGCCAATGCCGGCTCGGCCGACCGGCGTCCGGTGAATCAAGCGGCCAAGCGGCCGGCGGTGGCGGATAGCAAGGCCCAGCGTCCCTCCAGGCCCGAGGGGGCCGCCGCCAGGCCGCAGCGCCCGGAGGCGCGATCGGCTCCGGCGGCGAGTGGGGCCTTCAAGGCCAGCAAACCCCAGGTGGAGCGGGCAGCCAGTAATCGGGGCGCGACGAGTCGATCAGCGGCGGGGCGCGGCGATTTCGGGGGCGGGGCACGAGGTGGCGGTGGCCGGTCGGGTGGTGGCGGAGGCGGTCGGGGTGGTGGCGGAGGCGGTCGGGGACGTTGATCCGCCTGGCCCAGACGCACCCAGGCCCCTTACCGCGCCGGGCCCGACGTGGCCCGCGGCCCAACCTCATCCCTGCTCCTCAAAAGCGAGATCCAAGCCATGAACAAGATCCTCATCCCGACCCTGATGCTGACGGCCGGACTCCTGCTCGTCGGCACCCTGCCCGCCGCCGAGACCTCCCCGCCCGCCGCGGCCTTGCCGCCGTCGGGGGTCAGCCAACCAGCGGGTGGCGACCCCGCCGTTCCCGAGCCAGCCGCCGAGCCGGGTGCGACGCGCTTCGAGACCCCGGACGCCGCTGCCCTGGCCCTCATCGAAGCCGCCGCCGCGGATGGCTCCGACCTGCTCCTTGCCGTCCTGGGTCCGGACCTGGCCGAGATGGTCTCCGGCGACCCGGTGGCGGATGCCGCCGATCGGGAATGGTTCATCGAGAATGCCCTGCTCTCCGCCCAGATCGAGGATGAGAGCAGCGACAGTGCCCTGCTGGTCATTGGCCCCGACGACTGGCCCTTCCCTATTCCGCTCGCCAAGGATGACCAGGGCTGGTTCTTCGACACGGCGGCGGGGCTGGAGGAGTTGCTGAATCGGCGCATCGGACTCAACGAGATTTACACCCTGGCGGCCCTCCGTGCCTTCGTGGAGGCGCAACGCGAGTATGCCGCGGCGGATCCCATGGGGCAGGGGATCCCGGTCTTTGCGGACCGTATCCTCAGTTCCGAGGGTCGGCGTGATGGACTCTATTGGCCCACCCAGCCCGGAGAGCCCGCTAGTCCGCTCGGGCACTTGGTGGCGGAGGCGGTGGGAGCGGGTTATGGTGCCTCCCCCTCGGGCCAGGACCCCCGGCCTTTCCATGGCTATCTCTACAAGATCCTGACCGCCCAGGGGGATCAGGCCCCGGGCGGGGCCATGAGCTATTTCAAGGAGGGCCGCCTGACGCAAGGCGTTGCCCTGCTGGCCTGGCCCGCCAGCTATGGCCGTTCCGGCATCATGACCTTCCTGGTCAATCACAAGGGGATGGTTTACGAGCAGGACCTGGGTGTGGATACTACCGCCCTCGCCGCCGCCATCGAGGCCTATGACCCAGGTGAAGGCTGGCGCGCTGCCGTGGATTGAGCGGCCCTAGCGCGCCGGGCCCGGTTCGGCCCATCAAGGCGCGCTCGAGACCCTGTCAGTTGGATTCCCGACCCCCGATCACTCCTTAGGAACTGCCCATGCCGATTCCTCCGCCGAGCTTTTGCCGGTCCGTCCGCCGTCTTTTTCTCGTCTCTCTGGTTTGGTTCCTGGCCTTGGGCCTGGGCGCCGCCATGGCCGCCGATCCCAAGCCTGAGTCCGAGGGGCTCCAGGTCCTTCAGGGCAAGCCCATGCCGCTGACCTTCTGGAACCGGGAGGTTGCGATCTTGCGCGCCGAGATCGGGGGTATCCCACCCGCCGAGCGGGTAGCGCGTATCCAGGGCAAGATCGCTAATGTCCTGGCGGCTGGGCCGGGGAACAAGGCGGAGGCGATCCCGGGGACCTTTGCCAATCTCACCGGCTACTGGATCCAGATCGACGGTAGTCCGATCTTTGGACTGGTGCCCGAGGATGCGGACGGCATGACGGGCGAAACCCTGGAGGCGCTGGTGCCGCGGACGGTGGCCGCGCTGCAGGAGGCGCTCGACGCCCGCCGCGAGCAGCACAGTCTGCCCCTGATCCTGGGAGGGGCGGGGTTGGCGGCGGTGGCCACGCTACTCCTGGGGGTGCTGCTCTGGGGCGTGGCCAGGCTCCATGCCCGCGCCCTGCAACGCCACAGTCTGCTGGCCCCGACCCTGGTCAAGGTCGGCGGTCTGCAACTGCGACCCATCCTGAGCGGCTTGGAACGGGCCGCGATCAAGGCGACCAGCTTTGGTCTGGCGGCCATCGCCGTTTATCTCTGGCTGACCTTTGTTTTTAGTCGCTTCCCCTTTTCGCGGCCCTGGGGCGAGAAGCTGGCCGGGTTTCTCTGGGATATGCTGGCAAATTTCGCGGCCGGGGCGCTCCAGGCACTGCCAGGGCTGTTCACGGTGCTGGTGATCTTTGTCCTGACCCGGATCATCGTCCGGGCGGTGGATGGCTTTTACCAGACCGTCGAGCGCGGGGCCATGTCCGTGTCCTGGCTGCATGCGGATACCGCCAAGGCGACCCGTCGGCTGACGGTAGTGTTGATCTGGATTTTCGCGGTGACGGTCGCCTATCCCTACATCCCGGGTTCGGATTCGGAGGCCTTCAAGGGGATCAGCGTCTTTGTGGGCCTGATGGTGTCCCTCGGCTCCGCCGGGCTCGTGAATCAAGTCATGAGTGGGCTGGTGGTGGCCTATAGCCGGGCGCTCAAGTCCGGGGAGTTCGTGCTGGTGGGCAACACCCTGGGTACGGTGAGCGAGGTTAATATGCTCTCGACCAAGGTGATTACCCCTAAGCGCGAGACGGTCACGGTACCCAACGCGGTGCTGGTGAGTTCCCCCATCACCAATTATTCACGCCTGGCGGACGAGCGCGGGGCCATCGTTGGGACCAAGGTCACCATCGGTTACGACACCCCCTGGCGCCAGGTTCATGCCATGCTGACGCTCGCCGCCCAGCGTGCCTCCCAGGTCCGCCAGGACCCGGCGCCCTTTGTCATGCAGCGGGCCCTGGCGGATTTCTATCCCGAATACGAACTGATCGTGCATATCGACCAACCGGAGCAGAGGGGGGTGGTCCTGTCGGAGTTGCACGCCCATATACAGGATGTCTTTAACGAGTACGGCGTCCAGATCATGTCCCCGAATTTCGTCAGCCAGCCCGAACAGAAGGTCTGGGTGGACAAGGGGGACTGGTATGCGCCCCCGGCGGAGGCCGGGGACCGGGTCAGGTTTGATGATGCCTAGAGGATGCGCGGCTGGGTCCCTGTCCCAGGTCCGCCAGCCACCGCCCCCATGCGGCCTCGGGTCGAATGGCAGGGTTAGGCTGGCCAGGATGCGTTCGCGGTTGCGACCTTTAACCTGATCCTTTGTCGTTCAGGATCATGGTATTTCGATCGGCTAATCCGGGTCAGCTTCCCCTAGGAGGCTGGCCCGGAGCGGTGCCATTCTGGCCACGAAGGGCTTTAATGTAAGGGAAGACGTAGTTCATCCAGGCGGCCATGCGCAGTAGGGTGCGCCGCAGGATGGCAATATGGTGGAAGTGCTCGGTATAGACCGCCGCCTGGCCGAACAGGCCTGCCGGCAGCGAGTAAAGCGCCAGGTCGGGGTCGGTAATCTTGATGACTACGGCTACCCGGCCCGGGCTGCTCTTGGGGTCGAAGCCGATGAAATCCCCGCTAGGTCTAACCTGGCCCTCCGCAATGATGGGCAGGACTTTCTCAACCTCGCCGGAGAAAATGACCCCGGGGATGCCGTCCAGGGTCACCTCCGCCTCGCTGCCCACTTGCAGACGTTCGATACTGTTCTGGCGGAACCAGCCGGTGAAGAGCCGCTCCTCTCGATGGACGAAGGTCATGACGGGCGTCATGGACAAGGGGAGCGCCATCATACCCGGACGCAGGAAGAGTTGAGTGACAAAGCCGTCACTGGGGGCCTTGACCACCGTCTGATCGAGCTTGAAGCGGGCATCGTCGAGTTTGGCCTTCAATTCCTCGACCTTGGCGCGGCTCTGGTCGAGGACCCGCTCGCTCACGGCGCCCTTGGAGAACAACTCCTTGGAACGGTCAAGGTCCTTGTTGGCGGCGACCAGGTCACCCTCTACCCCGCGGATCTCGTCCATGAAGGACTCGGGGTCGATCTTGAACAGGACATCACCCTCTTTGATGAGGGTATTCGACTGGATGGGGACCTCGATGACGCGGCCCCGGACCTCGGCGATGATGGGGGTGGTCACGAAATATTGGCGAACGGATTCCGAATAGGGATGGTTGAAGTTCATGATCAGCAGGAGGGCGCCGATGATGAAGATGCCCCCGAGGACCGCCGTCGGCACCGTCCATTTGTTAAGCGGTAGCTTGAAGACCTTGAAGATGAAGACGCAGAGGGCGGTGTAGGTCAGGATGAGTAGAAAATCCATGCGGCGATCTCACTGATGGGGGGACTGTTCTAGGGTGTGGAGACGGTCGGACAGGGCCTGGATCTCGGCCTTGATCCTGGCGATGTCCTCGACCTCGGCCAGGCCGACTTGTTGAAAGCCCCAGCCGCGATCCTCGCGATAGAGGGTGGCCCAGATCCAGAGAAAGGGCCAAATGGCATGGAGGGTGAAGAGGCTGATCCAGCCCGCGACGTGCAAGGCATCCTGCTGGGGATGATTGCGGTGTTTGGCGATCTCGTAAGGGATGTCGTGGATGGCGATGATCCCGTAGAAGAGCACGATGGCGACGAAGAAGAGAATGCCCAAGGCAAAATAATCGAGAAACACGTGATGACTCCTAGGTGGGCGGTCACACCGATAGCGTTGGACCGCGGTTAAAAAATACTTACGGCGCCCTTGGCGGAGACGATGATAAGGGGCGCCAAACCTCTTGGGACCTGATCAGAAGCCAGGCGGTAGCTTTTCCCAGGGAAAGCCCTTGACCGCCATCTCGTAGCCGGTCTGGTAGAGGGCCCGCATAAAGTCGGGGTCGAACTCCTCGGGGTGCGGGGCGTTGAAGCTGGCGGGGACATAGCCCAGATTGAAGTCCACCCCGTCACGCTGGCTGGTCAGATAGATACGATAGAGGTCGCCGAGACCCTGGGTGTGAATGAGGGAGGAAATGGCCCGTCCGGCGATACTCATGGTCCGGCGCTCGACCTGGGCCCACTCGGGGTCGAGGCGGGCATTGCGGATCACATAGACCCGGCGCTCACGACTGGCCCCGTGCTGTTTGGTTAGCGCCTTCAAGTTCAGTGTGGGCGGATAGACGAAGACCTGGGACATGGTGCCGCCGTCCACGTGCATCTCCTGGAAGGGTTGGCCCTTGGCTACGACGTCGATCAACACCGGCGGGAAGGCGCCGGGGATGGCGGCGGAGGCGATCATGATGGAGCGGAAGAGGGGAAGCGCCTTGGGATCATGACTGGCGGCGATCCGCGTCAGGTTCCAGAGCACCGCCTGGCGTGAATCCAGGTCCACGGTACCGACCAGCAACAACCGACCCTTTGCGTATTCCCGGGCAATGGCGTCGAGCAGGGACTGGTCCACCTCCTTTTCGAGGAGTCGCCAGAGGGGGGCGTTGTCGGCCAGGGCATCGTTGGTGAGCGCGGCGAGCAGCGACCGCCGGATACTGATGTCCGCGGGGGACACCTTGGTATAGAGCCGCTTGAGCTGGTCATCGTAGGCGGAACCGAGGAAGGCAAAAGGGGCCATGAGGGCGCCGGTACTGATACCGGTTACCAGCTTGAATTCCGGCCGGTCGCCGGCGGCCGTCCAGCCATTCAGAAGTCCGGTGCCGAAGGCCCCGTTATCACCGCCGCCGGATATGGCCAGGAAGGCCGTCGGGGGCAGGGGACCGCGCTGGCCGCTGGCGGCGCGATAGGCCTGCTCACGCCGCAAGGCATCAAGAGCCTCGCGCTCGATGGCCTCGTTGTCGATGCCGATGCGGTAACGTACCTCTTCCAGTCCCGGTATGACGGCCTGGGCCGTCAAGGCCGAGGGTACCGCCTGCTGGCGTACCGGCCCCGCGCACCCTTGGGCGAGCAATATCACCGCGGCCATGAAGATTAAAACGGGGTCAATGCTGAGTCTCATCTGCGTTTGCCTCTGAATCGTGAGGATGTCCGTCTCAGCCTCGGGGGGGATGGAACCTGAAGGGGATGCCGTCGCCGCCAGGCGGGATGCTTGCCTTGTCTCAAGTATCCTTGGGAAGGTACCAGGCTCATCAGCGGCTGTCGTGACATTTCCAGCCAGTTGCGGGTCATCCTGATCCCCAGCCCAGAGATTGGCCTGAGCTATTTTACTGGGTTTCCCGGTTAGAAGAGATGGGGGATTTCTACTTGGGGCGCGCCTGGCGCCCATCCACCGCCGAAGCCAAAACTCCGGAGACTGGGTCGATTAGGCCTGCTTATCTACGCCAGCTCGGGGGTGAGGCCCGAACCGGGAACAATTTCGACCTGCTGGGCATCGCCTGGCAATATCGGTGGGGGGAGGGCTGTGAATCTCGGTCACCGGCACCTTGCCCCGCTGTTGCCGGCTGGGGGGGCAGGGCACTCGGCCTGCGTCACCCACCCATTTCATACATTAACCTGGCTGGTGGCCAAAATGAGTATCTTGAATCAGGAATCCAAGCTGGAATTCCAATTGGGTGGGCCAGCTTACCGCCTCATGCAGCGCATGGGCCTCATCCAGGGCGAGGGTCCTTCCATTGGGCGGCGGATGATCGGCTTTCTGCTGATCACCTGGCTACCGCTCCTCATCTTGGCCCTAATGGAGGGCTTGGCGCTGGGGTCGACGCCCCGGGAATCCCTCTTACTCGACTTCCCCACCTACGCCCGCTTCTTCCTGGCCGTCCCCCTGCTCTTCCTCTCGGAGGTCATCGTCGGGCCCCGACTCCGGACGGCCGGGTTGAATTTCGTGCAGGGCAACTTTGTCCGCCCGGAGGATATACCCGCCGTCGAGGCGGCCATCCTCCGGGCCTGGCGTCGCCGCGAGGCGCTCCTGCCGGAGTTGCTCATGCTGGGAATCGCCATGATCGGGGCCTGGCAACTGACCATGGATACCTGGGTCGGCGCGGCGAGTGCCGCCACCTGGCGGACCAGCATGACGGAGGCCGGGGCCGCCTTCACCTGGGCGGGGCTCTGGTACTACTTCGTGGCGGTCCCCCTCCTGCAATTCTTCCTGTTCCGCTGGATCTGGCGTCTGATCAGTTGGACCCTGTTCCTGCGCGACATGGCGCGTCTCGACCTGGATTTGGTGCCCACTCATCCGGACCGGGCCGCGGGGTTGGGTTTCCTCGGGGGCGCCCATCTGGCCCTGGCGATCTTCCCCTTTGCCTTCAGTTGCGTCCTGAGCGCCCACGTGGCCTTCCAGGTCCATTTCGAGGCGGTACCCGTCATGTCGTTCAAGGTCGTGTTCGCGGTCTACCTGGTGGCCATGCTGCTGCTCATTCTGGGTCCCCTGCTGATTTTCTCCCCCTTGCTGGCCCGCGCCCGGCGGCAAGGGCTCCGCCAATACAGCCTCTTGGCCAACGACTATAACCGCGCCTTCCACCAGAAATGGGTGGCGGGCACGCCGCCGACGGATGAGCCCCTCCTGGGCAGCGCCGACATCCAGTCCTTGGCCGACCTGGGCAACAGCTTCGGCATGATCCGGGAGATGAAGATTTTCCCCTTCAGCCAGCAGCAGATCCTGCAGATCGCGGTGGTTGCCTGCCTCCCCGGCCTGCCGCTCATCTTCCTGGTGATGCCGGTCGGGGAGATACTGCAATTGCTGGCGGGGGCGCTGCTCTAGGTTAAGCGGCTACCTCGGGCCCTGGCATCCTCACCAGGGGCGCGCTGTCCAGCACCTTGCGCGCCACATCGATCATGGTCTCCAGCTTGATGCGGTTGATAAAGACGTTAAAGGTCAGGATGGCCAGCAGGTGGCGGGGGTCGCTGATCCAGGGCGGCAGAAAACGCGGTGGCCGACAGAGGCCCATGGCATAGAGCTCGCACAGGGCCGGGATGTCGAAGATATCCAGTTTGCCGCAGAACAGCAGGCTGAGGCAGTCCGCGCGCCCGGCGCCGAAAGTGGCCCGGATGAAGTTGTTCACCTGAAGCAGGCCCAGGAGATAGACCAGATCCTTGCAGAAGGGCGCCCCCCCGGTGATGACGCCACCGCGAAAGACCCGCCGGGTATTTTCGAAGGCCTGATCCGGATCGCCGGTGCGCTCCAGGAAAAAGCCATTGACCTCCAGAAAATCCGCGCCCTCGATGGCCATCTGGATGGCCAGTACCCGATCCGCCAGGCGCCGCAGCCGGTCCAGTTCGATGGAGCCGCTGATCACCTCGGCAAAGACCGCCAGCCCCTCCTGGGTGCGGGTAGTGCCCGGATGCCCGGCGGCCAGGAGCGGCAGGTCGGTCTGGGCCTTGCCGTTGAGGGAGGTGGCGACGTGGATGAAGGCCTCGTGATGCAGCAGTTGGGTAAAATCGCGGTCGGTAAAGCGGGCGCCCCGGCGCACCCGAATCGCCCGGGAGGTGGCCAGGGCATTGGCGGAGAGGCGGTCCACCAGTTCGATGGCGGGGGCCTGGTCGCCGAAATGGGCGCGCACTGCGCGATCGAGATCTACCGCCACCTCCTCGGCACTGTGATAAGCCGGCGGGGCCGTGGAGATATCGATGTGAGCCAGTTGGTCAATGGTATCCAGGACGCTTTGCGCCAACTCCAGGGGAGATATCGCCACATAACGCAAGGGCGCCGTGGGCTCGCCATAGAGTTGGCGTCCGAAATCGAAAAAGCTGGGGGTGCCCACCGCCGCCAGCATCCTTGCCCCGAGCTCAATGGACTGGGCATGCCGATCCAGCCAGACGTCGATGGTCGAAAAGGGCACGATCTGGCGGCGGGCCTCGCGCACCAACTCGATGCTCGGCGTAGGGTCGAAAGGGGGATACGTCACCTGCGGTAGTTCCCGGCAACCGCCAGCCAGGAAAGACTCCTTTACCTCGGGCGGCCAGTCGAGGGCGCGCAGGATGCGGATGGGCTTGCAGGCCTGGTGGAGCAGGCCGGTTACCGCGCGGATACGGTCCTTCTCGCGTTCAGTGGGGGTAGTCATGGGGGAAGCCTCCGGGGATTCGTGGATGAAAGCCGGTCTGGTGGAGCTGCCTCATGATACCTCTGGTACCGCGTGCTATGCTGGTCCCGTCCCTGGATCTGGCGGGCCGGCCCGCCGCCGCTCCGTCGCCCCGACAACCCCATGCACCCTCGGTGGATACCCCATGCGACGCGCGGATAGAGTCAAAGGGCCGATCCTGGTCCCCTTTACCCTGGTGCTCCTCTTGGCGCTGGGCGCCCTGCTGTCCATCGCCTATCGTTACGAGGCCCACGCCCGGGCGCACGACCTGGCCAACAGCGTGCGGGCCGTGGAGCGTTTGTTTCACCTCCAGCTCGACAACGACGCGGCCAAGCTCCACGCCACCCTCTGCCCCATCAGCCGCGACGCCACCCTCAAGACCGCCTTTCTGGCCGGCGATCTGGGGGCGCTGCAGGCCCAGATCACCCCCCTGTTCGAGCGTCTGCACGGGCAACACCGGGTCACTCACTTCTACGTCCTGGATACCGCCCGCCGGGTGGTGCTGCGCGCTCACCAGCCCGACATGTTTGGAGATGCGATCGACCGTGCCACCGCCCGCCTGGCTCAGGAGAGCGGGCGCGAGACCCAGGGCCTGGAACTGGGCCCTCTGGGCACCCTGACCCTGCGCGCGGTCAAGCCCTGGTACGACGGTGATACCCTGATCGGCTATCTGGAGCTCGGCGAGGAGATCGATCACGTCGCCCAGGAGATCCACGCCGCCCTGGGGTTGGATCTGCTGGTGCTGGTCGAGGGCCGGCTGCTGGCCCCGGCGGCCAGTGGCAGCCAGGGAGGCACGGAGACGCCGGTGATCCTGAGCAGCACCCTGAGCGAGATCCCCACCGCCGTCGCCGAGCGCCTGCGCCGGCCCGCCGCCGAGCGCCGGGCCGCGGAGCAGACCCTGGACGGTGGCCGGGTGCTGTACACCGCCCTGCTGCCGCTCACCGACGCCACGGGCCTGGAGGTCGGGGAGATCGCGGTGGTGCGCGACGTGACGGCATTGCAGGCCGGATTTCGCAAGACGCTGATCACCGCTACCCTGGCCATCCTGGGGGTCGGCGGCCTGGTGTTCTACCTCTTTTACCTGGTCCTGGACCGGGTGGAGCGGGACTACCGCCGCCAGCGTGAGCTGGAGACCCGCTTCGCCCGACTCAGCACCGAGCACCAGCGCATCGTCCAAATCGAGAAGCTGTCCGAGGTGGGGCGCACCATTGGCGAGATCGCACACCAGATCAACAATCCCCTGGTGGGGGTGATCAACATGGCCCAGTTGGCCGAGCGCGAGGCCGACGACCCGGTGCGGGTGCGCCACTTGCTGGGCGAGATTCGTCGGGCGGGCAAGGATTGCCACGCCTTCCTGCAACGCATGCTGGCCTTTACCCGAGTGTCACGCTCTGAGCGCAGGCCCACCGAGGTCACGGCCCTGGTGCGCGACACCATCGCCCTGTTCCAGCAGAGCACCGACCGCCACCCGGCGGTCGCCACCGAGTTGCCGCCGCCGGTGACCCTCGACATCGACCCCGTGCTGGTGCGCCACGCCCTCTTCAACCTGCTGGCCAATGCCGGTCAGATCAATCCGCCCGAGGGGACCATCACCGTGCGGTTGCGGCCGGCCACCGGGTCCGAGCGCCGCCCCGGCTGGTCCCTGGCGGTCATCGACCAGGGCCCGGGCCTCACGGCGGCAGTGCGCGAGAAGCTGTTCACCCCCTTCTTTACCACCCGCTCCACGGGGACCGGGCTCGGGCTGGCGGTGGTGCAGCACGTCGCCATCCTGCATGAGGGGGAGGCCACTGGCGACAACCACCCGGATGGTGGTGCGATCTTTGCGATATGGCTTCCCGACACCCATGGCAACCCGGGAGCGCGCGGTGACGGTCAAGATCCTGCTGGTCGATGACGAGCCCTATACGGCCACCCTGTTCGCGGGCCTGTTCCGTGGACGCCCCCTGACGCTGGACGTGGCCGTCGATGCCGCCGGCGCTCGACAGCGCTTTCGCACCAGCGATTACCACCTGATCCTGATGGACCAGCGGCTGCCGGATGGCGGCGGCCTGGACCTGGTCGAGGAGATGCGCCGGGAGCGACCGCACCAGGTCGCCATCCTGATCACCGGCTATGCCGATGTGCGCGATGCGGTGCGCGCGGTGCGTGGGGGCCTCTTCGATTACCTGACCAAGCCCTTCGAGGACCTCGAATCCCTGGAGGCAACCATTGACAAGGCCCTGGAACTGGATCGCGCCTATCGCGAGATCGACAGCCTGCGGCACACCCTGGACGGGCGCGCCGAGGGTCAGGTCCTGATCGGCCGCTCGCCGGCCATCGAGCGTCTGCTGCAACAGATCCGCCAGGTCGCGCCGCTGGATACCACGGTCCTTCTGGAGGGCGAGAGCGGCACCGGCAAGGAGGTGGTGGCGCGTATCCTGCACGCCAGCAGCCCACGGGCCGCCGGGCCCTTCTTCGAGGTCAACTGCGGCGCCCTGTCCGAGCAACTGCTCGAGAGCACCCTGTTTGGCTACGAGAAGGGCGCCTTTACCGGGGCGGCCCGGACCACGCCGGGATACCTCGAGCAGGCCAACGGCGGCTCCCTCTTCCTCGATGAGGTGGCGGACATGAGCCCCAAGCTCCAGACCAGCCTGTTGCGGGTGCTTCAGGAGCGCAACTTCCAGCGGCTGGGCGGCACGGCCCTGCGTGGCAGCGACTTCCGCCTGATCTGCGCCTGCAATCGCCGACTGGCGGACGCCGTGCGCGACCACAGCTTTCGCGAGGATTTGTTCTACCGCATCAATGTGGTTGCCCTGCGCATCACGCCGCTGCGCGAACGGCGGGAGGACATCCTGGCCCTCACCCTGCACTTTCTGGAGCTGTTCAAGGCCCGTTTCCACAAGGACGTCGGGCCCTTCACCCCGGACGCCATCCGCCTGCTGGAGGGCTTTGCCTGGCCCGGCAACGTCCGTCAGTTGCGCCACACCGTGGAGCGCGTGGTGGCGCTGCATCCCGGGGGGGCCATCGGCCCCGTCCACCTGGAGCACCTGGCCGCCGAGGGCACCCAGCCCCTGGCGGCCCCGCAGGCCGTGCTGCCCTACGAGGAGGAACGCGGCCACTTCGAGCAGGGCTATCTGGTCCGCCTGCTCCAGGCCGCCGGCGGCAACGTCAGCGAGGCGGCCCGTATCAGCGGCATCGCCCGGCAGAATCTGTACCCGCGTCTAAAACGTTGGGACCTGTCATGAAGTCATGACACATGTCATGCCAGCGTGACGATGGGCGTCCCCGCCGTCCTCCTGCCTCCGCCTGCTAAATGCAACGATCCCAGGATGCTACGTCAGGCCTACTCGCTGGCCAGACAATTGCACTTGGAAATACGCCACGCCTCGCATGGCCATCACTCTAAGTATCGTATGGGGAGAATCAAAGCACGATGAAAACAAGCTTCGCAACCCTGCTGGGGCTCGCCGTCGCCGCTATCCTGGCCGCGGGTCCCGTGGCGGCGGCCACCGTCAAGGGCGTGGTCGAGGATGCCGACGGCAAAAAGCTGGAGAACGCCACCGTCTGGCTGATTCCCGCCGGCGACGTGGCGGCCATGGCCAAGACGCCGGTGGAGATCAAGCGGGACTCCCCCAACGACGAGCCCTTGGAGGACAATCTGGCGGCTCACCGGCAAAGTTACTTGCAGGCGAAGAGCGGCCCTGGCGGTAAGTTCGCGGTCCCCAAGGTGCCGAAAGGCCACTTCTTTCTGTACGTGGAGCCCGCCGATGCCCGCTACCTGCCTGGCGGCGATAAGTCGCGCAAGGCCCTGTCCACTCAAGAGCTGACGAAGGCGGCGGTGACGGTCAAGGTGTCGGGCAATACCCCAACCGATGCCTCCTACATAGGTACCACCAAGTGCCTGAAATGCCACGAGGAGCAGGAGCATTTCACTAAGACGCTGCATCGGTTAGGTATCCGCGTTATCGGTGACGACAGCAAAAATCAGGATTACTCCCGCTTTCCCGATTTCAACCAGGGTCTGGACAAGCTCACGGCTGGAACCAAGTTCTGGTTTTATGGCTTTGATGAGAAGCGTGGCTTCGACAAGTACCAGATCAGCGATAAGGAGCCCGCCGATCCGAGCACGGTGAGCTTTACCGCGACCTTCTTCAAGGATACCGACGGCAAGCTCAAGTTCCGTACCGAGAATGTCCGCGATCCCAGCGACCCGCCCCGGGTCTATCCCGTGGAGCTGACCTATGGCGGTGGCCTCTACAAACAGCGCTACCTCTATCGCGTCGGCCAGAATCTCTTCCCCTTCGTGCAGTTCAATACCCAGGGCGACGATTCCTTTGGCGACCGTAGCCGCAAGCAGTGGCGCGATTACCATGCGGACTGGCTGTTCAAGGAGGAGACCAAGAAGCTCACCGACCCCCCAGCGAAGAAGTCCTTCGAGCGGGAGTGTGCCTCCTGTCACTACGCGGGCTTTACCCTGACCGAAACCCCCGAGGGCAAATTTATCGCCGGCTCGGTGAACGATAAAAATGGCGAGTTGGACATTGATGGCGACGGCGTTCCCAATGAGCTCAACATGGGCTGCGAGACCTGTCACGGTCCGGGGTCGGCGCATGCGAAGGACGAGGAGTCGGTCAGCATCGTCAATCCCGGTAAATTGGCCTCGGAACGCGCCTCCACTATCTGCGTGCAATGCCATAGCCGCCCCCAGGGCCACTTGGGTAACGACTCGCCGGTCGATGTCGCCAATCGGATGATGCCCCCCGGCACCAGCCGCAACAGCTTCCTCACCCAGTTCACCAGCCGGGAGGATGCGGCCGAAAAGGACTTCTGGCCGGATGGGATCCACTCCAAGGCCCACCACCAGCAGGGCACCGACTTTATCAAGGCGTCAAAGTACCGCAATGACCGACACCTGGTGGCCTGTTACGACTGTCATGACCCCCATGGGGAGGCCGAGTTCGCCCATCAGCGCAAGGCGGCCCTGGATTCCAGCAAGGCCTGTAACCAGTGCCACGAGAAGCAAACGGACATGAAGAAGCACGTCAAGGCGACGACCCAATGCACCGTGGCCCCGGACAAGATCGCCTGCACGAGCTGCCACAACACCAAGACCATGCAGACCGGCGCCGGCATGGGCAAGGGCCTGGTGGGAAGCGACGGCAAGAACTACTGGATGAATGACATCACGTCGCACCTTTATGACGTGCCGCGCAAGGACAACGCGGGGGTCAAGGGGGTGGAACCCGGCAAGGCCATGCCCATTCCCTACACCCATGCCTGTGGCGCGGCCTGCCACGACGCCAGCAAGCTCTAACGCCACGCTCGACCCGGCGAGTCCGGCCCATGGCCGGACTCGCCATCCCCTCCCCGGGAACCCGCCAGGCTCCCGCGACCTCCTCCACCGTGCGACGCCACGGGACCCGATCGGCTTTAATCACAACGACTATTCCTGCGCCGTGCAGGCAAAGGGAAAAGGTCCCCCACCCTGATCAGGCGCTACCATAGGAGCGGGTCATTGGGTCTGGCGGAGGGGTCGCACATGCATTTGCTGATGGTTGAAGACAATCCGGATCTGGTCGCCAATGTCGTGGACTTCCTCGAGGGGCACGGGCACACCCTGGATATCGCCTACAACGGCTTCGCCGCCCTGGGGTTTGCCCTGGAGCAGAACTACGACGCCATGATCCTGGACCTGATGCTGCCGGGACTGTCCGGTTTCGAGGTCTGCTCCCGATTGCGTGCCGCGGGTCTGGCCCTCCCGGTTCTGATGCTCACCGCCCGCGACGGGCTCGACGACAGGCTGGAGGGGTTCGCCAGCGGGGCGGACGACTATCTGGTCAAACCCTTCGCCTTGCTCGAACTGGAGGCCCGCCTGCTGGCCATCGTCCGGCGGGGACAGTCCGGGGCACCGGGGGGCGGGGCTGAACATCTGCGAGTGGCGGACCTGGATCTGGACCTCGCCACCCGGCGTCTGACCCGCTCCGGCCGCCCCTTGGAATTGCCTCCAATCCCGATGAAGCTGCTGGAGGCCCTGATGCGCCGCGCCCCGCATCTGGTCAGCCGTCCCGAGCTGGAACGTGCCGCCTGGGGCGACCAACCCCCGGATAGCGATGCCCTGCGTGCCCATCTGCACCTGCTGCGCCAGGTCATCGACAAACCCTTCCCGCACCCGCTCCTGCACACGGTCCGCGGTTTTGGCTACCGGTTGGGGCAGAATGACACGCCTTAGGGTCACGCTGCGGCTGCGGGTCGCGGCCGGCTTCGCCCTGCTAGGCTTGGCCGTCAGCCTGGCCCTGGGGGGCTGGCTTTATCTCGCCTCCAGCGACCTCGAGCAGCGCCTCATCGACGAGGCCCTCGGCGCCGAGCTTGAGGACTACCAGGCGCGCCTGGCGCGCAACCCCAAGTCCTTGCCCCCGGACACCGCGACCATCCGCGGTTTCGTCGCCCGCCCCGACGGCACCGGCGACCAGCCCCCGCCCGCTTTGCGCGACCTCCCCAACGGACGCCATACCCTGGATCTGGACGGGGTGAGCTACCGGGTCCTGATGCGCGTACGTCCGGAAGGCGATCTGGTCATGTTGCATAACCGGACCCAGGTGGAACGCCGCGAGGAGCGCTTTGCCCTGATGCTGATACTGGGCATGACCCTCACCATCCTGCTGTCCGCGGCGGGTGGCTGGTGGCTCGCCGGGCGGGTCATAGCCCCGGTGCGAGAATTGGCGGAGCGGGTACGGGGTCGCGACCCCGCGGCCGGGCCTATGTCGGCCGTCGATGAGGCGGGCGATGTCCTGCCGCAGGATGAGGTTGGCGAGCTGGCCCAGACCATTGAGGGCTATGTACTGCGCCTGAGGGCCTTCGTCGAGCGTGAGCGCGCCTTCGTCAGCGACGCCAGCCATGAGCTGCGCACCCCCCTGGCGGTGATCCAGGGGGCGGTCGAGGTCCTCAAGGCCGATCCGCGCCTGGACGACCGCACCCAGGAGCGACTGGACCGCATTGCCCGGGCTACCCGGGGCATGACGGACCTGACCACGGCGCTCCTGGTGCTCGCCCGCGAAGGCCGGACCGGCCCAGCACCCTCCTGCCCGGTGGCCAGGGTCCTGGCGGAGGTGGTCGAGCTGCACCGCCCCCTGCTCCTGCACAAACCCGTCGTTCTGGAATGCCTGGTGAAGGCGCATCCCATCCTGGCGGTGGAACGTCCCCTGTTGGCCATCGCCCTGGGCAATCTGCTGCGTAACGCCTGTGCCTACACCGAGCAGGGCCAGGTGACCCTAACCCTCGACGCAACCGGGTTCCGGGTCGATGACACGGGCCCCGGAATCCCGCCCGAGGAACTGCCCTGTCTGTTCGAGCAGGGCCCTGGCTGCCGGCGTCAGGCGCGCGGCGAGGGCATCGGCTTGCCGCTGGTCAAACGCATCGCCGACCACCAGGGGTGGGGTATCCGGGCCGAGAACCGCCCCGGGGAAGGTGCCAGCTTCCGACTGGAGTTCCTGCCCGGGCCAGGGGAGGCATTCCAGGTCCATCCTGATGCCCCCTTTACCCCGCCTTGACGCCTTCTTAACGCCGTCTTGACCTTGGCTTTGATACGCTGTATCTCGTCCGGATTCCCCCGGATCATCCCTTCGAGGAGGTGTATCGATGTCGTCTTCCCCGGCACAAAACGGCCCGCCCCCGGTCCAGGCCAAGCCGTTTTCCGGCCCAGCCTGGCTGACGCGCCTCTTGCCCTTCCTCCGCTGGTCGGGCCGGGTCAATCGCGGGACCCTCAAGGCCGACCTGCTGGCTGGACTGACCGGCGCCGTGGTAGTCCTGCCCCAGGGCGTGGCCTTTGCCACCATCGCGGGGATGCCACCGGAGTATGGGCTCTATGCCGGCATAGTCCCGGCCATCGTCGCCGCCCTCTGGGGCTCGTCCTGGCACCTGGTCTCCGGGCCGACGACGGCCGCTTCCATCGTGGTCTTTTCCGGGCTTTCCGTCATGGCCGAACCCGGGAGCCCGGACTACATCCGCCTGGCCTTGACCCTGACGCTGATGGTCGGTGTTCTGGAACTGACCATGGGCCTGGCTCGTCTAGGGTCTCTGGTCAACTTCATCTCCCATTCGGTGGTCGTGGGTTTCACCGCCGGGGCCGCCTTCCTGATCGCCGCCAACCAGTTCAAGAACTTCTTCGGGATCGAGATCCCCCGCGGGCTGCACTTCCACGAGATGCTCGGGACCCTGCTGCTCAATGTCGAGCACCTGAACCTCCTGGTCACCGGGGTGGGTATCGCCACCCTGGTCATAGGGCTAGCGGTCCGCCACTGGTATCCCCGTGTCCCCTACATGATCGTCGCCATGGTGGGTGGGAGTCTGATCGCCTTCGCCCTGAACCAGCTTCTCGGGTTGGACCACACCGGTATCCGCACCGTCGGCGCCCTGCCGGGGGGGCTGCCACCCCTGTCCATGCCCGACTTCTCCCTGGACACCATCCGCCAGCTCGCCCCGGTGGTCCTGGCGACGACCCTGTTCGCCCTCACCGAGGCGGTCTCCATCGCCCGCTCGCTCGGCGCCCGTACCCACCAGCACATCGATGGCAATCAGGAGTTCATCGGCCAGGGGCTATCGAACATCGCCGGCTCCTTCTTCTCCGGCTATGTCGCCACCGGGTCCTTCAACCGCAGCGGGCTCAACTTCCAGGCCGGGGCCAAGACGCCCCTGGCGGCGGTTGCCGCCGGCGTCTTCCTGGCCGGGGTGGTGGTCCTGGTCGCCCCGCTGGCGGCCTATCTGCCCAATGCGGCCATGGCGGCCATCCTGTTCCTCGTCGCCTGGGGCCTGATCGATTTCCATGCGGTGCGCAATATCCTGCGCACCAGCCGCGCCGAGACCGCGGTCCTGGCGGTGACCTTCTTCTCCACCCTGTTCCTGGAGTTGGAGTTCGCCATCATGGCCGGGGTACTCCTGTCCCTGGGGCTGTATCTGAACCGCACCTCCCGCCCCAAGCTGGTCTCCCGGGTTCCCGATCCGAGCGCGCCGGGACGCGACTTCGTCACCAACCCGGCCTTGCCGGAGTGCCCGCAGTTCAAGCTCGCCCGCCTGGACGGTTCGCTCTTCTTCGGTGCCGTCAGCCACGTATCGGAGGGCCTCGCCCTCTGGGAACAGCGGAACCCCGGCCAAAAGCACCTGGCCATCTCCGCGACAGGCGTTAACTTCATTGACGTGGCCGGGGCCGAATTCCTCGCCGAGGAGGCCAGCCGTAGGCGCGACCAGGGCGGCGGTCTCTATCTGATCCGTCTCAAGCCGGGGGGCCGCGAACCTCTGCGGCGGGGCGGCTATCTCGAGGCTATCGGGGCGGAGAACCTGTTTTCCGGCAAGACCGAGACCATCGCCGCTGTCGTGCCCAAGCTCGACCCCGACATCTGCCGCACCTGCACCGCACGGATTTTCCGCGAGTGCGCCGGGCAACCCGGGGCCCAGCCCACCAGCCCAGCGGTCATGCCTGCGTGCCCTTGAACGCTTCCCTCCCCCTCATGGCCATTAAGGGTCCCCGGGCCATCACCAGAGGCTAAGAATATGTCCAACCCGATCATCCTCGCCGCGGTAGACATCGACGCCCGCGCCAGAGCCGTCATTGCCCACGCCGCCCGCCTTGCCGCCCTGTGCCAGGGTCGCCTGGTGGTAGTCCATGTCGTCGATTACACCGGCGGTGATGAAGACGATCACGGGCTTCCCCAACCCCCGGGGGTAGTCCTGGCGGACATGGTGCGTCACGCGCGGGCCACCTTGTCGGGCATGGTTCACCACCTGGAACTGGCGAAGGATTGGGTCGAGATCCAGGTCCCCACCGGATCAGTGGTGGAGACCCTGGCCGATCTGGCCGCGGCATGGCATCCGAACTATGTCCTGATTGGCGCGGCGCGTTGGGGAGTCCTGAGCACGACGGCGGGGCTGGGCACGGCCCTCAAGGCCCGCAACGGCGGGGCACTCCTGGTCGTGCCGACCGGGGACGGGGTCGCACCCCAGGGCCTGATGGCCCGGGTGCGCCATTGGCTCGGAGAGGATCTATCGCTCCCGGCCGGCCCGGGGCACTGATCAGCCGCAGGCCCGACCCCGGATCGGGATCACGCATCTACCTCTACCTCTTCCAGTTCCAACAGTCCACCGCTGTTCTTGGCATCCACCTGACGGTAGAGGTCGTAGAGAGCCGCTTGCAGGGCCTCCTCCATGACGGGGTGGTAGAAGGGCAGGCGTAGCATTTGACCGGCCGTGAGGCCCAGGGTGATGCTCCAGCAGATGAGATGGGCCAGGTTTTCGCCCTTGGCACCTATCATCTCCGCGCCCAACAGGCGGCCGCTGGCCTTGTCCCCGTAGAGGCGCAACAGGCCCTGGGTCTGGCCCATCACCAGGGCACGACCCACGGGGGCAAACTTGATCTGACCGATGGCGGTCGTGGCGGGGTCGAGTTCGCTGAAGCGGGCGCCCATGGCGCAGATGTTGGGGTCGCAGAAGGTGATGGCGATGGGGACCTTGCGGCGGAAGGCCGTGTGGCCGCGGCGGGTGGCATTGAAGCCGGCGATTTTGCCCTCGTCGCCCGCCTCGTGGAGGATGGGGCGCTCCCCATCGACGTCGCCGGCGATATAAACCGGCAGATCCCCGATTTGCAGGGTGCGGCTATCGAAGGGCGGCAGGCCCCGGCGATCCAGGGGCAGGCCGAGGCATTCCAGACCCAGCCCCTCGACATTGGGCACCCGCCCGATGCAGCAGAGGACCCGGTCCACCCGCACGCTCCGGTCGCCGGCGCTGACCCGCAGCTTGTCGCCTGCTTCCTCGATGCGGGCCGCCTGGCCCAGATACAGGGGAAAATCCTTGCCGATGATGGCCTTGGCCTCGGCCAGCACCTCCGGGTCCGTGATGCCGCCGATAGTATCGAGTTGATCGAAGCCGGTGACCTCGACCCCCAGGCGCGCAAGGCTCTGGCCCAATTCCAGGCCGATCACGCCCAGGCCGATGACGGCCAGGGAGGCCGGCAGGGATTCCAGCTCGAACAGGCTGTCGCTGGTGATGAGGCGGTCGCCGAAGGCCCGCCAGGCCTCGGGCACCAGGGGCCGGGAGCCGGTGGCGATGACGACGGCACCGGCGCGGATGCGTTGGCCGCCGACCTCGATCAGGGTCGGTTCCAGCAGGCGGGCATAGTCCTCGATAAAGACCTCGGGGGCCATGCCGTCGGTGCTGTTGGTCAGGACGCGATCAACCAGGGTGTCACGGATGTGGCGGACGTATTCGAGGGCTTCCGGGGCGTCCAATCGCAGTTCCGCGCCACCGGAGACGCCGTAACGCCGTAAATGGGTGCCCTTGTGGAAGTCCTCGGCGACCTGGATCAGGGCCTTGGAGGGCATGCAGCCGACCCGGGCGCAGGTGGTGCCAGCCTCCCCGCCATTGATGAGGACGAAGGTCTTGCCGGCCCGGCGGACCTGGCCCATGGCGTTGAGGCCGGCGGTCCCGGAGCCAATGATGGCGACATCAACGAATCTTTCTTCCACGATGAATACCTCGACGGCGGGTTAGGGAATGGCTTGCGACGGGCCGTCAGTGTAGTTTTTCTTGGCCGGATTGTCCGCCCGGGGTAAACTGCCCCGGTGTTAATCTTCTCGATTCCTGATCCAGGGCAACCCCTTAAAGGCGTAAGGCGCATGAGCGGCGGTATGGCTTCCAGCTTTTTGATGGCCCCCGGCGGGTCGCTGCGCGGGCGTCTGCGGGTGCCGGGGGACAAGTCCATCTCCCATCGCGCCATCATGCTCGGGGCCCTGGCCGAGGGCCAGACCCGCGTCAGCGGCTTTCTGGAAGGCGAGGACAGCCTCGCCACCCTGGCGGCCTTTCGCGCCATGGGGGTGCGGATTCAGGGACCGGAGGGCGGAAACCTCATCATCGATGGCCTGGGTCTGCGTGGCCTCAAGGCGCCAACGGGCCCCTTGGATCTGGGCAACTCGGGCACCTCCATGCGCCTGCTGTGCGGGCTGCTGGCGGGGCAGGGATTCGCGGTCACCTTGGTAGGGGACGCCTCCCTGACCCGGCGCCCCATGCGGCGGGTCACCGAGCCCCTGGCCCTGATGGGTGCCCGCATCGAGGCCAGCCCCTCGGGTACCGCCCCCCTGCGTGTCCAAGCCGGCGCTTCGCTCCAGGGCATCGACTACGCCTTGCCCGTGGCCAGCGCCCAGGTCAAGTCCTGCGTCCTGCTGGCGGGTCTGTTCGCCCAGGGCCGCACCTGCGTCATCGAGCCGGCGCCCACCCGCGATCACACCGAGCGCATGTTGGCGGGCTTTGGCTATCCGGTCCAGCGCCAGGGCGCGACCGTCTGCCTGGAGGGGGGCGGGCGGCTGGTGGGACGCGAACTGGAGGTGCCGGCGGATATCTCCTCCGCCGCCTTCTTCCTGGTCGGGGCCAGTATTGCCCCGGGTTCCGACCTCACCCTGGAGCACGTCGGCATGAATCCGACCCGGGTGGGGGTGCTCAACATCCTCCGGGCCATGGGCGCCGATATCCAGGTTATGAACCCCCGGGACGCGGGGGGCGAACCGGTGGCGGATCTGCGGGTGCGCTCGGCGCCCCTGCACGGCATCCGTATCCCCGAGGACCAGGTGCCCCTCGCCATCGACGAATTCCCGGCTCTCTTCATCGCCGCCGCCTGCGCCGAGGGGGAGACCCTGCTTACGGGTGCCGAGGAGTTGCGGGTCAAGGAAAGCGATCGCATCCAGGTCATGGCCGATGGCCTGAAAGCCCTCGGCATCGCCAACGAACCCCGACCGGACGGCATCCGCATCCAGGGTGGCCGGCCCCACGCCGGCCGGATCGACAGCCAGGGCGATCATCGGGTCGCCATGGCCTTCGCCATGGCCGCCACCCGCGCATCGGGCCCCATCGAAATCCGTGACTGCGCCAATGTGCGGACCTCCTTCCCCGGTTTTGCCCGCCTCGCCAGCGGCGCTGGCCTCGCCATCGAGGAGGTGGAGTCATGACCCTGCCCCCCGACTCGACGGCGGATGCTCCGACCGCCCCGGCCCTGGTTGGCAGAGCCAACCCTGGCCATGGGGGAGTTCCCGCCGGACTGCCCCAAGTTCCGGTCGTCACCCTCGACGGCCCCTCGGGGACCGGCAAGGGCACCATCGCCAGCCTCCTGGCGGTACGCCTGGGCTGGCATTGCCTGGACAGTGGGGCCCTGTATCGGGTGCTGGGGCTGGCGGCGGGACGCGCCGGTATCGATCTGGAGGCGGGCGAGGCCCTGGCCCACCTGGCCACGGGGCTGCAACTGACGTTTCACGAGGGTCGGGTGCTGCTGGATGGCGAGGACGTCTCCGGGGCCATCCGCACCGAGACGGCGGGCAACGCCGCCTCCCGGGTCGCGGCTCACGGCCCGGTACGCGACGCTCTCCTGGCCTGGCAGCGGGCGGCGGCGCGGCCGCCAGGACTGGTGGCCGATGGGCGCGACATGGGTACCGTCGTCTTCCCCGAGGCCCCCGTCAAGATCTTCCTCACCGCCAGCCCCGAGGAGCGGGGTCGGCGCCGCTATCTTCAGCTCCGGGAGAAGGGCCTGGGGGTCAACCTGCCGCAACTGGTGCGGGATATCGCCGAGCGCGACGCGCGTGACAGCCAGCGGGCCGTCGCCCCCCTGCGCCCGGCCGCCGACGCCCAACTGGTGGATACCACCGGCATCGGTATCGATGCGGTGCTGGAAGAGGTGTTGGGCGTTCTGCGGGGGCGGCTTGGGGTTCTGGCGACGGCGGCCGGCTAGCTGCCGGTGGCCGCCAGGTGTCGGCCGTCCGATGGGTGAATCGACAGGGAATCAAGATTATCAGCGTTTTAGGCGATGCCGGGACTCCGACCCGCGCGGCATCCTGCCTGTCCAGTCCGGTCAAAATCATGATTTTGACCGGAAAACGGCTTGATTCCGAAAGTCTTTTCGGTCATCCTTCCCGGTCTGTCGTCCCGGCTGGTCCGGGTCAAGTGGTCATTCGGGAGTCATGCCGCCGCAGCGACGCAGCCGGCGATGTGGATTTCCCAAGGCGGTCGCCGGCGGGCGGCCTTTTTTCAACCAAACCATCGGTCTCTCGGGATCGAGCCCACGCCGCGTCAGGAAACCTTTAACCCATGAGCGAAAGCTTTGCCGAACTCTTTGAACAGAGCCTCACCGTCAATCAACTGCAGCCCGGTACCATCATTACCGGCACTGTGGTCGCGATCACCTCTGAAGTGGTGGTGGTCAATGCTGGCCTGAAGTCCGAAGGCATTATTCCCAGATCCCAATTTCTCGACGTCAATGGCAACCTGGAGTGTGCTGTGGGCGATGAGGTACGGGTCGCACTGGAGGCCGTCGAGGACGGCTCGGGTGCCACCCGCCTGTCCCGCGAAAAGGCCAAGCGCCACGCGGCCTGGGAATTCCTGGACAAGGCCTTCGAGGCCGGTGAGGCCGTCAAGGGCATCATCAACGGCAAGGTCAAGGGCGGCTTCACCGTCGAGCTTGACAGCGTGCGCGCCTTCCTGCCGGGCTCCCTGGTGGACGTGCGCCCGGTGCGCGACACCTCCTACCTGGAAGGCAAGGAACTCGAGTTCAAGGTCATCAAGCTGGACCGCAAGCGTAATAACGTGGTCGTCTCCCGCCGCGCGGTGGTCGAGGACGAGTACAGCGCCGAGCGCGAGGCCCTGCTGGAGAAGCTGGAAGAGGGCATGCAGGTCAAGGGCGTGGTCAAGAATCTGACCGATTACGGTGCCTTCCTGGATCTGGGTGGCATCGACGGTCTGCTGCACATCACCGACATGGCCTGGCGGCGCGTCAAGCACCCCTCCGAGGTGGTGGAAATTGGCGACGAGATCGACGTCAAGGTCCTCAAGTTCGACCGCGAGCGCCAGCGGGTCTCCCTGGGCCTCAAGCAGATGGGCGAGGACCCCTGGGTCAACATTTCCCGTCGCTATCCGGAAAGCACCCGCGTCTTCGGCAAGGTCACCAACATCGCAGACTACGGCTGCTTCGTGGAGATCGAGGAGGGCGTCGAGGGTCTGGTCCACGTCTCCGAGATGGACTGGACCAACAAGAATGTCCATCCCAGCAAGATCGTGGCCCTGGGTGACGAGGTGGAGGTCATGGTCCTCGATATCGACGAGGAGCGCCGCCGTATCTCCCTGGGCATCAAGCAGTGCGCCATGAATCCCTGGGACGAGTTCGCCCTCAACCACAAGAAGGGTGATCATGTCAGCGGCAAGATCAAGTCCATCACCGACTTCGGCATTTTCATCGGCCTGGATGGTGGCATCGACGGCCTGGTTCACCTGTCCGATATCTCCTGGGAGGAGGGCGGTGATCAGGCCCTGCGCCGCTACCAGAAGGGTGACGAACTGGAGACGGTGGTGCTGTCGGTCGATCCGGAGCGCGAGCGCATCTCGCTGGGCGTGAAGCAACTCGACAAGGACCCCTTCTCGGCCTTCGTCGCCGCTCATGAGAAGGGCAGTATCGTCAACGGTACCATCATGGATGTGGACGCCAAGGGGGCGACTATTGCCCTGGGTGATGGCGTGGAGGGTTACCTGCGTTCTTCCGAGATCTCCCGGGACCGCATTGAGGATGCCCGTGCCGTGCTCAAGGCCGGTGAGCCCATCGAGGCCAAGTTCCTGGGCGTCGATCGTAAGAACCGCACCATTTCCCTGTCCATCAAGGCCAAGGATCATGACGAGGAGTCGGCGGCCATGAAGGGCTATGCCCGCGAGGCCCAGGCGGGTACCGCTACCCTGGGTGACATCCTCAAGCAGCAGATGGAAGAGGCGGGTCGGGGCTAGAAGTTCTAGCCTCTGACCCGACCGTCCGAATGGCGGCGCCTCCCGAGGCGCCGCCGTATCGGTGAAATCCTGTCTATTTCAGCGGCGATTTGCCCAGCATCGCGGGCCAACCCAGAGGGGAAACCAGCATCATGACCAAATCCGACCTGATCGAAATCCTGGCCGCCAAGCCGGATCATCAACTCCCCTATAAGGATGTGGAACTGGCCGTCCGCCACCTCGTCGAGCGCATGAGCAATGCCCTGGCTGCGGGCGAACGTATCGAGGTACGCGGTTTCGGCAGCTTTTCCCTGCATTTTCGCCCGCCGCGCGTAGGCCGCAACCCCAAGACCGGCGATGCCGTGGCCCTAGCGGGCAAGCATGTCCCCCATTTCAAGCCGGGCAAGGAGTTGCGGGACCGTGTCAACGATGCCTATCAGCACGAACTGGCCACTGGCGGCTAGTCCCCATTTTTACCCCCTTCCCGAGGGATGCGGGGAAGTGATTAAGGTGTCGCGTAACCAGGATCGAAAACGAAGGCGTCAGGGATAGAATCGATCCCTGACGTTGCCATGGAGTCCGCTCCCGGGGTGCCTGTCAGGGCTTGTCGGAAAAGCGATAACCGATACCCCGCACCGTCTGTAGCAGACTGTCGTGGCCAGTATCTTCCAGGGACTTGCGCAGACGACGCACATGGACGTCAACCGTGCGCTCCTCGACATAAATCTGTTCGCCCCACACCTGATCCAGGAGTTGGGAGCGCGTGAAGGCGCGCTCGGCATGGCTCATGAGGTAGTGCAGCAGGCGAAACTCCGTGGGGGCGATTTCAAGACGTTGGCCATTGGCGGTGACGCGATGGCTGATGCTGTCGATCCGCAGGCCGCCGATCTCGATCTGGTCCGAGGGTGTTTCGGGCCTGGAGCGGCGGAGCACGGCATTGACCCGCGCTACCATCTCGCGCGGCGAGAAAGGCTTGGCGATGTAGTCGTCCGCCCCCGTTTCCAGACCCCGTATTCTGTCCTCCTCCTCGCCCCGGGCACTCACCATGATGATGGGGGTGGCGCGCGTCTTAGGGTTCTGTTTGAGTTGCAGGGCCAGTTCCAGGCCGGAGCGGCCGGGCAGCATCCAATCCAGGAGAAGGAGGTCCGGGTCCTCGGCCTGCATCAGCTTGCGGGCCTCATCGGCATGACCGGCCTCCAGAACCCGGAAACCCGATCCCTCTAGGGCAAACCGCATGACTTCACGGATATCGGGCTCGTCATCGACGAGGAGGATGGTCGCCATAATTTTGTGGGTCCCGGCAGGCTTGGATGGCGGGTGAGGGGTTTTAACTTTGTTGGGATGCGATTTGGCCATAAGGTATCTTATTGGGGTCCCATGACAATTTGATGACTGCCAGGGGCCTTGATGTCCGGGGAAAGACCCCAACGGAAAGGCTGTGTTAAGGCCAGCGCCGGATAGGGTCTCTGGGGTAAGATAATCCCCAAACCGCGATTTACCAACGACTTCCCCCCGTAGCGCAGGCCCATGTCCGAATTCTTTCTACGCTTTCTGGGTGTCGGTAACGCCCACGCACCCGGCCTGGGTTCCTCCGCGGCCGTCCTGGAACTTGGTGCCGAGCCCTGGCTGCTGATCGACTGTGGTCCGGACAGCCTACCGGCCTATGTGGAGACCTACGGTGGTCTGCCCACCGCCATCTTCATTACCCATGCTCACTTTGATCATATCGGTGGCCTGGAGGCCCTCTTTTACCGGCTGGCGACGGCCGCCAGTCCGGTAGAACCCCCACGCCTCATGGTCCCGGTCGAACTGGTGGCCGTGCTCCAGCGGCGGCTGGCGGATTATCCCAATCTCCTCGCCGAGGGGGGGTGCAACTTTTGGGATGTCTTCCACCTGATCCCGGTCTCGGAGCGCTTCTGGCATCGGGATCTGCGCTTCAGCGTCTTTCCGGTCCGGCATCATGACTATCTCGCCGCCTTCGGCCTGGCCCTGAAGGGGCGCTTTCTCTTCACCGGCGATACCCGGCCCATTCCCGAGATACTCAATCGCTATGCCAGCCGGGGCGAGGCTATTTTCCATGACTGTGGCACCCGTTCCAATCCTTCTCATACCGGATACCAGGATCTGGCCCGCGAATACAAGCCCGAGCAGCGCGGGCGTCTGGTCCTCTACCACTATGGCTCCGAGGCCGATGGCCAGATGCTGGAAAGTCAGGGTTACCGCGTCGCCAGGCGAGGAGAGCGACTGGCGCTGTCCCACCCCGGGCCTGAGCCCCTGGCCTGGTCCCCCGGGCACCGCGAGACGCGGGAAATCCTCCTCCATCCCGACTCAAGAACCGCCACCATGCCCGCTACCCCCCCGATCCTCTTTCGCGGGCGCATCATCAGTCTGACTCAGGAGTGCGTGCGGTTACCCAACGGCCATGAGGCCGAGCTGGAAATCGTCCATCACCCGGGAGGGGCCGCCGTCGTGGCCCTCGATCAGGCGGACCAGGTCTGTCTCTTGCGGCAATATCGCTACGCCACGGGCGGCTGGCTCTGGGAACTGCCCGCCGGCAAGATCGACGACAGGGAACCGCCCACCCAAACCGCCCGGCGCGAACTGGAGGAAGAAGCGGGTCGGGAGGCGGCCGAGTGGCGGGAACTCGGCTTCATGCACAGCTCCCCCGGCATCTTCACTGAGGTTGTGTATCTCTACCTGGCCCGGCACCTGACCCCCGTCGCGCTTGGCCACGAACAGGAGGAGGTTATCGAGGTGCACTGGCTGCCCTTAAACCAGGCCCTGGAATGGTGCCGCGATGGTACTATTTCCGATGCTAAGACCCTGATTGGTCTGTTTCGTGCCCAGGCCCTGCTGGCTGGAGCGTCCGAGAATTGTGATCCTAGTATGGATTGATGCGGCGTCTCTTGATAGCCACCAGGAAGACACAAATATCAGTTACGAAATCTCCGTTTCCCCATTACCCCAAGAATAAGAGTAACTCAATGAAACCAAGGCGGATCTATCGCAATGTCGTGACCGCTTCCCTGTTAGCCCTGGCCCTTGGCCTGGGTGGGTGCGTGGTGGGGGCCAGTTCCTACTATCCAGGACCCGGGCCCCTCGAAAACGATTTCTGGTTTTATCCCTCCGTGGGCGTCTACTACGACAACCAGCGGGGCTATTATCACTACAATTCCGGTGGAACCTGGGTCGAGACGACGGTCTTGCCCTCCTATCTCTACAGCGGCCTGGGCACCTATGTCGTCCTCGACAACCCGGGTCCGCGGCCCTGGTACTACTACAACAATCACCGGCGCTATTACCCCGCCGAGCGTTACCGGCATTATCCACCCAACCCGCCACCCCGGTACGGACACCGGCCGAGATGGGATGATGATCAGCGTCCCGTTGATAGGCCACCCCTTTCGGGCGGACGGACCCCGCCAGGCTATCACCGGCCAGGTGGGGATAACGTCAGGCCGGGTTACCGACCCCCGGGTGACAATACCGTCTGGTCTGGTTCCAGGCCCCCGGGGGGGGATCGACCCCCACCCGGCCAGGCTCCCCGGCCAACTCCGCGCCCCCAGCCTCAGCCTTGGCGGTTAGGAGAGGACCCTGGTTTCGGTGATGGGCCGCGTACCAACGAACTCCCGCGCAGTCAGAGACCGGGTCAGGCCTATCCTCCCCGGCCGGTGGGCAATCAACCGAGTCCCCGGCCCCAGCCCCGGCCCATGCCGCAACCGCGCAATGAGCCCCCCAGGAGCGGACCCGGAGGTTCTCCCCTGGGGCCTTATACGCCGCCAGCCGGCAGGCCCGGTGGACAGGTTCCGCATGGCAAGCCGCGCGTCCCACCACCCAGTTCCGGGGACACCTCATCCGAGCCCGGTTCAGGCCCCTTTGGTGTCCAGGGCGGCCCCTCACCGGGCACTAGTTCCCGCCCCCGTTTGGGGCCCATGGCGGAATACTAGCCAGCCGTCATACCGGCCGGGGGGTCGGGCCTCCGGCCGGCCAGGTTCCGCCTCCGGTCAGCGGACGATATCCGTCATTTTCCAGGTCACGCCTTCCAGGTGGAGGCGGACGTGAGCGTCGTTATAGCCAAGCTTGCCCAGCCGGACGAGGAAGTTGTTCCAGGATTCGAACATGGCGAAATCGACGGCGGCGAGGAAGTAGGCCGGGCGTTTTTCCGTCGCGGTGGTGGCGGCATCGCGCAGTTGGCTCTGGACCCATTCGAGGTTGATGGTGTCTTCCAGGGCGACCTCGCCCGCCCGCTGCAGGCCCTGCTGGAACCAGCCCATGGGATTGTTGGCGGTCGTGAGATTCTTCAGCCCCAACGCCCATTCGAGGCGCTGCCTGGTATTGTCCCGAATGGCCTCGAGATCGGTGAGGGGGGCCAGGGCGGCGGGTTCGGCCCGACCGAGGGCATCATCGATGCGATAAAGGTGATAGTAGGGCCAAAAGATGAAGACAAGGATGAAAACCAATAGGAGCGAAACCAGAAATCGCATGACGACCTGCCGACCGGATTGGTCGCGTTGGGGAAGAGGGGTGCCATTCTAGCCCCCCCTCAATCCCCCAGCCAGGGGCTAGCGCCAGGACAGGCTATAATGGTCCAGGTATCCACGAGATAACGGGGGTCGATTCGAAGATGGAAGATATCACCCAAAGCCTGGCGCTGACCCTGGGTGTGGGTTGGGCCAGCGGCATCAATCTCTACGCCGCTATCCTGGTATTGGGCTATCTAGGCCTGACCGGGCGCATGGATCTGCCCGCGGGCCTGGAGGTTCTGAGCGATCCCCTGGTGATGTTCACCGCGGGTTTCATGTATCTGATGGAGTTCTTCGCCGACAAGACCCCGGGCGTGGATACCGTCTGGGACGGCATTCACACCTTTATCCGCATCCCCGCCGGGGCCCTCCTGGCGGCGGGGGCGGTGGGTGATATCGGTCCCGGCGCCGAGCTCGCGGCGGCCCTGGCCGGGGGAGGGCTGGCGGCGGCCACCCATGCCGCCAAGGCCGGTGCCCGCGTCATGATCAATACCTCGCCCGAGCCCTTTTCCAATTGGGCGGCCTCCTTCGCGGAGGATTTCGCCGTGGTGGGCGGTTTGTTGGTGGCCGTTAATCACCCACTGGTTTTCCTGGTCCTGCTGGTCCTCTTTATCCTGCTGTTGATCTGGCTGCTACCCAAGCTCTGGCGCGGCATCAAGCGCGTTTTTGGCGCCCTCGGGCGTTTATTCGGGGCCAGGCCCGCGGCGCCTCAGCCTCGGCCACCTCAGCCACCCGGTGGGCCACCCCGGCTGGAACGGCCGAAAGGGGAGGATTGAGGCATGCTTCCTGGCGTCAAGACCTATCTCGTCGGTGGCGCGGTCCGCGACCGGCTCCTGGGGCGGCCAACGACGGAACGTGATTTCGTGGTGGTCGGGGCCACCCCTCAACAGCTTCTGGACCTGGGATTTCGCCAGGTCGGGGTGGATTTCCCCGTCTTCCTGCACCCCAAAACCAAGGATGAATACGCCCTGGCGCGCACCGAGCGCAAGACCCTGCCGGGTTATCGGGGCTTCGTGGTCCATGCCGAGCCGGATGTGACCCTGGAGGAGGACCTGCGCCGCCGTGATCTGACCATCAATGCCCTGGCGGAGGACGAGGCGGGCGGCATCATCGACTTCCACGGTGGCTTGGCGGATCTGGAGGCCCGGCGGCTGAGGCATGTATCCGAGGCCTTCACCGAGGACCCGGTCCGCATCCTGCGCGTGGCGCGCTTTGCCGCCCGCTACGCCGATCTGGGCTTCGAGATCGCCGACGAGACCCTGGACCTGATGGGTGCCATGGTCGCGGCCGGGGAGGTGGACGCCCTGGTGCCGGAACGGGTCTGGCAGGAACTGCACAAGGCCCTGGCGGAGACCAGGCCCTCGCGCTTCTTCGAGGTTCTGCGCCAGTGCGGTGCCCTGGCGCGCCTCTTCCCGGAGTTGGACCGGCTCTGGGGCGTGCCCCAGCCGATTCAGTGGCATCCGGAGATCGATGCGGGCGTCCACGTCATGATGGTGCTGGATATGTCCGCCCGGGTCTCGGGGGAGACGGAGGTGCGTTTCGCGGCCCTGACCCATGATCTCGGCAAGGGCATCACCCCAGGGGACATCCTGCCGAGCCACAAGGGCCACGAGGAACGGGGGGTTACCCTGATCCATGACCTCTGCGAGCGTTACCGGGTCCCGCTCCGCTACCGGGAACTGGCGGTGATCGCCGCCCGCTATCACGGCCTCATCCACAAGGTTGCCGAATTGCGGCCCACGACCCTCGTCGAGGTCCTGGAGAGCGCCGACGCCTTCCGGCGACCCGAGCGGTTTGAACGGCTGTTGCGGGTCTGCGAGGCGGATTACCGTGGGCGCGAGACCTACCAGGAGCGCCATTATGTCCAGGCCGATCATTGGCGCGCCTATCTGGCGGCGGTCCGGGGGATCGATATCGGGGCCATCGCCCGCGGGACCGGGGAGCCGGGGCGGATCCCGGAGCGGGTGCGCGAGGCCAGGATCCAGGCGGTGCGAGCCATCCAGGAGGCGATCGCGACAATCTGACTGCCCGGGACCGCGGCGTCCCTCAGGCGCGATCCTGGATGTATTTCAAGGCCCGGCTCAGGCTGAGTTCGATGTTGGAGGGGCCGGTCCTGATCAGAAATGCCTCCTCGTTATTCTTGGCCCGCAGAAAAACGGGAGTGCGGGAGCGCTCGCACTCCACGGCGCCGATCCGCTTGGCCTCCAATTCGTAGAGTTCGAACCGCACCTGTTGGGCGTACTCGGCACCCAGATGTTGGTTGAGAAGATTCTTGAAGTGCAGTAGGCACTTGTCGTCGTTTTCGAAGCCGTCCGCCTCCAGACCGAGCAGGCTCCCATCGTCCGCCACCCCCAGCAGCAGGATGCCTCCCTCGGTGTTGAGGAAGGCCGTGACACCCTTGAGCCAGGCCAGCTCGATCTCCTTCCCGGGCCGGCCGGTGTGGAGGTTCTGCCGCATGGTGGATTTGAATTCGAGATGGGCGTCCTCCCCCCGGCCAATGAGGTCATAAAGGTCCCGTTCGGGATTGGCCTGGTCGATGGTCAGCCGCGGCAGGTCACGCAACTGGCGGCTGTATTTGCGGATCACCATGGCGGCCAGGCCAATGCCGAGTCCGGCGATGAGCAGGGTGGTCAGGGCCAGGACCGGCCAGCGGCTGGTGAGGGCGGCCCCGGAGGATTCGGGCATGGCGATGCCAAACCAGGCCCCCGCGGGGTTGTCCGAGAGGGGTCGAAACCCGCCCAGCCAGGCTTGGCCACCACTTAAGAAGGGCACCAACGCCTCGCTGGGCCGACCCGCGGCGCGCCAGGCGGCGGTGGCATCGAACAGAACGGGCCCCCCATGCTGGTTATGGGCGGAGAAGAAGTCGCCCTGATCCAGGCCCTGCTGGCCATCGGCATCGGGGAGATAGAGGCCGCCCCCGGCATCCAGCAGGAAGGCCTTGCCCTCGGGCCCCAGGGGCAGGCGCCCCAGGAAGTCCAGGATTTGACCCAACAGGAGGTCGAAGGCCAGGACGCGGGTCTCGCCGGTACTCTCCCAGGTGATGGCGGCGGTAACCCCCGGTAGCTTCAGGGACTGAAAGCGGTAGGGATCGCTCCAGCCGACCTGGCCATCGGCCGCCAGCGCCGCCTGGTACCAGGGCCGTTCGCGCGGGTCCAGATCCCAGGGGGCCTCCCAGGTGTCGAGAATGGTGCCCTGGGCGTCGAGTCGGGTCCAGGTCAACACCCCCGGGCGCCTCGGATCGCGCTGACTGACCAGCCAGTGATCCGCCTCGCGGCGCAGGAAGTATTCACCGCCAGACTGGTCAGCCAGGATAGCCCCGGAGATCTGTTCCAGGTGGCGCAGGATGGGGATAAAGCGCGCATTGAGCTGCTTGGCTTCCAGGCCTGCCCCCCCGCTCATGACCAGGCTGTCGCGGGCAATGACCAATTGGCGGGACAGGGGCTGGAGAAAATTGCCGACCTCCTCGCGGGCCATTTGGGTGGCATCGCCAACCCGCGCCGCCGCCAGGTCCCGTTTCAGCTCACTGATCAGCCCCCAGGCCACCAGGGCCAGCAAGCCGGCGGTGAAGAGGATGAGCAGAACCAGATCCCGGAAGAGGCGGGAGCGGATGGGTCGGGAGGCGGGCAGAAATAGCGGGGCGGTGGACATGACAACCAGTATAACAGGGCCCCTCCCGATCCCGCCGAGGCGACGGACGTCTGGGCCTGGTTGGGCTATGATGACCACCTTTCGGCTGGTACCATCCCGCTAGCCACGCACCCTCCATCCATTCCCATAGGAGTCCCCTCATGTCCCAGGTCCTGTATGAAGCCAGTCCCTCCCTGGTCCGCATGAACCCCTTCGGTTCGGTTCTCCTCATCCTGTCTCTGGTCGGGGGGGTGATTCTCGCCACCCCACCGGTGGCCAGCGGCCTCAGTGCCACCCTGGCCCTTGACTCCCGCGTCATCAGCCTGGTGGGACTGGCCGGCGCGGCCCTGGCCTTCCTCTGGCTGCTGGTCTGGTTCGTGAAGACCAAGATGGATCACCTCGTCATCAAGGCGGACGAGATCGTCTGGACCCATGGCCTCTTGAGCAAGCAGTACACGGAGATCGCCCAGACCTCGATCCGGACCGTGCGCGTCCAGCAATCCGTCCTGCAACGCCTCATGGGCGCTGGCGATGTGCTCATCTACACGGCGGGCGACATGCCCGAGGTGCTGATCCGCGGCCTCCCCGAGCCGGAGAAGCTGCGTCAATACACCAGCGCATCGGAACGGAGCTGAGCCATGGGCGCCCCCACTGGCGATCTCAAGCTGTTTGGCTTCCTGACCCTGGCGGCGCTGGCGATCATCGCCCTCCTGGGCTACTTTGGGGCGCCCCTGGTGGCGGAGGCCAGCGCCGCCCTGGCGCCGGGCATCGGCCTCAAGACCGCGACCCTCTGGGGCTTCGTGACCACGGTCGTCCTCTTCCTGGTCTTCGCTATGGTGGCGGGGGATGGCATCCTCGGTGAACTGCCCTTCATGCTGGGGGCCTTCTTCACCTTTTTCGCGATCCTCACCCTGTTGATTGCCTGGATATTCTGATCGCCGCCCTCACCCCGAGCATGGCCCGCGATCTCCTGACTCAATGCCATGAGTGCGACCTGCTGCAGCGCAACCCGCCGCTGCCTCCGGGGGGGGCGGCCCACTGTTCCCGTTGCGGGGCCCTCCTGCACCGGAACCGGCCGGACAGCCTGGAACCCGCCCTGGCGCTGACCCTGGCCGGCCTCATCCTCTTTCTGGTCGCCAACAGCTTTCCCTTTCTGGCCTTGGAGATGCAGGGCCAGGCCCGGGCCACCACCCTGACCACGGGCGTTATCAGCCTTTACGCGGAGGGTATGTGGGGACTGGCGGCGGTCGTGCTCTTTACCAGCATCCTCGCCCCGGGTCTGCAACTCGGCCTCCTGTTGATTGTCCTGATCCCCCTCAAGCTCGGCCGCCTGCCGGCGCGTTTCGCTACCCTATTCCGCCATGTCCGCACCCTGGCACCCTGGGGCATGATGGACGTCTTCATGCTGGGTATCCTGGTTTCGACCGTCAAGCTGGCCTCCATGGCCGCCATCGTCCCGGGCACCGG
The DNA here is from genome assembly GCA_016714645.1 of Chromatiaceae bacterium. NCBI lineage: Bacteria > Pseudomonadati > Pseudomonadota > Gammaproteobacteria > Chromatiales > Chromatiaceae > Chromatiaceae bacterium. The sequence goes on along the minus strand of JADKCI010000005.1, from coordinate 535,810 downwards.
CCTCTACGCCTTTGGCCTGCTAATCCTGGTGCTGGCGGCCGCCCAGGCCTCCCTGGACCCGAATATCGTCTGGTCGCGCCTGCCAGATCGGGCCCAAGGGCCCTACCAGGCCGGGGGAACCGACCCGCTCCTGTCCCGTCTGTGACCTGGTGGTGCCGGAAAGGAGTCCCTACCGCCGCCATGGCCGCCCCTGCTGTCCGCGTTGTGGAGAAATCCTGTACCGGCGCAAGCCGCGCAGCCTACAACGCACCACGGCCCTCATCATGGCCGCCCTCATCCTCTATATCCCAGCCAATGTCCTGCCTATCATGCAGGTCACCTCCCTGGGCAGGATTCAGACCGATACCATCATGAGTGGCGCCCTCTATCTGATCGAAAGCGGCATGTGGCCCCTGGCCCTGGTCGTCTTCATCGCCAGTATTTTCGTGCCCATGCTCAAAATCCTGATCCTGATCTTGCTGCTGATTTCCGTGCGCTGGCGCTGGACCTGGCGGCCCCGGGAGCGGACGCAGCTCTACCGTATCCTTGAGCTGGTGGGGCGCTGGTCCATGGTCGATATCTATGTGGTCACCATCCTGGTCGCCCTCGTGCAGTTGGGCAACCTCGCCAATGTCGTCGCCCAGCCGGGAGCCATTTTTTTTGCCGCCGTGGTCGTGCTGACCATGCTGGCCTCCATGAGTTTTGATCCCCGATTGATCTGGGATAGGCCATCCCAGGAATCTGCACCCTAGTTTCCGCCCTTTAGCCCCCATCTCACGTCCACTACCGACCCCTGCACCTTCAACCCCATTTTTCCGAAGGCCCACCCACCTGGGCTTTGGACACCAGAGGAGCCGCACCCATGTCGCTACGCACCCTTATCCTTGCCCTTGGCCTGGTCACTATTGCCCCCGCCGGGCTGGTGATGTCCGCTACCGCGGCCCCGCCCGAGGCCTTCACCTTGGCCCCGCTGCCCTATGCCACCGCTGCCCTGGAGCCGGTCATCGACCAGCAGACCATGGAGATCCACCATGACAAACACCATGCCGCCTATGTCAAAAATCTCAATCTGGCGGTAGCGGCGGATCCGGCGCTCCAGGGCCAGCCTCTGGAAGCCTTGCTGGCCAATGTCTCCCGTCTGCCGGCGGCCGTGCGCAATAACGGCGGCGGCCACTACAACCACACCCTCTTCTGGACCCTCATGGCCCCGGTGGGGCAGGGGGGGGAGCCATCCCTCGCCCTTCGCACCCAGATCGACAAGGATTTTGGATCCTGGGATAAGTTTGTAACCGCCTTCGAGGAGGCGGGCCTCAAGCGATTCGGCTCGGGCTGGGCCTGGCTGGTGTGGGGCGATGGCCGCCTGCAAGTCATCTCCACACCCAATCAGGACAATCCCTTGATGGACCTGGCGGAGGTCAAGGGCGCCCCGATCCTCGCCAACGATGTTTGGGAACACGCTTACTACCTCAAGCACCAGAATAAGCGCGGTGACTACCTCAAGGGCTGGTGGCAAGTGGTCAATTGGGAGCGCGTGAATACCCTCTTTGGCGCGGCGATCCAATAAGGGCCCCCGGCCCCCGTGCTTCCGGCCGACTTCAAGCAGTGCTTAGGGCGCCATATGCACCCTTTTTCCATGCTTACTGCACCTAATTGACCGGCTGGGGGCTTATGCTTGTTTTCCAGGGACAGCAGGGCACGGCCCCCCGCCGACCCGGGTTACCCTTTTAACCAGTGGAGATTGGCCATGAATATGAATATGAAAATGACCCTTATTGCCAGCGCCATGGGCCTAATGGCGATGACCAGCGCGATTACGGCCCAAGCCTGTGGCGGTTTTGGCCCCGGGCAGGGACCGGCGAATTGCGGCATGATGCAACCGGGTCCCGCCATGGGCAGGGGCGGACGGGGTTCCGGCGGGGGAGGCCCTGGCGGGGGTGTCGATGCCCACATCCAACGCATGACGGTTATGCTGGGGCTAAGTCCAGAACAACAAGCCGAGATTCAGGCCATCCTGGAAGTCCAGCAGGCCACGCGCCAAGCCATGCAAGAGGCCATGCGCGATGCCATGAAGGAGCAGGTGGATGCGGTGCTTACCCCGGAACAGCGTGCCCGGCATGACCAAATGATGCAGATGCGCGGTCAAGGTGTTGGCGTCAAGAGCGGCGGCCGGGGCATGGGCCGCTGCGATCGTAGCCGGGGTCCGGGAGCGGGTAGGGGACCCGGGGCTGGATTTGGCCCTGGGGCTGCCCCGGCCCCTGGCCCACAAGCCAGCCCGGTGAACCTCGGCGTGCCAGCCGCGCCCATTCCGGCCAACTGAGCGAAGTTCTCCCCTTCGTATCCCCGATGGCAAGGGATTGCCGCCAACCGACCCTGCCCGCGAAGGAAAAGTCTAGCCCGATGATCTCGGGCGATGGGGGATATCTCGGATAGTGAAGATGTTGGAAGAGCACGCCACCGATAATTATCCCGAACCCCTGCCGGAGGCGGATGTAGTCCTCCCGGGGCGTCTCTCCACCATCTGGCTGATACCCCTGCTGGCCCTCGCCATTGGCGGCTGGCTGGCCTGGCAGAGCTACAGCCAGGGGGGTCCGGAGATCCAAATCGCCTTCAAGTCCGCCACGGGGTTGCAGGCGGACCGGACCAAGGTCAAATTCATGGATGTGGAAGTCGGGCAGGTGACCAGCATTTCCGTCAGCCCCGACCTTACCCATGCCCTGGTCAAGGCCCGCCTGCTGGCGGGCAGTGAACGTTACCTGAAGGACAAAACCCGCTTCTGGGTGGCCCGTCCGCGAATTTCCGCCACCGAGGTGACGGGGCTGGAGACCCTCTTCTCTGGCGCCTACATCGCGATCGACCCGGTTCTCGAGGGAGAGTCCAGCCGTGAATTCGTGGGTCTGGATTCCCCGCCCCTGGTCACGACCTCGGAACCCGGCAAGCACTTCATCCTGCACGCCACCAGCCTGGGGTCTCTCAATATCGGCTCGCCGGTGTTTTATCGCTCCATTCAGGCCGGTCAAGTGGTGAGCTACGACCTGGACGAAGATGGCCAGGGGGTGAGCATCCGGGTCTTTGTCTCGGCGCCCTACGAGCGTCTGGTGCTGACCAATACCCGTTTCTGGAATGCCAGCGGCCTGGATCTCAAGCTGACCCCCGAAGGCATTCAACTGGATACGGGGTCACTGCTGTCGATCATCATCGGCGGCGTCGCCTTTGACAACATCCGGTCCCTGGAGGACGAGGGCGGGCCGGCGCGGGATAATGACACCTTTCCTCTCTATGGCAATCAGGCCCAGGCCAGCGAGATTACCTACTCTAAAAAAGTGAACTATCTGCTCTATTTCGATGGCTCGGTACATGGCCTCGAAATCGGCGCCCCAGTGATGGTGCGCGGCATCAGGATCGGCAAGGTACTGGATATCCGGTTGGATTTTGATGTCGATAACCGCAACTTCCAGATTCCTGTTCTTATTGAACTGGAGCCCGAGCGCATCGACGAGGTGCAGGATATCCGGGAGCTGGAGGAACAGGACATGATGGCGGATCTGGTGGCCAACGGCCTGCGTGGTCAACTCAAATCCACCAGCCTGCTGACGGGCAAGCTCTATGTGGACCTCGATTTCCATCCCACCGCCCCACCCGCGCGCCTGGGTCAGCGGGGGGATTTAACCGTACTGCCCACGGTGCGCGCGCCCCTCGATGCCCTAACCAACAAAATCAGCGCCTTAATGGGCAAATTCGAGGCCCTGCCCCTTGAAGAGATGGGCAATGACTTGCGCGATGCCATCAAGGGTGCCAAGGGCTTCCTCAACTCCTCGGGGCTGGCCAACGCCCTGACCGAGATAGGTGGCGCGCTCAAGCAATTTCGCCTCACCGCCAGCAAGATGGACGAGCAGACCTTGCCGAAATTGGGCGAAGCGGTGGAACAGGTGCGGGCCACCTTCAAGTCGGCCCAAGGCGTTATCGCCCCGGATACCGCCCTCTACTACGACATCAAGCGGGCCCTGACGGAACTCTCCGCCGCGGCCCGCTCCATCCGCGACATGGCGGACTACCTGGAACGACATCCGGAGGCCCTGATCAAGGGCAAGGGGGCAAGATGAGGGGGCTCGGAGTTTTCAAAATCGGCCTGCCGCTCGCTGGCCTAGCCTGGCTGGCGGGTTGCGCCTCCTCGCCGGCGTCCAACTTTTATATCCTTTCGCCGCTGCCGGAGGCCAAGGCCCGTCAGGAGACCCTCGTCGAGGGCGAGGTCAGCCTGGGCATAGGACCGGTAACCCTGCCGGATTACATGGATAGACCCCAGATGGTGTCGGGCATTGTTGGGGCCGGGCGGATCGAAGTGGACGAATATCAGCGCTGGGGCGGTTCCCTGCGCGCCGATATCGTCAACACCCTCGGTGAAAATCTGGCCCACCTGCTTGGCACCAGCCGGGTTGTCATCCTGCCCGCCGAGGTCAAACTACCGGTCCAATATCGCCTGGTGGTGGATATTCTGCGTTTCGAGGCCGATAGCGACGGCCAGGCCCTGCTCAAGGCGCGCTGGGCCCTCATCGACCCCAGCGCCGAGGTGGCCCTGGCCATGCGCGAATCCTCCTTTCGCCAGCCCTTTGCCAAGGCCGGCCCCGATGCCCAGGTCGCCGCTCTCAGCGCCACCCTCGGCGATCTTAGCCGCGAGGTGGCCGAGACCATTCGCCGCCTCCCCTGACTTGGGCATTTCCTAAGGGAGCCTGGTGGCGGCTGGCTGGCCTCGACAGGATCTTTAGGGCGGCCCAGGCCGCCTCTCTCTTGGGCCAGGCCCCACCCCAGGCACCCACCCCCGACCCAGTCGGCCAGACCAAGCGCCGCTTCGTTGCGCTACGCCTTCCCCGGCTGTGCCGACATCCTCGGCCAACGGGTCACTGGCCGCTTTAGGCCCCTTGCGTGAGGTCAGGCGCCTGGGCCCGGGTCCCAGCCCCCGCGACCAGGCCGAGGGCCAACTCGCGGCCCTCCTGCGGGCGACCGGCATCCCGAGATCGGGGGTCTATCGCCCGGGGGAGGTGTGTCGGCTGTTGCGAATTTCCCGCTCCACGCTCCTGCAATTGTGCGCCCAGCGCGAACATCCGGCCGTCGGCCACCCCACTCCGCGCGGTCTGGGATCCTTTCTGGTGGGTTGTCACCATCGGATTCCGCATGAGGCCTTGGTGGAGTGGCTGGGCAGGAACCAGCAGTATGAGCGGGAGAGCGGCTGAGGGGGGCGGGGCCAGCGGGGAGTAGGCGGGGGGCGTTTCCCGGCCCCGCCGCGCGGTGCCATCTCGAGGGATAGCGCAAGGCGCTCTTGGGTCGCTCCACGGCCTAATCGCGACCGACTAATGACCGTGGCGGTGATGAATATCCGGAAAATGCGGGTGTTTGTGCCTCATGCTGATATGAGTATGCAGGTGGCCGTGCGGTGCCCCACCATCCCCTTCAGCGTCGTGGTCGTGTTGGTGATGTGGGTCATGCTGGTGGGGATGCCGATGGGCCAGGGGTTCATGGGCATGTTCATGTTCGTGGTGCTCGGTCAGGTGCAGCCAAACGCCAAAGGCCATCAGGCCACCAGCCAACCAGAAGGCGGGTGTAGTCGGTTCATCCAACACAACCAGTGCCACCACGACACCTATAAAAGGGGCAATCGAAAAGTAGGCCCCGGTTCGCGCTGTCCCCAGTCCCCGCAGCGCCAAGACGAACAGCACCAAGCTGATACCGTAGCCGAGCAGGCCGACCAACATCGTCCTCAGCAGGGTCAGGGGCGCGGGTAAGCGCAGACCCCATGCGAGCGCGAGGGCACAGTTAACCCCCCCGGCTATCAACCCCTTAGTCCCGGCGATGAACAAGGCATCGGCGGCAGAGACATGGCGAGTCAAATTGTTATCGATGGCCCAGCAGCAGCAGGCGAAGGCGATGGCCACCGGGCCTAGCCCCTGGGACGCCCCCCACTCTCCCGCCGGCCAAGACAGCAAGATGCCGCCGGCAACGATCGCGACCATGCCCAGCACGACGCGCTGATCGGCGTTCTCCCTGAAAACGACCCAGGCGAGCACCGCCGTTAAGACGGACTCCAGATTCAGCAAGAGGGACGCCGTCGCGCCAGGGGTGGTGGTCAGGCCTACCATCAGGGCCACCGGCGCTAAGACACCCCCAAAGAGGGTGGCACCGAGCAGCCAGGGCCACTCCCGCGGGGCCATGCCAGAGGCCCGCCAACCACGATCACGCGCCAGGCGCGCCACGGTCAAGCCGACCCCACTACCCAGATAGAGCAAGCCGCCGAGCAGCATCGGGGACATTTCCCCCACGAGCAACTTGGCAACAGGGGTACTGGCACCGAACAAGCTCGCAGCCAACAAGGCTAGCCAAACGGCAGGGATTGAGGTCATGGCGTTAACGACGGGTTACCGCATCAGCGGGGCACGGGTCGGGTAAAGGGTAACAGACTCCAGGGGCCAGGGGCCGGCGAGATGAGGCTCCGGCTCGGTTTCCGGTCCTGGCAGTGGCCAAGCCGTCATTCACTCCCTCACCCCACCCCCGGCAACTCCGCCCACCGCGTCGTATAAGCCGGCGACAACCGCTCCCGGCGCATCCGCCACGGCTGGCCCAAACCCTCCGCCAGATAACGCAGGGTGCCGCGCCCCCAGCGGCGATTGATGTCATCCATCACCGTCATCACCCCCTGGCGCCGCGTCTCCCCGGCGGCGGACAGCGGTGCAAACAGGTCCCCGCCGCGCGCCCCCGCCGGGGCCAGCTCCAGCAGCACGATGCCGGCCCGCTGGTAGCGGTAGCCCGGCCGGTAGAGCGCGCCCAGCCCCGCCAGGGCGGCGCGGATCAGCCGCGCCGTATCGGCGGTGGCCAGCGGCAGGGGCACCGCCCGGCTGGGATGATACTGGGGCTCGTCATCCCGAAAGGGCGGGGTGCCGATCTGCACCTGGACCACCCCCGCCGTCAGCCCCGCCCGGCGCAGGGTGGCGGCGGCCCGCGCCGTATGGCTGGCCACCGCCTCGCGCAACGGCGCCAGGTCCGTCACCAGGCGGCCGAAGCTGCGCGAGGCGATGACCTGCTGGCGCGGCGACGGGGTCTCTTCCAGGGTTAGGCAGGCGACGCCATTCAGCTCCAGGGCGGTGCGCGCCAGCACCACATTGAAGTCCCGCCGCAGGCGCGCCGGGTCGGCGCGGCGCAGGTCCGCCACCGTCACGATGCCCGCCTGTTTCAGCCGCGCCGCCCAGTGTTATCCCTCACGCTGATCCGCGTTTCACCGCCCGCTATCGGTAACATTCTGCCACCGGTGGTGGGAGGGAGGGGGTGAGGCAGAGTGGGAGGGATCTCGCCCGAGGCTTCCCGGGAACGCCACCGGTGGGCAGGGAGTCGGGCAGTGGAGCACAATTGGGGGACGGCTTTGCGCCCGACTGGTGTAGTGGGGCCTGTCCGAGGCGAGCATCGCCATCACCCGCTGGGTGAATTACCCCTCTTGCGGTATTGGCGGGCGTCTAGGCGGGCACTGCCCGATTCCGCGACTACTGGGCGAACGGCGTCTTGCCGGGTTTTCTTTGCGCGGACGCGCGGTCGGCGCAAGAAAGCCCTGGATCCTATAGGGTGCAGCAGGCGCCGCCCGCACCAACCCCGGTGCCGTCCTCGACGGGCGAGCAGAACCAGATCTTGTTACCCTCACTGTCGAGGAAGCTCCCGACGTAGAATCCGTCCCCATAGGCCTGGACCGGATCACCAATTTGAACGCCCCGCGCGACCAGTTCACGTTCTGTGTGCGGGGCGTTTTCCGTCGCAACCGTCAGCCGCGGATTGAGCTGCTCGCTAGGCCGGGCGTACCAACCTTCGCCCACCGCCTTGAGCATCAGGATGACCTTGCCTAGCAGGTAACCCACCTGGCGCCCGTCCTCGTAAGCGGCGGGCAGACCCAGTGTCCCCCCGTAAAATCTTTCCGCCCGCGGCAGATCCTCGGCGGCCAGCGCCACCACCTTAAGTCGTTGAAAGCCGAGCGTGCTCATGGTCTCGATCCCCTGCGGTGGATATGAATTGATGGGGTTAGGTCCGGCCTCGCTTTGCCTGGGGTGGCCACTTGATCGCGTGCAGTTGACCGTCGATGGCGACTTCGGCCGGGCGCGTGACCCCCGATGGCCAATCCACCTCGGCGTAGTGCATCTGTCGGTGGTGGTTGGCACAGAGTACCAAGATATTCCCGGCGGCGTCGGGTCCTCCCTTGCTCACGGGTACTATGTGATGGCATTCGTAATAGTACGTTTGCCCGTCGCGCTTCCGAAAAGTGAAGTCGCAGATCTGGCAGTGGGGACCTCGATCACTGGCCGCACGTTCCTTTACGCGCCAGTCACGGATGACGCGCGCAACAATTTGGACATGCCGACGCAGATCCAGTCGGATTCCCGTCCGGTCCTCGATGATGGCTTGCGCGGCCGACCGAAGATCCGAGAGGAGTTGGTCCTTCGTGGTCGGCAACTTCTCATCCCCTTGAACGACCGGATCGAACAACGGGAGTTGCCGGTCAGGCTCTTGGACGCGAGGCTCGGTGTTGATGCGCGCCAGCGCAACTCCGAGGCTTTGCGTCTCAAGACCACCGCTGTTTGCGCGTAGGTCCAGCAGACGCTTCCGGAGGTGCTCAAAAACGTCCGGATCGTGGACCCTCAGATGGCCAATGGACCGAGCGGCTAGGATCTGACATAGACGTTGCCGTCGTCGAGGACGTTCTTCAAGGCGACTGTTGCTCGGGCATCCCGAACTCCAAGCTTGCCGAGCGCGCGAGCCGCGTACCAGCGCATGTCGGCTCTGCCATCGCCACCAAGCGAGGCCACCAACGACGCCACGGCCCCGGCACACCCGATCTTGTTTCGGACCAGCCCTTCGATCGACCATTCTCGCACAATTGCATCAGAGTCACTGAGACCGGCGATGAGGGCCTGCCTTGCGACCTCGGATGACGAGCGAGATGCCGCAAGAATGGCGTGACGCCGCTGTTCTGAATCGGAGCTCGACATTCTCACCGTTCCTTGACCACGGCTGACCTAACGCTGGGCCTCAGCCGCGTCTGGGAGCCGCAGCGAGGGGCGAGCGGAGGCTGGCAGGCGTCGGCTGCAGGCCGATGTTAGGCTGGGAAGCACGCCCCGCCGTGGCCCCATCCCTGGCCCGTGGCCGCCCGCTCCACTGGTACGCGCCACCGCAGCAAGTACGCTTCGCGTCCTGATTTGGCTCTGCCTCGCCTACTTGGCGCGTTTCCACACCACCGTCGCGGTGCCGCCGCCCGACGCGACCGCGGCCGTATACGTCAGTTCGTCGCCGGTGATGTGAATGGCCGCTTCTGTTCCGTCCCCTCCCAATTGGGGAACGTGGCGGTCTCGATCTTGAAGGTAAGGGTCTTGTCGGCCGCGTTGACGGAGATGGTACCGAAGTGGGTGAGACTCCCCCCGACGATCGCCTTGTTTTCCGCTGGCGTGGCCGTGGTGCGGTTGTTGGAGGCCATCTTGGGCAGATCGGCATGTGCGATGGTGATCACATAGTGGCCGTTGCCATTCACCATCAGGATGCCTTTCGGATTGGGACCGAATGTGTCGGTCTTGGTCCCGCCCTGCTCGTTGGCGGTGGAGACAAGCGTCCAGGTGCCGACCAAAACACCTTGGGAAGCCAGCATCCCGGGCGTCCCGCTTGAGCGCCATGTTGGACGAAGCCGCTATCGCGGCAGGTGAGCTGACCCCCGATACTCCCTCAGCCGCCCGTTCTCCGGGCGGTCGCGACTATTGCGACACTCCTGATGGAGAGTATCCCCATGAATGCTATCGAGCAAGCCCGGTTTAACGCCCTCTATGCCACCATGCTGTGCGCCATGCAACTCCAGGGCAAGGCCGAGAAGACCCGCGAAGCCTATGCCCAAGGTCTGCGGTGCACGGCTGGTCACGGGCGCCGCTTGCGAATCCGCAAAGCTGACGTGCCGCGCCACAATCCAAATCCCTGGGCAATCACACCACTTTAGGGAGTTGACCGCCTACCCACTCCCCTTCCCCCTAATCATCATTCCCAATCGTCCCCAGCCCCGACCCATCTAACAGCGTCGCCCCGCTCGGGCCGCTGAGGTTGACGTAAAAGGTCTCATGCCCCTCCTTAACCCGCTCCCCCCGCACCGCGACGCCCACCGTCCGCGCCAACTGGCCGGCCGGGAAGGTCAGCACGCCGCTGGTGGCGGTGTAATCACTGCCGGCCTGGGCCGTGCCATGGCGTTGGCGTACTTTACCGTCACGGCGGCGGTGGTCCCCATGAGGCCCTGGTGGAGTGGCTGGGCAGGAACCAGCAATATGAGCGGGAGAGTGCCTGAGGGGCGGTTGCTGCGCTACCTTCAGTCAGCAGCCACCGGCTCTATTAAAGCCGCCCCGTCCTCCCGCACGGCATTGACGCGCTGACTCACCGGCCAGCCCTGGAGCGCCGCCGCCGGTGCCGGCGCCAAGAGGGCCCGGGCCTCGGCTACCGTACCCCCCAGCCAGGTTTCCCAAGACCACGGGGGCAGGATCAGCGGCATCCGGTCATGCACCGGCGCCACCTGGCCCTGGGCGGCGGTGGTCAGGATACAGGTGGTGCGTAACCAGCCGCCCGCCGGGATCGGCCAGGCCGCCCAGAGACCCGCCAACGCCAGCACCTGGCCCTGCGGGTCGCTGAAGTAAAAGGGCTGCTTGGTCCGCTCCTGGGCTTGCCATTCGTAAAAGCCATCGGCGGGGATCAGGCAGCGGCGCTGCTGGAAGGCGGAGCGATAGGCGGGCTTGGCCGTCACCGTCTCGGCCCGGGCGTTGATGAGCGGCGCGCCGCGGGTCGGGTCCTGGCTCCAGGGAGGGATCAACCCCCAGCGCAACCGGTGGAGCACCCGGGCCCCCGCGGGCGACCGCCGCACCACGGCGATATCGCTGGTCGGGGCGATATTGAAGCGCGGCGCGCAGTCAGCAGCCTCCACCAGGTCAAAGACCCGGGTCAGTTCCTCGGGGCTACGGGCAAGGGCGAAGCGGCCACACATACCGCTTAGTTTAGCCCGGTGACGGCCTCACCCCACCCCCAACAACTCCGCCCACCGCGTCGTATAAGCCGGCGACAACCGCTCCCGGCGCATCCGCCACGGCTGGCCCAAACCCTCCGCCAGATAACGCAGGGTGCCGCGCCCCCAGCGGCGGTTGATGTCATCCATCACCGTCATCACCCCCTGGCGCCGCGTCTCCCCGGCGGCGGACAGCGGCGCCAACAGGTCCCCGCTGCGCGCCCCCGCCGGGGCCAGCTCCAGCAACACCACCCCGGCCCGCTGATAGCGATAGCCCGGCCGGTAGAGGACCCCCAGCCCCGCCAGGGCGGCGCGGATCAGCCGCGCCGTCTCGGCGGTGGCCAGCGGCAGGGGCACCGCCAGGCTGGGATGATACTGGGGCTCGTTGTCCCGAAAGGGCGGGGTGCCGATCTGCACCTGGACCACCCCCGCCGTCAGTCCCGCCCGGCGCAGGGTGGCGGCGGCCCGCGCCGTATGGCTGGCCACCGCCTCGCGCAACGGCGCCAGGTCCGTCACCAGGCGGCCGAAGCTGCGCGAGGCGATGATCTGCTGGCGCGGGGGCGGGGTCTCTTCCAGGGTTAGGCAGGCGACGCCATTCAGCTCTAGGGCGGTGCGCGCCAGCACGACATTGAAGTCCCGCTGCAGGCGCGCCGGGTCGGCGCGGCGCAGGTCCGCCACCGTCACGATGCCCGCCTGTTTCAGCCGCGCCGCCCAGCGCGCGCCGATGCCCCACACCGCTTCCACCCCCAGTGCCGCCGCATAGCCGGCCTCCGCCGCCGGGGTCAGGTCGGCCAGATTGCACACCCCCACGGCCTGAAAGTCGGGATGCTGCTTCGCCAGGCGGTTGGCGAGCTTGGCCAGGGTCTTGGTGGACCCGATGCCCACCCCTACCGGCAGGCCGGTCCATTGCCGGACCCGCGCCCGCAGCGCCCGCCCCACGGCGGTCAGGCCCCCGGCCTCGCCCGGCGTGAAGCGCAGAAAGGACTCGTCGATGGAATAGACCTCCTGCGCCGGGCTGAACTGGCCGATTACCGCCATCAGGCGGCTACTCATATCGGCATAGAGGGCATAGTTGGAGGAGAGGGCGCGGCCCTGGTGTTCGGTCAGCAGGTCCCGCACCTCGAAATAGGGCTGGCCCATACGGATGCCCAGGGCCTTGGCCTCGTCACTGCGCGCCACGCAACAGCCGTCGTTGTTGGAGAGGACCACGACGGGGCGGTCGCGCAGGCGGTCGTCAAAGACTCGCTCGCAACTGACGTAGAAGTTGTTGGCGTCGATGAGGGCGTAGGGGCTCATGGCAGGCGCACCACCGGGGTCGCCTCGCCGCAGCGGCCCGCTTCGACCTTGCGCCCGGCGCCGGGGCGGGCACCACCGCTTGGCATCTGGGTTCTCCGATTGGTGTTACGAGAACCAGAGTATAGGGCAATGGCGGGGGAATTGGCGCCTGCGGCAGTGCGGCTTGGGCGCGGAGCCGGGCGGTGGCCGCCCAGCGCCAGGAGGCTCGCTGCCACGTCAGCCGCCCTTGATCACACGGGCGGTTAGATTTCCAATCCGCCGACCAAGGGGTTACCCGTGCCGTGGGGCGGTTCAGTACGATAGGATCTTGGACAGGAAAAGCTGGGCGCGCTCCGCACGCGGCGTGCCGAAGAACGCTTCCTTGACCGCGTCCTCGACGATGCGGCCCTGATCCATGAAGATCACCCGGTTCGAGACCTTGCGCGCGAAGCCCATCTCGTGCGTCACTACCATCATCGTCATGCCCTCCTTGGCCAGCTCAACCATGACATCGAGCACCTCATTGACCATTTCCGGGTCGAGCGCCGAGGTGGGTTCGTCGAACAGCATGCAGATCGGGTCCATGGACAGCGCCCGGGCGATGGCCACCCGCTGTTGCTGGCCGCCAGAGAGCTGGCCCGGATACTTGTGGGCGTGCTGCGTGAGGCCAACCCGCTCCAGCAGTCGCAGACCGCGCTCGGTGGCCTCGTCCCGGCTCCGCCCCAGCACCTTGATCTGGGCGATCGACAGGTTTTCGGTAATCGTCATGTGCGGGAACAGCTCGAAATGCTGGAACACCATGCCGACATGGGCGCGCAGCTTGGGCAGGTTGGTCTTTGGGTCGCCGACAGAGATTCCGTTGACGAGTATCTCGCCCTGCTGGAAGGGTTCGAGGCCGTTCACGCATTTGATCAGCGTCGATTTACCCGAGCCGGACGGGCCGCAAACGACGATGACCTCGCCTTTCTCAACCTGCGTCGTGCAGTCGGTCAGCACCTGGAAGGCGCCGTACCATTTGCTGGCGTTGCGGATTTCGATCATGGACACGGGGAGCTTCCTTTCAGCGGACGATGGCGATGCGCTGCTGCAGTTTTCTCACCAGCAGGGACAGGCTGAAGCTGATGATAAAGTAAAGCCCTGCGGCGACCAGGTAGGTTTCGATCGGGCGGTTGAAGTTCTTGCCGGCGATCTCGAAGCCCTTGAGCAGGTCGTAGGCGCCGATGGCATACACCAGCGAGGTGTCCTGGAACAGGATGATGGTCTGCGTCAGGAGGATCGGCAGCATGTTGCGGAAGGCCTGCGGCAGGACGATCAGGCCCATGGTCTGCGGGTAGTTCATGCCGAGCGCGTAGCTGGCGGCAACCTGTCCGCGCGGAATGCTCTGGATGCCCGCGCGCATGATTTCCGAGTAGTAGGCCGCCTCGAAGAGGGTAAAGGTGATCATGGCCGATATTTCCGCGCCGAGCGGACGCCCGATCACCATCGGAATGAGCAGGAAAAACCAGAGGATCACCATCACCAGCGGCACGCTGCGCATGGTATTGACGTAGGTGGCCGCGAGCATCACCAGCCAGGGTTTGCCGGAGAGGCGCATCAGCGCCAGCACGGTGCCCAGCAGGATGCCGCCGGCCATGGCCACCAGCGTTAGCTGGATCGAGAAGATGAAACCCTTGACGAGATAGCCGGAGATCACCTCCGGCGTGAAAAAGGCGAAGTCGAGGGCCAGCATCAGTGGCCTCCCCCGCCGATCATGCCCGGCACGCGCACGCGGTTTTCGATGAAGAGTGCGAGGCGGTTGATGGCAAAGGCGGAGATGAAATATAGCCCGGTCACCGCGAGGTAGACCTCGACGCCGCGCGAAGTTTCCTCCTGTGCCTGCAGGGCGAACAGGGTGAGTTCGGGGATGCTCACCGCGAAAGCCACCGACGAATTCTTGATGATGTTCATCGCTTCGCTGGTGAGCGGCGGAATGATGATGCGGTAGGCCATCGGCAGCAGCACATGGCGATAAGTCTGCGGCAGGGTGAAGCCCATCGCGAGCCCGGCCATGCGTTGGCCACCCGCCAGGGACCGGATGCCGGCGCGCACCTGCTCCGAAATCCGCGCCGAGGTGAACAGCCCGAGGCCCACCACCACCAGGATGAAGCTGGAGACGTCACGCAGGGGTGGGATCAGTGCCGGGACGACGTGATACCAGAGAAAAATTTGCACCAGCAGGGGAACGTTGCGGAACAGTTCGGTCCAGGCATTGCCCAGCCGTACCAGCCACCGGTGCGGCGTGGTACGCAGGATGCCCATCAGCGATCCCAGCGCCAGCGCCACCAGCAGCGCGAGCGCCGACACCGAAAGCGTCCAGCCCCAGGCCGAAAGCAGCCAGTCGAGGTAGGTGATGTCACCGGACCGGCCGAAGCAGCCGGGCACGACGTTGCCGTCGATGGTGTCCCTGCAGAAGACCTGCCAGTCCCAAGTAGCCAAGCCCGTTCCTCTCGCCGCCGTTTCAGCCAAAAAAGGCGCTGTGCCGCCGTGTTAACGCCGCGCCTTCGCCATCCGCAGACAGTTCCGCCTTACTGCTTGGCGTAGTCTTCCATCGGCTTATCGTTGGGGCCGGCCCAGGCCGCCTGAGTGGCGTCGGATGCCGGGAGGCCGATGCGGGTGTTGATCGGCGGGATCGGCTGCATGAACCAGGTGTCATAGATCTTGGCCATTTCGCCGGACTTCATCATCGCCGACAGACTGGTGTCAACCGCCTGCTTGAAGTCGGGATCGTCCTTGCGCAGCATGATGGCGATCGGCTCCACCGCGAGCACTTCGCCGACGATCTTGAAATCGTCCGGTTTCTTTGACTTGGCGATGTTGCCCGCCAGGATCTGGCCGTCCATGACGAACGCATCGGCGCGGCCGGATTCGAGCAGCAGGAAGCTGTCGGCGTGGTCCTTGCCGTACACCTCGTTGAAGGTCACCCCGGCGCCGCGTTCGTGCTTGCGCAGGTGCTGGACGGAGGTGGTGCCGGTGGTGGTGGCGACGTTCTTGCCGTTGAGTTGGCCGATCGAGGTGATCCCGGAGTTGGCCTTGACGGCAATGCGGACTTCCTCGACATAGGTGGTGACGGCGAAGGCAACATCCTTCTGCCGGGCGGCGTTGTTGGTGGTCGAGCCACACTCGATGTCGAGGGTGCCGTTCTGCATCAGTGGGATGCGGTTCTGCGAGGTGACCGGCTGGTACTTGATGTCCAGCTGGGCCAGGCCGAGCTGTTGTTGCACCTCGGCCAGGACGCGCTGGCACAGTTCGACATGAAAGCCGGCGAACTTGCCGTCACCGAGGGTGAAAGAGAGGCCGCCGGAAGATTCGCGCACACCCATGGTTACGCTGCCGCTGTCCTTGATCTTCTTCAGCGTGCCGGTGTCCTGGGCGAGGGCGGGTATTGCAAGGGTGGTGAGGCTGATGCATGCGACAACGGCTGCGCGACGAATCATGATGGTCTCCTGAATGATCGGACGGACTGCGGTTGGGACTTGCTGGCGGCCGCGGCGCTGCGGGCGTGCGGCGGGTAACACCTCTAGACTACACCGAAAACCGGTGTTCCGGCTGCTGCAAAGTCCACATTTGCGCGTATAGGCCACCGCGCCCGAGGAGTACACCTCGGTGCATGGCCGCGCGGGGCAGTAACCCCCAGTGTCAGGGCGCTCTGGTTGCGGTAGTCCCGGGCGTTCCCCGGTAAAATCAGGCCTGACTAGGGGAATGCCCGGGTCGCGCGGCCCCTGCGCCTGGTCTAAACTCCATCCCGGCGGGACCTGCGTACCTCTTTCCGAACCCGCGGTGAGTTTGCGCTGCCAAGAGTAGGCCCCACCGCAGCCACCACCTATAGAGCCACTGCCGGGCCGGGCGACCCAGGGTAGCAGTGCCCTACCTGATGACAACGGCATTCCGTTTTAACTAAATCAGCGGCTTACCAACCTCACCCAGGGTCTGCGGCAATCACCACCGGAATCCGCTCATGAAAAAAACGACAATGAACCGGGTAGCGGCCCTCCTGACCTTGGCGCTGGCCCTGACGGCCTGCCAACAGTCGCCCGCGCCGGCGACCGAACCACCGCAGACGCTAAGGATTGCCTTCACCGACCGGCTTGAGAGTGCCTTGGTACATATTGCGCTAATCCAGGGCTACTTCCGCGCGGAGGGGCTGGACATTCAACCCGTCATGCGCACCTTCGGCAAGGCCGCGCTAGAGGCAATACTGGACGGTCAAGCCGACCTCGCCACGGTAGCCGAAACCCCCATTATGTTTGCCGTCCTCCAGGGCGCGAACCTCCGGGTGCTGGCTACCCTGCTCGAAAGTGATACCAACCTCGCCGTGGTGGCCCGTGGCGATGCCGGTATTGCCAGCGCCAAAGACCTCAAGGGCAAACGCATCGGCTACACCCCCGGCACCGCCTCGGATTTCTTTCTCGCCGCTCTGCTCACCGCCAACGGCCTCCCGCGCCAGGAGGTGCTGGCCGTGGACCTGAAGCCCGACGCGATGCAGGAGGCCCTGCTGGCCGGGGAGGTGGATGCGGTGGCCACCTGGAGCTATTACCCGCTCGTCCACGCGCTGGGGCCGAACGCGCGGGTTATCTTAGACTCGGAAATCTATACCCAAACCTTTAATCTGGTCGCCCGGCAGGACTTCATCGACCAGCACCCGCTGGTCATTCAGAAAGTCCTGCGGGCGCTGATCAAGGCCGAGGGCTTCGCCCGCACGCAGCCAGACGCCGCTCAGACCCTCTTGGCCGAGGCCACCCAGATCGACCCGAGCCTGGTGCAAGAAATCTTGGGCAACTTCCAGTTCCTTGTCGGGCTGGATCAGATCTTGCTGCTGATCCTGGAAGACGAAACGCGCTGGGCGATCAGCAACCAGTTGACCGATCAAACCCAGATGCCGGACTACTCGACGATCCTGTATCTGGACGGTCTCAAAGCCGTGCAGCCCGACGCCATCTTCCTCGAACGCTAAGCCGTCATGCGGATCCTTACCCGGCTGAAACTACTCAAAGTCGTCATTCCGCTGAGCCTGGCAGTGCTGGGCGGGGTGATGATCGGGTCACTGCTGGAATTCAGCAACGCCAGGGACGCGAATCAACTGGCCTCTGCGATCCAGAACCATGCGGCCGAAGCCGCGTCCCTGCGCGACCAGTATTTCCTGTATCGGACTGAACACACCCGGGAGGCTTGGCTGAGCCTGCACCAGGAGGGTGCGCAACTGCTGGCCCAAGCACACGAACGGTTCTCGACCCCGGACGAACGTCAACTGGTCGCGCAATTGGTGCACAAGCAGACGGAACGACTGGCCCTTTTTCAGCGCATTGTGGCCAACACCCGATCCCTGAGCGAGGCCGGACCGAACCGATTCCTCTATGAGGAACTGGACAAGCGCTTGCTGAATCAACTGCTAGTGAGGGCCGCAACCTTCCGCAACCTGGCCATGGTCCTGCAAAGGTCCAGCCAGCAGCGGGCGGACGATGCCCTTCGGCAGGGGGTGTGGAACCTAGCGGGGGGGACGGTCGCGCTGGCCCTGCTCATCATGACCGTCCTCTTCTCCACCGACCGGCTGATTAACCAACGTCTGGCTGCCCTGCACACGGGAGCCAGGGCGGTGGCCAATGGCCGGGTTGATCTCCGGATTGACGTGCCGGGTACGGATGAACTCGCGGACCTGGCCGATTCGATCAATACCATGACGGAGGCGCTGCTGCGCCAGGCAGCCCGGCAGCAGGAAGAGGCGCGGCTGCGGGAAAGCGCGGCGCACTTTCGCCAATTCTTCGAGGGCAATAGCTCGGTGATGCTGCTGACCGAACCCGTCAGCGGGCAGATCGTCAACGCTAACCCGGCCGCCGCAACCTATTACGGCACGCCCTTGAATCAACTCATCGGCATGAACATCGCCCAGATCAACACCCTGCCGCCCGAGGCGATTGCTCGGGAACGGGCCGCGGCGCTGCACGAAGAACGTAACTTTTTCAACTTCCAGCACCGGCTGGCCAACGGCGAAGTGCGCGATGTGGAGGTCTATGCAACGCCCACCGAGGTGGCCGATCAGGTGTTGCTGTTTTCCATTATCCATGACATTTCCGCCCGCAAGCAGGCCGAACAACAGCTGCAACTCGCCGCCAACGTGTTCAGTCATGCCCACGAAGGCATCCTGATCACCGACCCCAACGGAACGATCATTGAGGTCAATGACACCTTCACCCAAATCACCGGCTATCCCCGTGAGGAGGCCCTGGGCCACAGCCTGTGGCTCATGAGTTCCGGCCTGCACCCCCCGGCGTTCTTTGCGGAGTTGTGGAACAAGTTGCTCGCGAGCGGCCATTGGTACGGCGAAATCTGGAACCGGCACAAGCAGGGCCGCGTGTACGCGGTGCTGCTCACGATCAGCAGGGTGTGCGACGCCCAAGGCCACCCCTTGCACTACGTCGGGTTGTTCTCGGACATCACCGCGCTCAAGGAACACGAACGACAACTCGAACACCTCGCCCACTATGACGCCCTGACAGGGTTGCCGAACGGGGTGCTGCTGGCCGACCGGGTGCGACAGGCCATGACGCAGGCCCAGCGGCACGCACAATCCATCGTGGTGGCCTTTCTCGATCTGGACGGCTTCAAAGCCGTGAATGACCATTATGGGCACGCCGTCGGCGACCGGTTGTTAATGGTCGTGGCCACCCGGATGAAGGAGGCGTTGCGCGAAGGCGACACCCTGGCGCGCGTCGGCGGCGATGAATTCGTTGCGGTATTGCTCGATCTGGTCGACATCGCCGTCGGTGAGCCGATCTTCCAGCGCCTGCTCGCGGCCGCCAGTCAGCCCGTGATGATCGGCGATCACGCCCTCCAGGTGTCCGCCAGTATCGGCATCACCTTCTACCCGCAGGCGGACGAGATTGATGCCGAGCAACTGCTCCGCCAAGCGGACCAGGCGATGTATCAGGCCAAGTTGGCGGGCAAGAATGGCTACTACGCCTTCGACGCGGTCCAGGACCGCAGCATCCCCCACCATTATCAAACGCTGGCGCGCATTCATGAGGCGCTGAGCGCGCACGAACTGGTGCTGTACTACCAACCCAAGGTGAACATGCGTACCGGCACGGTCATCGGCGCGGAGGCGCTGATCCGGTGGCAACACCCCCAGGAGGGCCTGCTGCCGCCCGCCCAGTTCATGCCGGTGGTGAACGCCAGCCAACTGGAGAGTCCGGTCGGCTCCTGGATGATCAGCGAAGCCGTGCGCCAGATGAGTGCCTGGGCGGCGCAGGGGTTGTCGTTGCCGGTGAGCGTGAATGTTGCGGCCCGTCATTTGCTGCAACCCGCGTTCGTCGCCGACTTGCGGACGCTGCTGGCGCGATACCCCGCGGTGCCGCCGGCGCAACTCGAACTGGAAATTCTGGAATCGGTCGCCTTTGACGATATAGCGACCGTCTCCCGCCTGATCGAAGGTTGTGGACAACTGGGGGTGCACTTCGCCCTGGACGATTTCGGCACCGGCTATGCTTCACTGACCAACCTTAGGCATCTGACGGTGCGGGTGCTGAAAATCGATCAGTCCTTCGTGCAGGACCTGCTGGTGGATCCCGAGGCCCAGGCGATTGTCCAGGGCGTGGTCGGACTAGCCGCCGCCTTCCAGCGCAGCGTGATCGCCGAGGGGGTGGAAACGACCGAACTGGGCTGCCGGCTGCTAGAACTCGGTTGCGACTGGGCGCAGGGCTATGGCATCGCCCGGCCGATGCCGCCGGAGCAGATCCCCGACTGGATCGCCGGTTGGACGCCGCCCGCCGCGTGGGGAGCGAAAACGACGGGTTCCCGCTCGTCTGAGTGACGACTGACCGCGGACGCCATCCGTCGGGTGGCGGATCAGGTGGCGATGGCGATCGAGGGGCCCCTCGGCGTACAACACTGACTCAGGTGCCGTCACCCAGCAGGCGCCTGGCGGTTTGGCGTATGGCTTGAATTTGTTCGGTGTTTAAGCGCATGAAGGTATTTTGAAACAGGAGCGATTCGTCTGGCCGGCCTGCTAGCCGGGGGGATGCCAAAGAGGTCGTGGCAATATGAAATCACCGCCGTTCCTTCAGGCTGCTATCCTGATACCATCCGAGGGAGGCTGGCCTGGTTGTTCAGTTCTTACCTCCGTGGAATCCCGCGAACCATTGCTTAACTCCCTGTAATTTCTGTTAATAGCGTCTCGGTACTCATGGCTGCCGGGCCGGAATTGGCGGACAGAGTCCCTGACATGACCCTACGCATTCTCATCGCTCAAGTCAATCTACTGGTCGGCGATGTCGCCGCTAATCGTGACCGGGTCATCCAGGTGGCCCGGGAGGCGCGGGAGCGGCATCAGGCCGACCTGGTGGTCTTTCCGGAGCTGACCCTGACGGGCTATCCCCCCGAGGATTTGCTGCTGCGGCCCGAGTTGATCGAGCGCGTGGCGACGGCCCTGGAGGCTATCCGCGCCGCGAGCCAGGGGATCGGGCTGGTACTGGGCTATCCAAAGCGGGATCTGGGGAGCCTCTTCAATGTCGCGGGGCTGTTTCAGGATGGCCGGCTGGTGGCGGAATACGCCAAGCAAATGTTGCCTAATTACAGTGTGTTCGATGAGAAGCGTTATTTTCAGCCGGGTCATGCCCCCTGTGTGATCGATTTTCAGGGGACACGACTAGGCATCAGCATCTGCGAGGACATCTGGGAGGAGGGCCCCACCCAGTTGGCGGCGGCGGCGGGGGCGCGACTGCTGATCAATCTCAACGCCTCGCCCTACCACGTCGGGAAGGCCCCGGAGCGCGAGGAACTTCTGGTCCGTCGCGCCCAGGAACACCAATTGCCGATCCTGTACGCCAACCTGGTCGGCGGACAGGATGAACTGGTCTTTGACGGCGGCTCCTTCGTGGTGGATGCCCAGGGTCAACTGACCCAGCGGGCGCCCTTCTTCGCGGAGGCGATGCTGCTGGTCGAGGTGGAGGTGGGTCCGCCGGGTCAAGCCCCTTGTCCGCGCCCCGCCGTCATCGCGCCCATCCCGGCGGCGGAGGAGGGGGTCTATGGCGCCCTGGTCCTGGGGGTGCGGGATTATGTGCGCAAGAATGGCTTCCGGGGTGCCGTGCTGGGTCTGTCGGGCGGTATCGATTCGGCCCTGACCCTGGCGATCGCGGTGGATGCCCTGGGGGCGGACCAGGTGGAGGCGGTGCTCATGCCTTCGCGCTATACGGCGGACATGAGCGTCGAGGATGCCCGGGAACAGGCGCGGACGCAGGGCGTGGTCCATCGCATCGTGCCCATCGAGCCGGCCTTCAGGGCCTTTCTGGAGATGCTGGCGGGTGAGTTCGCCGGTTGCGACCTGGACGTAACCGAGGAGAACATCCAGGCCCGCTGTCGTGGCATCATCCTCATGGCCATCAGCAACAAAAAGGGCAAGATGCTGCTGACCACCGGCAACAAGAGCGAGGTCGCCGTGGGCTACGCGACCCTCTATGGTGACATGGCCGGGGGGTTCGCTCCCATCAAGGATGTGCCCAAGACCCTGGTCTATCGCCTGGCGGCCTATCGCAATGGCCTTGGCCCCGCGCCCGTCATCCCCCAGCGGGTGATCGACCGGCCGCCCTCGGCGGAACTGCGGCCCAACCAGACCGACCAGGACAGCCTGCCGGATTACGAGATTCTCGACGTCATCCTCAAGCGCTACATTGAGGAGGACGAGGGCGTGGCGGGTATCGTGGCCGCCGGCTTTCCGGAGGAGCTGGTGCGGCGGGTGACGCGCCTGGTGGACCGTAATGAATATAAGCGTCGGCAGGCCCCGCCCGGCGTACGCATCACTACCCGGGCCTTCGGCCGCGACCGACGTTATCCCATCACGAGTGGTTTTTGAGTGTCAGCGTGGCAAAGGCGGCCGTGTGTGGTCCCGCCGCTTAAACTATACTGATCAGCGTTTTGTAACCTACGCATTCAACAGCAGGAGATCCTAGTGAAAAAGATCGAAGCCATAATCAAGCCATTCAAACTGGATGACGTCCGCGAGGCCCTGTCCATGGCGGGTATCACCGGTATGACCGCCATCGAGGTCAAGGGGTTTGGTCGGCAGAAGGGTCATACCGAACTCTATCGAGGCGCGGAATACGTGGTTGATTTTCTGCCAAAAGTGAAAATTGAGATCGTCCTGAACGATGACCTGGTTGATGTCTGCGTCGAGGCTATCACCACCTCCGCCCGCACCGGCAAGATCGGTGACGGCAAGATTTTTGTCAGCGATGTGAGCCGCGTGGTGCGTATCCGTACCGGTGAGGAGGACGTAGCGGCCGTTTGAGGAGGGATAGGCCGGGATGAATGCCCCGGCCTTCATCCCGTGCGTCAGTTCTTGTCGAGTTCCAGATAGTCCCAGAGCTTCCGTGTCAGGGTAACTTCTGACGGCGGCAGGTCGTCGGAGACAAACTTACCTTCCTTGTCGTTAAGATCGAGCACCCGCTGGGCGTCGGTGGCGAGGTCGTCCTTGCCTAGGCGCTTGTAGGCGTCGATCATGGTCACCAGGGCGTCGCGCACCGCAGTGGTGCGCTGAAAGTGCTGGATGACGTGGTTGCAGCGGTCCACCGCCGCCATGTAGGCGCCCTGCTTGACATAGAATTTCGCGATGTTGACTTCGTTCCTGGCCAGGTTGCCGCGCAGGTAAAGCATGCGCTGGCGGGCGTCGGGGGTATATTTGCTGTCCGGGAAGCGCCGAACCAGTTCCGAAAAGTCGTTGAAGGCATCCAGGGCCGAGCCGGGATCGCGCTGGGAGCGGTCAGTGGGGATGTAGCGGTCGAGAAAATCGACGCTGCGGTTGTAGTTGACGATGCCCTTGAAGTAGTAGGCGTAGTCCACGTAGGGGCTCTGGGGGTAAAGCTTGATGAAGCGGTCCGCCGCTGCGATGGCCTCCTCGGGCTTGTCCGCCTTGTAATAGGCATAAGAGACATCAAGTTGGGCCTGCATGGCGTAGCGGCCAAAGGGAAAGCGGGCCTCCAGCTTCTCGTAATATTCGATAGCCGTCTCGTAGCCGCCGCTGTTTAACTCCGCGGAGGCCTCGGAGTAGAGTTTCGAGGCGCTCCAATCCTTGGTCGTGTCTTCCAGGTTGCCAAACCAGGAACAGCCGGAGAGCAGGAGTGCAAGGGCCAGCAGGGGCCCAAGGGTAGGCAGGAAAGGTTTGATCCGGTAATACATGTAATGATTCATCCAGACGAAAACGGCCGCAGTATAACCCAAGCGCGGACGGGCGCGAGGGGGCTTATTCATTGCCCGCGGGTGGGCGGGTGATAGTCGCCGCCGCGGTCCCCCGTGCCTGCCGTCTGGGCGCCGACCTGGGTGGTCAGCGCCTGGATCAGGCCCTGGCCGAGTTGCTGCCCGAGTTCTCGCGCAGCCGGCTGCAACAGTGGATCGATGAGGGCCGGGTGCGCCTCAACGGTCAAGCCTGTCGGCGGCGAGACAAGGTCTGGGGCGGGGAGGAGGTGTGGCTGGAACCGGCGGTGGCGCCGGACGAGACCTGCCAACCCCAGGATCTGCCTCTGGACATCGTCTTCGAGGACGAGGCCATTCTGGTGATCAACAAGCCCGCCGGGCTGGTTGTCCATCCGGCCGCCGGTAATCCCGATGGCACCCTCCAGAATGCCTTGCTCCACCATGCCCCGGAACTGGCCCTGGTCCCCCGGGCTGGCCTGGTCCACCGGCTCGACAAGGATACCAGCGGCCTGTTGGTAGTCGCCCGCACCTTGCAGGCGCACAAGTTTCTGGTGGATCTGCTCCAGCAGCGCCAGGTCCATCGGGAATATCGCGCCCTGGTGACGGGCGTCCCGACGGGCGGCGGCCATGTCGATGCCCCGGTGGGCCGGCATTCGCGTCAGCGCACCCAGATGGCGGTGGTCTCCGGCGGCCGGCCGGCGGTCACCCACTACCGCCTCCTTGAGGCCTTTCGGGGCCATGCCCTGCTGGCGGTGCGACTGGAAACCGGGCGCACCCATCAGATCCGGGTCCATATGGCCCATATCCATTACCCTATCCTGGGCGATCCGGTTTATGGCGGTCGGCCCCGGCCGCCCAAGGGCGCCTCGACGCGGCTGGTGGCGGGGGTGAGGGCCTTTCCGCGCCAGGCTCTGCACGCCATCCGTCTCGGCTTCCCCCATCCGCTCACGGGTGAGGCGTTGGCTTGGGAAATCCCCCTGGCGGCGGACATGCTGGACTTGGTGAGCCTGCTGCGGGAGGACGCGGATGGAGTGGCTTGAGGCCGACTGGTCCGCTCCGCCCTGGGTGCGGGCCATCAGCACCACCCGGCGTGGCGGCATCAGCCGCGGTCCCTACGCGGGGCTCAATCTGGGCGATCACGTGGGCGACGATGCCACCTGCGTGGCCGCGAACCGGGAGCGGTTGCGCCTGGGGCTGGGCCTGCCCGCCGCGCCCCACTGGTTGCGTCAGGTCCATGGCTGCGCGGTGGCGCTGGCCCATGAGCCCGCCGTGGCGGTTTGCGAGGCGGACGCCCTAGTGGCCTGGGGTCCGGGCCAGGTCTGCGCCGTCCTGACGGCCGACTGCCTGCCGATCCTGCTCTGCGACCGCGCTGGCACCCGGGTCGCCGCCGTCCATGCCGGCTGGCGCGGCCTGGCCGTGGGCGTGATCGAGGCCGCCCTGGCCCGTCTCGGGGGGCCTCCCGAGTCCCTGCTGGCCTGGCTGGGCCCCGCTATCGGGCCCGGGGCCTTCGAGGTGGGGGCCGAGGTGCGAGCGTGTTTTCTGGCCGGGGACGGGCAGGCCGCAGCGGCCTTCGTACCCCTTGGCCAGGGCCAGTGGCTGGCGGACCTGCCGCTGCTGGCGCGCCACAGGCTCGCCAGGCTCGGCGTGCGGGACGTCCAGGGGGCGGGCCTCTGCACCTTCCAGGATGCCGGGCGCTTCTACTCCTATCGCCGGGACGGCGTCACGGGGCGCATGGCCAGCCTCATCTGGATCGAGCCCCATGATGCGTAGGGTTCCCGATTTCCCCCTTCACCCATTTCGACGTACCATGCGACACAAATCCGAGTGCGCGACGAGGTGAATCTTGGCTGAATGGCAGATGTTGACCCTGGTGGGGGAGGACCGGCCCGGTATCGTGGCCCGGGTCACCCAGGCTATTTTCGAGGCGGGAGGCAGTCTGGGCGAGGCCTCCATGATCCGTCTGGGCGGCAATTTCACCATCATGTTGATGGCCGAGGTGGTGGGCGGGGAGGAGCGGCTGCGCCTGGCCCTGGCGCCCGTGGTGGCGGATCTGGGTCTGTGCCTGCATATCGATGCCATGAGGGGCGGTCTGCATCGGCACCTGGTCCCCAACGTCCAGGTGCGCGTCGCCGGGGCGGACCGCGCCGGCATCGTCGCTGACGTGACCGGGGCCTTGGCCCGGGTGGGCTTCAATATTCTGGAGCTGGAGTCCGATGTCGGCGGCGACCCCCAGCGCCCCTTCTACCTGATGAACATCCAGGGGTATTCCGAAAGCCCCCTGGAGGCCTTGGAGGCGGCGGTAGCGGGTCTGGTGGCCGGTGGCATCGCGGTGGACATCTCGGCCGTCGAGACCCTGATCGGTTAATCATGGCCCTACTCGAAATCCTTACCCTGCCGGACGAGCGGCTGCGCCAGGTCTCCGCGCCCGTTACCCACTTCGACGACGGGCTGCGCGCCTTCATCGCCGATCTGGAGGAGACCCGCCAGGCCGGGCCGGCGGCGGTGGGCATCGCCGCGCCCCAGGTCAACGTCTTCAAGCGGATCGTCATCGTGGATGTCTCCGGCCGCAAGAACACCCCCAACCATGGCTATCTGGTCCTGGTCAATCCCGAGATCACCCACTGGGATGGCTTCGAAATGGCCCGCGAGGGCTGCCTGTCCGTGCCGGATTACACCGGGAACGTCATTCGGGCCGGCAAGATTCACCTGAGTGCCTGTGATCCCCGGGGGATGCCCCTGGAGTTCGAAATGGAGGGTTACGAGGCCCGGGCAGTCCAGCACGAGATGGACCACCTCGATGGTACCCTTTTTGTCGATCGGGTCGTCAGTCGCCGTACCGATCTCTTCCGCCGCAAGGTCTATCGGCAGGGCGGGCAGTCGGCTTGAGGGCCCCCGGATGCGGTGCGGACAGGCCGAACCTTGGGCCTGCCAACCTGTCTGACTTATCCAATGAGCATCACCTTGAGAGTACTCGCGCATGAAAATGCCTCGTCGTCCCCTTCTCCATCTCCTTCTGTCAACCCTGCTGGTGCTGGCCAGTGGCTGCGTGGGGGCCAAGTCCCAGGATGTGGCGATCGGGGATTTGCAGCCCAAGGCCCGTCAGGAGAAGACGACCCAGGTCATCAACAAGGTCCTGGAGCGCTTCCACTATCGCAAGGTCACGCTGGATGACGCCTTTGCCGATCAGATCTTCGTGGCCTACCTCAAGTCCCTGGACCCCAATCGCTCCTTCTTCACCCGGCAGGAAGTCGATCGCTATAAGCGCGAATTCAAGCACCTGGACGATGATTTGAAGCGTGGCAAGGTCGATCTGGGCTTCGAGGTCTTCCGCCTTTACCGCAAGAATGTCGAGAACCGCATCGCCTTCGCCATGGGGCTCCTCGATAAGGGCTTCAGTTTCGACCAGGACGAGCAGTATCGCTTCGACCGCGCCAAGGCGGAATGGGTGGCTAACGCCGCGGATCTGGATGATGTCTGGCGCCAGCGGGTCAAGAATGATTGGCTGGGCCTCAAGCTGGCCAAAAAGAGCGATACCGAGATCCGCAAGCTGCTGGGTGAGCGCTATGAGGGCCTGGCGCGCCGGGTACGGCAGTTCGATAGCGATGATGTCTATCAAACCTTCGTCAATGCCTACATCGAAACGCTGGAGCCTCACACCAGCTTTATGTCCCCGAGCACGGCGGAAAACTTCGACATCAGCATGAGGCTGTCCCTGGAGGGCATCGGCGCCGTACTCAAGGGAGACGCGGATTACACCGAGGTCCAGCGCACCATTCCGGGCGGTCCGGCCCGGCTTTCTGGCCTCATTCACTCCGGTGACCGGATCGTGGGCGTTGCCCAGGGCGCGGACGGGACCATGGAGGATGTGGTCGGCTGGCGGCTTCAGGATGTGGTGGACAAGATTCGAGGGCCCAAGGACTCGGTGGTGCGTTTGCAGCTTCTGCCTAAGTCGGCCGGGACGGACGGCGTTACCCGCACCGTCTCCCTGGTGCGCAACGAAATCAAGCTGGAGGACCAGGCCGCCAAGGCCTATATGCTGGAAGACCTCCCCAATGCCCTTGGGCTGCGCATCGGTGTCCTGGAGGTGCCGGGCTTTTATCGCGATTTTCGCGCCGAGTCCGATGGCGACAAGGATTTCCGCAGCACCACCCGCGATGTCCAGGCTCTGCTCGCGGACCTCAAGCGCAAAGGCGTGGATGGCATCGTGGTGGACCTGCGGGGCAACGGCGGGGGCTCCTTGACGGAGGCGACGGACCTGACGGGGCTCTTTATCGATAAGGGCCCGGTGGTGCAGGTCAAGGACTCGTTCGGCAAGGTGGAGGTCGAGAGCGATGTCGCCGCCGGAGCCGCCTATAGCGGGCCGCTGGCGGTCCTGGTCGATCGCAATAGCGCCTCCGCCTCGGAGATCTTCTCCGCCGCCATGCAGGATTATGGGCGTGCCATCATCATTGGCGAGCCGACCTTCGGCAAGGGCACGGTGCAGACCCTGATCGACCTCAATCGTTATGTCCCCGGTAATGGCGAGGACCTGGGCCGCTTGCGCCTGACCATGGCCGAGTTTTATCGCATCAGTGGCGGTAGCACCCAGTTGCGGGGCGTGGAGCCGGATATCCTCTTCCCGACCGCCCCTCAGGGGGCCGAGCATGGGGAGCGCTCCCTGGAGAACGCACTGCCCTGGAACAGCATTCATCCGGCCAAATACGACAAGACCAAGCTGGGGGATCTGAGCACTTTCCACAAGGCCTCCACCCAGCGTATCGACAGTGACCCCGGTTTCCGCATGCTCACCGCCCGCGAGCGGGTGCTGCGCGAACTCGACGATGAGAAGACGGTGTCCCTCAAGGAGGCCGACCGCCGGATTCAGGCCGACCGGCGCGAGAAAATCCTCAAACATCAGCGGGATGAATTTCTGCGCGCCCAAGGCGAGACGCCTATCGACGAGGAAGCCGAGGATGTCGATGAGGAGGTCATGGAGCGCCAGCAGAAGGTCGTTGAGCAGATTCAGATCCGCGAGGCCGCCAGCATCCTGGCCGATGTGGTGCGCGCCGATACCTTCCGGGTCCGGGAAGCCAAACGCGATTGATGTCCCGGGCGGCGGAACCGGGGCCAGCAGGGACAACTCGAGTGCGGGGGAGTGCCCCAGGTTCCCGGGCGTCCTGAATGGATGACTGCTGGGGATATCGGGCCCGAATGGGGGCTATCGAGCGGGCCGGGCTGGCCGGCCTGTTCCGCGCCGGCCTGGTGGGCCTGGAGAAGGAGACCCTGCGCGTCTCCCCCAGCGGCACCCTCTCCCCCAAGCCCCACCCGGCGGTCTTCGGCTCCGCCCTGACGCACCCCTACATCACCACGGATTTTTCCGAGGCCCTGCTTGAACTCATCACCCCGGCCCTGGCGGATAAGGACGAGGTGCTGGGTTTCCTGGACGATCTGCACCGTTTCATCCATGCCCACCTGGAGGAGGAGATCCTCTGGGGCGCCAGCATGCCCTGCCTTCTGGAAGGCGCGGAGCGCATCCCCCTGGCCCGCTATGGCAGTTCCAACGCGGGGCGTATGAAGACCATCTACCGGCGTGGCCTGGGCTACCGCTATGGCCGGACCATGCAGGTCATCGCCGGGGTCCATTACAACTGTTCCTTCGTCGATGATTTCTGGTCCGCCTACCAGGATCGGGTGGGGGAGGTCGGAGATCCCGTCCATTTCCGCTCCGAGGCCTATATGGGCCTGGTGCGCAACATCCAGCGCTATGGTTGGCTCATCCCCTACCTGTTCGGCGCCTCGCCCGCCGTTTGCAAGACCTTTGTCCAGGGCGCCGAGACCAATCTGGTGGCCTTCGACCCCCATACCCTCCACTATCCCCACGCGACCTCCCTGCGCTTGGGCGATATCGGTTACCAGAACCGCCAGGAGGAGGGCACCGGCATCAAGGCCAATTACGACAGCCTGGATGCCTATATTCGCAGCCTCTCCTGGGCCATCGAGACCCCCTGTCCCCATTACGAGGCCATCGGCGTCAAGGTGGATGGCCAGTATCGGCAGCTCAACGCCAATATTCTCCAGATCGAAAATGAGTACTACAGTTCGGTACGCCCCAAGCCCCTGCTGGAGGGGATGGAAAAACCGACCCAGGCCCTACGCCGGCGGGGCGTGCGCTATATCGAGGTGCGCTCTTTCGATGTGAACGCCTTCGAGCCCGCCGGCGTCTCGGCGGAGCAACTCCACTTCATGGACGCCTTCATCCGGTTCTGCTTCCTGGCCGACAGTCCCCGCATCGATGCCCGCGAGCGCAGCGCCATCGACGACAATCTGGTCCTGACGGCCCATCGTGGCCGCGAACCGGGTCTGCGACTGGAGCGCGCGGGCCAGGCCATCCCCTTGCGCGACTGGGCCCTGATGTTGCTCGACGCCATGACCGCCATCGCCGAGTGGGTCGACGGTGGCCCCGGAGGTCCCTGCGTCGCCAGTCTCCAGCGGCAGCGGGCCAAGGTCCTGGACCCGGAACTGACCCCCTCCGCCCGCATGCTCGCCGAGATGCGCGAGCGCCGCGAAGGCTTCTTCGGCTTCGCCCAGCGCCTGTCCCTGGCCCATCGCCGGGCCTACCTGGCGCGGCCCCCGTCCTCCGAACGTCTCGCCCTCTTTCAGCATCTCACCCAGGATTCCCTCCGCCGCCAGGCCGCCCTCGAAGCCGCCGACGACCAGCCCTTCGACGCCTTCCTCGCCCGCTACCTGGCGGGGGGGTCAGGTCTATAAGCAGCGCGCGAGACCCTGTACAGCGCCGTGTTACTCGGCCACTTGAACAGCGCCGAAGGCCACCCAGCGAACGCCCCCAAAAGGATTCGCGTCACGGCAAAGGCGGCAAACCCAGCGCCTTGAGGAATACATTGTGTTTGTCCCGTGCTGCCTCGGCCTTCCGTGTCAGTGTGACGAGGTCAGCATTGACCGCCTGCAACACAATCTCTTCCTCCGCCTGAGCCGTGCTGATGTAGCGCGAGATGTTCAGGTTGTAGCCATTAGCCGCGATCTCCTCCATCGGCACGCGGCGGGCATAGCGTTCTTCTGGTAGGCGGAGCTGGTAGGCATCGATAATCTTGTCGATATCTTCCGGCCGCAGGCGATTCTGCCGCTTGCCCTTCTCGAAATGCTCGGCGGCGTTGATGAACAGCACGTCATCGGGCTTCTTGCACTTCTTCAACACCAGAATGCACACCGGAATGCCGGTGGAGAAGAACAGATTGGCGGGCAGGCCGATCACCGTGTCGATGTGGCCGTCTTTCAGCAGCTTGGTGCGGATGCGCTCTTCCGCGCCGCCTCGGAACAGCACGCCGTGGGGCAGGATGATGGCCATCACGCCCTCGGGCTTCAGGTAATGAAAGCCGTGCAGCAAAAAGGCGAAGTCGGCGGCGGACTTGGGCGCCAGGCCGTAATTCTTGAAGCGCATGTCCTCGCCCTGCGCATCGGTCGGCTCCCAGCGGTAGCTGAACGGCGGATTGGCCACCACCGCATCGAACTTTGGCATCCGGGCCGGGTTCATCTCGCGCAGCCTGTCCCAGTCGTTGGTCAGCGTGTCGCCGTGGTAAATCTCGAACTCGGAATCCTTCACCCCGTGCAGCAGCATGTTCATGCGCGCCAGGTTGTAGGTGGTGATGTTCTTTTCCTGCCCGGCGATCTTGCCGATGGTGCCGCCCGCGTCCTTCAGTCGTTGGCGAATGTTCAGCAGCAGCGAGCCCGAGCCGCAGGCAAAGTCGAACACGCTGTCCAGATGCTTTTTCGGTCCCGTGGCGGGTTCCTGGCTGTCCAGCGTGACGATGCCCGACAAGATGCTGGAAATCTGCTGCGGCGTGTAGAACTCGCCCGCCTTCTTGCCCGAGCCTGCGGCAAACTGGCCGATCAGGTATTCATAGGCGTCGCCCAGCGTGTCCTTGTCGGTGGAGAACTTTTCCAGCCCCTCGGCAATCGACTTGATGATGGTGCAGAGCACGGCATTGCGCGCTTCATAGCCCTTGCCCAGCTTTTCCGAATTCAGATTGATCTCGGAAAACAGCCCGCCGAAGGTGCTGGCGAAGGACTCGTTCTCGATGTAGTCGAAGCCCTTTTGCAAGGTGTGCAGCAATTCCCCGTCCTGCGTGCGCGCCATCTCCGCGATGCTGCCCCACAGGTAGGCGGGCTGGATCACGTAATGCGTCTTGCGGCGCATCTGCTTTTCAAACTCGGCGGTGTCGTCCGGGTTTTGCGCGTACCACACGGCCAGCGGCGTACTGCGATCGCCGACTTTCAGCCTGGGATAGTCCGGCCCCAGCTCCTTGTGCGCCGCCGTCTCGTAGTTGTCCGACAGATAGCGCAGGAACAGGAAGGACAGCATGTAATCGCGGAAATCGTCCGCGTTCATCGCCCCGCGCAGTTGGTCGGCAATGCCCCACAGGGTGTTTCCCAGTTGTTTTTGATCTTGATCAGTCATGTGTCCTTGCTCGGCATCTTGGGCAACTGTTTCACGGCCCGGTCGAAATCACTTTCCTGTTGATCGGCATGGGCAATGCGAGCCGCGTTGAATTGCTCGTACTCGGCTTCCGCCAAGGTCTTGGCCATTTCATGGGAGATTTTTCCGGCGTGGTTGAGGATGTCGCGGTCGTTGATGGTCAAAAAGCCATGCAGCTTGGTAATCCAGTCGCTCATATGCATGGGCACGCGGCGCATCGCCTGACCTTCGGCAAACACCAGATACTGTTCCACCAGATTGTTGAGCGCCGCCAGTTCGTCGGCGTTCAGATAGTTCTTGGCAATACTTACATCGGCCTTGCGCACCTTGCCGCTCCGCCAGTTGGTCAGCCCCATATTCGGCTGATTTTTGTCGGCACGGGTGTGGATGATCTCCGCCGCCGTCTGCCCGGTAATGGCCCAGTGCATCTTGTTCTGCACCGTCTGGAAAAACGCGATGCTCTCCGGCTGGGTGGGGTCGTAATCGACGCTGGTAGCGTAAATGTCAGTGATTTTTTGATAGAAGCGCCGCTCGCTGGTGCGGATGTCCTGAATGCGCCGCGTCAGCTCTTCAAAGTAGTCAAAAGGCTGATCGGGGTTCTTCAGGCGCTCGTCGTTGAGCAAAAAACCTTTAACGATGTACTCGCGCAACTGCTGCGTGGCCCAGATACGAAATCGTGTTGCCACCGCGCTTTTCACCCGATAGCCCACTGACAAAATCATATCGAGGTTATAGAACGCCATGCTGCGCGCCACCTCACGCGTCCCCTCGGTGCGAACCTGTCGGAATTCCCGACAGGTTGCCGCCTCTTCCAGTTCGCCTTCCTCGTAGATGTGCTGAATATGCTCCACCACATTGGTGCGCGAGGTCTGGAACAACTCAGCCACCTGCTGCTGCGTCAGCCACACGGTTTCATCCACAAACCGCACATCCAGCTTGATTTGCCCGTCAGCACTTTGGTAGATCACAAACTGCGATGAATTTCCGTGCGTCATGCTACGACTCTCCAGTTATGGCCCAGTCCGATCAATTTCGTGACGCCACGAAAATGATCTGCAGCCGCATAGGCAGAGGCTTCGTTGGTGCCTCTGGTTTGAACTACCGAGGAATCCTCGGCAGTTGCCTTGCGTTGCACTTGGGCTTGCCCGTCTTCGCTGGTGTAGAGAATGAGCTGCGTCATGCGGCCACCTCGTCCAGCACGGGGAAAAGCTGTTGCATCAAGCCCTTCTTGTGGGTCTTGAGCGCGGCGAGTTTTTGGGTTTGGGCGGTGATGAGGTCGTCGAGGGAGGTGAGGCAGTCGGCGATTTTTTTCTGCTCGGCGTGGGAAGCAAAGGGAATTTTGAGTCGAGCGAACACCTCTTGCGTTAAATGCTTAATCCCTCCCCCAGTGAAGAGGTTTTCTAATCGCGGTGTACCTGCTATGGATTCAAGATAAAGGACTAGCAAGCGGGGCTGAAACGGAACAGTGAACCGGACGCGATGAATGGCCTTCTGGAACTTAAGATCGGGGAACCGTCCGTCCCAGACAGCAGAACGACCGGGCTCTCCGCCTTCACAAACAACGACGTCACCCGTTCTCAATCCGAAGCGATCGAGTTCGCTCTCGTCGAAATACATCTTCGGCAGGTTTGACGTTTCCACGTCATTCCAACGCACTGCCAAGTTATTGAGGTAAGGCAGGAGGTTGCCAGTCGTGTGCTTCTTACTGTCGAGCATCTTCCCAAGCTTGATTTCGGCGATTTCTCCCAACGCGACTTCCTCCCACTCCCCCGTATCCCGAAACTCGGGGAAGCGCAGTTTGGGCAGGGTTTCTCCTTCGGCGGGGAAAAGCTGATGCATCAGCCCTTTTTTATGGGTCTTGAGCGTGTCGAGCTTTTGCGCCTCCAGGGTGATCAGTTCATCGAGGGAAGCGAGGCAGTCGGCGATTTTTTGTTGTTCGGCTGGTTTTGGTAATAGAACGTTAGTTTTTCTCAAACTGTCCATGTTGATCTTGCAAGGGACAGCGTTCAGCAACGACTTTTTGAGAATTTCGTTTTGATAGCGGTCAGACTGCATAAAGCAATGCAGATAATGCGAGTCGAATAATGCTGACTTTTTAATGACCGCAAGAGTTACATACACGCTAAATTCATGACTCCACGTCACTACTTGCGAGTAGCCAATTTTTCCAATTCTGGTTAACAGAATGTCTCCTTGGTTTGGCTTGTTCTTGCTCGTTGCTGCGAGGTAATCCTCACGCGATATGAATTTATTTTTATTGCCGCTTATAAGATTTTCGACGCTATAAAAGGGAATGCCCTCTAGGGTATAAATTGGTGTTTGATGCGTCCCATCAAATACGGACGAAGTAATGTCTTGGAGCCGCTTTTCCTCCCACTCCCCCGCCTCCCGAAACTCAGGAAAGCGCAGCTTGGGCACCAGCCCGCGTTTCTCCACCTTATTGCTCATACGCCCCCAGCCCTGAAATCTCGCGCCCCTGGGCGAGTTTGTGCAGCAGGGGGATGAGGTCTGCCATCAGCGCCAGTTCCGCTTTGGTGCGGGCTTTCCAGCCGAGAGCCAGCGGCGCCATGAGGTCGCTCAGTTGTTCGCCATCGAAGATCATGCGGCGCAGGATGGCATCCACAAAGCCTTGCAGGGCGGCGGCATCCAGCCCGTGCTTGCCTGCGATGTCCGCCAACTGGCGGGCGTGCTTGGCGGCCTTGAAGCGCTCGAAGCCGGCGCGGATGGCGGCTTCGTCCAGCCCCTTGCCCGCCTCCAGGGTATCGATGTAGTCGGCGATGTCATCGCGGGCGTCCATGAACTTGGCGTCGGACTGGATCAGGCCGATGAGCTGTGCGCGGCTCATCTTCTGCTTGCCCGGCGTCTGGCTGGCGTAGCGGGTGATGAGGGCCATGATGTAGTCGTAATCGATGAGGGCGCTGGCGAACAGGACGAACTCGAAATCGAGTTGCTGCACTTCCGGGTCGTTTCCCTTGCCATCTTGGTCGTGCTTGTCCTGTTGCGCTTTCAGGCGCTGGGCGGTTTCCAGATAGGTGCTGCGGAAGCTCAGTAACTGGTCTTTCGGCAGGGCGGCCTCGATCCTGGCCTTCTGGTCTGTTTCAAGTTCGGTGTACTGGTCAAGCTGCGTCTTCAGGCGCTGCACTTCCTTGAAGCGGTTGATGAACTCGATGCGGGCGCTGTCGCCCTTCAGGTTGTATACCTGCTCGGGTTCGCAGACCAGATGCTTGTTTTCCATGAATCCCGCCATGCGAGCGACCGCGGCCTCGTACTGGCGGATGACTTCCAGGGCCGGCTCGACCAGCCAGATTTCCTTGGCGGGCCTGGCGGTCTGGCCGGAGAAGAGGCCGATGGCGGTGTCCACGGCGTCTTGTTGCTGGCGGAAGTCGAGGATGTTGCCGTAGGGCTTGGTGTCGTTGAGCACGCGGTTGGTGCGCGAAAACGCCTGAATCAGGCCGTGGAACTTGAGGTTTTTGTCCACGTAGAGCGTGTTCAGGAACTTGGAATCGAAGCCGGTGAGGAGCATGTCCACCACGAGGGTGATGTCGATCTTCTGGGCGTGGGGCAGGTCGGCATTGGGGTATTGCTGATCCTTGATGCGCTTTTGCACGTCCTGATAGTAGAGGTCGAATTCGCCGATGCCGTGGTTGCTGCCGTATTGGGCGTTGTAGTCGGCGATGATGGCCTTGAGGGCTGCCTTCTTCTTGTCGGGTTCCTGTTCGTTGTCGGCCTTTTCCTGCGGCAGGTCTTCCTGAATCTGCTGCACGTCTTTATTGCCCTCGGCGGGCGGGGAGAAGACGCAGGCGATATTGAGCGGCTGGAAGTCAGGGTCGGTGGCTAGTTTACCGGCCTGCACGGTCTTGAACAGGGCGTGGTATTCGATGGCGTCGTTGATGCTCGCGGTGGCGAGCACGGCGTTGAACTTGCGGCCGGCGGTGGCGGCGTCGTGCTTGGCGAGAATGGCCTCGATGATGGCGCGCTTGGCCAGCGCCTCGCCCGGCTTGGGTTGTTGCTTGCCTTCGGGCTTGTAGTAATCGACATGGAAGCGCAGGACATTGCGGTCTTCGATGGCGTGGGTGATGGTGTAGGCGTGCAGTTGCTGCTGGAAGATGTCGGCGGTGGTTTTGTAGCTGGCCTGCTGGCCTTCGATCTGCTGGGTGCTGGCGTTCTGCTCGAAGATGGGTGTGCCGGTGAAGCCGAACAACTGGGCGTTGGGGAAGAACTCCTTGATGGCCTTGTGGTTCTCGCCAAATTGCGAGCGGTGGCATTCGTCGAAAATGAAGACCATGCGCTGCTGGCGCAGCGGTTCCAGACGTTCCTTGTAGTTGCGCTTCTTGCCGTCGTCGAGCGCGAGGCCGAGCTTCTGGATGGTGGTGACGATGATCTTGTCGGCGTAGTCGTCGGAGAGCAGGCGCTGAACCAACGATTCGGTATTGGTGTTGGCTTCGACGCAGCCTTCCTGGAATTTGTTGAATTCCTCCCGAGTCTGCCGGTCGAGGTCTTTGCGATCCACCACGAACAGGCACTTGTCGATGTCCGGGTTGTCCTTGAGCAGGGTGGAGGCCTTGAACGAGGTGAGGGTCTTGCCGCTGCCGGTGGTGTGCCAGATGTAACCGTTGCCGCAGTGCTGGTGGATGCAATCGACAATCGCCTTGACGGCATAGATTTGATACGGACGCATCATCAGCAGCTTTTGCTCGCTGGCCACCAGCACCATGTAGCGGCTGATCATCTCGCCCAGCGTGCATTTGGCGAGGAAGGCGTCGGCGAAGCTGTCCAGATGGGTGATTTTGGTGTTGTCGACGTCCGCAAATTGATAGAGCGGCAAGAAGCGCTCGTCGGCGTTGAAGCTGAAATGGCGGCGGTTGTTGTTGGCGAAGAACCAGGTGTCGCTGCGGTTGCTGACGATGAAGAGTTGCAGGAAGCAGAGCAGGGTTTTGCTGTAGCCGTTGCCGGGGTCGTTTTTGTAATCGACGATCTGCTGCATGGCCCGGCGCGGGCTGATGGCCAATGTTTTCAGCTCGATCTGGACGACGGGAATCCCGTTGATGAGCAGGATCACGTCGTAACGGTGGTGGCTGTAATCGGTGCTGATGTGGAGCTGGTTGATGACCTCGAAGCTGTTCTTGCACCAGTCCTTGATGTTGACCAGCGTGTAGTAGAGCGGCGTGCCGTCATCGCGCTCGAAGCTATTGCGCTCGCGCAGGTGTTTGGCGGCGGCGAAGACGTCGGAGGTAATAATCGAGTCCAGCAGGCGGTGGAACTCGCTGTCTGTCAGATGGACGCGGTTCAGAGACTCGAAATGCTGGCGGAAGTTGTGCTCCAGCGCCGCCCGGTCGCGGATGTCCGGGCGGTAGCGGTATTTCAGGTCGCCCAGTTTCTCGATTAGCGCTTGTTCGATTTCTTGTTCAGTCATTTACCACTCTCGGAAAATTCTTGGTCAGCTCTTGGCCGAATCCAGAGGTAGCCTGGTTGCGGACACCAAGAGCCACACCCCCTCTCAACGCCAGCTTACCCCCGTCGGGTTCTACCGGCTACCTACAACTCCGATGCAAGACCCCGCCAGGAGGGAGCCCGCCAGGAGGGCGACGGCTTCGGCGACTTCGACCAGGGCGCCGGCGGTGTCGCCCGTGGTGCCGCCGATGCGCTGCGTCATCGCCAGGCGCAGGATGTAAAAGGCGGCGAGGGTAGAGGCCAGGGCCAGCAGGCCCGTGGCTCCCGCCAGGAGGGGGGTGAGGGCGCCGGCGGCGATGAGGACCCCGGTACCCGCCCGTCGGGGCAGGCCGGAGGCCAGGGCGGCGCCGAGCCCGCCGGGTCGGACATAGGGGGTGGTCAGGAACAGCAGGGGCAGGGCGGTCCTGGCCAGGAAAGGGGCCAGGATCAGGGGGAGATAGTCGCCGGCCTCCAGGAGGGCGGCCAGGGCGGCGAATTTGAGGAGCAGGACCAGCACCAGACCCGTGACACCCTGGGGACCAGAGTGGGGGTCCTTCATGAGGGCCAGGGTGCGCTCGGGGTCGCCGCGGCCGCCGGCCCAGGCGTCGAGGGTGTCGGCCAGGCCGTCCAGGTGGAGGGCCCCGGTGAGGGCCACCCACAGGGTCAGGACCAGGGCGCCGGCCAGGAGCGGCGGAGCACCACTCAGCAGCCAGGCGCTGGCGGCGAGGAGCCCCCCCAGGATGAGGCCGACCAGGGGGTAGTAGAGCAGGGAGCGGCCGAGGTCCGCCGCCGCCAGCTCGCCCGCCAGCCGGACCGGGAGCCGGGTGAGGAACTGCAGGGCGATGAGAAAGGGCCGGATCATGACTCTGCCGGGCGCGGGATCAGTTCGACCTGAATCCTGGGGTCGGGACCGATGGGGGCCACCGCGCCAGCCAGGAGGCCCCTGGCGTCGCCCACTCCCTCCCCGGCTCCGGCGCCTTCCCCCCCACTACGGACGCGGATGCACCTCAGGCTGGCATGACCGACGTCCAGTTCCAGCAGGCGCCCCAGGGGATAGCCCAACACCTGGCAGAGGATGACGCGGATGACGCCGCCATGGCTGATCACCAGGGTTCGATCACCGCGATCCTGGCGCAGTAGTTCATCCCAGGCGGCCAGAACCCGCCCCTGGAAGGCCAGCAGGGGTTCCCCTCTCGGCGGGGGATGAGCCACGGGGTCCGCCCAAAAACGGCCCAGGGCCTCGGCGTCCGCCGCCATCAGGTCGGCGGCGGTTTGCCCCTCCCAGTCGCCAAAGTCCAGCTCGGCGAGCCGCGGGTCCAAGCTCAGGGGGATACCCATTTGTTGGCTCAGGGCGCGGGCGAAGTCGGCGCAGCGGGCCAGGGGCGAGGTGACGATGCCATCCCAAGCCTGATCCTCTTGCCCGTCGCGACCCCCTGGCCCGACCGTCGCCCACATCTCCTCCCAACCTCTCTTGGTGAGCGGGTCATCGAGACGGCCCCGAAAGCGGCTTCCCCCCAGGGTCTCGCCGTGGCGTAGCAGGTCGATGCGTTGGACGCGCGGTGTGACGCTTGCCATGAGCGACTTCACACCCGGTTCGAGACCTGGGCCTCGGCGAAAGTGGCCATCTCGTTGTGCAGGGCGCAGGCCAGGCGCAGCAGGGGGAGGGCGATGGCGGCGCCGCTGCCTTCCCCAAGGCGCATACCCAAATCCAACAGAGGGTGGGCCCCTAGGGCCGCGAGGACGGCGGCATGGCCGGGTTCCGCGGAGGCGTGGGCAAAGAAGAGCCAAT
This sequence comes from Chromatiaceae bacterium, assembly GCA_016714645.1. NCBI lineage: Bacteria > Pseudomonadati > Pseudomonadota > Gammaproteobacteria > Chromatiales > Chromatiaceae > Chromatiaceae bacterium. The sequence continues at coordinate 496,606 of JADKCI010000005.1, read as the reverse complement.
CCGCGACCTGGGGTTGCAGGCGGGTGGCGACGAGGGCGGAGACGGTGGTGATGAAGCCGTCCACCAGGACCGGAAGGCCCATGTGGGCGCAGGCCAGGTAGGCGCCGGCGAGGGCGGCGATCTCGAAACCGCCCAGGCGACGCAGGGCCTCCAGGGGCGAGGCGAGATGCGGGGCATGGTGGTCGAGGGCCCGCTGGATGACGGCGGCCTTATGGGCGACGCCCGCCCGATCGAGACCGGTGCCAGGACCGGCGAGGTCCCGGGGCGGGGCGCCCAGCAGGGCACAGGCCAGGGCGGCGGCGGCGGTAGTGTTGGCGATGCCCATCTCGCCACCGATGAAGAGTTGGCAGCCCTCCAGGCGGGCCCGTTCGGCGGCATGACGGCCCGCGCCGAGGGCGAGGGCGACCTGGTGATCCGTCATGGCCGGCCCCGTCACCAAATTGGCGGTACCCGGGCCCAGGGGCTGGTCCTTGACCCCCGCCAGGGGCCCGGGGTCATGCACCGTCCCCAGGTTGATGATCTCGAGTTCGGCGCCGAGGGTGCGCGCGGCCACGCAGATGGCCGCCCCGCCCCGGGCGAAGTTCTTGATCATCTCGGCGGTGACGGCCTGGGGAAAGGCGGACACGCCCTCCGCCGCCACGCCGTGATCGCCCGCGAAGAGGGTGATCCGGACCCGTTCAAGGGACGGGCGGGTTGTGCCTTGCAGGGCGGCGAGGCGGATGGCGATCGCCTCCAGCCGGCCCAGGGAGCCGGGTGGCTTGGTCAGGGTCGCCTGGCGGTCCTGGGCGGCCCCTTGGGCCTCGGTGTCCAGGCTGGCCGCCGGTACCCCTAGCCAATCGATCCGCGTGTCCAAATTCATACCGTTGCTTCCTTCAAGGTGAGTGGTAGCCCGGCGATGGCGAGGATGACGCGATCGCAGAGGGGCGTGAGGTCTTGGTGCAGTTGGCCCGCGGCGTCGCCGAAGCGCCGGCTGAGTTCTCCCAGGGGCATGACCCCCAGGCTGGTCTCGTTGCTGACCATAATGATCCGGCCCGGCAGGGTCGGCAGCACCTGGAGCAGCGCGTCCCCTTCCCGCTCGCACAGGCTGGCGTCCTCGGCCAGGAGCAGGTTGGTCAGCCAGAGCGTCAGGCAATCGATGAGCAGGCAGCGCCCCGGGGCGGCATGGGCCGCCAGGGCCGCCGCCAGATGCAGAGGCTCCTCCACCAGGCCCCAGTGCGCCGGCCGCCGGGCGCGATGGGCGGCAATCCGGGCCGCCATCTCGCCATCCCCGGCGGTGGCCGTGGCGATGTAGGTGACGGGGCCGGCGCCCTCGCTCGCCAGGCGCTCCGCCAGCCGGCTCTTCCCGGAACGGACGCCGCCCAGGATCAGGACCCGGGAAAAGGAGTCCGGTTGCTCAAGCGCAAGCCATTGCTTCTCCTGCTCCCTCCCCCCTTGCGGGGGAGGGTTGGGGAGAGGGGACCGAGGGGTGGCGTCCCCTGCCGCGCCCAGTCCTCGCGCCAAGGGCTGTCCCCCCTTAATGAGGCTGTGCAGCCAGCGAGGATCCAGATGCTGATCGAGGGCATCGGCGAGGCGGTCAAAGGCAGCCTCGCGCAGGGCCGCGTAGTCGATCTGCTCGACCTGACGCAGGCCGGCCCAGGTCAGGAGGGCGGCGAGGGCGGCGCTTGATTCGAAGAGGCCGTGCAGATAGGTGCCGAGGACCTGGTCGTCGTCCCGGATGGCCCCATCCGGGCCCTCGGTCAGATGTACAGCCGGCCTGGCCAGGGCCGGGCCCTGGGTGACGCCGGCGTGAATCTCGTAGCCGGAGACGGGGGCGTCCGCCAGCACCAGTCGGCCCTGGACGTTGCGCAATTGCTTGTCCTGTTCCAGGGTCGTTTCCAGGTCGAGGAGCCCCAGACCGGCGCTGGTGCCGGGGGCTCCCTCCAGGCCGAGGGGGTCATGGATGCGCTGGCCCAGCATCTGATAGCCGCCGCAGATACCCATGACCTTGCCGCCGTAGCGCAGGTGCCGGTGGATCGCCGCCTCCCAGCCCTGGTCACGCAGCCAGGCGAGATCCCCGCGCACGCTCTTGGAGCCGGGCAGGATGATGAGGTCGGCGGGGGGTATCGCCTGGCCGGGGCCGATGAAATCCAGCCTGATCTGAGGGTGCAGGCAGAGGGGATCGAAATCGGTGCGGTTGCTCAGGCGGGGCAGGGCGGGGACCAGGATGCGCAGGAGGGTCGGGCTGGCTGGTTCTACATCCCCGGGGTTCTGGGGCGCATCCCGGCTTGAACCGATCCCCGGCTGGGCTCCCGCCAAAGCGCTTGGGCCCGGGGACGCGGTCGGTCGCGAGGGCGGGAGCGCCAGGCCATCCTCCGCCTCCAGGTGCAGGCCGGGCAGAAAGGGCAGGACCCCCAGTACTGGCTTGCCGGTACGCCGTTCCAGCCAGTCCAGACCCGGTTGCAGGAGGGCGAGGTCGCCACGAAAGCGGTTGATGACGAAGCCCTGGACCCGAGCCCGCTCGCTGTCGCTCAGCAACTCTAGGGTGCCGACGAGATGGGCGAAGACCCCGCCACGGTCGATATCGGCGATGAGGATCACCGGGCAATCCACCGCCTCGGCGAAGCCCATGTTGGCGATGTCGTTGGCGCGCAGATTGATCTCGGCGGGAGAGCCAGCGCCCTCGACGAGGACGACGTCAAACCGATCGGCGAGCCGCTGGTAGGACTCCAGCACGACGACGCGGGCCAGGCTCTTGTAGTCCTGGTAGTCGCGGGCGTTCATGGTGGCGACCGCCCGGCCCTGGATGATGACCTGGGCGCCGGTGTCGGTGTTGGGCTTGAGCAGCACCGGGTTCATGTCGGTGTGGGGCTCCAGCCCGCAGGCTCGGGCTTGGGCCGCCTGGGCGCGGCCGATCTCGCCCCCATCGACGGTGACCGCGCTGTTCAGGGCCATGTTCTGGGGCTTGAAGGGGGCGACCCGGACCCCGCGCCGGACCAGCCAGCGGCCCAGGGCCGTCACCAGCAGGCTCTTGCCCGCATCCGAGGTGGTGCCCTGGACCATGAGGGTTTTGGTCTTCATGCGGTGGCCTCGGCGTGAAAGGGAATCAAGCCGGTAATTAAGATCGCCATACTATGCCCAAGGTACCGGAGTTTTCGGTTTCCCGGCCCGCTGGCGATCCCTGGCGCGGCTCTGGCCGGCCTGGCCGGACGTCCGGGAGCGGTAGGCAGAGGCGTTTCATGGCTTAACCTCGGCGGGGTTCGTGGGCGGCTGAGCCGGCGTCCCGGCGACCGCCTGGATCAGGGCGGCCTCCAGGCGCGCCCAATCCGTCTCGCTCCCGGGCAGACCCAGGCGCAGGCTAGGCGGCTCGTCAAAGAGGCGGGTCAGAATCCCCTGGCGTGCCAGGGCCTGGTGCAGGTCTCGGGCCTGGGGGGTGCGGACCCACTGGAAGAGGGCGCAACCGCCCTGGGGCGTTAGCCCCTGGCGGCGGAGCAGGGTGCCGAGCCGCTCCCCGGCGGCGGCAAGTCGGGGCCGCTCCCGCTCCTGCCAATCGCCATCCTTCAGCGCCACCTGGGCGATCCGGCGGGCCGGGGCATTGATGCTCCAGGGACCCAGCAGCCGCTGGAGTCCCGCCAGTAGCTCGGGCTGGGCGCAGACGAAGCCCACCCGCGCCCCGGCCAGGCCGAAGAACTTGCCCAGGGAGCGCAGGACGATGAGGCCTGGTCGCGCGGCCTGGTCGCAGAGGCTTTGGTCAGGGGTCGTATCCATGAAGGCCTCGTCGATCACCAGCCAGCCGCCGCAGGCGGCGAGTTGAGCATGCCAGTCCAGCAGCCGCTCCAGCGGCCAGCGGAAGCCGGTGGGGTTGTTGGGATGGATCAACACCAGGACATCGCAGGCGGGGATCGCCTGATTCACCTCTCCGGCCGTCAGGGCCCTGACCGCGTGACCGGCCGTGCGCCAGGCGGCGGCGTGTTCGGCATAGCCCGGTGACAGGACGCCCACCCGCGTGGGGGGGCGCAGTCGGGGCAGAGTCTGGATCGCTGCCTGGGAACCGGCGACGGGCAGCAGGTGCGCGGCACCGTAATAGGCCCGCGCGGCCTGCTCCAGGCCATCCTCCTCCTCCGGCAGGCGCGCCCAGGCCGAGGCGGGGATCGGGGGTACCGGCCAGCCGTTGGGATTGATGCCGGTGGAGAGGTCCAGCCACTGGTCCAGGGCCAGGCCGTAATAGCTCGCCGCCGCGCGCAGGCGACCCCCGTGGTGGAGGGGCCCGGAGCGGTCGCGGGTGATAACCAAGCCCGGTGGGTCCGCTAGCGCGCCGCCCGTGTCGGTGGCGGGGTCCTGGGCATTCTTCATGGCTCGGCCCTTCCCGAGTCGAGGCTCCGTTGCCAAACACCAGCCCGTCATAGCCTTGCCCCCGTCATGTCGCTGCTCCCGAGACCCAATAGGTGTGGAGTCCAGCGCCCACCAGGACGGCGATGACCCAGAGCGCCAGGGCGCGGCGAAGCAAGCCGAGGGCGCGGTCGATGTCCGGGGTACCCGCCGGCCGCCCCGCCCCCAAGGGGGGCCGGACCTGGGCGGTGCCATGGTAGCTGGCCGCGCCGCCCAGCAGGACCCCGAGACTGCCGGCGCCGGCGGCCATCACCGGGCCGGCGTTGGAGCTCTTCCAGGCCGGACCCTGCTGGCGCCAGCAGGCCAGGGCCTGGGTGAAATGACCGGCCAGGGCATAACTCAGGGCCGTCAGCCGCGCGGGCGCCCAATTCAGCAGGTCATCCAGGCGTGCCGCCGCCCAGCCGAAACGCCGATAGCGCTCGGTACGGTAGCCCCACATGGCGTCCAGGGTGTTGGTCAGCCGATAGAGCAGGACGCCGGGCGCCCCCGCCACCAGAAACCAGAAGAGGGCGCCGAAGAGGGCGTCATTGCCGTTTTCCAGCACGGATTCGATCGTCGCCTTGGTGATGGCCGCTTCATCCAGGTCGGCGGTGTCGCGACTGACCAGGTAGCCCACCCCCTGGCGGGCCTGAGCCAGGTCGCCAACCGCCAGGGCATGGCGCACCCGGCCGGCGTGTTCCCCCAGGCTGCGCCAGCCGATGGCGAGATAGAGCAGCAGCAGGTCCAGGGCGGGGCTCCCGGGCCAGGGGGCGAGGAGGAGGGCGATGAGGGTGAAGGGCAGGATGAGCATCAGGAGGGCCAGGGCACCCCGCCAGATAGCATCACCCCAGAGGCGGTTTTCCAGGGCCTGGGCCAGCCAGCCGAAGCCGATCAGGGGGTGAAAGCGTCGCGGCTCCCCCAGCCAGGCGTCGAGGGCCAGGGCCAGGGGCAGGATGAGGGCGCTGTTCATGCCGCCGCTCATGTCGCCGCAACCATCAGGGTCCGCCAGGCCTGGAAGTAGGCCTGCTCCGCCAGGGGATCGAGACCCGGCCCCCGGTGGGCTACCAACGCCAGGCTCAGGATGGCCTCATCCGCTGCGTCGAGGAAATGGACCTCGCGCCGTTGATCGCCCTGGCGCAGGAACCAGGCCCGGGCGATGCGCGCGGCGTCGATGCGCAGGCGGGACCCTGGGGTGACAAGGGTCAGCCAGCCGTCCCGCCCACTCTCGCCCTCATCCCGGCTGAAGGCGAGGCGATCCAGCCGCCATTCCGCCGCCAGACCCGCCGGACTCTGGATCTCCAGCCGGACCGGCCCCCAGGCCGGGATCGCCCGTAACAACTCATGCGCGGCGCCAGCCCTGACCGGGGCCGCGACCAGGCCCGCCGCACCGTCATCCTGGCGGTTAACCAGGCCGCCAGCCTCCCGGGCCCCGGCCGGCCCGATGGCCTGGAGGAGTTCGCCCAGGGGGATCCCGCGGTCCCGCGCCAACGCCGCTAGCGACCCCCCCTGGATGTGCCCGAGCTGCTCCTGGATCGCGGCCTGCCAGCCTTCCAGACCCAGGCTGAGGGACCGACCGGCCCGCTCGCCCGACCGGGGGTCGCCGGTGATGGCGTCGTACTTTTGGGCATAGCCGCGCGGTGTGACCATGAGCCCATCCTGGACGTAGGTGCTGGCATTGCCGATCAGGACGGTGGACAGCATGCCGAGCTGGGCCTCCGCCAGGGCGCCGAGGTGGGTCAGATGAATCGCCTGGCCCTCGCGGTAGGCGGATTTGACGATGGCCACCGGCGTCTCGGGTTGACGATGGCGCAGGAGAATCCGCTGGGCCTCGACCAGGTGCTGGGTCCGCCGGCCACTGCGCGGGTTGTAGAGGGCGATCACGAAGTCGCCCCGCGCCGCGGCCGCGAGCCGCTGGGCGATAACGGACCAGGGGGTCAGGAGGTCGGAGAGGGAGATGGAGCAGAAATCATGGGTCAGGGGCGCCCCCACCAGGGAGGCGCAGGCGGAGAGGGAGGTGATGCCGGGTATCACCTCGACCTCAATGTCGCCCCCTGGGTGCCAGCCCGAGCGCAGCAGCACCTCGTAAGTAGGGCTCGCCATGCCATAGACGCCGATGTCACCGGAGGAGATAAGGGCCACGCGCCGACCGGCCTGGGCATACTCATAGGCCGCCACGCAGCGGTCGATCTCCTCGGTCATGCCCTTGCGGATGACCTCCTGATCGATCAGGAGATGCTGAATCAGCTTGATGTAGGTGCCATAGCCAATGATCACCTCGGCCTCGGCCAGGGCCTGGCGGGCGCGCAGACTCAGGTAGTCCTCGGCGCCAGGGCCCATGCCCACCAGAAATATTTTCCCCCGGGGGGCGGTCGCGGCCGGGTCTGCTCCGGGGTCGATCGCCAGGCTCCCGGCCAAGCCGAGGGTCGAATCCGCCAATGCGCCTTCATTCATGGATGCGACTCCAGGCGATGGAGACCGTGGCGTTCTTGCCGTCGGGGCCCCGATATTTGAATTTTTCCAGCACCAGATCTTCCATCCGGCCGTTCGCGGCCAGCAGGGCCGCGGCCTCCGCGACCGCTGGGGTCCCCATGTAGGCGAGGACCGTCGCGGAGGGATTGGGCACCGGGACCTGAGCCAGTTCGGCGGCGCCGAAGAGGCGCAAAGGCCAGCCCTGTGCCGTGGCGAGGAGGAGGATGGCCACCTCGTCATGCTTTTGGTCGATGGTGGCCAGGGTTGCGACCGCGACCGGCTCCAGATGGACGCTGGCCAGGGCCTGCATGACTGCCGTGTGCAAGGTCTCGGGAGCGGTGCCGCGATCGCAGCCGACGCCTAGGGTGACGCGCCTCATGGCTGATCCTCGGGTGGCCGATAGACCACCAGGCGCTCCGCGAAGCGTTGCCACAGGTCCGGGGAGATGGCGCGGCGCGTCACCCAGAGCAGGCCCCGAAAGGCCTCCGGGTCGATGTCCTCGAAGCGCGCGAAGACCTGGATATTGGCCGGCGGTGGCGTCGCGCGGCCCCACCAGTCGCGGCGGCCGGCCTCCTGCACCAGGGCGATGGGCTCGCCATTGACGACATGAGCGGAGACGCGGGTGACGTTGATCCTGGGGGCCTCCAGGCGCCAGCCCAGTTCCCGGCCCAGGAGATCGACGGCAAGGTTCTGGCCTACATCCGAGGCGGTGGTCAGTACGGCGGTGGCGCCCAGCAGGCCGGCCAGGTATTCGGCGCAGGCATTGGCTCCGCCCACATGGCCGGAAAGGGCGGGGATGACGAAGCGCCCAGCCTCGTCCACCACCAGCACGCCGGGGTCCTGGTGCTTGGATTGGAGGTGGGGGGCGATGAGGCGGATCACGGCCCCCAGGGAGACGAAAAAGACGATCTGGTCATAGGTCGCGAAGAGGGGGCCGATCTGGTCCTTCAGGGCACCTGGGTAGGGGATGAGCCGCGGGCTGGGGCCGGGCGCGCTCCTGGAGGCGTCATCCGCCTGGGGTTCGTCGGTCGCGGCCGGGTCGGGAGGTGATATGGCCGGGCTGGCTGTTGCCGCCGCGGCTGGGGCGAATTTGGCGGCGATGACCAGGTCAACCCGGCTAGTGTTCTCGCTCAGCGAGGTTGCGGAAACCGGGGACTCAGGCCCGGGGACCGTCAGACCCACCTTGACCCGTGGGTAAGCGGGAGGTAACCCTGCGGCCCCCTCTCCCCAGCCCTCCCCCGCGAGAGGGGAGGGGGTTGGAAGGCCTTCGGACACCTCTCCCCGGCACTCCTCCGCGAGGGGGGAGGGAGTCGGAAGTACAGGGCTGGCGGCCACCAGCCGCCGGGCCAGGGCCCCGGCCTGTTGGGCTCCCTGGCGCGTGATGGCGACCAGGGCAATCCGCCCCGCCGGAATCCTCATGCGGCTGCCTCGTCCCGGGCCGCCGGATGACGGCAGCCGCGCAGTATCTCGCCCTTGGGCCGGTGGGGGTTGTGGACCAGGAGGAGGGACAGGTAGTTGACGGTCTCGTGGCGAATCTGGGTCAGGTCCCGGACCGTCCGCTCCTCGGGGCAGCCCACCTTTTCCACGAAGCTGGCGTAGGGCAGCAGGCCGCGTCTCTCCAGCAGGGCGATGATGTCCCCCAGCAGGGGTTTGACCTTGAGCAGGACCAGGGAGTCGAACTCGTCCAAGAGGTGATCGATGGTGTGGATGCCATAACCGGCGGGGAGGATGGCCAGGGTATCGTCCGCGTCCGCCAGGGCCAGACCCAGGTGGGCGGCGGCGGCCTGGTAGGAGGTGACCCCGGCCACCACCTCCACCCGAATCCCGGCATCCAGGGCGGTGACCGTGCGGGCCAGGTGGCCGAAAGTGGAATAGGTGGAGGCATCGCCTTCCACCAGGAAACAGACATCCCGCCCCGCCTCGAGCTGTTCCAGGACGATGTGAGCCGCCGCCAGCCAGTGCTTGGCCAGGATCTCCGCGTTGTGGGTCATGGGGAAACAGAGGGGGATGGCCGCATCCGGCACCGCCAGCCCGGCGCGCCGGGCAATGTCCAGGGCGAAGCTGTCCCCGCCCGGCTTGCGCACTGGGTAGGTCCAGAGGCCTGCCCCCGTCAGCAGCTCCCATGCCCGGCGGGTGATGAGGCCCGGGTCGCCGGGGCCCAGGCTGACGCCGTACAGGCAGCCTTTAACGGTCATGGCGGACGACCGGCGTGGCGGCCAGGATCCACACCGGGTTCTCGGGGACCAGGCGGTGCATGGCGAGGATGGGCTGGCCGCGGGAGGCCTGGATCTGGGTGACATCCCAGCGAGCTTGCAGGGTCTTGAGTTCAGTCATGGCGAGGTGCAGATTCTCGAAGGTGACGAAGTTCATCACCAGCCAGCCCCCGGCCCGCAGGCGGGTCAGGACGAGCTGGATCAAGGTGACGAGTTGACCGCCGGAACCGCCGATGAAGACGGCGTTGGGGTCGGGCCAGTCCGCCAGGCCCTGGGGGGCCTGGGCCTGGAGCAGGCGGTAATTGGGGATGCCGAGGCGGCGGCGATTCTCCCGGGCGATGGCGGCATCCTCGGGATTTTTTTCGATGGCGTGGACGAAGCCCAGGGGGCAGAGGCGCGCCGCCTCCAGACCCACGGCGCCGGAGCCCGCGCCGATATCCCAGACGATGCTATCGGCACGCAGTTGCAGACGGGCCAGGGACAGGGCGCGCGCCTCGCGCTTGGTGATCAGGCCCCGGTCGGGCTGGCGCTGGCGGAAGCGCTCGTCCGCCAGACCGAAGAGGACCGGGGCTGGGGCGGGTGCCTGGCGGGTCAGGATGACCAGATTGGGCTCGGCAAAGGTCATGGTGGCGGCCTGGTCCAGGGCGCAATCGGCGATCACCTGCTCGTCCAGCCGGCACAGGCGCGCGGCCACCGTCATGCGGAACCTGTCGCCCAGGCCCTCCTGGATCAGCATGCGGGCGATGCGGTCCGGGCTGTTGGCCGGGCTGGTGAGGATGGCCATGACCGGGTCAGAGTCTGGCCTGGGACCCAGGTCGATACTGGAGACACCCTTGCCATGACCGGCTTCCGGGTACTGGATGGCCCGCAGGATGGGGTAAAGCCCGTGTTCGGGTCCCGCGCCCTCCCGCCACTCACCGCAATCCTGGCCGTGGACGGAGACGATGCGCAGATCCTGCCAGGCCAAGCCGAGACGGGCGCAGGCGACCTGGAGCGTGGAGAGGTTGGGAATGATCTCAAGGGGCAGGTCCGGGAGCCGGGCGCGCAAGTAGCCGGCGATGCCGTGGAAGAGGGGGTCGCCGGTGGCGAGGACCACCACCCGCCGGCCGGCCACCAGGGCCGCGCGGATCCAGGCCGGGACGCTGCCCAGGCAGCCCGTCAGATCGCGCCGCTCGGCCTGGGGTGCCAGGTGAACCGCGCAGAGGTTCAGGAGGCGCGTGCCGCCGATCACCAGGTCCGCCGCCTGGAGATGGGCCATGGCGGCGGCGGTCAGGCCGGGGGGGCCATCGTCCAGGACGCCGATGATCCGGCAGGGGGGGGGCGGGCAGGAATCAAACATCGATAGGTAATCCTTCGGACCCCGCTTCCCAGCCCTCCCCCGCAAGGGGGGAGAGCACCGAATTGCTCGTTAAGGTCCCCGTTACCAGGCCCGTTGGCGCCGCCGCCCTGCCCTCGGCATCAGCCGCCGGGGCCGACGCCGCCGCGGCAATCAGCTCTTGGCCCTCGAAATCGCAGACCAGCACCTGGAGGGAGAATTGGTCGGGATAGCGCCCGGTCAGGGTTCGCACCAGACGCCGGGCCAGGGCTTGGTGAAAGGCCTGGCCCAGGCCCAACTCGGCCAGGCGCTCCGCCGCGTAACGGGCGGTCTCGGCCTGGCGGATATCCTCGCAGACCTCGGAGGGCGCTCCGCACTTCCGGGCCAGTTCCGCCAGCAGGCCCCGATCCACCTCGGCGCGCCGGGCGTGGGTGAGGGTCTCGCCCTGGGCCATCTTGGCGAGCTTGCCCACCATGCAGCCGATGACGATCTGGCGGATGCCCTGCTTGACGGCGGTATCCAGGGCGGCGCCGGTGAAGTCTCCCATCTGCACGAAACAGGCGGGAGCCAGATGGGGCAGGGCCCGCATGGCGAACTTCTCGGTGCGCCCGCCGGTGGTGAGGACCAGGGTCTCCTGGCCCTGGGCGGCGGCGACCTCGATGCCCTGGACCACGCTGGCGCGGAAGGAGGCGGTGGAGTAGGGGCGCACGATGCCTGAGGTGCCGAGGATGGAGATGCCCCCCAGAATACCGAGGCGTGGGTTGAGGGTCTTTAACGCCATCTTCTCGCCGCCGGGTACCGAGATGGTCACCTCCAGCCCCTGCGCCGCCAGCCAATGACCGGCGGCGGCGCGGACGTTGTCCTCGATGTTCTGGCGCGGCACTGGATTGATGGCTGGCCCGCCGACCTCCAGCCCCAGGCCAGGCAGGGTGACGGCGCCGACCCCGGCGCCGCCCCGCAGACGCACCTCACCGGGGGCTCGCGGCAGGGTCCGGACATCGGCGGTGAGATGGGCGCCATTCGTGCAGTCCGGGTCGTCACCCGCGTCCTTGACCACCACGGCGTGGGCCGTACCCGCCTCCAGGCGGCCCTCGGTCACGGCGAAGCAGGCCCATTGGCCGTTGGGGAGCAGGCAGTCAATCTGGTCGGGCACCTGGCCAGAGATCAGCCCCACCGTCGCGGCCCGGGCGGCGGCGGCGGAACAGGCGCCGGTGGTGAAGCCGGTGCGATGGCCCCGCCGTCGCTTCTCCGACGCCATCATGACCCTGCGGGCCGAGGGGGCGAGGGGGGCGAACGGGGAGCCTGACGGGCCCCTGGCCGCCGGTCCGGGTCAGGCCGCATCCTGGGCCTCGGCCAGGGCCAGCAGGGCATGGATGGCGGCGACCACCAGGGTCGAGCCCCCCTTGCGGCCCTGGGTCAGGATCCAGGGGATGTCCTGGAGTTGGGTGAGTTCCTCCTTGGACTCGGCGGCGGAGACAAAGCCCACCGGCATGCCAATGACGAGGGCGGGTCGCACCCCTTCCTCCCGGATCAGGCGCAGTACCTCCAGTAGGGCCGTGGGGGCGTTGCCAATGCCCACCATGCCGCCGTCGATCAGGCCCAGCCGCCGGGCCTTGCGCATGGCCTGGACGGCGCGGGTGCTGTCCTCGGCCCGGGCCTGGCGGATGACGTCCTCGTCGTTGATGAATTGATGGATCTCGCCGCCAAAATGGGCCAGCCGGGGCCGGGAGACGCCGACCCGGATCATCTCGATGTCGGCGACGATGGGCCGGCCCGCCCGCAGCGCGGCCATGCCGGCACTGACCGCCTCGGGATGAAAGCGCGTCAGACCATTGAACTCAAAATCGGCGGAGGCGTGGATCAGACGCCGTACCAGGGGCCACTGGTCGGCGCTGTAGCCATGAGGCCCAACCTCCCGGTCGATGATGGCAAATGAGGCGTGTTCGATGGTGCGGCCCGCCTGGGTCAGTTGTTCGGTGATCCTTGCGCTCATGGGGCTCCCGTCACTCATGTCTTGGGTGGTTCCCGGGCTCGATGCCTGTCACCTCCGGGCGGTGTTGTCCGCCAAGGGGGTGGGCAGGGTGAGCCTGATGCGGGTGGTGATGATGCTCGTGATGATGGCCATGACCGGGGCCAGGCTCATGGTGGTGATGCCCCCCGGTGCCGTCGCGGGCCAGCTCCCGATATTTGCAGCCATCGCAGGGCATGAGGCCGGTCCCCTCCTGGCCCTGGCGGACGCGCTGCTCCAGCAGGTCAAAGATCTCCTCCTCGAAACCGAAATAGGCGCCCTGGGCAAAACGCAGGCGCGGATATTGCCGTCTCAGGTGCTCCATCTGGCGCTTGATGCGCTCCATCAGGCTGCCGGTAAAGAGATAGTAGGGCAGGACGATGATCTGGGTCATGCCCAGCTGGGCCTGGCGCTGGACTACCCGCTCCAGCCGCGGATAGGCGACCCCGGTGAAGGCGATCTCCACCAGGTCGTGGTCGCTGGCCTCGAAGAGCCAGCGCGCCATCTTGGCGACCTCGCCGTTGGCCATGGGGTCCGAGGAGCCCCGGCCGAGGAGTATGACCCCTGTGGTCTGGGGGTCGGGCCGGTCTAGTTCGTCCAGGGCCTGGCCCAGGCGCCGCTTCAGGACTTCCAGGATGGTGTCCTCGGCACCGAGATGGGGCACATAGATAAATTCGGTGTCCGGGAATGCCGCCCTGGCCGCCTGGAGGTGCTCGGGGAGTTCCATCTTCACATGGCCGGCGGCGTTGAGGATCAGGGGCACGACGATGACCCGGTCGGCATCCCGGGCGGCTTGCGTCAGCCCTTCCGCCACCAGCAGGTTGGCGAATTCGATGAAGCACACCTGGATGTTCCAGTCCGGTTGCCGCTCGCGCCAGAGGCGGGCGAACGCCTCAACCTCGCGGTTACCCTCTCCGCCGGGATCACGGGAGCCGTGTCCGACGAGCAAAATGGTTTCCTTCATGGGGTTCCCCTCATGATCTTTGGCTCTCCTGGAGTGGCGATCACGGACGATTGAGCGGCGCTACCGTGGCGAAAACGGTGGCTAAATCCAGCATCGTAGAGCTTGGATTTTTGCAGAGAGGGCCAGTGGCGGGCGCCTAGGGTGGGGCTGACGATGATCATGGCCTGACTCTTGATACCCGCGGCGCGGCACTGGTCGCGAATATCGGCCAGGGTACCGCGGACGATGACCTCTTCGCCGGGCCAACTGGCCTTGTGGACCACCAGCACCGGGGCATCCTCCCGCCAACCCGCTGCCTGGAGTTCGGACTGGATCTCCTTGAGCAGGGTGATGGACAGAAAGATGCAAAGGGTGCAGTGATGCCGCCCCAGTTCCGCCAGGGACTCGCCCTCGGGCATGGGGGTGCGGCCCGCCACGCGGGTGATGATGACGGTCTGGGTCACCTCCGGCAGGGTCAGGCTCTCCACCGCCGCCGCCGCCGAGGCCAGGGCCGACGAGATGCCCGGCACCACCCCAACCTCGATCCCGGCGGCATCGAGGGGCTGGACCATCTCGATCAGGGCCCCGTAGAGGCCGGGATCGCCGGTCTGCAGGCGGACCACGCACTCATACCGCCCGGCCTGGTCGATCAGCCAGGCGGCGATGGCCTCCAGGTCCAGGTCCTTGGAATCGGCGATGGCGCAACCGGGTGGGGCCCAGCGCAGGGCGGTGGCCGAAACCAGGGACCCGGCGTAGAGGATGGCCCCGGCGCGGGCGATCAGATCCCGACCCCGGACCGTGATGAGGTCGGGATCTCCGGGGCCCGCGCCGACGAACCAGACCTTAGCCATCAAGCCAGCCGGAGGGCGCCGACGCTGAAGCAGGTCGCCACCAGGGGCCGGTCCTGATGGCGCTTGAGCAGCCGCAGGGCACCGTAGGTGACCAGGGGCTCTATTGCGACGATAGCCAGGTAGGAGGTTGCGAAGGCGGCCCAGGCGGCCAGGGGCGTCGCCACCTCGGCGGCTAGCAGCCAGAAGCCCACCATGAGGGTGACACCGCTGTAATAGAGGGCGTCGAGCTTGACGATGGTCGCCCAACCGATGCGTTGGCCACTGGCGGCCTCGCGCAGTTTGCGGCCCAGGCCGTAATGCACCACCAGCAGGGGCAGGATCAGGGACAGGGCATTGACCGCCAGGTGCTGCAGGTCCAGGGGGTCAAACAGCAGCCCCTGAAGCAGCAGACCCAGGGCGAAGCCATAGAGGGTGGGGAGGAAGCCCAGGGTCAGATAGATGGCCATGGCGCCGACAAAGTGCAGCTCCGAGGGCCCCACGGGCAGATGAAAGCCCTGCATGAAGACCGAGAAGAAGAGGGCGGCGATCAGGATGCGGATCAGGTCCGCCGGTTGCTTGAGCAGACCCTGGGCGTAGAGGCCCAGCAGGCCCAGGGCCGAGATATTCGCGAGCAGCACCTTGGTGGGTGCGATGAGTCCGGGTTCGATGTGCATGGTGGCTTCTCCGGGTGGGTGGGCGCCTCGGGTGGAGGCTTCAGGTGGACGTGGGTGGCCGGGGCGCGAACAGCCGTGCCGTGGCCCGGGGGTTGGACGGGAAATAGAGGTGCAGATAGGAGGCCAGGAGCGAACCCAGGCGGTAGGCCGGTTCACGCCCGTGGCCCCGCCGCGCCTGGCTCAGGGCGAGGGGCGTCAAGGGCGTCTCCAGTCGGGAGTAATGGAAGCTGTGGCCGCGCAGGGTGCCCTCGGGTAGCGCGATCTCATGCATGCCCAGATTGGCGAGCCTGTCGCCCATCCGTGCTGGCCGGGCATCAAGCCGGCCATGGCGGCGCCCCGGCCCTGGGTGTCGGTCAGGGATTCCAGCAGATAGAGCATGCCGCCGCACTCGGCGAAGATGGGCTTGTCCGCGGCGTGATGGGCGCGGATGGCCGCCTGCATGTCCGCGTTGGCGGCGAGGCGGTCGAGGTGGAGTTCAGGATAGCCGCCGGGCAGGTAGAGGGCATCCGCCACGGGCAGGGCCCGGTCGATGAGGGGCGAGAAAAAGGCGATCTCGGCGCCCAGGGCGGTCAGGAGTTCCAGATTGGCGCGGTAGAGGAAGGCAAAGGCTGCGTCACGAGCCACGGCGATGCGCACCCCCTCCAGCCCGGGAACCGGTGAGTCCGGGTGGGTCCCCGTCGTGCCGGGGTCCGGGTCAGTCTCGCCGGTCCGAGGGTAGCCTTGGGCTGGGAAGAAGTCGATGGCGGGCGGCAAGGCCGGGCTAAGGCCTGACAGGGCCGCCGAGGCCCGGGCGATGCGGTCATCAAGGTCCTGAATCTCGTCCGCCCCCACCAGGCCCAGGTGGCGGGAGGGCAGGGCGATGTCGGCGTCGCGCGGCAGCCAGCCCTGGGCGGTCAGCCCGGTCGGCAGGCTCTCGGCCAGCATCTGGTAATGACGTTCGCCCGCGACGCGATTGGCGAAGACCCCCGCGAAGGGCAGTCCCGGCCGGTAGCTCGCCAGGCCATGGGCCAGGGCGCCAAAGGTCTGGGCCATGTGGCTGGCATCGATGATCGCGAGGATGGGAATGTCCAGGAGTGTCGCCAGATCGGCGCTGGAGCTATCGCCATCGAAGAGACCCATGACGCCCTCGACCAGGATGAGATCGGCCGCGGCCGCCGCCTGGTACAGCAGCTGACGGCAGTGGGCCTCGCCACCCATCCAGAGATCGAGCTGATAAACCGGTGCCCCCGAGGCCCGCTCCAGAATCATGGGGTCCAGAAAGTCGGGACCGGTCTTGAAGACCCGCACCCGTCGGCCCAGATCCCGGTGATGACGGGCCAGGGCGGCCGTGACCGTCGTCTTACCCTGCCCGGAGGCCGGGGCGGCCAGCAGGAGGGCGGGACAGGCGCGCTGGTTCACCGTTGCGGGCCCCGGGGCTGGCGGAGAGCGGCGCGGCGGCCAGACGCAGGGTTGGCCATCACCCCGGTGTTCACAGATCGACCCCCTTCTGGGCCATGACCCCGGCGCGAAAGGCGTGCTTGAGATCGGCCATCTCCGTGAGGGTGTCCGCCAGCGCGCACAGGGCCTCGGGGGCGGCCCGGCCGGTGATGACGACATGTTGGCCGGCGGGCCGGGCCGCCAGGTCAGCCAGGACCACGGCCATATCCAGCCAGCGATATTTGAGGGGATAGGTGAGTTCGTCCAGCACGACCAGGTCTAGGGCGGGATCGCGGAGCATGGCCCGCGCCTGGGCCCAACCCGCTTGTGCCGTCTCGGCATCCCGGGCGCGGTCCTGGGTCTCCCAGGTGAAGCCCTCGCCCAGCACCCGCCAGGTGACCCCCGGCTGGCGGCGGAAAAAGGCCTCCTCCCCCGTGTCCTGGCGGCCCTTGATGAACTGGGCCACCCCGACCTGGAGGCCATGCCCCAGGGCCCGCGCCACCATACCAAAGGCGGAACTGGATTTGCCCTTGCCATTGCCCGTGAGCACCAGCAGCAGGCCCTGCTCCCGGTCGGCCCGGGCGATGGCGGCGTCGATCGCGTCTTTCTTACGCCGCATACGGTCCCGGTGACGCTGGTCCCGGTCAGTGGTATCGCTGGGAATCATGATGACCCCAGCCAGGAAACGACCAGGAATGGGGGGAAGGGCCGCGGGCAGTCCAGGGGACGCCAAGCCAAGGGCGGGGAATGAACGAATTGCACGGCAAATTCCTTTGGCGCACCACCCGTGCACCGATCGGCCAGGTTCCGGCGGACAAGGTTAAAGTGTCAGCGGGAACAACAACTTGTCCCCCTCGCCAACGCCAGTGACCTCATCCGCAATCTGTTTCAGGCCGGTCTCCGGGCTCGCGAGGGGTCCCAAGGACCGGGCTGGATCGCCTTCCCACGTCGAAACGCAGTGGCATCTTGATCCGCCTTGACTCGCCTACCGTTGCGGGGGCAGCGCCGGCATGGTCTCCAACCCCGGAAGGCTAGAGAAGCACCGGCTTCCCGTTTCACCCCTCGGGTGGAAACCCTCGGGACACCTGAAACGGGCGCTATGCTACAGGCTTGGGGCAGGGGACTCAAGAAGAGGTGAATGATTTCAGTGTTCTTCAGCGCCCGGATGGGGCCGTGGGCCTGGGCTAAAGTTAATCATTAGGCTGCAAGAGACGGATTGCGGGGGGCTTAACCGCGCTCGCTAGCCTCCTCACGGACATGCCTGCAATGGCCAGATAGGTCAAAAAGCAGGCTCTGACCACTATTAAATGCCGCTATGTACGCCGGCGCACATAAAATAACCTAAACCAGGTTTATAGTTAAGGCATACCAAAAGGTACGGCGATCAGCGTAAAGGTGAGATATACGGTCTTCGTCGGGGGCGTTACCGTCGCGATTGCAAGGGTGATAGGGCGATCGAGCGATGTGAACCGGAGGCGAGTCGGGTCGGAGTGATAATCACCCAACACCATGTGACAAAACTAAAGAGGCATCCAATGAATTTCAGTTTAAGCCATTTCGCCGTTGAGCCAGTACTTGCCATCCTGATAGGAATATTGATCCTCGTGGCGCCACGATTTCTGAGCTATTTTGTTGCCGTTTATTTGATCGTGATCGGCGTCATGGGGCTCATGTCTGCCCGGTAACTCGGGCTCGCGGCGGCAATACAAACAACAACCTAACCTAATAATGAAGGAAATTGCCATGAAACAATTTATAGCGCTAATCCTGCTGATGTCGATAGTAGGTCTGGTCGGCTGCAATACCATGGAAGGCGCCGGTAAGGATATCTCGGCCGGTGGAGATGCTGTCACCGATACAGCAAAGGACGTCAAACGCGACATGTGAGTACGAACTTGATGGCTAGTTGATTGGGAGGGGGGTTAACCCGCGATCAACTCAAGTCAGGTTAGGATTCTCACCCCTCCCCCTCGCTTCTCACCATCATCACCCAGGAATGCCCCATGAAAAAAACCATCCTCGCCAGCCTGATCCCAGTCATCCTCGTCCTGGGTATCGGCGGCAATGTGGCTAATGTAGCTAATGCCCAACCGGTCTCGATCGCCGAACCACCTGCCGTTTCCGCCAGTGCGCCCAGCGTTCCTTATACCAGTGGCGGGGTTGGTTCTGATGAACGCGACCGGCTGGAAGCAGCCAAGTCGCAGTTCAATCTCAGGCTTATGTTCGCGATCAGCGCGGGTAATTATTTGTCTGGCGTTAGGGTCCGCATCCAGGATAACAGTGGCGTGACGCTGCTCGACGTCCCTTCGAATGGCCCCTGGTTCTATGCTCGGTTACCCTCCGGTAACTATGTCCTAACCCTGGATAATCGTGGCAAAATCAAAACGCGCAATGTCAATATTTCCGCCGAGGGGGCCACGATCGAGAACTTCTATTGGGTAGAACCCGTCGGGTCTTCACCTGCGCAAGAAACCACCACGGAGTGGGCAATCCGTCCCCCAGCGGGCCTAACCCCTGAACCGATGGACCAGCGCCTGTACAGCAGTGACATACCCTACATCAGTGGCGGCAATACCCCCTACGAGTACGATCGCATGGAAGCCGCTAGGCGCCAATACAACTTGCGGCTGCTCTTTTCAACTGATAATGCGGATTATGTACCCAACAGCGTTCGGGTACGCGTCCAGGATATGGCTAGCCAGAGGACCCTGCTCGACACCGATGCCAAGGGACCCATCTTCTATGCCAAGGTACCACAAGGCCGGTATCTTGTGACTCTGGATTACGATGGTCAGCAATACCATCAGGAAATGGGTGTCCCAGAGAATGGCTCAGCCACTGAATCCTTCAATTGGAAGCATTGACCAGCCTGTCTCGCGATAGGCAAACCTAGGCATGTTGCGGGTAGCCGGTTGCCGGATCACCCCGGCAATCGTCCACGGCCTAAAGCTACCCGTGACACCCCCAAATCCCTTGAATCGGAGAATCCATGATGAAACGCTTAACTGTCTCTCTACTCACACTCGCTCTCGCCGCCTTGTCTGGGTGTGGCACAACGACCACGGAGAGGGCCGGTAGCGGCGCCCTATTAGGCGCCGCTACCGGGGCCGCGATCGGCTCCATGAGTGGTAATGTGGGCACGGGAGCATTGGTTGGCGCCGGAGCTGGGGCCGTTGGTGGCTTGGTCATCGACCAGAACGCAAAGGCGAACGATAATAATCGCTATTATAACGATCGCTATTATAACGATCGCTATTATAACGATCGAAATTACAACAACCGTAACTACAACACCCGCTACGACGAAAATCGTAACTTCTACGATTCGAGCTATTGATCTGAATTCCCATGGCCGTGGTCACGCAATCGGACCGTCATGTAACGGACCAAGCCATCGAGATATTCATCCGTATTGCTTTGATCATCATCCTGGCGGCCTTGTGCTTCGATATCGTGCGCCACTTTATCGTGCCGGGCCTCTGGAGCTTGATCATCGCAATCGGTCTTTATCCCCTCTATCAAAGCCTGCTGAAAGCCTTGGGCGACAGGTCGGTATTGGCCGCGACCTTTCAAAATGGCCTTGAGTTGGTTGGTTGGGGCGGCGGCTGGGGCGGGGATCGACATCCTGCAATTCGTTTTCGCCATCGCCATCGCCGGGGTGCTGCTCGCCCATGAGGAAGAGACGCGGCGGGCAACCGTCATCATCGCCCATCGACTGGCGGGTGATCGTGGGCTTGAATTCACCGATCTCGCCATGGCTACGGTCCGCAGCGTTACCCGCGGCATCCTTGGCATAGCCTTGATCCAGTCGCTCCTGGCCGGCCTGGGATGGCTAGCGGCTGGGGTGCCCGCAGCCGGACTCTGGACCTTGCTGGCGCTCTTGGTGAGCACCGCACAGGTCAGCATCTTTCTGGTGTCGGTCCCGATCCTCATCTATGTCTTCTACAATGGGGAGATGACCACCTTTGTGCTTCTTCTCGTCTGGAGCCTCGCCGTCGGTACCATCGACAACATCCTTAGGCCGATCTTGCTGGGTCGCGGCATGGATGTCCCCATGGCCGTGATCTTCGTCGGCACTATCGGCGGATTCTTGAGTTCCGGTATTGTTGGGCTCTTCATTGGCGCAGTGGTGCTGGTACTGGGCTATAAACTTCTGGTCGCCTGGCTTGGGGATGAGCCGACAACGATCAATCTGCTTTGAAGCGGAGTTACCGGTAGGTGGTGAAGTAATTCCGTTTACAAACTAAATCCCCTTTACAATCAACTCGCTATTTGTATTTCAAAAGCAAATTGTAAACCCTTGCCCCGACCCCCTGTAGTCGCAGGTCAAAATGTTGCATATCCCCAGGCTCGCCTGAGATATCAATGGCGCCCCATGCGAAACCCCTTGCGGTCATGGCCTCTACGAATTCTTTTCCAAGATTCAAAAATCCCGTTGCCGGATCACCCTTTCCACCCATACTGTCAGGAGCAAAGGGGCGATCTTGTCCCGCGGCTGTCCGCCATGCTATTCCCCTGTTGGATTTTCCGCCAAGTATTCTGTAGTCATTTTCCATTTGGACCTTTATTGTTGCAAATTCGGGGAGAGGTTTATCGGGATTATTGATTACCCACTCCGTATCGATAAATTTCTGGAGGGCCGCGTCATTTTTCATTAATAAAAAATATCTTTTCATCGCATCGCTTTCCTGCTGAAGAATATCATGAACATCTCCGATTGATCCATCCCCAAATGCCGATCTTCCGCTTTTAAGTTTTCTTAAATCCGATTCATTCTTGCCAAGCATGAACCTGGCAATGTTGTCCAACGCGCCAATGAGTTCCAGGTCTAGATCTTTCTCGGCTTTTTCGTTCAAGATGTAGGGATTTATTCCGACATCAAAATCAATAGCCAGTCCCCATCCATGCATTCCGGATTTTTTCCTTAGCGTACTATTCACAATAGGTGCTCTGTATCCAGCCCCCTCATTATTAATCAAATCTTCCTCGACTCTATATAGAATTTGGATCATCGCGTAGTTTATTTTATGAAGGGTCTGACCAAAAATAAACGAATCATTTAACTGCAGTTCGATGAATTCATCATAGCTTGCACAGTTAAAAACCTCGCTCGCGATTCTGTCCCATTTGTCCGTGATGAATGAATAACTAATTTGTTGGCCAATATTGGAGCTTCTGATTTTTAAGACTTTTTCAAGATCCCGCGTAAAATCGACGCGGATTGACACGGGGCAAGACAGGACCTTTGAACGGATAATCGTATCAAAAAATGATGCTTTCCTGATTGCCAATGTCGAAACCAAAGCCTCCTTCGACTCCGGAACGAAATCTTGGTCCCTCGAGTTCGCCTCCAGCCCACCAATAGCCATGCCAGCAGCTATCAGCCTAACGAATGTTCTTGCTCTTATGTCCTTGCAAATTATGAAATGTCGAATCTTGGTTCCGATCTTTTTCATATATCTATCATTATTCATAAAAATGGGTAAATTATGATGGTAGTGCCCACCTCGGCCACGCCCCAAGGCGCCTTCAGGCCCAGCGCGACGGTGAACAACGCGGTCGGATTCATGGTGATACCCCCAGCCCATCTGCCTGTGGACTTGTGGACTCGGCTAACGGACCGGCCCGAGCCCTGCGGGACGTGTGGACAACCCATGGACCGCGCCGCCCACCGCCCGAGCGGTCGGCGAGCCCAGAGCCGGCGCGGCCCACCGGTTGCCCACCCTCGCGGGCCTCTCGCCCACCAGGCCCACCGGCACAACAACAGGCTGGATAAAGTGTGTTCTCAGATGCCCCTCAGGTGGGGTCGCCGGTGCCGGGGAAAACCCGGCTACCCACACCAAACGTAACAGAGGCCAGATTCTCTCCGTGCGCTATCCTACATACGCGGCTGGACAGCTATACTTCACCTTGGGCCTTTACTTGATCTTAATCTGGTTGCCGAGATGTTAGACACGCCCCCTCATTCGCCTGATCAAAATCACCTTCTGGCGGCCTTACCTGAGGTGGTTCAAGAGCGTGTCTACCCCTTCCTCGAACTGGCACCGATGCCCCTTGGTCGGGTCCTTTACGAATCTGGAGTTGCCACACGCCACGTCTATTTTCCGACCGACGCCATCATCTCCTTACTTTATGTAATGGAAAATGGCGCCTCCGCCGAGATCGCCGTGGTCGGGAACGAGGGCTTGGTTGGCCTTGCCCTCTTCATGGGCGGCGAAAGCACGACCAGTCGCACTATTGTGCAGAGCGCCGGTTTCGCCTACCGACTCCCCGGGAAACGCTTCAAGGACGAGGTGAACCGCCACGGTGAATTGCTCATGCTCATGTTGCGCTACACCCAATCCTTGATCACCCAAATGGCCCAAACCGCGGTCTGCAACCGCCATCATTCGATCGATCAGCAGTTGTGCCGGTGGCTCTTGTTATCCCTGGATCGTCTGTCGGGCGATCATCTCATCATGACGCAGGAGCTAATCGCCAACATGCTGGGCGTGCGACGCGAAGGGGTCACGGAGGCCGCTGGCCACTTGCAACGCCAGGGCGTGATTGAATACAACCGGGGTCATATCAGGGTACTAAATCGACCCAAACTCGAAGAACTAACCTGTGAATGTTACAAGGTCGTCAAGCGCGAATCGGATCGGCTCCTGCCCCAGTTCTTATCCAAGAATTCCTGATTAAACCAGATAAGGGTTCTGGCGCGATTTTGCCTTTCCCCCTGGGTTCCCGCTTCCAGCAATCCAATCCTTAGGATGCTTAACACCGGTCCTTTCGTTTAACTGCTTGACACCTCCTCTCCGGGCGGTGCCGGGGCATTGCCGCGCCCCCATTAATACTAGGGGTTACTGAGCACGAATGATGGCCGCCATTCCGGCTAAGCGCTGCCTTTGAGCCCGCAGGCAGAAATTAATCCCGCGCTATGTACGCCAGAGCACGGAGTGACTCCAAAATACCCTCTATAGTTCAATTATGCCAAAGGAAAAGGCAAGCGGTGAGATCGGTGCGATATCGCCATGAGTCAGGTGGACGAGTGGGCAAAGCGAAAGACCTTTCACGCCCAGGAGCATGATCCCTATCGGCCCGCGTGGTCGACCAGAAGGACCTCCCAATCGCGGGATCATGCGGCAACCAACACGATAAGATAGGGTGAAAAAAATGAACTGGAATCAAGCGAAGGGAAACTGGAAGCAATTCATGGGGAAAGCCAAGGCGAAATGGGGTGACCTGACGGACGACGAGCTTACCCAAATCGCTGGCGAACGCGATGCGCTTGTCGGCCTAATTCAGACCAAGTATGGGATTCTGCAGGAGGCGGCCGAAAAGCAGGTCAAGGAATGGGAGAAGGGCCACGAGGTCAAGGACTGGGAGTCCAGCCATTCTTGAGATGAATCATCAGGGGCCGGGTATGTCATCATGTCATGGTGAGGCCCAGCTCCAGGCCTCGTCGTCCCGGCGGAAGGCCGGGACCCGAGGTTAGACTGAAACCGGAGAAAGATCATGTCACTAGGTACTCTACTTCTCGTCATTTTGATCCTAATACTCTTAGGGATACTACCCGCCTGGCCTCATAGCAGATCTTGGGGCTATGGACCCAGCGGTGCCATAGGGGCGGTCGTCATCATCTTACTGGTCCTGGTTCTCCTGGGCCGGATTTAAGCGGAGATTGAGAATGATCATTGTCACTAAAGTAGGTCTTGTCACGGCATCACTGGCGCTTGTTTTGATTGCGGTGGGTTGTGATAAGAATGACAGCGCAGAGCAAGCGGGGAAAAAGATCGATCAAGCCGCGGCCCGATCGGGAGAGGCCATCGAGAAAGCGGGCGATAAGGCATCGACTAAGCTTGATACGGCCAAGGAGGCGATTGGCGATAAGGCCGAAGCCGCGGGTGTCTATATGAGTGATGCGGCGATCACGACTCAAATCAAGGCCGGATTGCTGGCCGACTCGACACTCAAGAGCTTACAGATTCATGTCACCACGACTAATGGCGTAGTGGCGCTAAGTGGTGTCGTTGATTCCCAGCAGAGCATTGACCGCAGCCTGGAGATCGCCCGCGGCATAAAGGGAGTTGCCTCCGTGGAAAACAGGCTCGTCGTTAAGCCCGCCCAGTAGGGCTAAGCCTCGGCGCTGTTGGCGTGACTCCACCACAAATTTGATCGAGGAAACCGCAATGTACGATGGACTCGCATCGAGAGCGCCTCGGCTGATTACGACGGGGGCAAAGGTTGCCAAGGCATATCACCCCAGGACTTGGAAGGAGAAAGGCCCCTGGTGGACGGCGGGCCTCTTCCTGGTGAGGACGGCGGGCCTCTTCCTGGTGACCTACCTCGTTATCGTAGTGGTCCTGGGTATGGTCTGGTCTACTTCACCCGGACCCTTTGACGTCAAGGAAAAGGCGCTGGGCATGGTTAATAATGACCCGGCCAAGCTGGTAGCGGGTGTCGTGACCGTGGCAACCGCTATCGGTATTGCCGAGACCCTGCTCAATAAGTCAGGCGGATACCTGACCAATGATATTACTCCGCCTGGCGTTTATCTGGATAACATCCCGAACTGGGAGTTCGGGGCCCTGACGGAACTGAGGGGCTTCACGAGCGCCTTGCGTAATGATTTTGCCCGGGCCCAGTCGCAATCCGTGGAGGATGCCGACCTCCAATTGGCCGAACCCAGATTCAATTATGAATCCAACTCCTGGGTCTTCCCCTCGACGGAATCGGAATATCGGGGCGGAGTCACTCTTCTAAAGGCTTTTATGGGCCGACTTTACGATGAGAAACAGGATGACGGTCAATTCGTTGCCCGCGCGGATAATCTGGGTGCCTATTTACAAGTGGTTGAGAAGCGTCTGGGTAGTCTGGCCCAGCGTCTGTCCTACGCCGTCGGCCAGGCCCATCTCGATACGGACCTGGGGGGGGACCCGAATGCGCGTCAATCAAAACCCGCACCCGCCGAGTCCCTGACCAAGACCCCATGGCTACAGATCGATGACGTCTTCTTCGAGGCCCGCGGTTATACCTGGGCACTCCTCCAGAGCCTGGAAGCGCTTGAGATCGATTTCGCCCCCGTCCTGAAGGACAAAAACGCTATCGTGTCCGTCAAGCAGATCATTCGCGAACTGGAAAATACTCAGAACATTATCTTGAGCCCGGCGATCATGAACGGCACTGGATTTGGGCCCATAGCAAATCACTCCCTCGTGATGGCGTCCTACATCTCCCGGGCTAATGCGGCGGTTATTGATCTACGCAATCTGCTTGCCAGGGGCTAGCGCCAAACCTTCACCGCCGAGACAAGGGAACGCAGAATTCTTATCGATCGGATGCGTGAAGAGAGGCAATCCCGATTCATGTTTCACTACAAAGGACAGAAATGATGAACACTTTGAAATTGGTCGCCGTGGCACTGATTATCGCGGGAGCCTTGGCTCTGACCTATGGTGGCTTCAGCTATCCCAAGGAGACTCAAGAAGCGAAGATTGGACCACTTGAAATCACGGTCAGTGAACAGGAGACGGTCAATGTCCCGGTTTGGGTTGGCGCGGCAGCGATTGTGGGTGGTGTATTGCTGCTCATTGTGCCCATGGGTATCCGCCGCCAGGGATGAATATTCAATCCATGAAACGGAACCAGCACTTATTAGGAACCTGTTGGCCTCTTTCCTGATTGGGATACTGGTCGCTACTCCAGCTCAAGCCGATAAGCCTAGCCGGGTGGAGAATCACCCGGGAGGAGGCAGTAACCAACAGTCGGAAAGGGCCATGGCCCGGAAGACAACCGCCATCCTGGTAAGGCCAAGAGCCGCAATGATAAACAGGACCAAGGTGTCAACCGCAAGCAACTCCCTGCCCATCTCAACGATGATCGCCACGTGGTACCGCTTCCGCCCAGAAGCCATTTCAGGGATCAGCAAGGTACCATAGCTCGGGATTACTACTACCACGAATTTGACCGGGGGTTCTGTCCGCCGGGACTTGTCAAGAAAAGAAACGGCTGCATGCCCCCTGGTCAGGCCAAAAAATGGCGGATCGGGCGGCCCTTGCCGCGCGGTGTGATCTACTATGACTTGCCGCCGCCGTTGGTCGTCGATCTTGGCCTTCCGCCACCGGGATATCGATATGTTCGCATTGCCAGTGACATCTTATTGATCGCGATCGGTACAGGACTGGTTGTCGACGCGATCACGGATTTCACCCGCTAAGTCACAGTAGTCACTGAAAATGAGTCGGCCTCTGTTACGTTTGGTGGGGGTTGTTTTCATAGTGGTTTCATTTCGGTGATTGCGTGAGCCCTGCCTGCTAGGGCCCCATCATGGAGAGGGCGAAGGCGCAGAGAAATCCGGCCGCGGTGATGAGTCCAGAAAAATTGTGCGCGCCTTCGAACGCTTCGGGAAGCATGGTGTCGGCGATCATGGCGAGGATGGCCCCCGCCGCCAGGGCGGTGGTGGCCGCCCGCGTTTCGTGTGAGAAGCCGTCGAAGAGACTGTAGCCGGCCAGGGCCGCTAGCCCCGAGATGAGCGCAATCGCCCCCCAGATGCCGAAGATGAATGCGGCGGATCGTCCGCTGCGTTTCATTCCCGCAGAGCTGGAGAGGCCTTCGGGGATGTTGGAGATAAAGATGGCCGCGACCGTCACCAGGCTGACTCCGGTTCCGGCCAACATGCTCAGGCCGATCGCAATGGATTCCGGAATGCCATCCAGCAGCGCACCCACGGCAATGGCGGCGCCGCTGCCTGCGGCTTCCTCTTGGGAGACATGCTGGACTTTTGAGCGTTTTCGATGTTTCGCGCCATAGAAACTAAGCCCCCAATTAGCAGCGCTGTAAACCAAGGCGCCGGCGGCAAACCCGATGATGGTTGCGTGGAGCCCGCCCTCCTTGAAGGCCTCTTCCATGAGTTCAAAGCACAGGGCGGATATCAGGACCCCGGCGCCGAACGCCATGATGCCCGCGATCCGGCGGGTCGACAACTCGACCCGATAGCCGATCACCGCCCCGATCAACAGCGCCCCACCGGAGAACAGGCCCCAAAGTCCTGCCTGTAACCAGACTGGTATCATGATTCCGCCTGTGAACGATTTGTGGCTTGCATAACCTCATTGTCCTCTGGATCTTCCGTGGCCTTATCCCCACAGGGTCTCCCCTCAAAAGCCCCTCCTGGCGGTTATGAAAAGGGGGAGGGATAGCAGGGCCTATCCCTCCCGCCAGGCTGGGCCAGTGGCGCCAGCCGGTTACCCAACCGGGTTTTAGCCCTTCAGGCCGTTGAAGATGCGGTCGCGGATTTCTTCCACGCCGCCGATACCCTGCACCTTGACGTACTTGGGCGCGCCCGCGCCGCCATCGGCGGACCACTTGGAATAGTAGGCGATCAGGGGCTCGGTCTGGTCGTGATAAACCTTGAGGCGGGCCATGACGGTGTCTTCCTGGTCATCGTCGCGCTGGATCAGGTCCTCGCCCGTGACGTCGTCCTTGCCTTCCTCGCGGGGCGGGTTGAAGAGGACATGGTAGGTGCGGCCCGAGCCCAGGTGGACGCGCCGGCCGGACATGCGCTTGATGATCTCCTCGTCGGCTACGTCGATCTCGACCACGGCATCCACATAGATGGCGGCGTCGCGCAGGGCGTCGGCCTGGGCGAGGGTGCGCGGGAAGCCGTCGAACAGGAAGCCCTGGCCGCAGTCGTCCTGAGTGATGCGCTCCTTGACCATGCCGATGATGATGTCATCGGAGACCAGGCCGCCCTCGTCCATGATTTTCTTGGCGGCCACGCCAAGTTCGGTGCCGGCCTTGACGTGAGCGCGCAGCATGTCGCCCGTGGAGATCTGGGGAATACCGAACTTCTCCTTGATAAAGCCCGCCTGGGTGCCTTTGCCGGCCCCTGGACCACCCAACAGTATGATACGCATTATATTATTCCTCCTCGAATCGAATGGGCGCGCCTCGTTGTTCGCGTGAGGCACGCAGGGTTTGCTCCGCCCAGGGCGGGGACAGGTAAGTCTGCCACATGGGGCGGCCGGGGGCCATCCTGACGCGACCCCTTGGGTGCGGGTAATACCAAAAACTCAGGGTTGGTGGGTGTACCTGCAGCGCCGGCCACGGATCCGACCGGTGCTCGGGCGATCCTGGTCGCGCTGGCTGGGCCATTTCAGGCTAAAATCCCGCCATGCTCCTATCCGTCAAACACCGTTTTCTCTTCGTCCACATCGCCAAGACCGGTGGGACCAGCGTGCGTGCCGCCTTACAGGCGGGGCGTTGGCGGGACCCCTGGTACTGGCCGATGTTTCTCTGTAGTCGTATGAGCCATCTGAGCGGCCATCGCATCGCCACCAAGCTGCCGCGCCATGCCAAGGTGGTGGCGGCTAAGGAGTTACTGCCCCGGGAGTTCTTCGACCAGCTTTTCAAGTTCGCCTTCGTCCGCAATCCCTGGGATTTGCAGGTCAGTTCCTTTCATCACATCCGCCGGGAGCGGCCCCATTATCTGGGCGGACATGAGGATTTCGAGGGGTTTCTGCGCTGGAAACTGGATCCGGAACGGCCCTATCAGTACCACATCGATACCTCCATCGAGCGTCAGTCCGATTATCTGATCGATCTGAGTGGCCAGGTGGTGGTGGATTTCATTGGCCGCTATGAGCGGTTGGAAGGGGATTTCGCCGAGGCCTGCCGGCGCATCGGCATCCCGGCACCCGGCCTGCCCCATCAGCGCCAGGCCCGGGATCGGCAGAAGGACTATCGCAGCTACTACAGCGAGGCAACGGCGGAGCTGGTCGCCCGCCATTTTGCCCGGGATATCGAAATCCTGGGCTATCGTTTTGATCCGGAAATTGAAGGTGAGAACTGATCAGCCTCGCCGCTGATTCCTCCCTCCAGCCATTCCCGGTCGCGCGCCTTTCCAGGGTCCCCTGGGTCCGGGCTTGGGGCGGGGGGGGCTGGGCTTTTTCATGCCGACCATGGCCAGTAGGCCATCCAGTTCCTCGGGGGTGAGGTCGCGCCAGTGGTGACTGAAGACCCGGGGCCCCAGGATGACATTGCCGAAGCGGACCCGCATCAGACGGCTGACCTTGAGCCCCACGGCCTCCCAGAGACGGCGGACCTCGCGATTGCGGCCCTCGCGCAGCAGGACGTGATACCAGCGGTTAGCGCCCTGGCTGATGCTGGATTCGACGATCTCCTCGAAGTGGGCCGGGCCGTCGTCCAGTTCGACACCATGCACCAAGCGGTGCAGGGCCTCCTTGGGCACCTCGCCCAGGACGCGCACTGCATATTCCCGCTCGATCTCCTGGGAGGGGTGCATCAGCTTGTTGGCCAGATCGCCATTATTGGTCAGCAGCAGCAGGCCGGAGGTATTGATGTCCAGGCGGCCCACGGCGATCCAGCGCCCCTGCTCCAGGGGGGGCAGATGGCTAAAGATAGTGGGTCGCCCCTCGGGGTCGTGGCGGGTGACCACCTCGCCCTCGGGCTTGTTGTAGGCGATGACGCGCAGGGGCTCGATGCTGGGGGGGGCGAGCCGCAACTCCCGGCGATCCAGGCGGATGCGATCACAGGGGACCATGCGATCCCCCAGCTTGGCAAGCTCGCCATTGAGCTCGATCCGTCCCGCCTCGATCCAGCCC
The DNA here is from genome assembly GCA_016714645.1 of Chromatiaceae bacterium. NCBI lineage: Bacteria > Pseudomonadati > Pseudomonadota > Gammaproteobacteria > Chromatiales > Chromatiaceae > Chromatiaceae bacterium. The sequence goes on along the minus strand of JADKCI010000005.1, from coordinate 466,790 downwards.
TCGATCTCCCGCCGCGAGCCGAGTCCGGCGTCCGCCAGGACCTTCTGGATGCGGACCGGCACGGCCGCGCCAGGTTTGGCAGCGGGGGAGGCCGGTGGGGCGGCGGTCCGGGTGGCCTTCCGGCTGGCCGATGGCTTGGGGGTGGGGCGTTTGTCTTTGATCATGTCAGTGAGGCCGGGGGTGATGGCTTAGGCGTGAGCGGGTCAGGGTGCGCAAGGTCGAGCGTCGGCGGGGCAGCCGGTACCTCCAGGGGCAGGTCATCACCCAGGAACTCGGGTTCGCGCAACTCGGCCAGGGTGGGGAGTTCGTTGAGGGACTTGAGGCCAAAGTAATCCAGGAACTTGCGGGTGGTGGCGTAGAGGGAGGGCCGGCCGGGGACGTCGCGGTGGCCGACGACCCGCACCCACTCCCGCTCCAGCAGGGTCTTGACGATGTTGGTGCTGACGGCGACGCCGCGGATATCCTCGATTTCGCCCCGGGTGATGGGCTGTCGGTAGGCAATGAGCGCCAGGGTCTCCAGCAGGGCGCGCGAATAACGTGGGGGCTTTTCGTCCCAGAGCCGCGCAATCCAGGGGGCGCACGCCTTGCACACCTGGATGCGATAGCCGCCGGCGACCAGGGCCAGTTCAATGCCGCGGTCGCGGTAGTCCTCCTCCAGGGTGGCGAGGGCGAGTTGCAGCGTCTCGCGGGTCGGGGCTGCCTCATCCGTTCTGAAGAGCCCCAGCAGGCTGTCCAGGGTCAGGGGGCCACCCGCGGCGAGGAGGGCGCCCTCGATAATGTTCTTGAGGGGTGGCTGGTCGTTCATGCCCTAGTCCCCGGTGCGCAGGCGCACATGGATGGGGGCGAAGGGCTCCGTCTGGACCAGTTCGATGGTGGCGGACTTGATGAGCTCCAGCACCGCCAGGAAGCTGACCACGATGCCCGCCCGGCCCTCATGAATTTCAAACAGATGGACGAAGGGGACAAAGCCCATACCCTGAAGCTTGGCCAGTACCAGGGTCATGCGTTCACGCAGGCTCAGGGACTCCTTCTCCACCCGGTGATTGGTGAAGAGGTCCGCCCGCGCCAGGAGGTCGCGCAGGGCCAGGAACACCTCGCGCAGATCGACCTCCGGCGGGATGAGGCGGCGATGGCCCGGGGGCACCGGGGCCTGGACCAGGTAGTGATCGCGCTCCAGGCGGGGCAGGGCGTCCAGGTCCTGAGCGGCCTGCTTGAAGCGTTCGTATTCCTGGAGCCGGCGGATCAGGTCGGCCCGGGGATCGGCCTCCTCCTCGATCTCGGCGGGGCGCGGCAGCAGCATACGCGACTTGATCTCCGCCAGCAGGGCGGCCATCACCAGGTACTCCGCCGCCAGCTCCAGGTGAAAATCCTTCATCAGCTCCACGTAGGCCATGTACTGATCGGTGATCCGGGCGATGGGGATGTCGAGGATGTCCAGGTTTTGGCGCTTGATGAGATAGAGGAGCAGGTCGAGGGGCCCCTCGAAGGTGTCGAGGAACACCTCCAGGGCATCCGGGGGTATGTAGAGGTCCAGGGGCAGGACCAGCAGGGGGGTGCCCTGGACGATGGCGAAGGGCATCTCCTGCTGCTGGGCGGGTCGTCCCACCGCGCCGCCGCCGGCCGCCGCGATGGCCGGGGCGGCCTCGCCCGAGGTCTCGCTCAACGAAAGTTCATGGACATGGCTTGGCGGACCTCGTCCATGGTCTTGCGGGCGACGTGGCGGGCGGCCTCGCTGCCCGCGGCGATCAGGTCGCGCACCCGTTCCGGTTGGGCCTCGAATTCCCGGGCGCGCTCCTGGATGGGTTTGAGTTCCGCCAGCACGGCTTCGATGACCGGTTGCTTGCAGTCGAGGCACCCGATGCCCGCCGAACGGCAGCCTTCCGCGACCCAGGCCCGGGTCTCGTCGCTGGAATAGACCTGATGGAGCTGATAGACGGGGCACTTAGCGGGTTCGCCGGGGTCGGTGCGACGGACCCGCGCCGGGTCCGTGGGCATGGTCCGCAGGGCCTTTTCCACCTGGGCGGGGGGATCGCGAAGCGCGATGGTGTTGCCGTAGGACTTCGACATCTTCTGGCCGTCCAGCCCAGGCATCTTGGAGGCCTTGGTGAGGAGGGCCTGGGGTTCCGGCAGGATGATGCGGCCGCTGCCTTCCAGGTAGCCGGAGAGGCGCTCGCGGTCACTGATGCCGATGTTGCCCTGGGATTCGAGGAGGGCCCGGGCCATCTCGAGGGCCTCGTGATCGCCCTGCTCCAGATAGGTCTTGCGCAGCTTATCAAAGAGCTTGGCGTTCTTTTTGCCCATCTTATCCTTGGCCTGTTCCGCCTTCTGCGCGAAGTCCGGCTCGCGGCCAAAGAGGTGGTTGAAGCGTCGCGCAATCTCGCGCGTCAGCTCCACATGGGCGACCTGGTCCTCGCCCACCGGGACCAGGCCGGCCTTGTACATGAGGATATCGGCGCTCTGGAGGAGGGGATAGCCCAGAAAGCCATAGGTGGCCAGGTCGCGCTCCTTCAGCCGCTCCTGCTGATCCTTGAAACTGGGTACCCGCTCCAGCCACCCCAGGGGGGTGATCATGGACAGCAGCAGGTGGAGTTCCGCGTGCTCGGGCACCTGGGATTGGATGAAGAGGGTCGCCTGGTCCGGGTCGATGCCCGCGGCCAGCCAGTCCACCACCATATCCCAGATGCTGGCGGGGATGATGGAAGGGTCATCGTAGTGGGTGGTCAGGGCATGCCAGTCGGCGACGAAGAAGAAGCAGCTGTATTCGTGCTGCAAGTCCAACCAGTTCTTGAGGACACCCTGATAGTGACCCAGGTGCAGGCGGCCGGTGGGCCGCATGCCGGAAAGGACGCGGCCGTTGGAGGGGGTTGCGGAGTTCAAGGCGGGAATTCCCCGGGGGTTCGGATGCCGATTCGGAAAAAGGGTGAGGAGAGGGTCGCGCGGCGGGGTTCAGGTCATGAAGAGTTCGCGCACCACGCCGGCGCCGGGCATAAGGCCGATAGTAAGGTTGACCAGGGGCCCCAGCAGGGTGCCCAGGACCCCCGTGACCAGGAGGACCACCAGCAGGATGAGGCCATAGGGCTCCAGGCGCGAGAAGGCGATGGCCAGGTGGCGCGGCAGCAGGGCGTTGAGCACCCGGCCGCCATCCAGCGGCAGGAGCGGGAAGAGGTTGAGCACCATGAGGAGCACGTTGATCAGGACCCCGGCGGCGCCCATGTAGGCCAGCGGTTGGGCCAGCCAGGGCGAGACATTCCAGAGGGCCAGGGCAAGCTGGATCGCCAGTCCCCAGATGATTGCCATCAGCAGGTTGGCGCCGGGCCCGGCCAGGGCGACCAGGGCCATGTCGCGGCGGGGATTATGCAGGTTGCGGACATCCACCGGCACCGGCTTGGCCCAGCCGAAGAGAAAGCCCGTGAGGAAAAAGGTCGCCAGAGGCACGACGACCGTACCGATGGGGTCGATGTGCTTGAGGGGATTGAGGGTCACCCGGCCCAGCATGCGTGCCGTGCGGTCGCCCAGGTAGCCGGCCGCCCAACCATGGGCGGCCTCGTGCACCGTGATGGCGAACAGCACCGGCAGCACCATGACGGCCAGGATTTGAATGTTATTGAGAATATCCATGGCGGCATTATAACCGTAAGAACCGGCTCCGGTGGCCTGGATGCCGGTATCCCTACACGCCAGAATTCAGGTCCCGCAAAAGGTCTGCTGGACAATCTGATGCGGCGAGGGCGGCCGCTGGTATTCGTCGAACCCGGGGCCTTCGTCCCAAGGCTGGGCGAGGGCCTGCAACAGGGCGTCGAGGGGCTTGAGGTCGCCGGCGACCGCCGCATCGAGGGCGGCCTCGACCTGGTGGTTTCTGGGGATGACCGCGGGGTTGGTGCGGCGCATGGCGGCCGCCCGCGCCTCCGGGGTGGCGGCTTCGCGCGCCAGGCGTGCCTGCCAACGGGCGATCCAGGCCGCGGCGGGGCCGTCCTCGCCGAGTTGGGCCCGGAGCGGCCCCTCCGTGCCAGTGGCGGCGGTGTTCAGGGCGCGGAAGCTGTTGGTGAAGTCGGCGCCGGTCGCGGCCATCGCCCGCAAGAGCCCCTCGATCAGGTCGGCGTCGTCCTCGTCTGCCTCCAGCAGGCCCAGCTTGGCCCGGAAGCAGGCCAGATAGGCCTGTTCGAAGCAGGGACCGAAGCCGTCGATGACCGCCTGGGCCTGGGCGACGGCCTGGTCCTGGTCGGGGCCGAGGAACGGCAATAGCGCCTGAGCCAGACGGGCAAGGTTCCACTGGGCGATCTGGGGCTGGTTGTCGTAGGCGTAGCGTCCGCCATGATCGATCGAGCTGTAAACCTGGCCGGGGTGATAGGCATCCATGAAGGCGCAGGGGCCGTAGTCGATCGTCTCCCCCGCGATCGACATGTTGTCGGTATTCATCACGCCATGGATGAAGCCGACGCCGAGCCAGCGGGCGATCAGTTCCGCCTGCCGGGCGACCACCGCGACCAGCAAGGCGCGATAGGGCTGGTCCGACGCCAGCGCCTCCGGGTAGTGCCGTGCCATGACGTAATCGGCGAGTTGTCGGAGGCCATCCGTATCCTGGCGCGCCTGGAAGTATTCGAAGGTGCCCACCCGCACATGGCCGCGCGCCACGCGCGTCAGTACGGCGCCGGGCAGCGCCCCGGCCTCGCGAAAGACGGGCTCCCCGGTCGCGACCGCCGCCAGGGAGCGGGTCGTCGGGATGCCGAGGGCCTGCATGGCCTCGCTCAGGATGTATTCTCGCAGGACCGGCCCCAGCCAGGCCCGGCCGTCGCCCCCCCGGGAGAAGGGCGTGCGACCGGAGCCCTTGAGCTGAATATCGAAGCGCTCGCCGTTCGGGTTCAGGATCTCCCCCAGGAGAAGCGCCCGGCCATCGCCGAGCCGAGGCACGAAGCCGCCGAACTGGTGGCCGGCATAGGCCATGGCCAGCGGGTCAGCCCCGGCCGGCACCTGGTTCCCCGCGAGCACGGCCAGACCCTCGGGGGACCGCAGGACAGCGGTGTCTAGCCCGAGTTGTTCCGCGAGCGCCTCGTTGAGCTTGATGAGTCGCGGTTGCGCGACAGGGACCGGCGCCTGGCGGGCGAAGAAGCGCTCCGGCAGCCGTGCGTAGCTGTTATCAAAGGCGAATGTCATCTGGGGATCCCCGTTTGCATGGTGATGCGACGCTTCGCTTCCCACCGCGATTGCCGAGGGTGGATCGAACGCATTTTTGATCCCAGGGATATTGAGGCGGTTTTTCAGGTCTGGTAGGCCCCGCCTCGGGGTCGGTCGCCAACCCTTGGTGGGTGCAAGAACGACGGGGCCGCTTTAGCGACCCCGTACCACCGCCTTGAGCGGCTCACAATTCAGCCCCCGGCTTTGAGCCGGGAGAGGGTTAGACGGTTTTTGGCCGGCCCCTCGGCTTAAGGGTAACCGGACCCTCGACGGGGCGATCATCAGCCGGCGATTCTGGGGCGGGGGAGGCCTGAATGACCTCGTCGGGCGAGGCAGACTCGGCCGGATCGGTCGCTTGAACCGGCGGTTCCTCTACAGCCGCCGCGAGGGAAACCTCGGCCGGGGCTTGTGGGGGCTCGTCCATGGCCGGGGCTGCCGGCTGATAGGGGGCCGGTGGCGGTGGGTTGCCGCTCGCCTCACCGGAGGCCACCCAGCCAACAAGCGTGTTAAGGCCTAAGCGCGAAGACAGAGGGGTCGCGTCACTGCTCAGCAGATCGAACCCGAAGTATCGACTCAGTGAGTAGCTAGGATCCAGCGTGGGGAAACCCATCCAGCTAGAAAAGGGTGCTGGCCGGTCATGCTCGAAAAGCAGGCGGGAACCGAGCCATTTCGAGAGCGGGCCTGGCTCACCACTTTTAGAAAGCAAGGGGAAACCCATCCACTTTGAAAAGGGCGCGGGGTCATTTTGCTTAAGGACTGGCCACTGCAAAGCCGTGGATAAGGGCGTAACCGTTTCTTCCCAGCAGTTCGCGGGCTGCGCCGACGCCAGGAGGTGGCTATTGATGGGTTCGCAACTGTCCAGGATGTCGATCGCGGCCTGGCCATGGCCAAAGGCCGCTCGGACCAGCACGAAGATGCGGCCCCGGGCGAGGTTTTCAGCATAGACTTCGGTATCGTTGCCGATCATGTACCCCAAGAGGGCTTCACCGCTCGCGCCCGCTGCCACCAGGTGAATCGTGTTTTCGGGGAAACCACCCTTCCTAAGCTTGGTTATGGCATCCCGGGCCTTCTGTTCGGTTTCGTACATCCGTACGTAGGTCATGATGGCTCTCCAGAAGCGTTTGCGGAGAAATTCGCAGTGGCGGCAGGGCGGACCCCATTGGCGGCTTTTCGGTCAACCCCGATAATGGGGCGGGGTCGGGTTTGGTGACTTCCGACCCCTCAAGGCCAGCCTCCCGCGAGAGAGGCCGCGAGATCTAACCACCCCAATAGGCGGAAAACCACTTGACGTGGGAGAGGATCTCGTAATGCACCAGCAACGCGATCACGGCGACCGAGCCCAGCAACAGCGGCAGGCCAACAGTAGGTTTAACAACACACCAAATTCTACCCTGGTTCATGATCTTCTCCTCAGCCAAGCCACGGGGTCAGGAACGCCGCAAGGACGTGCGCAATCAGGGCGATCACAAAGAACACCCGCGTACCGTCGATAACGTGTTTATGAAGCTCTTCCGACTCTTTGATAGTGAGCCCGGTGGGCCATACCCGGTCCGGATCGTTCAGATCAGTTGCCATGTGCATTCTCCAAAGACAAAAAGAGGTCTCGACAACCTCGATATCGTGCGAACCCCGCGCGGGCCTAATCACCTACCGCGCCAAAGGGAGAGGAGGGAACAATTGCTAGAGACGGGCGGTGGCCTGTCGCTACCGGGAGAAATATTTCCCTCTAGCTGAATCTTACGAACACCATCAAGCTCTGTCAACAAGACTTAACAAATAAAAGTGTCAATTTAAGTTGACACTGGTAGACGATCCGCCTCTCCGCCCGGCCCCGCGCCCTCGTACCCCTGACCATGCTGGCGCTGACCATGACCCAGCAGGGCGTGCCACCAACGGCAGGTAAGCCCGGGGTCGCGTGAGAGTGCCGTTCGTCGTGATCGCCGCTGATCATGGCCCGGACCCCCCTTTAGGTGGCCCTGGTGGCCCTGGTCAGGCTTCCCAAACGGGATAGTCCGTGTAGCCATCAGGCCCGGGGGAGTAGAAGGTTGCTTGTTCAGGCTCATTCAGCGGCGCACCCGCCTTGACCCGCGCCGGCAGGTCTGGGTTGGCCAGGAAGCCGGTGCCAAAGGCCACCGCGTCGAGTGTTCCCTCCGCGACGGCGGTCGCGGCTTCCTCCGGGCCATAGCCCATATTGCCGATGAGGACGCCCTGGTATCGCTCACGCACGGGCGTTACGACATCACCCTGCTGCTGACTAAAAAAATCGCCACGCATCAGATGCAGGTAGGCTAGGTTGAAGCGGTTTAGCTCCCCAGCCAGCCAGGTGGCCAGGCCAATGGGATCACTGTCGATCATGTCGTTGTAGCTGTTGAGCGGAGAAATGCGCAGGCCCACGCGATCACTGCCCCACACCCCACTGACGGCCTCGATGACCTCGAACATCAGGCGGGCGCGGTTCTCCAGGCTGCCGCCATAGGGGCCAAGGCGCTGGTTGGTGCCGTCACGCAGGAACTGGTCGAGCAGGTAACCGTTGGCGCCATGCAGCTCGACCCCATCGAAACCGGCCAACTTGGCGTATGCCGCCGCCTGGCGAAAGCCCGCGACGATGGCGGGAAGCTCCTCGTCGGCGAGGACCCGTGGGACGACGTAGGGTTGCTTACCCGCTGGGGTATTGACTTTGTCGCCGGCAATCGCAAGGGCGCTGGCCCCGACGGGTTGGACCCCGTCATTGAGGAGGGGATGGCAGGCGCGCCCGCCGTGCCAGATCTGGAGGAAGATACGGCCATCGGCGGCATGGACGGCATCGGTCACCTGCTGCCAGCCCGCGGCATGGGCCGCGGAGTAGATGCCCGGCTCCGTCCAGAAGGCCGAGTTCCCGGCCATGGCCATGGTGGCCTCAGCAATCAGCAGGCCGGCACTCGCGCGCTGGGCATAGTGTTCGGCCATCAAGGCGTTAGCGAGGTGCTCGTCACCCGCCCGGCAGCGAGTCAGGGGCGCCATGAAGATACGGTTGGGGGTGGTAATGGCGCCGATGCGCAGTGGGGTGAAGAGATCAGGCATAATGATATTCAGCCAAGGGGGTAGGTGGATGGGAAGAAGGCAAGGGTTGGGCCTCACTTAGGTGCGGCCATCCCCTTTTCAATCCTCGGGTCCGGCTCCCGCCTGGCCAGCGCACCCCGCGACGGCCCTCCAGGATCCCATGGGCGCGCGTCTCTTCCCGATCGACACGGCGAGTGCCCATCAGATGAGCGAAACCACGACTGCCAGCCCCGTCTCGCACCCGCCTGGGGCGGAATCTCGGTTTCAGATCCTCTTCGACCAGGCTCCGGTGGGCATGGTCCTGTTCGATCCGGCGAGTGGTAGCCTCCTGGAGGCCAATCAGCGCCTTGCGACCATTCTGGGCCTAAGCCCCGCGGCCTTGGCGATTTTCGACTGGAAGTGCCTCGGCCACCCGGATGATGAAGTAACAGACGGTGACCCTCCAATACCCCCCGGCAGCGGGTGCCTTGATGATTACCAGGGCCAGAGGCGGCATCTGCGACCCGATGGCTCGGTGGTCTGGATCAGGGTGACCGCCACTCGGGTCGTGACCGGCCCCGGGGCGGGACCCCAAATCCTGGCCATGGTCGAGGACATCACGGCATCGATAGGGAAAGAGGAATCGTTGCCTCCGAGCGAGGAACAAGGCCCCTCAGGGTTCGCGGTTACCGGTGACTCACGCCGGGAACTGGATGCCCAAAGGTGCAATAGCGACGTCAGTTCGATTGCCGAGGAGTTCATCAGGGCCAGCGAGATCAAATTCAAACACCTCTTCCAATTCGCACCCATCCCTTTGGCGCTGAAGGATCCCGACGGCAGGATTCTGCTCTGCAATCACCAATTCGTGCGGACCTTCGGGTATTCCGCCGAGGATATTCAGACCCTGAGTCGCTGGTATGAGCTGTTTTATCCCGATGAAGCCTATCGCCGCCAGGCAGTGGCTTCCTGGGAAAAGGTCTTGCCCAAAGGGGTTGAAAACGACTCCTTGATGGGTCCCTTTGAATTTCGCATGACGCGCAGGGACGGCGCGGTCCGTCATGTCGAGATATTCGCCATGACCCTGGACAGGGAAGAATTAGCGGCCTTCATGGATGTGACGGATCGCAAGCAAGCCGAGCTAGCCATGTTGGAGAGCGTTGAACGCCTCAATGAAGCCCAACGGGTGGCCCATATCGGTAGTTGGGAATGGGACGTGAAACGGAACAGGGTCTGGTGGTCCGAGGAACTCTACCGCTTGTTTGAACTGGTCCCGGGTCGGGACCTGCCCCCGTCACGGGAGGAATTGTGGGGCAAGTTTGTGCACCCCGACGATCAGTCGGCGGCTCTGGCGGCCTACACTCAGGCCCTGGCCGAGAGGCGTGGTTTTAAGATCCATGTCCGCCTGCTGCTGCCCGATGGCCGCATCAAACATATCGAGAGAATTGGTAGAGCCGAATATGCCCCGGACGGCACCGTAACCATGACTCGCGGAACGACACAGGATATTACGCAAAATAAAGTAATCGAGAATCATCTGCGTATCAGCGAGGAACGGCACCGCCTGCTGGCCGATAATGCCGGTGATGTCATCTGGACTTTTGATTTTCATAGAGGGCTGACCTATGTCAGTCCATCCATCGAGAAATTGACCGGGTATCGGCCGGAAGAATACCTGCGGCTAAAACTTGAGGATACCTGTCATCCTGATTCATGTCTCATCCTCAGAGAGGCCATCGCCTCGGCCTACGCTCAGGTACAGGCAGGGATTCCGGTTACTTTCCAAATCTGGGATTTCGAGGAACTGCACAAGGATGGCTCAAGCGTCTGGACCGAGATCAAGGCCAGCGGCATTTACGATAACGATGGCAATTTCGTGGAATTGCTGGGCATCACGCGGGATATCAGTGAGCACAAACGGAGCGAGAATGAATTGCGGCAAGCGCGGCTCGTCGCGGAGGGCGCCAATCAGGCCAAGAGCGAGTTCCTGGCCCACATGAGTCACGAGATCCGCACCCCCCTCTACTCCCTGCTGGGCCTGGCCCAGATGATCGACCGCGAGCCCCTCAGTGCCAACCAGCGGGACATGGTCAGGCGCATCCATGACGCCGGCCAGACCCTGTTGGGCATCATCAACGATATTCAGGATCTTTCCCGGATCGAAGCCGGCAAGATCGAGATCGATAACCGGCCCTTTGATCTCGGGGCGCTGTTGCAACAACTCGATGGCCTCCTGGGTCTCAAGGCCAGGGCCGAGGGGCTTGATCTGCGGATTGCGGGTTTGCTGGAACCCCTCGGGCCCCTCAGGGGCGATGACCTGCGCCTGGGTCAGGTGCTGACCAACCTGATCGGCAACGCCATCAAGTTTGCCCCGGGGGGCGAGGTCACCGTCCGGGTCCAGGTCATTGCCCTCACCCCAAGGTCTGCGCGTCTGCGCTTTGAGGTGCGGGACACGGGCATGGGCATCTCCCCGGAGGTCCTGACAGCGCTTTTCACCCCCTTCACTCAAGGCGATGCCACCATTACCCGGCGCTTTGGCGGCACGGGTCTGGGTCTGGTCATCAGCAAGCGGCTGGTGGAATTGATGGGTGGAGAGATTGGGGCCCTTAGCCAGCCGGGACAGGGCAGTAATTTCTGGTTCGAACTACCTTTCGAACGGGCCGATCATGGCGAGCTGGCCGCCCCGGTCTTGGCCGAGCCGGCGCTTGGCCTGGGACCGTGGCTGCGGGGATGCGCTTTTCTGGTGGTGGACGATAGTGAGACGCACCTTGCCCTGATGAAACAGGCCCTGGAATGGGAAGGGGCCGGGGTCATTACCGCCACCGATGGGCAGCAAGCCGTCCAGATCCTGGAGTCGCAACCTCGAGACTTTGATGCGGTGCTGATGGACCTGCAAATGCCGGTGATGGATGGGCTCACGGCAACCCGGCTGATCCGTGACCGGCTTGCGCTGACCGATCTGCCCATCATCGTCCTTACCGCTGGGGTCCTGCCGGAGCAACGGCAGGCGGCGCATGAGGCCGGCGCCGATGCGGTGATGACCAAGCCGGTGGATCTGGACCAAATCGCAGGGCTGTTGCGGCCCTGGGTGCCCACCCAGGAGCCAGCGGCAACCCAGACCTCGACATCGGCGCCGGCGGCCCCCGCCCTGCCTGGCCCCTTGGCGGAGGCATTCCCGCCCATCGCCGGGATCAACACAATCAAGGCCGCGAAACTATTCCATGGCAACCCGGAATTGTTGCGAAAATTCCTCGATACCTTTGTCAGGGATTACGCCAGGGTGGTCGAGGCGACCCGTGATGATCTTGACCAGGGGGAGCGAGTGAACGCGGCCCGGCGCTTGCACAAGGTCCGGAGTTCCGCGGCAAATATCTGTGCCCTGGAGCTGATGCAGCAGGCGGGCATGCTGGAGGATGCTCTTCTCCAGGGCGAGACCCATATCGAGGCGGGGCTCCGGGTCCTGGGCCGCCAGATCGATGCGCTTATCGCTGCCAGCGCGCCCTGGCGAGGGGTCCCGACGGCAGAGGGGGAGGGCCCGGCCCAGCCACACCCACCGGGCAGTAAAGTTTGATAGTAAGCCTTCAGATCTCCCTGCCACAGGGGTTGAGTTCGGTAGCTCACGCCACTGCTTCTCTGGCTCCCTCCCCCTTGGTGGGGGGGTTGGGGAGAGGGGGCTGAAGGATTACCTTTGATGTTCCATTTTTGAATCCATAGCCCTATGCAAAATAACACCTCTTTTCCTGGCGAGCCGGTGCTGGTGCTGGGTGCCGGCCTGATGGGCCGCCTGCTGGCCTTGACGCTGACCCAGGCCGGGCACCCGGTTCGGATCCTCGATGCCGGCCCGCCCGACGGCAGTGGTGCCGCCGCCTGGGTGGCCGCCGCCATGCTGGCTCCACTGGCCGAATCGGCCATTACCGAGCTCAATGTCGTCGCCATGGGCCAGTATGCCCTGAGCCGCTGGCCAAGCCTGATCGCAGGGCTGCGGCGCCCGGTCTTTTTCCAGCAAAACGGCACCCTGATTCTCTGGCACCGGCAGGACGCCCCCGAGGCCCGGCGCTTCAGCGGCCTGCTGGCCGCCACCGGCCGGGCCATGCCGGAACTACCCCAGCCACTCACCCTTGACGGCGAGGGCATCGCCGGCCTGGAGCCGGCCCTGGCCCGGCGCTTCCACGAGGGGCTCTATCTGCCGGGGGAGGCCCAGATCGACAACCGCCAACTGCTGGGGGCCCTGACCGAGACGCTCGGGGACCTGGGGGTGCCGATCGAATGGCACACCGCTCTGTCCCTGGAGCAGGCGTTGGACATCCAGGACCGTCATGGCGGCTGGGTGCTCGACTGCCGCGGCCTGGGCAGCCAGGGCGAATGGCGCACGCCCGAGGAGACGCTGCGCGGCGTACGCGGCGAGGTCGCGCGCATCCATGCGCCCGACGTCACCCTGCACCGCCCGACCCGGTTGCTGCATCCACGCTACCCCCTCTACATTGCCCCCAAGGAAGACTATGTCTTCGTGATTGGCGCTACCGAGATCGAGAGTGACGACCTGTCGCCGGCCAGCGTCCGTTCCACCCTCGAGTTGCTGAGCGCCGCCTACGCCGTCCACCCGGGCTTTGGTGAGGGCCGCATCCTCGAACTCGCCACCCGGTGCCGTCCCACCCTGCCGGACAACCTGCCCGCGATTTACGAGGTGCGCCCCCGCGTCCTGCAGGTCAACGGCCTCTATCGCCACGGTTTCATGATCTCCCCGGCCCTGCTCGACGCCGTGCTGGAGTGGATGCAAACCGGGCAAACCACCTTGGCCGCGCGCCTGCGGCTGAGTTTCCACACCGCGGCCACCGCCGCCGTAACGGCTTGAACCTATGCGCGTGCTCATCAACCAGACCCCCTGCGAACTCGCCGACAACGCCACCCTGGCCGACGCCATCCAGGCCGTCGCGGCCAACGAGCCCTATGCCGCCGCCCTCAACCTGAACTTCGTGCCTCGCGGCCGCCATGCCCAGACGCCCCTGGCGGAGGGCGATCACATCGAAATCATCGCGCCCGTATCCGGCGGCTGAACGCCGCGGCGCCCCACCCCACAGGCCATGCCATGACCCTTGCCCCCGCCCCTCAAGCCGATCCCCTGCTGCTGTATGGCGAAAGCTTTGCTAGCCGCCTACTGCTCGGTACCGCCCGCTATCCCTCGCCCGCCGTGCTGGAGTTGGCCGTCGGCCGGGCCCAACCCTGCCTGCTGACGGCCTCGCTGCGGCGCCAGGGCGCCAGCGGTCTCGATCCCAACCAGGGCTTCTGGCCCCTGCTGCGCAAATTGCGGGTGCCGGTGCTGCCCAATACCGCCGGCTGCCACAGCCCCCGGGAGGCCATCACCACCGCCGAGATGGCGCGGGAGGTCTTCGAGACCGATTGGATCAAGCTGGAGGTGATCGGCGACGACTACAGCCTGCAGCCCGACACCCTCAATCTGGTCGAGGCCGCCGCGCAACTGATCAAGAGCGGCTTCAAGGTGCTGCCCTACAGCACCGACGACCTGGTGCTGTGCCAGCGCCTGGTCGATGTCGGCTGCCAGGCCGTCATGCCCTGGGCCGCGCCCATCGGCACCGGCAAGGGCCCCATCAACCCCTACGCCTTGCGCACCCTGCGCGAGCGCCTGAGCGTGCCCTTGATCGTCGACGCCGGGCTGGGTCTGCCCTCGCACGCCTGCCAGGTGATGGAATGGGGCTTCGACGCCGTGCTGCTCAATACCGCGGTGGCCCTGGCGCGGGAGCCGGTAGCCATGGCCGGGGCCTTTGCCGATGCGGTGCGCGCCGGCCGCGGCGCCTTCCTGTCCGGGGCCATGACGGCCCAGGAGGTTGCCCAGCCCAGTACCCCGGTGTTGGGTACCCCCTTCTGGCACCATGCCTGATCCGGCCATGTCCGCTCCCGCCCTGCCGCGTGCGCTAGATCTGACCCTCACCCTGGTCGAGCGGCACGCGGCGCTCGGTCTGGCCATCCAGGCCGATCCCCAGGCCCTGCCCGACGAGGACAGCCCCTACGGTATCACTTTTGCCGCCGCCCGCCGGCTCGGCTTCATCCCCGCCGACGCCGCCTGTCTGGCGCGTGCCTGGCACCGCCAGAGCGCGCGCACCGGCCACTTCGACCCGGAGGTCTGGCCGGTCGATCCGGCCGACTTCGGCATGAGCCCCAGTCCGCGCTCGCCCGCCTTCGCGCCCTGCCCGCAAGCCCTGGGCCTTTATGCCGTGCTGCCCAGTGCCGACTGGGTTGGCCGCCTGGCACGCGCCGGTGTGTCCACCCTGCAACTGCGCTACAAATCCGGCGATGCCGCCGCCCTGCGCGCCGAGATCCAGGCCGCGGTGGCCGCGGTCCAGGGCACCGACAGCCTGCTGTTCATCAACGACCATTGGCGCGAGGCCATCGCCGCCGGGGCCTACGGCGTGCATCTGGGCCAGGAAGACCTGGATAACCTGGGCCCCACCGAGGTCGGGGAGATACGCGAGGCCGGCCTCCGCCTGGGCCTAAGCACCCATGGCTATGCCGAGATGCTGCGCGCCGACACCCTCGGCCCGAGCTACCTGGCCCTCGGCGCCGTGTATCCGACCACGCTCAAGGCCATGGCCACCCCACCCCAAGGCAGCGCCCGGCTGGGGGCCTACGCCCGCCTGCTGCGTGACCGCTCGCTGGTGGCGATCGGCGGCATCGCCGCGGCGCAACTACCCGACATCGCGCGTGCCGGCGTCGGTTCCTTCGCCGTGGTCCGCGCCATCACCGGCGCCGAACAGCCGGAAGTCGCGGCGGCAACCCTGCGGCAAGCCTGGGAGCAGGCCACCCAGCGGGCGCGCTACCCGTCAGGCCACTAAGCGCGGGTCAAGAGCCTGAATAACCTAGCGATCCGATGAAATCAAAAAGGTGGCTGTCGATACCCGAATCCAGGTATCCTTCCAGCCTTGATATTTTTGTGGAGGCACTTGGGCCTCCCTTCGTCTTCGTGATCCCAATCCTATGTCCGATACCCAGAACTCCACCCTGACCGCCCCGGGGAAAACCAATTTCATTCGCCAGATCATCGAGCAGGATCTGGCCAGTGGTAAACATTCGCGTATCCTCACGCGCTTCCCGCCGGAGCCCAACGGCTATCTGCACATTGGTCATGCCAAGTCCATCGTCCTGAATTTTGGCTTGGCGCTGGACTATCCGGGTCATTGCAATCTGCGTTTCGATGACACCAACCCCCTCAAGGAGAACCTGGAGTTCGTCGCGGCCATCGAGGCGGACGTGCGCTGGTTGGGCTATGACTGGGGCGAGCGGACCTTCTTTGCCTCGGACTACTTTCAGCAGCTCCACGACTTCGCCGTGGACCTGATCCGCAAGGGCCTGGCCTATGTCTGCGACCTGGATGCCGAGCAGACCCGCGTCTACCGCGGCACCTTGACCGAGCCGGGCCAGGACAGCCCCTACCGCGATCGTACCCGAGAGGAAAACCTGGACCTCTTTGCCCGCATGCGCGCCGGCGAGTTCCCGGACGGCGCCCGCACCCTGCGCGCCAAGATCGATATGGCCTCGCCCAACATCAATCTGCGCGATCCGGTCCTCTACCGCATCAAGCACGGGGTGACCCACCACCAGACCGGCAGTCAGTGGTGTCTCTACCCCATGTACGACTACACCCATCCCATTTCCGACGCCCTGGAAGGCATCACCCATTCCCTCTGCACCCTGGAGTTCGAGGACCATCGCCCCCTCTACGACTGGGTGATCGAAAACCTGGACCTGCCCTGCCAGCCGCGCCAGATCGAGTTCTCCCGCCTCAACCTGGAGTACACGGTGATGAGCAAGCGCCTCCTCACCCAACTGGTGAGCGAGGGCCACGTCGAGGGCTGGGACGACCCGCGCCTGCCCACCCTCGCGGGTCTCCGCCGCCGGGGCTATACCCCCGCCGCCATTCGCGCCTTCTGCGACCGCATCGGCATTACCAAGTCCGACAATCTGGTGGAGATGTCCCTGCTGGAGAACACCATCCGCGAGGACCTGGACGCCACCAGCGACCGTCGCCTGGCGGTGCTGCACCCCCTCAAGGTGGTGATCGGGGACTATCCTGCGGATCGGGAGGAGACCATCGAACTGGCCAATCACCCCAAGGACGAGATGCGCGGCGTCCGCGCCCTGAGCTTTGGCCGCGAGCTCTATATCGATCAGGCCGATTTCGCCGAGGACCCGCCCAAGGGCTTCAAGCGCCTGGTCCCCGGCGGGGAGGTTCGGTTGCGCGGGGCCTACGTCATCCGCTGCGACCAGGTCATCAAGGACGCCGCGGGCGAGGTCATCGAGCTGCGTTGCCGTCACGATGCCGCGACCCTGGGCCGCAATCCGGAGGGCCGCAAGGTCAAGGGCGTCATCCACTGGGTGCCCGCCGCCATAGCGGTGGCCGCCGAGGTGCGCCTCTATGACCGCCTCTGCGCCGTGCCCCATCCGGGTGCCGGCGGCCGCGATTTTCTCAACGACATCAACCCGGACTCCCTGCGCACCCTCACCGGCTGCCTGGTCGAGCCCGCGCTCCTGGCGGCGGCGCCGGGCGATCGCTTCCAGTTCGAGCGCGAGGGGTATTTCGTCGTCGATCGCGATTCCCGTCGCGATCGGTTGATCCTCAACCGCACCGTGGGGCTGCGGGATACCTGGACCGGCCAGGGCCGCTAATTCATAACAATATCGCTGAACTTCGGAGACCGAGGCCTCATGTCGAGCATTATCAAATCATCCGCTCCCGTCACGCCGAGCCAAAACGTCAGCAAGGCCTTTGCCACCATCATGGCGCACAACTATGAATTTATCGTCGCGTGGGAGGACAAGGCCAAGAACTGGGAAGACATCGAGGGCGTCCATCAGATGCGCGTGGCCATCCGGCGCCTGCGTTCGGCCCTGTCGCTCTTCCGCGCCGCCATTCCAAAAGAGGCCAGCAAGCCCTGGTCCGAGGAGATGCGGTGGATCGTCGGCGAACTGGGACTGGCGCGGGACCTGGATGTCTTTATCGACGAGGGACTGACGCATGCCGCCCCCCATCTACCCCTCCCGGGGGCGGAGGGCCTGGATCGCGTGGCCCGGTTGCGGCGGGCCCGTGCCTACCAGGAACAGGTCGAGCCCATGCTCGAGAGCAAACGCTATCGCCAATTCAAGGAAGGCTTTCACGACTGGTATGCCCATCGCCGCTGGGAAGGCACGGTGGAGAAGCAGCGCAAACCGCGTAATCTTCAGGACAGCAAACTGGTCCCTTTTGCCCGTGCCCTCCTCGACAAGCAGGAGCGTCAGGTCCTCCTGGTGGGTAGCCATGTGGACCGTAACAACGCCGCGGCAATGCACCAACTACGCATCGAGTGCAAGAAGCTGCGTTACGCCGCCGAGTTCTTCCGCCCCCTGTTCAATGGCATGGATAGTTTCATCGCCCACATGAAGGGCATTCAGGATTTGCTGGGTCTCATGAACGATGTCTCGGTCACCCGGCATGTCCTGGACACCATCCTCGCCGAGGAAAGCAATCATGAGATCCTGGTTTACGCGGGCGGTCTCATCGGCTGGCGGACCTGTGACTTCTTCCACTCCCTGGGGCGCTTCGACGGTTTCTGGAACGAGTTTACCGAGGCCCGCCATCCCTGGTGGAAGAGTGGCGCCCTGATCGATGCGCTAGAGCTGGAGTCGGTCGCCGCTGCCTGAGGTGTCACCCCTCCCGATCTAGCGCCAAGCCATTGGCGCCCCCGCCAGCAGGCTCGCCAGCAGCCGGATGGCCTGGCGATTGGTCCAGGACCTGGCCAGGCCGGCGGCCCCGGAGGCGGGCAGCCAGCAGACCTCCTGGTGCTCGCCGGGGTTGAGGCGGATCAGTCGCCGCAGGGGCAGCACCAGGGCGAACCAGTGCTCCAGGTTGTCATGGACCTGGGGGGCATAGCGTTCCCGCCAGGCAGGGAGGATGGGGAAGCGCTCCCGATGATTCAGATCGAGCAGGGCCGCTTCCGGCAGGCTCAACCCCGTCTCCTCCCACAGCTCCCGTCGGGCGGCCTGGCGGGGGTTCTCCCCCGGTTCCAGGCTGCCGGTCACGGATTGCCAGAAGCCGGCAGGCCGGGTGCGGCGCAGGAGCAGGAATTCCCCGGCGAAGGTGGCGATCACCAGCAGCACGGACTCCGGACGCTTAAAGGGAGCGGTCGGATGCCGGGTTCCGG
The DNA here is from genome assembly GCA_016714645.1 of Chromatiaceae bacterium. Classification (NCBI taxonomy): domain Bacteria; kingdom Pseudomonadati; phylum Pseudomonadota; class Gammaproteobacteria; order Chromatiales; family Chromatiaceae; species Chromatiaceae bacterium. The sequence goes on along the minus strand of JADKCI010000005.1, from coordinate 448,413 downwards.
CGTCACGCCTTGGCGGTGGCGCGCCCCGTCTCAAGGCCGCAACTTGATCCGCAAGGCCAACTCGTTGAGCTGGGCCTGATCGACCGGCGAGGGGGCGGAGGTCAGCAGGCAGGCGGCGGTCTGGGTCTTGGGGAAGGCCATGACATCGCGGATGGAGCTGGCGCCGGTCATCAGCATCACCAGGCGGTCCATGCCGAAGGCGAGGCCGCCGTGGGGCGGGCAGCCATACTTGAGGGCCCGCAGCAGGAAGCCAAAGCGGTCCTCGGCCTGCTCGTCGCTGATGGCCAGCAGCTTCAGGACCTGGCGTTGCACCGCCTCGCGGTGGATACGGATGGAACCACCGCCGATCTCGGTGCCATTGAGCACCATGTCGTAGGCGCGGGACAGGCAGGCGCCCGGGTCGCTGTCCAGGAGACCGATCTGGTCCTCCTTGGGCGAGGTGAAGGGGTGGTGCAGGGCCGTCCAGCGGCCGGTGTGAGGCTCGCGCTCGAACATGGGGAAGTCCACCACCCACAGCGGGTGCCAGCCCTCGGCCATCAGGCCCAGGTCCTGGCCCAGCTTGACGCGCAGGGCGCCGATGGCCTCGTTGACGATGTTGGCCTTGTCGGCGCCGAAGAAGATGAGGTCCCCGTCCAGGGCGCCGGTGCGCGCCATGATGCCCGCCACGGCCGCGTCTGGCAGGAACTTGAGGATGGGCGATTGCAACCCCTCCCGCCCCTGGCCGGTCCAGTCGTTGACCTTGATGTAGGCCAGCCCCTTGGCGCCGTAGATGCCGACGAACTGGCCATAGTCATCGATGGCCTTGCGGCTCAGTTCGCCACCCTTGGGCAGGCGCAAGGCCACGACCCGGCCCTCGGGGTCCTTGGCCGGACCCGCGAAGACCTTGAAGTCCACCTCTGCCATGAGATCGGCGACATCGATCAACTCCAGGGGCACGCGCAGGTCGGGGCGGTCCGACCCAAAACGCCGCATGGACTCGGCATAGGTCAGGCGGGGCAGGGGGTTGGGGAGTTCGGCCCCCAGGATCTCGCGAAAGAGTCGCCGGATCATCTCCTCCGTCAGTTCCATGAGTTCATCCTCGTCCATGAAGGAGACCTCGATATCGAGTTGGGTGAACTCGGGCTGGCGGTCGGCGCGCAGGTCCTCGTCGCGGAAGCAGCGGGCGATCTGGTAGTAGCGATCCATGCCCGACATCATCAGCAACTGCTTGAAGAGCTGCGGCGACTGGGGCAGGGCGAAGAACTCGCCGGGATGGGTGCGGCTCGGCACCAGGTAGTCGCGGGCCCCCTCGGGGGTGGACTTGGTGAGGATGGGGGTCTCGATGTCCAGGAAACCATGGGCATCCAGGAAGTTGCGCAGGTTCCGGGTGATACGGCTGCGCTGGCGTAGACGTTCCTGCATCTCGGGGCGGCGCAGATCGAGGTAGCGGTAGCGCAGGCGCAGTTCCTCGGCGGCGTCGCGGCCATGATCGTCGAGCTGGATCGGCGGGGTCTCGGAACTGTTGAGGATGGTCAGGGCGCGGGCCAGGATCTCAACCTCGCCGGTGGGCATGTCCTTGTTTTCGGTGCCCTCCGGGCGTGGGCGCACCCGCCCCTCGATGCGGAGGACAAACTCGCTGCGCGCTTGCTCGGCCAGGCGGAAGGTCTCGGGATTGTCCGGGTCGATCACCACCTGAATCAGACCGCTTCGGTCGCGCAGGTCGATGAAGATGACGCCGCCGTGATCCCGGCGACGGTGGACCCATCCGCTCAGTGAAACGTCCTGACCAACCTGTTCGCGGTTCAGATCTCCGCAATAATGACTGCGCATGCGCTTTGGCTCCGCTGTGAGTGCCCGCTGGGGTGCCGCCCGAGGCGACCTGGAAAAAGGATTGCAAGATACCGAGGGGGGCTGGGGAGTGCAAGGGCGGCACCCTCGAGCGCATCGGGGCTGCATGGGTGCGGCCGGTCAGGGCAGCAGGTGATAAACGGGCGTGTTACCGTAGTTTTTCGCCAGTTGCTGATAGCCCAGGTACTCACAGGCATACCAGGGGGAGCAGGGTCTGCCCCGCGAGGCCTGTTCGGCGCAATGGGCGCCTTCCTCCGCGGTCAGTAAGGCGACGAATTGTTGCGAGGCATAGACATTGCCCGGGAGGGTGATCGGCTCGATGCGGGCCGTGCGGGAGACATGACTCCCATAGACGATGGGGCGCCCGGTCAGGGGGTGCTGGCCCGTATAGACGGGGCCGGCGTGGAGACCGATGCGCAGGCTCAGGTGGTCCGGCAGGCCATGGATGCGTGGATCGAGGCGGATAAAGCTGTCCTGAAGGGCAAAGGCATGATGCAGGAGGGAGCGGGCGCTGGACATGACCACGTAGAGGGCATCGCCCCAGCTTTCCACCAGATCCGGCGGGGAGCTGATGTCATCCAACCGGCGCTGGACCTTGGCCAGGTAGCTCCAGAGCCCCGGCAATTCCTCTTCGCGGAGCTTGCTGAAGCCCACCAGGTCGGCGAACAGTAGGGTCCTGAGCACCCGTTGGGGTTCCCGCCGCAGGCCGCTGGGTGGGGCAGGGCGGACGGCGGGCGGCGGGGCGGCCAGGGTTGGCGTCGCGGCGAGGGTGCGTGCGCGTACGGCGTCCAGATCGATCAGCCGCAGGCGGCCTGGGTCTGGCCAGTGGTCCATGAAGTCCGCCGCCGTCCCGGCCCCCTGTTCGGCGGCATAGTCCCAGACCAACAGCAGGTGCGGGGTCGTCCCCAACAGATCGGCGCGCAGGCGGGCGAGACCGTCGATAATCTGATTATTGAAGCGGAACAGCCAATCGTGACCGAGATAGTGCTCCTCGGTGGCATGGTTGACGCTGGCAACCAGTTTGAGGGCGTGCCGAAAGCGTCGCTCCCAGCGGGCGCCCGCGGGGGCGACCCGTTCGCGGATGAAATCCTCTGTGGCGAAGGGCAATACCAGGTGGACCTCGGCGTCCCGCTCCAGCATGGCCTCGACAAACAGCAGCTCGGTTCCGGCGCTCGCCGAGCTGTAACCGATGTGGGCGCCCAGCTTGTCGAGGTGTTCCTGGATGGCATGCCTGACCGCCTCCTCGCAGGGGGGCGGGAAAATGGGCGGCGAGGCCCCGGGGAGGTCGAGGGGGTGCCCGCCGCCGATCAGAATGACCGGCGGGCGCAGCAATTCCATCAGGGCGGCGGGGACGGGGAAATCCCCTTCCTGGAGCGAGAGGAGGCGATTACGGACCTCGACGACCCAGGCGTAATGCACCTGGCCATCGCTCAAGGCCTGTCGGAACTGGTCCTCGGCCAGGGCCGGCTCTGCCAGCAGCAAGCAGCATTCGGCCTGATGGGCGAGGGTGAAAAACCGGTCTTTGGGGCCGAGCTCCTCCCGCGCCCCGGTCGTGGCGGCCCGCACCTGGCGCGCCAGGGTCCGCGCCAGTTCCGTCTCGCCCAGCAACCAGGAGAGGCGGGCCGCATGGACACCGTTCCCCGCCTGGCGATGGGCCTGGAAGGCCCGCAGATGGGCCTGCCGGCTCTTGCGGAGATCCTCGGGGCTGCCTTGGTGACGCCAGAGTTCGGCATGGATGCGGGCGCATAGATCCAGGGTACCCAGGTCTTCCGGGGTTCCGACCGAGGTCCTCTCCCCCAGGTGCTTCAGGTGGGTGGCGAGTTCCAGGACCCACGCGAGGCGGGGCTCCCCTGGCGGGTCCCGGGCTTCCTTGAGGAGCGGCGGGAGGTGCTGGCGCAGGGTAGCGAGGACCTGGTTCGCGATCGGTTCCAGGGCCTCCAGGGCGTCGGGCATCTTGCACAGGATCTTGCGCGCCTCCAGCATGCCACCGCTGCGCATCAGGGCCAGGATCGCCAACAGCCGCAGGCGCCGGCTGTCGGGGTAATCGCGCCGCGCCTGTCCAGACCGGTCGTAGGCCAGAAAACACTGACCTTCCTCGATCAGGCCCTCGATCTGGCGAATCCAATCCGCTTCGCTCGGGGATGGTTCCATGTCGGATGCGCTCAGCGTCCCATGAAACCGAAGGGGTCCAGGGTCCTGACGGGCTGGGACATCTGATTGACGTTATAACCCATACCCTGGGTGGTCTGGTTCAGCAGCTCGAAACGTCCGGCCATCTCCCCGACCCCGTTGGTAATGGTGGCGACATGCTGATCCATGGTGGCCAGGTTTTGATCCATGAAGCGGACATCGTGATTCATGTTGGCCATGTCCTGGTTCATGAGTACCAGATAATCCTTCATGGGCGGCAGGCTGCGCACCTGCTCGTTCATGCCGAGGACGGACTGGGTAATGGTCCGCATGTCACGATCCACGGCCGCGAAATGCTGCTGCATGCGGTCCATGGTACTGATCATGTCAAGCATGGCTTGCGCCAGATCCTGGATCAGGTAGAGATTGATGACCGCGAGAATGGCCAACAGCAGCAGCACCCCGCGGATGATCCCCATGGTGCGCCGAGCGATCCCGGTGCCAATGCGGTTTTCTTCCGTCATCCGGTTATCGACCTCGGTGACGGCCTGGTGGAAAACCTCGATGATCCGGGTCGTGTCGGTCAGGCTCGTCCCCTGGGCGGTCGGCGGTTGAGCGGTTTGGTGGATCATTTCAAGGGCGTCATCGAGTTGAAGATCCGCATGGGCCCGGACATGCGGTTAACGTCGGCGCCCATGATGCCGACCGTCTGATTTATGAAGGCAAAGCTGGAGGTCATGCGCGTGACGCTTTGGGCAATACTGGCCATGTTGGTATCCAGGTTATCCATGCGCACCGAGAGGCTGTTGGTGGAGCCGGTCAGCTCCCGGACACTCCCTTGCATCCGGTACATTTCCCCGGACATGAGCGGCAAGGGGCGGACATTGGATTCCATTTCTAGAATGGCATCCTTCATGACCAGCATGTTTTGCGAAATATGGGTGAAATGACCATTCATGGTATCGACGGAGCCGATCATGGGCTTGATCTGATAGGCGAGCGTCAGCAGCAGCAGGAACATGCTCACCCCGATGACCGCCAGACTGATCATGCCGAAGCGGACCACCGAGGTAGTTCGCCGCGCCACCCGCAGGTGCATGGCGAACTGCTGATCCAGAATGTGCTTGAAACCCGCGGCGATCTCTTCGATTCGGGCCTGGTCCTCGGGGGCGATGGGCATGTGTTGACGCCTGCTGGGCGGAAAGGGAGTTAGGAAGCCCCGCCGGTGGTGTGGGCGCCGGGCTTTGCCTGGGGGCTGATAGCGGTACGATGTTAGCCGCACCTCAGGCGATCGACAAGACTGTCGAGCTCTGGCATGCGGGAGGATGATCGGGGCGACCCTGAAAACCGAAAACTCAGGGTTGTTCGGTATATTATTGATTGGCTCCAGTGCCTGCCAAGGCTGACAAGGAGGCCTCTTGTCCTGCTTCCCATGCGATGCCGATGTTTTTCTGATCTGGCTTGTGAAGAACTTATTGCCGATATTTTAGGAGTTTAAATGAATAAATCCCTATTACTCGCCGTTCTGCTAGCTACCGCTGGCTTCCAGGTGGTCGCGGCCGAAGCGACCGCGACCGGTGTCCACGCCAAGCCGGTGCCGGTAGCCGCCGAGGTGACCCTCATTACGGCGCGGATTGAATCCACCAATCCCAAGACCCGGACCCTCATGATCAAGGATGCCCAGGGTAACCTGACGGCCATGAAGGTCGGCAAGTCGGTCCCCGACTTCGACAAGATCAAAAAGGGCGACGAGTTCGTGGTTGAATTCACCCAGGCCATCGCCGTTGGTCTGGTGGCGGCCCCCAAGGGAGCCAAGCCCGGTATTACGGAAACACGCACCCTGGCGGTCTCCGGCAAGGGCTCCAAGCCCTTTGCCGAGGAAGTGGATACCGTGGCGGCCACGGCCAAGATCCTAAGCATTGATGCAAAGAAACGCTCCGCCGTGCTGAGCATGCCGGATGGCAAGCACCTCAAGGTTCAGGTGGGCAAGGCCGTTTTGGGATTGGAAAAGTTCAAGGTCGGCGATGAGGTGCTGGTCGAGTACGCCCAGGAATTGGCGATCGGTTTTGTAGCGCCGAAGAAGTAATCGCCTGTTTGCACCAGGAGGGGGCGGGGTGTCAAGCCTTCCCGTCCGCTCCTGGCATCAGGGAAGCCAGCGGTCATTTCAGTGAAACCCGTCAGGTTTTATCACATCAGGATGCCTTAACCCTGTGGATCCCCGTCAGGCTCATTCGCCCAACCCTTCCCAGGAACTGCCTCTGTCCCTGGTGCTGCGGGTGTTTTTACCCTTCGCCGCCGGCTATTTCCTGTCCTACCTCTACCGAACCATCAACGCGGTGCTGGCCCCGGAACTGGAGTCCGCCCTGGGGCTCGACGCCGCCGCCCTGGGGCTGCTGACCAGTGTTTACTTTTTGACATTCGCGGCCTTTCAGTTGCCGCTTGGCATCCTGCTCGACCGGTTCAGCCCCCACAAGGTCGAGAGTGTGCTCTTGATACTCGCCGCCGCGGGCGCCGCCCTGTTCGCGATCAGTGATGGTCTGGGAGAGCTGGTCCTGGGGCGGGCGCTGATCGGTCTGGGGGTATCGGCCTGCCTGATGGCCAGCCTGAAAACCTTCGTCTTGTGGTTTCCGCCCCAACGCCTACCGGCGGTGAACGGCTGGGTGCTCGCCGCGGGGGGGCTGGGCGCCCTGACCGCGACCGCGCCGGTGGAGTGGGCCATGGAATTGACCTCTTGGCGGGGGGTCTTCGCCGGACTGGCGGTGCTGACCCTACTGGCGGCGGCGGTGCTGTTCCGAGTGGTCCCGGACCGGCCAGCGGCGGCTCAGGCGGGCGACTGGCGGGTTCAGTGGCGCGGTATTGTGGCGATATACACCAGCCGGGTATTCTGGCGTTTGGCCCCCATCAGCCTGCTGGTGATGAGTAGCCACATGGCGATTCAGGGTCTCTGGGCGGGACCCTGGCTACGGGATGTGGCGGGTCTCGATCGGATGGCGGTGGCGGATCATCTCTTCTGGGTCGCGGGGGGCATGGTGGCTGGGTTTCTGTCGATGGGTACCATGGCTTATCGTCTCAGCCGCCTGGGGATTCCCCCGGTGGTGGTCTCGATGTGTGGAGTGGTCATATTCCTCGCGCTGCAGTTGCTCATAGCCTTGGGCTATACCGGCGCCACCCTGCTGATTTGGTTGGGCTTTGGTTTCTTCGGCACCTCCGCTAACCTGAGCTATGCCGTCCTATCGCAGACCTTTCCACGGGAATTGGCCGGGCGGGTGAACACGGCCTTGAATTTGCTGGTCTTCGTGGGCGCCTTTGTCACCCAGTGGGGCCTGGGCGCGGTGATTGGACTCTGGCCGGCCACGTCCGGGGGCTATGCCCCTCACGGCTACGGCATGGCCTTCGGCCTGGTCCTGGTGTTGCAGCTTGCCGCCTTGGGTTGGTATGGGTTCGCGGGCTTAGGACCTAAACCCAAGGCCTGACGGGAACCGGCCCGGGGGATTAGGTGACGCACCAGGGTGGCGTGGCGCTTCCGCCACGTCTTCAGTCCCTTGGTCGGGACTGTTGGCACCTGGGTGGTTCGGTTATGCGGGGGTTTCCAGGGAGTGACGGATCCGCTCCGCGATTTGGCACACCTTTGCCATGATCGCCTCCTCGTTCAGGGTGAGGAGATGGCGATCCTTCATCACCAGCTTCCCGTTAATGAAGACGTTTTTCACGTCCGCGCCGTTCGCGGCGTAAACCAGGTGCGAGTAAGGATGGTAGAGGGGGGTTAGATGCGGGCTCTGGAGATCGATCATAATGAGATCCGCCTTCATGCCTGGCTTTAAGGAGCCCGTCAGATGATCCATGCCGAGCACGCGGGCGCCCTCACGGGTGGCCATGGCGACGACGGTCGGCGCCGGCATGAGCGTCGGATCGGAATGGACGACCTTTTCGAGCTTGGCGGCGGTATTCATCTCCCGGAACATATCCAGGCTGTTATTACTGGCACAGCCATCCGTGCCTAATCCGACATCAATACCCGCCCTGAGCATACCGGAAACCGGCGCGCAGCCCGAGGCCAGCTTCATATTGCTTTGGGGGTTATAGACCACCTTACAGCCCTGATGGCCGAAGATGCGCAGATCCCATTCATCCAGATAGACGCCATGAAAGGCGATAAAGCGTTCGTTGAGGCAGCCAAGTTCCTGGAGATAGGGCACGGGTCCCTGTCCGAGCTTGTCCTCCAGATGGCGCTTTTCCGCGGCATTTTCGAGGAGATGCAGGGCGAGGGCGCTTCGAACTCATCCGCTAATTTTATGGCCTCGACTAGCAGGGGCCGGGAGCAGGTATAGAGGGCATGAGGTTCCACGGCGATGCGGATCAGGGGATCATCGGCCCAGCGCTCCAGGAGTCCGCGGCTGTAGGCCAGCCCCTCCTGGGGTGTCTGGTAATTGGGCGAGGGGAAATCGAACAGCACCTCCCCCAGCAGGCAGCGCATCCCGGCCTCTTGGGCGGCCCGCGCCGTCTCCTCCTCGAAGATGTACATGTCACAGAAGCTGGTCGTGCCGGACTTGATCATCTCCGCGCAGGCCAGCAGGCTCCCCCAGTAGGCCAGTTCCGGGTTCACGTTCCGGGCCTCGGCGGGGAAAATATAATGGTTCAGCCAGTCCATCAGATTCATGTCATCGGCGATGCCCCGGAAGCAGGTCATGGCCGCATGGGTATGGCTGTTGATCAGGCCGGGCATGATGAGAGTCTTGTTGCCGTCGATGATGTTCTGGCTGGTGAATTGGCCCCGCAATTCTTCTTCGCGACCCACGGCGACGAGGGTGTCACCCGCAATCGCCAGGGCGCCATCAGGGATTTGGGTCATGCGCTCATCGAGGCACAGGATAGTTCCCCCCAGGATCAGGGTGTCAGCTTCAGTCATCTCAGGGCCTCGAAAGGGGTGCAAGGGGGTGTCATGCCGTTAATGTCCGCCAGCCAGGCGCGCTCGCCAGGCGCGGGCCTCGTCGAGGATCTCCTGGGAGTCCAGGGTCGTCGGCTGGCCATCGCGGAGGAGTTGGCGCCCGGCGACCCACACATGCCGGACCTGGGAGCGGTTGGCGGCATAGACGAGTTGCGAGAGGGGGTTATGGATGGGCTGGGTATTGGGATGGCCCAGGTCGATGGCGATCAGGTCGGCGGACTTGCCGATCTCCAGGGAGCCGGTCTCCTCTTCCAGACCCAGGGCGCAGGCGCCGTCGAGGGTGGCCATGCGCAGGGCCTGAGGGGCGGGGAGGGCGGCGGCGGAACCCGCCACGCCCTTGGCCAGGAGGGCGGCGAGGCGCATCTCGCCTAGCATGTCGAGTGCATTGTTGCTGGCGGCGCCATCCGTGCCCAGGGCGACGTTCACGCCCGCCTCCCGGAGGCGTGCCACGGGGCTGAAGCCGCTGGCCAGCTTGAGTTGGGAGGCGGGGCAATGGATGACCTGGGTCCCCGTGGTGGCCAGGAGTTCGATCTCCCCGTCCTCGACCTGGGTCATGTGCACGGCCATCAGGTTCGGACCCAGGAGGTCCAGCCGCTGGAGCCGCCGCAGGGGTCGCGCGCCATGGTCGCGCCGGGACTGGTCAATCTCGTCGGCGGTCTCGTGCAGGTGAATGTGGATGGGCACCTCCAGTTCGTCCGCCAGGGTGCGGATCCGGGTCAGAGAGGCGTTGGAGACCGTGTAGGGCGCGTGGGGCGCGAAGGCGGTATGAATGAGGGGGTGGCCCCGGTAGCGATCATGGATGGCTAGACCCTGCCGCAGGTACTGGTCCGGTCCCTCGGCGTAAACAGTCGGAAAATCCAGCAGGATCATGCCGACGACGGCGCGCATGCCGGCCTCCGCCATGGCGTGGGCGGTGACCTCCGGGAAATAGTACATATCGTTGAAGCAAACGGTGCCCCCCTTGAGCATCTCCAGGGCCGCCAGTCGGGAGCCGGCCAGGATCATCTCCGGGCTCACCCAGCGCTGCTCTGCCGGCCAGATGTGATCCTGGAGCCAGGTCATGAGGGGCAGGTCGTCCGCCAGCCCCCGCAGCAGGGTCATGGCGGCATGGGTGTGGGCATTGATGAAGCCCGGCATCAGCAGGTGCTCGGGCAGGTCCAGTTCCCGGGCGGTCGGGTAGCGCTGTCGCGCCTCCGCGCTCGGCAGCAGGGCCTGGATACGACCCCCAGCGATCACGACCGCATGGTCGCCGAGCACGGAGTCCTGGGGGTCCACGGGCAGGACCCATGCGGCATGGATGACAAGATCGGCGGTCATGGCGGGACTCTTACGGGCCGGGCTCTTCAAAGCCGGCGGAGGCTGGTTCAGAATAGGCGCCAATTTGCCACAGGATGAGCGCCCATGGAAACCCCAACCCCCCCGATGCCCACCCCGGACCATGCCCTGGTCTGGCGCGAGGGCCTGCTTTACCTTCTCGACCAACGCCTGCTGCCCGGGCGGGCCGAGTTTCTGGCACTGAACTCCACCAGGGCCACGGCCAGGGCCATCAAGGACATGGTGGTGCGGGGGGCGCCGGCGATCGGTATCGCCGCCGCCTATGGCGTGGTCCTGGCGGCCCGGGATCGCTACGCCCAGGATGGCCAGGGCTGGCGGTCGCTGATCCAGGCCGACCTGGGGGAACTGGCGGCCTCCCGCCCCACCGCGGTCAATCTCTTTTGGGCCCTGGAGCGCATGAGCCGCCGGCTGGCTGGCCTTGGCGAGGGTGACCCAACGCCGGCGCTGCTCGCGGAGGCCCTGGCCATTCACGCCGAGGACATCGCCGCCAACCGGCGCATGGGCGAGCTGGGCGCCAGCCTGATTCAGGGCCCCACCGCCGTCATCACCCACTGCAACGCCGGGGCCCTGGCCACCGGCGGCTACGGCACGGCCCTAGGGGTCATTCGCCAAGGCTTTGCGGACGGCAAAATCACCCGGGTCTTTGCCGACGAGACCCGCCCCTGGCTGCAGGGGACCCGCCTCACCGCCTGGGAACTGGCTCAGGACGGCATCCCGGTGACCCTGCAGGCGGATGGCGCGGCGGCCAGCCTCATGGCCAAGGGCGGCATCGGCTGGGTCATCGTCGGCTCCGACCGCATCGCCGCCAATGGCGATGTCGCCAACAAGATCGGCACCTACGGTCTGGCCATCCTGGCCCGCTATCACGGCATCGGCTTTATGGTCGCCGCCCCCACCTCGACCATCGACTGGGATATGCCCAACGGCGCCGCCATCCCCATTGAGGAGCGTGACCCGGACGAGGTCCTCGCCTGCGGCGGCCAGCGCCTGGGCCCGGCGGGAGTCGGGGCCCGCAATCCCGTCTTTGATGTCACTCCGGCGGAACTGGTGGATGCTATCGTCACCGAGCGAGGCATCGTCGAGCAGCCAACGGTGGAACGGATGCGCGCTCTTCTTGGGGTGGCCAAGCGGTTTCAAGTGGGGAGCGGTAAGGGTAGGTTAGACGACCTCTAACTTAATTCCGGTACCCTCCAGCCGCGCCTGGACCCGGGCCCCCTGGGGGCACTGGCCGGTGACCATCATCATGGCCAGGGGGTTTTCGAGCTGGCGCTCCACCTCGCGGCGCAGGGGCCGGGCCCCATAGACGGGGTCGAAGCCGTCGGCGGCGAGCATGTCGAGCACGGCGTCTTCCACCTCGACCTGAATGTGGCGGGCGGCGAGGCGGCGGACGAGTTCCGCGACGAAGATGCTGGCGATGCGCCGCACCTCGGCGGGGTCCAGGTAGTGGAAAACGATGACATCATCCAGGCGGTTGAGAAACTCCGGCTTGAAGAAGCGTTTGACCTCGTGCAGCACCAGGTCGCGGGCCTCCTGGTAACTTGGGGTGGCGGACTGGATGAAGCCGATGGGGCGCTTGTCGGGTGACAGGGCCTCCGTGCCCAGGTTGGAAGTGCCGATAAGGATGGTGTTGCGGAAGGAGACCGCGTGGCCCTGGCCGTCGGTCAGGCGGCCGTCCTCCAGAATCTGCAGCAGCATATTGAAGACGTCGGGGTGGGCCTACTCGACTTCGTCGAGCAGGACCACGGTATAGGGGTTGCGCCGCACCCGCTCGGTCAGTTGGCCGCCCTCGCCATAGCCGATATAGCCTGGGGGGGCGCCGATCATCTTGGAGACCTCGTGGCGCTCCATGTACTCCGACATATCCAGACGCACCACCCGCGACTCGTCGTCGAGGAGGAAGGCGGCCAGGGCGCGGGCGAGTTCGGTCTTGCCGACGCCGGTCGGACCGAGGAAGAGGAAGGAACCAATAGGCCGGCGCGCCGAGCCGATGCCCGCGCGGTTGCGGCGGATGGCGTCAGCGACGGCATGGACGGCGTCATCCTGGCCGACGATGCGCTGGTGCAACTCCTCCTCCATGCGCGCCAGCTTGTCGGCCTCCGCCTCCACCATGCGGGCCACCGGGATGCCGGTCCAGCGCGAGACCACCCGGGCGATGTCCTCGGCGCGCACGTCCAGGTCCTCGCTGGCGCGCTCCTTTTCCCACTCCAGGCGGTCGCTGGCCAGCTTTTCCTCCAGCGCCAGGATTTCCATCTGCTGGCGCGCCGCGCGCTCGAACTCCTGGGCGTTGAAGGCCTGGGTCTTTTCATGCAGCAGGCGTTGGCGCTCACGTTCCCGCTCGCGGATGGGGGCGGGGACCGAGATGAGCCGCAGGTGTTTGTGGGCCCCGGCCTCGTCCAGGAGGTCGATGGCCTTGTCCGGCAGGCGGCGGTCGCTGATGTAGCGCTCCGCGAGTTGAGCGGCGGCCTCCAGGGCGTCGGCGGCGTAGTGGATCTGGTGGTGCTGCTCGTAACGGGGGGCCAGACCCTGGAGGATCCGCAGGGTGTCGGCGGCGCTGGGTTCCCGCACCAGGATGGGGTGAAAGCGCCGCTCCAGGGCCTTGTCGGACTCGACGAAGCGGTGGTACTCGTCCAGGGTGTCGGCGCCGATGACCTGCAGGCTGCCTTGGGCCAGGGCGGTCTTGAGCAGACTGGGGGCGTCCAGGCTCCCGGAGCCCGCGCTTCCGCCAGCCCCGACCACGGTGTGGAGTTCGTCGATGAAGAGGATGACGCTGCCCTTGGCGGCGATGACGGCGTCCCGCACCGATTTGAGCCGTTCCTCGAACTCGCCGCGCATCTTGGCCCCGGCGATGATGTCGCCCATGTCCAGGGCTAGCAGGCGCTTGTTGATGAGGGTGTCGGGTACCTCGGCATTGGCGATGCGCTGGGCCAGGCCCTCGACGATCACCGTCTTGCCGACCCCGGCCTCGCCGATCAGGGCCGGGTTGTTCTTCTTGCGCCGGGAGAGGGTCTGGATGACCTGGGCGATCTCTTCCTCGCGGCCGATGACCGGGTCCAGTCCGTGCTGGCGGGCCAACTCTGTCAGGTCACGGGTATAGCGCTCAAGGGGGTCGGGATCGCTCTCCGCCTCCTCGCTATTGATGGCCCGGCCGTGACGCAACTCTTTCAGTGCCGTTCGCGCCTGGTCGCAATCGATGCCCGCCTCCCGCAGGCGCTCGGCGACGCCGCCGCACAGGGGGTCGAAGAGGGCCAGGAAGAGGGTGCCGGTGGCGATGAAGCCGTCACCCAGTCGCCGGGCCTCCTCGTGGGCAAGGCGGAACATCTCGTTGATTTCCTCGGTGACCAGGATCTGGTTGCCCTGCCGGGGTACGGCAAGCTGATAGTGGGCCTGGACGTTCGAACGCAGCTTGACGGCCGTCTCCGCCCCATTGGGCAGCAGACGTTCCAGGATGTGCAGGGGCTCCGCGTCCGGCTGGCCAAGCAGGGCCAGGAGGATGAAATCCGGCGTCAGGGTGTTCTGGCGCAGCGCGACGAGTTCCGTCACCGCCAGTTCCAGGGTCCGGGCTACCTTTTTGGTGCTGAATTGGGCATAGTTTTCGAAGACGGCCATGCTGGATTCCCTCTGGCACTCGGCAGGGTCTTGTTGGGGAGGACCGGTGGCCCGACCTGGGGTCCCTAGCGGCCAGACCGTTGCTCAGCAAGTATTTTCCTGACCTTGTCCACCAGATTCCGGCTGAAGTAACCCTGGGCCACCAATTGCTTTTGGGCGCTCTCGACGCTCTTGCGCCAGCCGGCCAGGTCCTGGAGCGGGGGCTGGAGGAATTCAATGCCCTGATTCTTGAGGGCCTTGAGGGCGGCCTCATTGTCGCGCCGGTTCTGGGCATCGATCGCCTTGAAGGTCTCGCCCAGGACCTCCCGCACCAGGGTCTGATCCGGCCCGGAGAGCAGCTTGAAGGCCTTGTCGGTGATGACCAGGATGCCATAGGTATAGAGAAGTGGTACCTCCGTCAGGTATTTGACGCGGGTATGCCACTGGAGGGCAATGGCTCCGGCGGGAGGGGAGGTGACGGTGTCGATGAGGCCCGTTTGCAGGGCCACCAGGACATCGGTGATGGGGAGCGTGACCGGTGACACCCCTACGGCCTTGAAACCGGTGAGGCTGATGGTGTCGCCCTCCGGTGCCCAGACCTTGCCGGCCTTGAGGTCGGTGATGGTCTTAAGGGGCCGATTGGACATAAAGTAGGCAAAGCCGCCCTCGGCAAAGCCAAACCCAATGAAGCCCTTATTCTCAAGCCCTTGCAGCAGGGTGGCGTCCATGCGGGAGCGCACTTGATCCACTTCCCGCAGATCGTGGAAGAGAAAGGGCAGGCCATAGATTTCGATGTCCTTATCTACGCCGGAAAGGGCGCCGATGGTCACGGCACCTCCCTGTAGCTGGCCGGCGCGGATCTTGCGCATGACGCTCTGGTCATTGCCCATGACACCGCCAGGATAGAATCGCAGTTCCACGCGCCCTTGGGAGCGCTTGGCGATTGTGTCGCCAGCGACGCGCATGGCGCGCATCCAACTGGTGCCATCCGGGGACAGGGTGGCGATCTTGATCACCTGGGCGGCCTGCAGGGTCTGGACTGGGATCAGGAATAAGCAGACTAGGGCGAGGAGGAAGATGCGCCGCCTCTTCATGTGGTGACTCCTGATGAGTAGCAATCGTGAGGGGTAAGTTTAGGCTAGCGATGGCCAACCCGTAAGGCACTGTCTTACATCGCAAACCAATCCTCCGCCAGCAGGCGCTTGGCCTCCCCCTGGGCGAGCAGGTTGGTCAGGGTCAGGCCAGGGGAGACCGGATCGGTGGTCAGGGCCTGGTTCAGGAGCCGATCGTGGAGAGGCTGGTCCAGAACTTGACGGGCATAGCGGCGGGCGAATTCAACCTGGACCATGAGGTCCTTGCCATCCGAAAGCCGCAGGGCTTCTTCGAAGTGACCCCGGGCCTTATCGGGCTGTCCCCCCAGAGCCGGTGGGCGGAGGATGGCGAGGGCTCCCGCATAGAGGTGGGCGCGGCCGGCCCGGAAGCCAGGGTCCTGGCTGAGGATGTGGGTGAAGAGCAATTCCAGCTTGGGCAAATTGGCAATGGCGTCCATGTCGCCGCCATGAAACTCCAGCCAGGTTGCCCAGGCGGTACCAAAAAGATAAAGGTTCTCGAGCCCCGAGGGACCAACCTTGGCCACGGCTGCCGAGAAGTTCTCAAAGGGGCCGTTCAGGGCGTCGCAGACAGGCGCCTGTTCGGCGCAGAGGGCCCGCTTGGCATAGTCATAGGCGCGATCCGCCAGGCGCGCCCGGCGGTCGGGATCATCCAGCAGGGCGCCATAGGAGGCCGCCAATTCGGCTCCGGTGGCGAGCAGGCGCGGGTCCTCCGGGCTTTCGGCGATCATGGACTCCACCAGAAGCAGGAAGGCCGGCGCCGCCGCTCGCACCGTCTGGGGATCGTCCTGGGCCAGCATGGCCGCCTTGAGATGGCCCGCCATGCGGTCGGAGGCCAGGGAAGCACAGCCGCCCAGGGTCAGGGCCATCAACAGAAGGGAGAGGGCGCGTATCAAAGGCATGACCGGCCTCGTTGACTTCATTATTATTCAGTCTATTAGCGATGTTTCTTGCCAACGTTTTCCATATGGCTCACCCAGACCGTGAACCAGCGCACCGGTGAGCCGTTGTAATTGCGTCGGCCGCGAAAGGTTCCAAAGCACTTCTCGTCTTCCCCGGCAAAGCGCGAGGATCCCACGGCCAATAGCCCCAGGACGAGGAAACCTAAGAAGATCAAGCCCCCGATCAAAAGGCTGCCGTGGAAAAGCCAGTCGTGGCGCAGCCAATTGGAAAGCTCCTGGTAATAGGCCACCGTCGCCCAGATGGCCCCAAACAGGACGCCAACGGCGAGCAGGGAAAAGAAATCCGCAATGTACTCATGGGTACGCGAAAAGCCCTTGATGTCTTTGCAGATGCTCATGGTTCGAATTCTCCTTCGGCGAGGGGTCGGTGGGGTCGGGGCCAAATTGCCGTCCCGTGAAGCATAAGGGTTTAGGCCCGAATGGGAAAGCGGATCAAGGGCGGATCAAGGGCCTAGGGCGAGGGCTCGCCAGAGCAACAAGAGCCCCATGGCCAGGATGAGCCCGAAGGTCAGGCGGCGATAGTCGTGGGCGCCCATCCGCCGGTAGAGCAGGATGCCGGCCTGGGTCCCAGCGGCGAGCAGGGGGAAGCCCCAGAGGAACCACCTGAATATCTCGCCTGTATAGAGATCGGCAAGGCCGAAGGCGACCAGGGTGATGAGGTTGGAGAGGCCGAGGAAGAGGGCCAGGGTGGCCTTCTGTTGATCGGGTTCCCACTCCGGGTGCGCGGCCACGTGGAGGATGACGGGGGGGCCACTAGTGCTGTAGGCCGAGCCCAGAGCCCCGGACACCAGGCCCAGGCTAAATCGCCACTCCCGCAGCCAACGCGCCCGGGGTTGGCGGCCCGTGAGAGATACCAGGGCATAGCCCGTCAGAAAGACCCCCAGGGCGCCAAGCATCAGGGTTGCCGGGGCGCGGGTGAGCAGATAGAGGCCCACGGGGGTCCCCACGACATAACCCGCCAGTAAGACCCTAACCTGGTCGAAGCGGATGGCCTGGCGCAGATGCAGCAGATTTTGTAGCGAGATCAACGGGCTGAGGAGGGTCATCAGCGGTACCGCCGTCTCCAGCGGCAACAGCAGCGCCAACAGAGGGGCCGCCACCAGCCCCGACCCAAACCCCGACAGTCCCTGGACCAGGCCCGCCAGGAAGGCGATGCCCAGAATGGGCAGCAAGAGATCCAGGGGCGGCATGGTAAATCCATGGCCTAGGGGAGCAGGGCTCGGAGTTCGGCAAGGGCCGCCGCGCGCCGGCCGAGGTCGGCCAGACAGCGCTTGTAGTGGGACCGCAGGGAGCTTTTGAGATGGCGCAATGCCTCGCCGGGGGGGATGCCCTTCAGCATGCAAAATAGCGCCAGGGCATAGGTGATGTCGAATTGGGATAAGAAGGCCTGGCGCTGAGGGCTGGGGGCACTGCAACTCCCGCAGCTTTTAGTTTGGA
The DNA here is from genome assembly GCA_016714645.1 of Chromatiaceae bacterium. NCBI lineage: Bacteria > Pseudomonadati > Pseudomonadota > Gammaproteobacteria > Chromatiales > Chromatiaceae > Chromatiaceae bacterium. The sequence goes on along the minus strand of JADKCI010000005.1, from coordinate 431,083 downwards.
ACTGGAAGGCCGTGTTGGCGAAAAGGAGGCCGAAGCCCAGAAAGACGCCCATGATCTCCGTGGCCTGGGGCCAGTTTTGCAGGCCCCCGGGGGGTGGCTCGCCGGCGGCGGCCCCCAAATGATGGGCCAGATTCTGGGCCAGGCCCGCGATCAGGGCCTCTGGGTTGTTGACGAGGATGGGGTCATAGGCGATGGGGATGATGGCCAGGTTCCGAGCCCCGACCTGAACCCCGGGACCGGCTGGCACCGCGGGCGCACCGCGCAGCGGTTGAGGCAGGGCGAGCGGGGGCGGCGCGATGGGTAGCCCGGCCTGGAGCGGCATTAGCCGCAGGGGCCAGTGTCCCATGCCGGCATAGCCGGTCGTGGCGAGAAAGATGAGATCCGCCATGCCCTGGATGCTGTCGGCCCGGCCCGGGAAGAAGTCGTTGGTCGGGGCAATCAGGCGGGTCTGGTCACGAAAGTATCCGGCGTCGAACCAGCGCAGGGCCCAGCCGAAGACGGCGAAGATCCAGGTGATCGACGGCTCGTCCAGTGGCGGCTTGGGGGTAAAAAGGTTGGCGAACATGGCGACTGGCGGCTCCCGCTCGAAAAATCAGCAATCATAGAAACCGAGAAGGATGGCCTCGCGCCGGACCGCCCCGATCCGGCATGGGTGGCATCATCCCCTCAATAGCGCGATGGGTTTAGGGCTGTCTGTGGGCCAGCAGCCGGTCGAGGGCGTTGGCAAAGGCCTGGCGCTCGGCCAAACCCAGGGGTGGTGGCCCGCCGGTATTCACCCCGGTGCCGCGCAGCTCTTCCAGGAAGTCACGTACCGCCAGCCGCTCGCGGATATTATCGGGGGTGTAGCGCTCGCCCCGGGGATTGATGGCCTCCCCGCCCCGCGCTATGACCTGGGCGGCCAGGGGGATATCGCCGGTAATGACCAGGTCTCCTGGCTTCAGGTGCTTGGCGATATGGTTGTCGGCGACATCAAACCCTTGCCCTACCTGGACCCGGCGAATCAAGGGCGAGGGTGGCGTTTGCAAAGGCTGGTTCGCTACCAGAGTGAGGGGAATCCCGACGCGCCGGGCGGCGCGGTACAGAATTTCCTTGATGACGCCCGGACAGGCATCGGCATCGACCCAGATATGCATGGCGAACTCCGTGGCTTGGCTCTCCGGGTCGGGCGCTCAGGCTATTCGGGGAGGCACTGGGATACCTTTTCCGTTGTGATCACCTTGACGAGAGTCCCTTCGAGAGCCACGGATACGCAGGCCCCAACCTTGACCGGGCCCTCGGCCTCGTCAAACCGTGTTTTATCCGTGACATTAAGCTGGTGGCTGCCGATGACCCAGGCGCCAAGTTTGTCATGAGGCAAGTTATCGATCAGACCCTTAAACCCCTTATCGGACTGGGAAAACGCGGGATTCCCCACGGTCAGGGCGGCTAAAAATACGCATAAAATCATTGGCTTCATGCTGTGTTCCTTATCATCTCAAGACTCTCGACTCATGGAGACGTAATGCCTCTTTAAGGGGTGACGCCGCCGGGGGGCGGGCCTGCTGTCCTGGCCGGTGCTCCCCGCAGCCCCTTGGCCACGGGTTTCAGCCCTCTCCGGGATGCGTCTCGGCATCGGCATCGGCATCGGTAGCGGCTATGACCAGCACCCCATCTGCATCGGCGTAAAGCATATCACCGGGCCGGAATTCCACCCCAGCAAAGCTGACGCTCACCTGGGTCTGGCCGGCGCCGCGCTTGTTGCTCTTGCGGGGGAGCGTGCCCAGGGCCTTGACGCCCAGGCGCATATGGGCCATTTCGGCGCTGTCACGGATGTAGCCATGCACCAGGACTCCGGACCAGCCGTTGTCAACGGCCAACTGGGCGAGGAGATCCCCCAGCATGGCGCAGCGGGGTGATGCCTGGGCCTCGACCACCAGGATCCGGCCTGCCCCGGGCTCCCCCAGCATTTCCCGCACCTTGGAGTTGTCATCCGGACACAGGGCCGTGGCAATGGGGCCGTGGAAATCGGTCCGGCCGCCAAAGTCGCGGAACAGGGGGGCGCAGATCTGGGCCTTGTCCCCCCATTCGTCGCTGAGATCGGTTGTTTTCAGGCTATGCAATGTCATGGTCAGATCCTGGAATAGGGCCTCGGCTTGTGGTTCGCGCCTGGGGTACCGGGTACCGGGTACTGGGTAGCGATCGCCACCGGGTACCCAAAAAAAGACACGTTCCGCTACTTCTGGCCTAGCGCTCAACTGGAAAAAGCCGGCCCCGTATGCCCGGGACCGGCTTTCCGGTCACGACCGGGAAGCGGCGCTAGCGCCTGATTACCCGGCCTGATGACCACCCAGGACTCAATGGTCGAACTGGGCCTCTTCGGTGGAGCCGGTGAGGGCGGTCAGGGAGGAGGTGCCGCCCTGAATGACGGTGGTGACGTCATCGAAGTAGCCGGCGCCCACCTCCTGCTGGTGGGAGACGAAGGTATATCCCTTGTCGCGCGCCGCGAATTCAGGAGCCTGGACCTTCTCGACATAATGACGCATGCCCTCGCCCCGGGCGTAGTCGTAGGCTAGGTCGTACATGTTGTACCACATGCTGTGAATGCCGGCCAGGGTGATGAACTGGTACTTGTAGCCCATCGCGGACAGCTCATCCTGGAACTTGGCGATGGTCTTGTCGTCCAGGTTCTTCTTCCAGTTGAAGGAGGGCGAGCAGTTGTAGGCCAGCAGCTTGTTGGGGTTCTGGGCCATGAGGGCCTCTGCGAACTCACGGGCGAAACCCAGGTCAGGGGTACCGGTCTCGCACCACACCAGATCGGCGTAAGGGGCGTAGGCCAGGCCGCGGCTGATGGCCTGCTCCAGACCGTTCTTGACGTTATAAAGGCCCTCGGCGGTGCGGGTGCCCGTGAGGAAGGGCTTGTCGTTGGCATCGAAATCGGAGGTCAGTAAGTTGGCCGCCTCGGCATCGGTACGGGCTAGCACCAGGGTGGGGACGCCGCAGACATCCGCCGCCAGGCGAGCGGCGATGAGCTTCTGCACCGCCTCCTGAGTGGGGACCAGGACCTTGCCACCCATGTGGCCGCATTTCTTGACGGCGGCCAACTGGTCTTCATAGTGAACACCAGCGGCACCGGCGGCGATCATGTTCTTCATCAACTCAAAGGCGTTCAGCACGCCACCGAAGCCCGCCTCGGCATCCGCCACGATGGGCAGGAAGTGGTCGATATAGCCGGCATCCTCCGGACCAACCCCGCGGCCCCACTGAATCTCGTCGGCGCGCTTGAAGGTGTTGTTGATGCGCCGGACCATGGTCGGCACCGAGTCGTAGGCGTAGAGGGACTGGTCCGGGTACATGGTCTCGGAGGTGTTGCCATCCGCCGCGACCTGCCAGCCAGACAGGTAGATGGCCTCGACCCCCGCCTTGGCCTGCTGCATGGCTTGGCCCGCGGTGATGGCGCCCATACAGTTAACGTAACCCTTACGAGCACGGCCGTGGATCAGTTCCCAGAGCTTTTCGGCGCCGTTGCGGGCATAGGTGAATTCCGGCTGCACGGACCCGCGCAGGCGGACCACATCGGCGGCGGTATAACCACGGCTCACATCCTTCCAGCGGGGGTTGCTGGCCCACTCCTTCTCCAGGGCCTGAATCTGTTGCTCTCGGGTCAGTATTTTCGTCATGGGTTACTCCGCTCAGTGGTAAGGCGCGGTGGCCGCGCAATGGATTTTTCGTGAGGGGTGGTGCCGCCCGCAAAAGGTGGGGGCGCCACCGGGAACCAGGTTCAGAGCCCGGCCGTTTCGTCCAGGATCCGGTAGGCGGGCAGGGTGAGGAACTCCTCGAATTCGTCCTGGATGACGATGTCCCGCAGGAGTTGGGCCGCGCGGTCCAGGTGCTGGGCCGCCGGGTCGCCGGCGCCGGTCAGTTCGGTGCGCGCCAAGGCCAGTTCCTCGTCCAGAGCCTGCTCAAACAGGGTCGGGGTCACCTGGCGACCATCGTCCAATACCCCATCGGGATAGCGCACCCATTGCCATAACTGGGCACGGGCGATCTCGGCGGTGGCGGCGTCTTCCATCAGGTTGTGGATGGGTACCGCGCCCCGTCCGCCCAGCCAGGCGGCCAGGTAACGCAGGCCGGCGGAGACGTTGTTGCGTAGGCCGGCCTCGGTGATGGTGCCCGTTGGCAGTGCCAGCAGGTCCGCGGCGACGATATTGAGGTCGTCCAGGGTGCGATCGAGCTGATGGGGACCGGGCATGTAGTGGTTGAAGACCTCCAGGGCCACCGGCACCAGGCCGGGGTGGGCTACCCAGGTTCCGTCGTGGCCATCCCCCGCCTCGCGTTCCTTGTCCGCCCGCACCTTGGCGAAGGCGATATCGTTGGCTGCCGGGTCACCCTTAATGGGGATCTGGGCCGCCATGCCCCCCATGGCATGGGCGCCGCGGCGGTGGCAGGTCTTGATCAGCAGGCGCGAGTAGGAGCGCAGGAAGTGCACCAGCATGGTGATCTGGCCACGCTCCGGCAGACAGCGCTCCGGGTGGGCATGGAAGCGCTTGATGAAGCTGAAGATGTAGTCCCAGCGGCCGCAGTTGAGGCCGCAGATGTAGTCCCGCAGCTCGTAGAGGATCTCGTCCATCTCGAAGGCGGCGGTGATGGTCTCGATGAGCACGGTGCAGCGGATGCTGCCATGGGGCAGGCCCAGGCGCTCCTCGGCGTAGGCAAAGACGTCGTTCCACAGCCGGGCCTCCAGATGGCCCTCCAGCTTGGGCAGATAGAAATAGGGTCCACTCCCCCGGGCCAGCAGTTCCTGGGCATTGTGGAAGAGGTAGAGGCCGAAGTCGAAGAGGGCGCCGGACATGGGTTGGCCGTCCACCTCAAGGTGCTTCTCGGGCAGGGCCCAGCCCCGGGGACGTACGATGAGAGTGGCCAGGGTGTCATTAAGCCGGTAGTCCTTGCCCTCGGGACTCTGGAAGGTCAGGGTGCGGCGGATGGCCTGGGTGAGGTTCTGCTGGCCCTCCAGGGTGGCGCTCCAGGTGGGGCCGTGGGCGTCCTCGAAGTCCGCCATGAAACACTTGGCGCCGGAGTTGAGGGCGTTGATGACCATCTTGCGGTCCACGGGGCCGGTGATTTCCACGCGGCGATCCTGGAGATCGACGGGGGCGGGGCGTACCCGCCAGTCACCCGAGCGGATGTCGGCGGTGCTGGCCAGGAAGTCCAGGGACTCACCGGCATCCAGGCGCCGCTGCCGGGCGACACGCGCGGCCAGGAGTTCCCGCCGGCGCGGGCCGAAGCGACACTCCAGGTCCACCACGAATTCCAGCGCCGCGGGGGAGAGGACCTCCTGCAGGGCGGGGGGCACGGGGGCAAGGATCTGGACCTGGGGCATGGGCTTCTCCGGGAAGTGGTGAGCAAATTTGTTGTCGGGTCAAGAAGACCCTTGTATTGTGCGCTGCAACAAAATGGTGTAAAAAGCTCAGTAATTAAAGTCTAAAATTTCAATACATAGATTTGAAATATGCAATGGTTCGGCGCGGCCTGGATTGCGGGCCTTCAGGCGCCGAGTCAGCCGGATAATTTTGGGAGCGGGGAGACAAAGGTTCATGGGCAATGTTCTGCAAGATCGGGCACACCAGATCGCTCGTTCCATCCTGACCGGTTTTGACCGGCATTATTCTTATTATCAAGAGATTACCAGTTCCGCTCGCCAACGTTTCGAACGAGCCGATTGGGAATCCGTGCGGGCGGCCTCCGCCAAGCGCATCAGTTTCTACGATTTACGGGTTCGGGAGGCGGTCGACAAGTTGCGCTCCGCCTTCGATATCGAGCACCTGGACGAGCCTCTGTGGCAGGAGGTCAAGCGGGTCTATCTTCATCTGCTCGCCCGCCACGGTCGCCCCGAGTTGGCGGAGACCTTTTACAACTCCGTCTTCTGCAGGCTCTTCGATCGCAGATATTTCAATAATGACAATATCTTCCTGGCCTCCAGCGTCAATCGTCGGGAGCTGGCGGCCCGCTACCTGGTTTACATGTCCTTCCATCCTGGGGATGGGGGGCTCGAGCAGTGCGTGTGGGAGATCCTCTCCGCCTTTTATTTCACCCTCCCTTACGAGGACCTCCAACGGGATACCGAAAGGGTAGCCGGCGCCTTCCGGGCTCGTAGCGCCCTCGGTACCCGAAGCCTGGAGGAGGTGCGCATCGACGTCCTGGAATCCCCCTTCTACCGCAACAAGGTGGCCTACCTGATCGGGCGCGTGGTCCAGGGGGAGGAATGCCAGCCCTTCGTGATCCCCCTCGTCAATAACGAGGCGGGGGCCATCTATGCCGATACCCTGCTCACCCAGCACGAGCAGGTGGACGCGGTGTTCAGTTTCACCCGCGCCTATTTCATGGTGAAGACCCCGGTCCCGGCGGCCACTGTTGACTTTCTGCAGAGCCTGATGCCCAGCAAGTCACTCGCCGATCTCTACATGAGCATTGGTTTCCAGAAGCAGGCCAAGAACGAATTCTACCGCGACTTTTTGGATCACCTGGCCAACTCGGACGACCTCTTCCAGATCGCCCCTGGGACCCGGGGCATGGTCATGCTGGTATTTACCCTGGCTTCCTTCCCCTATGTATTCAAAGTGATACGCGATCGTTTCCCCCCCCAGAAGGAGGTCACCCGCCAACAGGTGAAGGATCGCTACCAGCAAGTCAAGAATCACGACCTCATGGGCCGGATGGCGGACACCCTGGAGTTCTCCGACGTAGCCTTTCCCCGTCACCGCTTCTCCCCCGAACTGTTGCGGGAGATCGAGGCAGAGGTGCCCTCCCTGGTGGAGGAGGAAGGCGATTTGCTGGTGTTGCGTCATCTTTATATCGAGCGGCGCATGACGCCCCTGGACATCTACCTGGCCCAGGCCAGCCCCGCTGGGCAGCGCGCCATCCTGGACGACTGGGGGCTGGCCCTCAAGCAACTCATGGGGGTCAACGTCTTTCCCGGGGATCTCCTCTTCAAGAACTTCGGGGTTACCCGCCTGGGTCGGGTGATCTTTTACGATTACGACGAGATTTGTTATCTCGGTGAGTGCAAATTCCGCAAGATCCCCCAGGCCCGCACCCTCGATGACGAGATGAGCGCCGAACCCTGGTACACCGTGAATCCCGGTGATGTGTTCCCGGAGGAATTCCCCACCTTTCTCACCAACAGTCAGGAACTGCGCCAAATCCTGTTCGACACTCACCCGGAAATTTACGACTACCGCTATTGGCAACAACGCCAGAAGGACACCGCCAATGGGGTTTGGGAGGACGTCTTTCCCTATGGCCAGGAACTGCGTTTCGAGCGCCCGGTGATTCCATCCCCGATGCCAGGGCTGGAAGCCATTACAGGGAGTTAGGCGGAGCAGGCGCATCGAGGCCAGGCCGGTCATCGCGGGTCGGATAACGGCTCTCTCTTGACCTTGGTTAAGGCTTTGAGGTCCCTCGGCTCGCCATAATTACTCATGGATGGGTAACCGGGTAAGTGAGATGCAAGAACCAAAAAGCCCGCAGTGGGCGCTGAATGTCCTCTTTGCGACCGGTCTGCTGGCCAGTAGCGCCCAGGCGGCGATGGAATTCGCCGTCGATCAGGTGGATTTGCGTAACGGCAGGGATATCAACGAGGTTTGCGCTGGGTGTCACGGGGAATTCGGTCAGGGTGGTAAGGAAGGCGAATATCCCCGACTCGCGGGACTGCCCGCCCCCTTTATCGCCCACCAGTTGGCTTTGTTCCGGGATCGCAAAAGGACCAATCTGGCCATGGTCGAATCCGTCGATCACCGCCAGATGCCCGACCCCGATATTCAGGATGTGTCCGCCTATCTCGCGGGCCTCGAAATAGCCAGCCAGCTCCCCCCCGTCGACGAGACGGCTCCGGGCTTCAATGCCTACGAACGTCTGCTCGCCAGCAAGCGCCTGGTCCAGATCCCCCGCGCCGAGGGTGACCCCGAGGCCGGCAAAAAGCTCTACCGCCGCGAATGTGCCTCTTGTCACGGCGGCCAGGGTCAGGGTGACTCGCAAGATGCGGTGCCCTTCCTTGCGGGCCAATACACCAACTACCTGCGGCGCCAGATCGACAAATATATCGACAAAGGGCGCGTCCACGACCCCTCGGAACCCGATGCCGAGGAGCTGCTCGCGGCCTTCAAGGCCGAGGAACTTCGGGATATCTTCGCCTATCTGTCCACCCTCGACGACTAGGGGCGTCTATTCCCCGGGCGCCAATCAGGGCAGATCACTGCGCTTGAAAAGGACATAGCCCAGCCAGGCGCTCAGGGTACCGAGCAGAGTCGGGTAGAGGAGGGCGAAGGCGATATAGCCAGCCTGGCCGAAGGCGTCGAGGATGACGTAGGCGGAGGGGCCGAGCATGACCAGTTGTTGGTCAAGGAGGAGCATGGCGGCGGTGCGGAAGACCTGGAGGGGGTTGATCAGGGCAATGGCGACGGCGGTCTCGGGGGGGAGGTGGCCGCGGATCATGACGCCCAGCAGGATGAGGTCAAGAAAGAGCAACAGGGTGAGCCAGAGGACGAAGGCGGAGGCCTGGGCGACATCGGCGGAGCGGGTGAGGGTGGAGAGCAGCATCGCCAGGCCCAGGAAGCACCAGGCCAGGGCCATGAGCAAGCCGGTGTAATAGATGAACAAGGCCCAGGGGACCTCGGCGCCCTTGCCCGCCCCCCAGGCGATGGCCGCGACCATGGCCAGGAAGACCGGCAGAAAGACCACCAGGAAGCGCCCCACCAGCTTGCCCCAGAACCAGGCGGCGAGGCCGATGGGCAGCGACAGCAAGTATTCATAGATGCCCGCCTCGCGGTCGCCAGCCACCGAGCGCACCGTGGTGATGAGGACGAAGACCGGCAGGATGGCCATGGCGAGTTGAATATAGGTCACCATGAGCCGCGACAGGCCGGTGAAGCCCATGACGCGCGACTCGGTGAGGCCGAAGACGAACAGCAGAGCCACCAGGCCGCCAAAGATGAAGCTATAGACCAGGAACCACTTGGCGCGCAGGGATTCCAGGATGTCCGTTTGGGCGGTGAGCCAGAAGTTGTTCATTCGGTGAGGTGCAGGTGCGGGTGTTCGGTCGCGGCTTGGGGATTGACGACGGGGGCGTTGAAGCGTGCCTCCACTTCAAGGATATGGATCTTGGCCTCGGCAAAGTTTAGGGCGCCTGGCATGGGTTCTGTTTGCGCCCCCAGGCCGTATTGCATGGGCGTCTCCTTGCCCTTGAGGTAATAAGCGGTTCGGGCATCAATCCAGGCCCCATTCCGCCAGTCGTTAACCCAGATCTCGGTGCGGGGGTCCTCTCGCCAGGGCCGTTGATCCAGCCAGATGACGGCGCAGCCAATGTCATCGAAGACATGCAGGGAGGATTTGCCATCCTCTTTAAAGCCGCGGATTTGGGCGGAATAGTCCCGGGCCGACAGCACCATGCGGCAGCGTTCGCAGACGATCCGATCCCATTTCACGGCGGCGGGACCGGTGCCGCTATCACCGCAACCCGAGAGTCCCGTCAGGCCGGCGAGCAATAATAAAAAAGCCAGGAGGGCCGAAGCCAACGGGGGATCAGCCATGGGGCTTCTCCATCTCCGGGATATCACCAAGTTAAGTCTCATTGCTGGTTTCCTCGAGGCGGAGCGCGGCGATGAGGGCGGCATAACGGGAGACCATGCCGAGAAACCGCAGCCGGTCCGCGCCCGGTACCTGGCCTTGCCAGTTCAGTCCGGCGTCCAGGGCCTGGAAGCCCCAGGGGCCGAGGGCGCGGCCAAAGGCCTCGTCGGCGCGGGTCAGGGTCAGACGGCAGGCAAGGTGGCTGGTAAGGTCCACCAGGTCCGCGACCCGGTCGTCCAGCACGACCTGGCCCTGATCCAGTTCGATAACTCGATTGACCAGGGCCGCCACCTCGTCCAGGCGGTGGCTGGAGATAATCATGGCGGCGCTGTTCTGGCGCTGGGCGAGGAGGTCGAAAAGGATGCGGCGCGCCTGGGGATCCAGGTTGGCCGCCGGTTCATCCAGGATCAGGACCTCCGCGTCCCGGCCCAGGGCGATGCTGATGAGGAGTTTCTGCTTCTGGCCGCCGGAGAGCTTGACAAAGGGGTGACGCCGGAAGCGGGCCACGTCCAGCCCCAGATGGCCGGACACCTCTGTCATCCGCGCCGGGTCGGCACCGCAGACCCCGGCGGCGAAGGACAGGAGCTGGCCCACCGGCATCCGCAGGGGGGGTGGCAGTTGCGGCACGAAGCCGATCTTGGCCAGGACCGTTTCACGATGTTCACGCGGGTTCAGGCCATCCAGGGTGACCAGGCCCTGGCAATGGTATTCCCCCAGCAGACAGCGGATGAGGGTGGTCTTGCCGGCCCCATTGGAACCAATGAGGGCCACCCGGTGCCCCCGCTCGATCTCCAGGTCTATGCCCCGGAGCACGGCCTGGCGGCGAAAGCGCTTGATGACCTTTTCAAAGATAATCATGCCGGTTACAACACCTTGTCCAGGCCCTTGACCTTGAAGCTCAGGGAATTGGTCGGACAGATGTCCACGCACAGGCCGCACCGGGTACAGTCGGCGCCAATGTCAGTGGTGACGGCCCGCGCCCGGCCGCGGATGGTGACGTCGAGGACATGGGGAACCAGACAAATGGCACGGCAGTCACCTTCATGGTGGCAGTCCTGTACCCGATACTGGACCCGCACCGGAGACAGAACGCCCACCAGGCCGTAAGTCACGCCGATGGGGCAGACATAGCGGCACCAGGCGCGGCGGGATACAAAGACCTCGAAGGCCAGCAGGGCCAGTACCCAGATCAAGGCCAGGCCCGGGCCATAGATGAGGGCGCGGCTGAGGATACCGGTGGGGGACAGGGTTTCGAACAGGGTGTAGCCGCTGACCAGGGTCAGGATGATGAAGAAGAGATAGAAGATCGTCCGGCCACCCCGGTGAAACTTGATGTCCCTCGCCCATTTACGCTTGGCCAGCCAGAGGTGGAGTTTCTCCGCCCACTCGGCCAGCAGGTGGTAGGGGCAGGCCCAGGAGCAAAAGGTGCGCCCCCCCAGGAGCAGCCAGAGGATGAAAACGGTTACGGTGCCGATGACCAGATTCAGCACCAGATGCTGGTAGGCCAGCATGACCTGGAGGGCCGAGTTCAGGTCCGCCAGGTGAAAGCCGACGAAGCGCGAGGCGGTCATGGCCCCCTCCAGGAGCTGGACGTCGAGATAATAGGAGACGACAAAGAGCAGGTTGACGGTAATGAGGGTGGCCCAACGGCGGTTGCGCCATTTGTGGCGATCCGCGGCCTGGGCGCGCCCGGCCTCTACCGCATGAAGCATTTCCCTGGTCAACTTGTCGCGGCGTTTCTCCGCCATGAGGGTAACCACCTCTGGCCGGCGGTCCTCCGGACCGGGCTTGGATGGGTCCAGGCCCATCAACTGACGGAGGGATTCGATCACGTAGTTCATGGAGGCTTCACCCAACCTGGGCCGCGTCCGCGACCCGGTCGATATCGATAACGATGGCGGCGGGGTCCACGGGACAGATCATCTCGCAGACGCCACAGCCGACACAGCCATCCAGAACAAGTGGCAGGGCGCCGCCCCCGGCCTGGGCCCCCAGGCGGATGGCCGATCGCGGTGGACACTGATTGGCATCCCCGGAGGGTGGCGTGCCAGCGGCGCACTGGGCGAGACGGATCTCGATGGGGCATTGGCGTAGGCAGAGATCGCAGAGCTCCAGATCGTAGGGGTGATCCGCCACGGGGATGGGCAGCCAGCGATTCACGGCCTCATAGCGAAGCAGGCCGGAAAAATCGGCCCCCCGGGCCTGACCTCGGAAGCCCTGGCCCCGAACCGCCAGGCAGGACTCGGGCCGCGCCAGCCGGGCCAGACCCATGCGTGCCTGGCTCGGGTAGTTGATGTCATGGGTGAGGGCGCCGGTGGGGCAGGCTAGGACGCACTGGAGGCCGTCGCAGGAGAAGTCGCAGGCCTGGTCGCGGGCTTGGATAAAGGGGGTGCCGACCCCGACCCCATCGGTCAGATCGGCGAGGCGGATGGCCTCGACGGGGCAGACCTGGACGCACTGGCCGCACTTGATGCAGGCGGCGAGAAATTCCTGCTCCTGGAGCCGATCCTTGATGGCGCCCGGAGGCCGCAATCGGGCATTGGCCTGACCCGCCAGGGGCAGCAGGCCCGCCAGGGTGGCGCCCAGCACCCCGATCCCCAGGATCGAGGTGCGGATGAATTCCCGGCGATTTTGTTCGCGTCGTTTGGGGCTGAGGGCCGGGCGGGGCGATGTGGCTTTCGTCTGTTCGGGTGACATGGTTTTTTTTACAACTCCGGGAATCAGTCGCGGCCGAGAGACTGGCGCAGGGCCTGGAGGGCATCGTAGCCGCCGCCGGGTGTGGCAGCCTTCGCGGCGGTTGCGGCGGGGAGTGCGGTGCCCGCCTCCTCAGGGTCCTCGTCCGGGTATTCCTCGTCATCGACGATGCCCAGGGATTTAGGGGGATGCCGCGCCAGACTGGCCAGGATATCGACCATGGTGTCCACCGAACGCAGGGGTTTTTCGTCCCGGGCCAGTCGTTTGGGTTCGCTCAAGGGGGCGAGACGCTCAAGAAAATCGATGACCTCCAGCATGGGCGATCCCTTGAAGAACTGGGCCGGTGGCAAATCCATCCAGAGGCGGTCGGCATAGGTATATTGCTCATGGGGGGTGTCACCGATGCCGTCGCCATCGCGGTCGAAGCCTTCGTAATCGTCCCAGTAGTTACCTTCCCAGGTGTTGAAGGTGGCCCCCTTGCCGGCGCCGCCTTCCAGCACGACTTGCGTGATGTTGCCCTCGAAGCGGTTACCGATGAAGATATTGCCGTCCCGACCGGGCAGCCAGCGGACGGCCACTCCATTGAAGGCGATCAGGTTATTAGTAAAACGGTTGGTAGTGCCCGGCTGATAGGGCGAGAGGTCGAGGTAGATGCCGGTGGCGCAGGAGAGCACCTTGTTGCCGCTGATTTCCACATCGGAGGTATCTTTAAAACCGATGCCGACGCCGGTGGGCCCCGAGGCGTTGATGATGGTGTTGTTCCGCAGGATCATGCCATCGCTATACATGACGAATATGCCCACGCTATTGTTTTCGTAATGGTTGTCCTCGACCCGGTTGACGTGGGAATACATGAAGTGGAGGGAGTAGCGGCCGCCGCGGGCGTCGTTCCGGGCGATGAGGTTGTCCTGGGAATACCAGACCACGGTATCGCGGGAGTCGCGGATGATGTTATCCGTGGCCTGATTCTTATAGCTGTACCAGAAGCGAATGGCATCACCCCGGACACCCAGTTCCACGGGTTTGGATGAGATACGGTTGCGGCGGACGATGTTGTTGTTGGACTGCTGGAGATCGACGCCAAAGAGGCAGTTGTCGATCACATTGTCCTTGATGACGTTGAAGTTGCCGCGCACCTGGATGCCGCTGTCGATGTCGTTGTGGGAATCACCGGAGTGGGTCAGGCGCAGGTTCCGGATGGTGGCCCCGTCGGTCTTGAGGAGGATGATTGTCCCCTTGCCTCCCCCATCGATGACCACCTGGTCGCGACCATCAAGGGTCAGGGCCTTATCGATGATCAGGGGGCCGGCATAGGTGCCGGGCTCCGGCGTCAGTACATCTCCGGGCTTGGCCTGGTCAATCAGGGGTTGCAGCGAGACCAGGCCAGTCCGGGGCTGGTTTTGCGCCTGGGCCGGAAGCAAGACCAACAGCATCGCCAGACTCGCCAGCAGGACCCAGAGGCGGGGGGTGCCGAGGGCGGCACGGTCGGCGGATGCCGCCGGGAACCACCCGCCGGCAGGCGCGGGCGCCGCCCGACCGAGGGGAGGGTGGCTCACTGGGCCTCCCGCATCCCCTTGCGTTTCACCAGGGCGAGGACCGCGAGCACCGCCGATAACAGCACCATGAGTCCGAAGCCGAGGGCGGGGTAGGAATGGGTCGCGAACTGGGCCACCTTGCCGTCACCAAAGACGGTGGGCATAAAGGGCTTGACGGTAAAGGCCCCCATATCGCTCAGGGTATGGCCATACCACCAAAGCCAGGCCGCGTAATCGATGATGAAGAAGAGCGGTAGGGCCAGGGGGGCAATAATCAGGAACCAGTAGAGAATCCCGGAACTCTTGCGGGCACCCCAGAGGAGCAGGAGCATGGCAGCCACCATGACCCAAAAGAAGGCGTGGGTGGCCATCGCCATGCCCTTGACCATAGGGCTGATGAGGGCCGGGTCGTTGAAATAGCGCCCGAGGCTGGTCTGATAGTGCCAGAGCAGGGTCTGGATCCCGCTGCCGGTCCACTCCTGGCGCTCCGCCGCGGACAGGCGCTCCTGGGTCTTTTCGAAGCGGGATTCCAGGCTGTCGATCAGATTCTCCTTGTCGGCGGCAGGCTGCTTATCCTCCTCTCGGAGCGGGGCGCTGGCGGCTGGGGCCGGGGCCTCGGCGAGTTCCGCCTTGAGTCGCGCCAGCAGGGCATCGGCGGCGGAGACCTTAGGCACCTCCTTCTGAATGCCGCCTTCCTGGTCCAGGGCCGTGACCATGGCGGTCAGATAGCCGCTATTCTGGTAGTTGAGCCCGTCGTCCCCGTACATCGTCAGGCTCATCCAACCGAGGATGGCCGCGAAGCCCGCGCCCATCACGACCAGCCTGGGACTGGTTTTCGGGATGACGAAGCCGATGATCATGATCCCCAGCAGGCTGATGATAAAGGGTGAGAAGGCCCGTTCGACCACGCCGCCGGCGGCGATGGGATACATGCCGACATAGTGGTTGATGGTGTCCATCTCGTGAACACAATCCAGGGCCTCGTCTTCGTGGATCTCCGCCTTCTCGATCTTCTGGCAGCCGTTGAAGACCCCATTCATGTGGAAGTGGATACGTACCCCGTCGGGGAAGGACTCGGGTGGGTAGTTGGGTGCCGTCAGGGATACCCACCAGATCGGCGAGAAGTAGATAGCCGCAAGGAGCCCGAGGGCCAGGAGGGCGAGAAGACCGGCTAACAGGCCTCGCGGGGTATGCGTCTGGGCGTTCATCAAGGTTACCGCTTAATTTAGGATGAAGGCTGGATCGGTCACCGGGTCCCCCGGCGGGCCGAATTTTACCCAGTGTCCTGGTGTTCGGTGGCACCGGGAGGCACCGGGCTTGCCAGGAACAGCCAGCGGCCTCCCTGCCGCTGATCCGCACCGGGACTACTGAAAGTCGGGATTCTTCCAATCAGCGGACTCCGCCAGGAGTTCCTTCGGTGGTTTGATCCGTGAGGTGTAGTCGCTGACGGCCAGGACGTCGCGATCACTGAAGTTCTTGACCTGCTCGACCATCTCCGGATTAGCGTTGCGTCGCTTGCCGCCCTTGATCTCCTTGAATTGGCGCACGATGTAGTTGTAATGCTGGCCATGTACGCGGGGATAGTACTTTTCGTCGTTACCCTCGCCATTTTCGCCGTGGCAACGCACGCAGTTCTCTGCGTAGAGCTTCTTGCCAAGTTCCAGATCGTCGCCCGGACCCACGCCATTAGCCGGTGTCATGGGAAGTCCCGCCATGTAGGCCACCACGTCCGCCAGGGCCTGGGGACCACCGATCTGGGAGGGCAGGGCGAAGGGGTACATGGTGGGGTTGTCGCGGTTTTGGGCGCGAATGTCCGCCAACTGCTTGATGATGACATTGTGATGCTGGCCCGCGAGTTGTGGGAAGGTCCCGTCGTCCAGGCCCCAACCCTCCGGCAGGTGGCAGGCGGCGCAGACCTCATAGACATCGCGCCCATTCTCCGCGTTGCCCTTGAGGGTCATGGCCTCGTCCTGCTCGCCGCCGCCCTCGTTCCAGGCCAGCGCCGAACTCGCCATGGCGGTCGCCAGGGTGGCGACGGCCAGCCGGATAGTAAAACTGCTCATGATAAATCTCCGAAATGTTGATCCAGTGCCGCGGGCCAGAGTGCCCGAAGTAAGCGCGGCGGGGGGGGTGCGCCCTTGTTGATCAGGCTAATTCCCAGGCCGGGGAGCCACTTTGACCGAGGTCAAGCGGTTACAAACCGAAATATTCGTATCTATTTGCTCAGGGTGCCCAACCAGTTGGCGATGGTCCGCATCTCTTCATCCGTGACCAGGTGCATCACCGCCTTCATGGCTGCCGTCTGGCCGTTATTGCGGGCTCCACTCTGGATATCCTTCATCTGATTGTAGGCGTAATCAGGATTCTGGCCAGCCAGTCGGGGGTAAACGGGCAGGATCGGGGAATTGGCGTCCTTGCCGTGGCAAGCGACGCAGGTCTTCTTGGCATAGAGCTCCGGCCCGTCGAGGGCCTGGACACTGGTTATGACGCCGAACCCAAGGGTGATGCCGAGGGCGGCGGAAAGGGCCTGAAGGGTACGCATGATGGATGGCCTCGTAACTGCACTAACTAACCGATGAGAGGGCGCGCGTTCGCCTCAAGGCCACCGCGCGCCCGGGCGGGCTTGGCTATCAGGGCTTGGTGGGCTTGGCTCCACCCTCGTCGAGGAGGGCCTTGGCGCGTAGGCCGAGGTCCGCCGCCTTCACCTGATACTGCCACCACTGATTGGCCCACAGCATGGCATTCTGCCAATCGGCCTTGGCGGCGGCCTCCTCGGATTTTTTCCTGGCATCCTGAGAGAAGCCAAGCTGGTCGGTGGCATCCTCGACCAGGGCGACCACGGTGGGGAAGTCCTTGAAGTTGCGGCCGGTGATGTAAGCGACCACCTGATCGATGACGGCCTGGGTCTCGTTGTTGGTCTTGACCTGGGTGTTATAGTCCGCCTGGGTATAGGCCGTACCTTCGACCATCTTTGCGGCGGTCTCCTGATAGCCCTTGGGCTTGACCAGCAGATAGCCCTGCATTTCCAGGTGCAGCGCCGAGCAGAACTCGGTGCAGTAATAGGGATAAACACCCGGCTTATCGGCCACGAAGGTCGTGGTTGATGTCTTGCCGGGCTCGATGGAGAGCTGGACATTTTGCCCGTACATGGCGAAGCCGTGGACCTGGTCCTGGGCGCGCTCCAGGTTGGTCAGGGCGATTTTCACCGTATCACCCTCTACCGCCTCGATGATCTCCGGGGTGATGTGGGAGCGGATCAAGGTACCCTTGACCAGGGTGGTGCACTGGCCCGCGGCATCGCAGCTACGCTCGGTGGTCTCGCGGCCGGCGCGGGTGGCATTCGGATGCTTCTGATCGGTCCGGCTGTCGGTGCCGGACTTGTAGCGCACCTCCGGCTTCAGCTTGTCGGCGGCGATGGCCACGGCGTAGTGCGGCTCGCCTAGGGGCAGGGGCATGTCATAGAGGAGCTGCATCTTGTCGTTGCCAATGTCGATGAGCTGGTGGTTCTGGGGGTGCAGGGGGCCCACCGGCTGGTGGCGGTCGATGGAGAGCTTGTTGAGCGCCACCAGATACTTGCCATCCGGCTTCACCGTATCGCCCTCCATGGTCATGAGGTGGCCGATGTTGTAGTGGATGGAGAGCTTGTCCAGCACCTTGCCCTCGCAGTAGTCGTACTTGGCGACCTGGGAATCGACATAGAGCGAGGTGTAGGCGATGCAGGGTTTGCTGTCGAACTGGGTGTGCAGGGGGCCCAGACCCAGGTTGACCTGGGTGTGCAGCACGTCCTGCATGGCGATGATGGGCACGCCATAGGGGTCCTTACCCTCGAACTTACCCTCGGCGATGGCCTTCTGGATCTTTTCGAAGCTATAAACCGAGACATGGCTGTCCAGCTTGCCGGAGACGATCAGGTACTTGCCATCCGGAGTCACGTCCACGCCATGCGGGCTCTTCGGCTCTGGGATCAGATAGAGGAGGCCTTCGGCGATGGCCTGCTCCATCGGAATGAAGTAATAGCCCTTCTCCTGCTTAACCTTGCCGGCCTTGACCAGTTCCTCGGCCTTTTTCCAGTTGGTCACGTGCAGATAGTCGGTGTCCTTGGAGGAACAGCCGGCCTCGAAGGGCGGACGACCGCGCTCGATGCCGCCCACGTAGCGCTCGGAGCAGAAGGAATTGGTGAAGCCCCAGCCATAGCTGGGTCCCTTGCCGGCATCGGAGAGATCCTGGCTATAGGGACCCAGTTCGAAGGTGAAGGAGTTCTCCGGCTCGATGCGGCCCTTCTCCCTGTTGAATTTCCAGTAGGTCAGGCCGCCGCGGTATTTGTCATTGAATTCTTCCAGGGGGACGAAGCCATCCTCGAGGAGAGGCGCGGCATACTGGACGGCCTCCATGACATATTCAGTGTTCGGGGTGGCGAAGGCGCCGCCATGGGCGGACTTGAAGAAGGGGTTGACGACGATCTGCTTGGTCTCGAAGTCGTGCAGATCAATGACCGCGATGCGCGGATTGGATTTATCGTTGATGAAGAGCCAGCGCCCGTCATAGTCGCCCTCGGTCTCCGACAAAGCGGGGTGATGGGTATCGCCATAGACCATATCCTTGCCCCGGATGCGACCCTGGGCCAGGACCGCCTTGGATTCGTCGTCGAAGCCGTAACCCTGCCAGGGCTCCGGGGTGAAGACCCCGATGTACTTGAGCAGGCGCATCGAGGGGATGCCATAGACGATGACCTGACCGGACTGGCCGCCGGAGGCGAAGACGACATATTCATCGCGGCCGCCGCTGGGGACATAGGTCTTGGCCGCCGCCAGCAGGTCTTTCTCGCTCAGACCGCGGCGTTGCATAGTGTCCTGCAGGGTCTCGGCCGACCAGGCCGCCGAGGCCGCACTCATCGTCAGGACCGCACCGACTGCGACGGATAAACCGCGCCTGGAAAACTTGTTCATCGAACCGCCCTCTTACTCTGGCAATTTAAGGAAACACCACGGGACTTGCGGTCCGCGGCACCCCAAAACTCTATCCCCGCGGGCCGCGTTAAGCCTTGATACAAGTCAAATCACGAAGCGGGGTATGTCATATGACACAGTCAGGGCCTGAATCGAGCACCATGAATCGTGCGAAAACTTGTTGATCGAATCAGGATTAGGGTCCCACTCAACAATAGTCGCCTCGGGTAACCCGAGCGCTGCTTGGCACTGGATGCCACCCTGTCGTTGGACAACGCGACCAATCACTGTCTAAGTAGCAACTAAACTATAATGTAATATAGTAAACGTTTCATTATGTCGGTACCGCATGGCTATGAGCTTCCTTGCCCTCTTTGTCACCCTTCCCACCAAGCAATCCGCCGGGCGCATGCGCGTCTGGCGGGCCTTGCGCGCGCTGGGGAGCGCCACCTTGCGCGACGGCGTCTATCTGTTGCCGGACTCGGCCGCGCACGCTCAAGCGCTGGGGTCCATTGCCGAAGATGTGAAAAGCGTGGCGGGCACGGCCGATATTTACTGCCTTGATGGCAGGGATGACACCCAACGGCAAACGCTTATAGCGCTGTTTGACCGCAAGGAGGATTACGCCGGACTCCTCAAGGCAATTCAGGCGGCGAATCCCGCAGAGGCCAAGACCGTGCGCGCATTGCAACGGGAGTTCTCGGCCTTGGCCGCCATTGATTTCTTTCCGGGAGAGGCCCAACGCCAGGCCGAGGCTGCCTTGGCGGCCCTCGCCGCGCAGGCAGCCGGCGAGCCGGTTGATGCGGCGGGCCGGATTCGCCGGCTCGCCAGCGCTGAGTTTCAGGGGCGCGTTTGGGCAACCCGCAAAAACCCGTGGGCGGATCGCCTGGCCTCGGCCTGGCTTATTCGGCGCCACATCGACCCTCTGGCGCGATTTGTCTGGCTTGCGGACCCCAGCCTTTGTCCCCAGGAGGCCCTGGGATTTGACTTCGACGGCGCGGCCTTCACTCACGTCGAGGGTCGCGTCACCTTCGAGGTCCTGGCCGCCAGCTTCGGCCTGACCGACGATCCCGCCCTGGGCCGCATCGCCACCATCGTGCATTTTCTGGATGTAGGTGGGGTGCCCGTGGCGGAAGCCCCCGGTATCGAGGCCGTCCTCGCCGGCGCCCGGGCCAGCGCGGTCACCGATGACGAACTCCTGAGCGAGGCGAGCCGCCTCTTTGACAACCTTTTCACCCACTACCAACAGGAACCTGCCCGTGACGGATGACGCCCTTCCCACTACGCCACCGCCCATCCCAACCTTGGGCGAGGCCCTGAAATATTGGCTCAAGCTGGGTTTTATCAGCTTTGGCGGCCCCGCCGGACAAATCGCCATGATGCACCAGGAATTGGTCGAGCGCCGCCGCTGGATCTCCGAGCACCGCTATCTCCACGCCCTCAACTACTGCATGCTGCTGCCGGGGCCGGAGGCTATCCAACTCGCCATCTATATTGGTTGGCTGATGCACGGCATCCGGGGCGCGCTGATGGCCGGAGTATTGTTTTTCCTGCCCGCCTTCCTGCTGCTGTCGCTGCTGGCCGGCGTCTATCTGCACTTTGGCGAGGTGCCGGCGGTGCAGGGGATCTTTTACATCATCAAACCCGCGGTGGTCGCGGTGGTACTCTTCGCGGCCTGGCGCATCGGAGCGCGGACGATCAAGAACCGCCTGCTCGGGGGCATCGCCGCGCTGGCCTTTATTGGCATCTTCTTTTTCGACATCGGCTTTCCCTGGATCGTGCTCGCCGCGGCTATCCTCGGGGCTATCGGCGGCAAGCTGCTACCGGGAAAGTTCAAGAGCGGCGGTGGCCATGGTGCCTCCCATAAGCAGTATGGCCCGGCGCTGATCGCGGACGACACCCCGCCCCCGGCGCATGCCCGCTTCACCTGGCTCAAGCTGCTGGTGACCAGCCTGGTATTTTTCCTGATCGGTGCCGCCTTGCTGCTGGCCTTGAGCGGCAGCAACGATCTGTTCAAGATGGGTGAGTTCTTCCTCAAGGCCGCCTTCCTGACCATCGGCGGCGCCTACGCCGTCTTGCCCTATGTCTATCACGGGGCGGTGGAACAGTTCGCCTGGCTGACGGGTCCGCAAATAATGGATGGCCTGGCGCTGGGAGAAACCACGCCCGGGCCTCTGATCATGATCGTGACCTGGGTGGGCTATCTGGGTGGCGTCGCCAAGTCCGTGCTGGGCACGCCCATCGCCGCCGGCCTGGCCGGGGCGGCGGTGGCGACCTTCTTTACCTTCCTGCCGAGTTTCTGGTTCATCATCGCCGGTGGCCCACTAATCGAGGCGACGCGCGGCGAGCTCAAGTTCACGGCCCCTCTGACCGCCATCACGGCGGCCGTCGTGGGTGTCATTCTCAACCTCGCCGCTTTCTTTGCCTGGCATACCTTCTGGCCGCAAGGCACCCCAGCCACGCCCTTCGCTGGCCCCTTCGAGCCCCTCTTGGTCGGCATCGCCCTCGCCGCTTTCGTCGCGCTGTGGAAATATCAGGTGGACATCTTGCGGGTGATCGGTGCCTGCGCGCTGCTTGGGCTGGTCTATTCCTTCTTCCTGTGAGCCTTCCTCGGAAAATCCCAGGATCGGCGATCCGCTAACCGGCTTGACGCACTTGGTCGCGGCCGTCCGCTTACGCCTGATAGAGGGCGTCATCGGCTCGTTTCAGCCAGTCATTGAGGGTGTCATGGGGCCGGAATGCCGCCACGCCGAAGCTAAATGTCACTGGGCCCGGAGGGGGGAGGGTGGTGCGCAGGGCGGGACTCGAACCCGCACGGGTTTCCCCACTGGAACCTAAATCCAGGGCGTCTACCAATTCCGCCACCTGCGCATGGCAGGGATTTTACCCGGTTCGGCTGCTATTGGCATCTCGAATCCCGCATGAGCTTGACCTGGCGGGGATGGACTGGCCGGGGACGGGGAGCGGGCAGGGCGCCTGTTCCCGCGCGCCTGGCCTTGGAAGTCAGGGGCGCCGCGATGTAACCCAACGGCGACGTAAACTAAACTGGCTTTTTTGCCGCTGGTCGTGGATATTATTCTCATACGTTTACGATCCCATGGCCGACCGGATTCTCCGGGACGCGCCACCAGGATTCCGCCCTGTAAATGGCCATCGGCCGCCTAGGCCCGATGGCTGTTTGGGGCGGATTTTGGTCGTTAGGGCCTTGTCATCGTTTTGTTTTCCCTTTTTGGCGCCTCCCGGCGCCCCGTGCAACTCCAAAGACTCAGGTGCCCGATGAGGCCGTCAAGCAATCTACTGTTCCCGATCCTGATCGCCCTCTTGGCCGTGGCGGCCTGGGCCCTGCTCAACCAGCCGAAGCAGGAGCCGACCTGGCCAGCCAAGCTGCAGGGCTTTTCCTTCGCACCCATGCGCGCGGAGAGCGATCCCTCCAAGGATATCTACCCCAAGGTCGCCGAGATCGACGAGGACCTGGCGCTGCTCCGGGATACGGTGCATGCGGTGCGTACCTATACCGTGAAGGATACCCTGGCCGAGGTGCCGCGCCTGGCCCTCAGGCACCGACTGAATGTCACCCTGGGGGCCTGGATCGGGACGGATATGAAGGAGAATGACCAGGAGCTCGACCGTCTGAGCAATGTCCTGGCCCAGGGTAACCGTAACGTGGTGCGCGTCATGGTCGGCAACGAGGCGCTGTTGCGTGGCGATGTCACGGTCCCCGAACTCATCAAATATCTGGATCGCGTCCGCCGGAGTACTGCCCTGCCGGTGAGCACCGCCGAGCCCCCCTACATCTGGATGCGTCATCCCGAACTGGCCGACCACGTCGATTTCATCACCATCCACCTGCTTCCCTACTGGGAAGAGGTGCCGATTGGGGAAGCGGTCGATCACGTCTTTGCGCGGCTGGAGGACATCAAAAAGCAATTTCCGGGTAAGCCGGTGATCATCGGGGAGGTCGGCTGGCCGAGCAATGGCCGTACCAGCGGCGGGGCGGAGGCCACGCCGGCCAATCAGATCCGCTTTCTGCGCCGCTTCCTGGCGCACGCCGAGCAACTGGGCGTGACCTACTACGTCATGGAGGCCTTCGATCAGACCTGGAAGATGAGTACCGAGGGGGCTACCGGTGCCTATTGGGGCGTTTATGACGCCAATCGCGAGCCCAAGTTCGAGTTCACCCAGCCGGTGGTGCGCATCCCCCACTGGCGCGAGCTGGCGGGCCTGTCGGTTGTCATGGCCGTCCTGCTGCTGGTGTTTCTCTATCGGGACAGTTCCAGCATGTCCCACCAGGGCAAGGGCTTTTTGGCCCTGGTCGTCTATGGGTTGTCCACGGCCGTGGTCTGGATCGTCTATGACTACACCCGCCAGTACATGACGCTCGGTACCGCCATCACCGGCTTCCTGCTTCTGGTGGGCGGTCTGGGGGTGATCCTTTTCATTATGGCCGAGGCCCACGAATGGGCCGAGTCGATTTGGCTGCGCAAGTGGCGCCGGCCCTTCCCCAGGAACCTGGTGGGCGATGGCGCCTTGCCGCTGGTATCCATCCATGTCCCGGCCTACAACGAGCCGCCGGAACTGCTGAAGGAGACCCTCGACGCCCTGGCGGCCCTCGACTATCCCCATTTCGAGGTCCTGGTGATCGACAACAACACCAAGGACCCGGCGGTTTGGGAGCCCGTGGAGGCCTACTGCGCCCAATTGGGGGAGCGCTTCCGCTTCTTCCATGTCGATCCCCTGTCAGGCTTCAAGGCCGGCGCCCTCAACTACGCCCTGCGCCAGACGGACCCCGCCGCCGAGGTGGTGGCGGTTATCGACGCCGACTATGTGGTGCATCCCCTCTGGCTGCGGGATCTGGTGCCTGCCTTCCAAGACCCGGAGGTGGCCATCGCCCAGGCGCCCCAGGACTATCGCGATGCCGACCAGAACGCCTTTAAGGCCATGTGCATGGCCGAATACCGCGGCTTCTTCCTGCTGGGCATGATGACGCGCAACGAGCGCAACGCCATCATCCAGCATGGCACCATGACCATGATCCGGCGCTCGGCCCTGGTGGAGATGGATGGCTGGGCCGAGTGGTGCATCACCGAGGACGCGGAACTGGGGTTGCGGCTCTTCGAGGCCGGCTACAAGGCGCTCTATATTCCCTTTACCTATGGCCGCGGCCTGATGCCAGACAGTTTCAGCGACTTCAAGAAGCAACGCTATCGCTGGGCCTATGGGGCGGTGCGCATCCTCGCCCACCACCGGCGGCAATTCCTCGGCACGGTAGAGACCAAGCTCGATGCCGGCCAGCGTTACCACTTTGCCGCCGGCTGGCTGCCCTGGTTCGCCGACGGCTTTAACCTGCTCTTCAACCTGGCGGCCCTCTATTGGACCGTGGCCATGGTCACGTTCGAGCTCTACGTCACGCCGCCCTACATGACGGTGGCCATGATCCCGCTGGTGCTTTTTGCCTTCAAGGTGAGCAAGAGCTTCTTCCTGTATCGGCGGCGGGTGGATGCCACCTTGCGCCAGAGCCTGGCCGCGGCCGTGGCGGGCCTGGCCCTGTCTCACACTATCTCGCGGGCCATGATCGCCGGTATGTTCTCGGACAAGCTGGGCTTTTACCGCACGCCCAAGCTGGCCCAGGCGCCGGCCCTGATCCGCGCCCTTGCCGACGCCCGCGAGGAAGGCTTCTTTGTCATCGCCTTCTGGCTCGGCGCCATGCTGGTGACTCTGCGTTATGACGCCTACCAGCTCGATCTCAAGATCTGGGTCGCGGTCCTCCTGGTCCAGTCCATCCCCTATTTCGCCTCCGTCCTGGTCTCCCTGATCAGCGCCATGCAGTGGCTGCCCGCCAGCCTGGTCGGGGTCATGCCCGCCATGAGCGGCCTGGAGGAGGAAGGAGCGCGAGTCGAGGTGATGAAGGAGATGGGACTGCCGCGGAGCACCGGCAAAGCTCCGACTTGAGAGGAAGCCGCCCGGAGGGCTCGCGTTTTCCGGACTCCCGCGCCGTGAGGGTGGACCCCGGTCCGGGCGGTGGGGCCCTTAGCGCCGGTCAGTACCAGGCACTAACTGCTGCATGATCTCGACGGGGTTGGCCTGGCGCAGGGTTTCACCGCCGCCGAACAGGCCGGACATGCGGCCCAGGGTCACGCGCATCTGCTGCATGTCGGCTGCGATGCCGGGCAGGGAAGCGACCTGCTGGCGCATATCGCCCACGTCCCGCGCCAGGGAGGCCATATCGGTTTGCATCTTGCCCATGTTGGCGGACATGGCGCTGATGTCGGTCGACATCCGGCTGATGTGGAAGGTCATGTCATGCATGAGCTTGACCATGTAGATAAAGGCCGCGCCGCCAATAAGGACGGCCGCGAACAGGGTCAGGCGGGGCAGGAGGGGCTTGGGGATTTGGGACATGGCTTGGTGTTTCCTCTCGGCCGGCTGGGTGGTTACTCGGCCATTGTATACCATCGGTTTTAAGGTTAGATCCGGGCTATCGACCCAAAAATGCCTATTCCCCCCGATCCCTTTTCCCGAAGCGCTTGAACGCCACAAGGCCCGTTGGGAGGCCCATGGCGACCGACGCTATCTGCGTCTGACAGACGATTTCCGCGGTTACCCCAAGGGGACCCTGGCCTGGCAGGGCCACCTCGTCCCTGGCTATCCCCGCATAGGCCGGATCTTCCGCCTGGAACAGGGGCTGGGCCAGCAGTTTACCGGCCCATTCTGGATGGAGGAGAAGATCGACGGCTTTAATGTCCGCGTCTTTTGCTCCGGCGGGGAAATGCTGGCCTTATCGCGGGGCGGCTATGTCTGTCCCTTCGCCACCGACCGGGTGGCGGATTTTATCCCCCTGGCCCTGTTCGAGGCCCATCCCGACCTGGTGCTGTGCGCCGAGCTCGCGGGGCCGGACAATCCCTATACCCAGGGCGGTCCCTCCTTCATCACCCAGGATGTTCAACTCTTCGTCTTCGACATGATGCGCCTGGACCAGCCGGGCTTTCTCTCCCAGGCAGAGAGGCGGGAATTGTGCGAGGCCTTTGCCCTGCCGACCACCCGGATCTTCGGCCGCTTCAGGGCGGCGGACTGGCGGGCGGTACTCGGCGTCGTGGAGCAACTGGACGCGGAGGGGCGGGAGGGTGCGGTCTTCAAGGAGGAGGCGCCCGGGGGGCATCGCACCAAGTTCGTGACCGCCTGGTCCGGTATCTATGACATTGCCGTGCGGGCGGAAGATACAGTGGAGCTGCCGGGGGACTTCTTTACGGGCCGCATATTGCGCCTGGCGCTGTACCTGGATGAAGCCGGGCGGGTGCCCGACGATCGTCTGCACCGCGACCTGGGCCGGGCCTTTCTGGAAGGGCTGGGGCGCTCGGTGGCCCTTTTTAAGCGCGATGGCCATGTCTTTCACAACTTTCGCTGCCGTTTCCGCCACCGGGAGAACGCCATCGCCTTCATGGCCCATCTGCGCGCCATCCTGGGCCATACCCATCTGGCCCAGCGGCGGTTGGAGGAGGAGGGGGGTTATTGGGTGCTGGAGTTTGAGAAGGAGGTGCCCAAACTCACCGGCTTACTGCATCAACTCTTCCGTGGCGCCTCGCTCCTGGACTGAGGGTCCTGGGGAACTGCCGGGCACCTCGATCAACTTTTCCAGGATGGCGCGGAAATTCAAGGGGTGGATGACCTCGATGCCGACCTTGTCCGCCCATTTGCGCAGCCCCTCGTCGGCGCACACCAGGGTGGCGTCGAGCTCGAAGGAGAGCAGCAGCACGTCCACGTCCTCCTTACTATCGAGGATGCCCTGGCGCAGGGCCTCGCGGTAGCGTCCGCGCAGCCGGTTGATGAGCCTGCCGGGGTCTTCCAGGGACTGGGCGGCCTCCTTGGCCGCCTCTTCGGCGATCCGCAGCCCCCGATCGATGCGATAGCGAACCTCCTCGATGAGTTCGTAGAGGAGGGTGCCCGGGATGGTGATCTGGTGTTTCCGTGGCGAGCGCAGGCGAACCACGGATTCAAAGTCCGCCCCGACCTCGGACAGGTCCTTGATCTTGCCGAGTTCCTCATAAACGGAGCCCGGCATGAAGAAGTCGCGCCCCGTGGCCCGCGCCAGGCGGCTGAAGACACGAATGGCCTCCTGGGCATCCGGGCCAAAGGCACGAAAGACATCGGGATTGGTGAAGAGGCTGGTATCGAGGACAAAGCGATTCATGGTCGGTCGCCTTCCTCCGGTGGTCGGCTGGTGGGGGCCATCCCCGGCTTGATGGCGACGAGGGTCAGTGGTTGCCCGCCTGGCACTCGTCGCCCTAGGGCTCAGTCTGCCTCATTGCGCTCGTAGGCGTCCTGGAGTTCCTTCTGGATATTGGCCGGGACGGCTTCGTAGTGGCTGAGTTCGATGGAGTAGGTGCCCTCGCCGCCGGTGATGGACTTGAGGCGGGATTCGTAACCCTCGAGTTCGGCGAGGGGGACTTCGCCGTTGATGACAATCTGGCCCATGCTGGTGGCATCGCTGCCCAGGACCCGGCCCCGGCGGCCCGAGAGGTCCCCCGCCAGGTCGCCCATGGCGCTGTTCTGGGCCAGGATGCGGATCTTGACGATGGGCTCCAAAATCACCGGCCTGGCCTTGTCGATGGCCTCGATAAAGGCCTTGCGCCCGGCGGTGGCAAAGGCGATGTCCTTGGAATCGACGGGGTGGAACTTGCCATCGTAGAGGGTGACTCGGATGTCCTGGAGGGGGAAGCCGGCGATGGCGCCCTCGTCCAGGAGCTGACGCACGCCCTTTTCCACCGAGGGGATGAATTGGTTGGGAATGGCGCCACCCACCACCGCATCCACGAATTCGAAGCCGCCGCCGCGCTCCAGGGGCTCGATGCGCAGAAAGACCTCGCCAAACTGGCCGGCGCCACCGGTCTGCTTCTTATGGCGATGATGGCCTTCGGCCTTGGCGGAGATGGTCTCGCGGTAGGGAATGCTCGGCGGGCGGGTATCCACCTCGACATGGAACTGATCGGACAGGCGCCGCAGCAGGACCTTCATGTGCAGTTCGCCCAGGCCCCGCATGACCGTCTCGTTGGTGGAGGCGTTGTGCTCGACGTGGAAACAGGGGTCCTCGGCCTCGAGTTTGTGCAAGGCGTCCGTCAGCTTCTGCTCGTCCCCGCGCTTTTTGGGGGTGATGGCGAGGCCGTAGAGGGGTACCGGGCACTCCATGGAACGGAGGTGGTGATGGTCCTCGTCGTGGGAGTCGTGGAGCACGGCGTCGAAGTGGACATCGTCCACCCGGGCGATGGCCAGGATGTCCCCGGGCACGCCCTCCTGGACCTCGACCTGCTCGTTACCCTGGAGCCGGTAGAGGTGGGTGACCTTGATGGGCTTGCGGGCGTCGCCGATCAATAGAGCGCTGTTGGGGGTGATGCGGCCCTGATGAATGCGGAAGATGCCCAACTTGCCGCGGAAGGGGTCGTTGATGATCTTGAAGACATGGGCCAGGACGTGCAGGCCGGGGTCCGGCTTGATCAGCACGGGGGTCAAGCTGGCGCCTTCGCCCTTCATGAAGGCGGGTGGATTGCCCTCCGAGGGGTTCGGCATGAGGCGTACCAGAATCTCCAGCAATTCCGGGATACCGGCGCCGGTCTCGGCGGATATGTAACAGATGGGGATGAGGTGTCCCTCGCGCAGGGCCTTTTCGAAGGGGTCGTGCAATTGCTCGGGTTGCAGTTCCTGACCCTGCTCCAGGTAGATTTCCATCAGGGCCTCGTCTACCTCGACTACCTGGTCGAGGATGCGGCTGTGAGCCTCGGCGACATTCGAGAAATCGGTGGGCGAGCCGCTGGGCTGAAAGAAGCAATCGACGACCTGTTTGCCACCATCCGCCGGCAGGTTAATGGGCAGGCATTCGGGTCCGAAGGTGTCGCGAATCTGGTCCGTGAGGCCTTCCAGGTCGACCCCCTCGGCATCGATCTTGTTGATGATGATGAGGCGGCACAACTGGCGATCCTTCGCGACCGTCATCATGCGCTGGGTGATCCGCTCTATTCCCGCCTGGGCGTTGATGACCACCGCCGCCGTCTCCACCGCCGGCAGCACGGATACGCTGCGGCCCAGGAAGTCCGGAAAGCCCGGGGTATCGAGCAAATTCACATGCTTGCCATGGGCGTTGAAGCTGGTGATGCCGATGTCGAGCGAGTGCCGGTGCTCTTTTTCCAAGGGGTCGTAGTCACAGACGGTGGTGCCCCTGGCCACGCTACCCGGCGCGGGGATTACCCCCGTCGCGGCGAGCAGGGCCTCGACCAGCGTGGTCTTGCCAGAGCCGGCGTGACCAACCAGGGCAATGTTGCGGACGTCCTCGGCATTGTAATCAGACATGGAGCAAACCTTCCAAGCAGGGTGCGGGGTTGGTGAAAATGGCGCCTTCCGGTTGGGCGGCGGCCACCGGCCGAAGTATATCCTAACCGGCAGGCGGGATGACGATGGCGCTTGCTTAGTCTATAAACTGGCTATAGATGCACGAAAACGACCCTGCTAGAGGATGAGATGCGATGAGCCTGACCCTGACTTCAACCGCCTTTGCCGAGGGCGGCGATATCCCGAGACGCCACACCTGCGAGGGTGACAATGTCTCCCCCGATCTGACCTGGAGTGGGGTTCCGGCGGATTGCGGGAGCCTGGTGCTGCTGATCGACGACCCCGACGCCCCCGATCCCCAGGCGCCACGCATGGTCTGGGATCACTGGGTGCTCTACAACCTGCCCCCGGAATGCCCGGGACTAGCCTCCGGCTTGAGGGAAGATCAACTGCCGCCGGGGACTGGCCAGGGGCTCAATAGTTGGGGCCGTACCGGTTACGGCGGACCTTGCCCGCCCGTCGGCCAGCACCGGTATTTCCATATCCTCTACGCCCTGGACACCCGGCTGCCAGATCTGGGTACACCCCACAAAAACGAACTCCTCGTGGCCATGGAGGGGCATATTTTGGCCAGGACGGAGTTGGTGGGGACCTATCGGCAGCAGGCTTATGGGGGCGACTGATCCCTATTTGTTCCGGATGTAGTTGTAGATATTGAGGTAATCCTTGCCCGGCACGTTCCAGGAATAGTCGGTGCGTATGGCGTTCTTCATCAGCTCCCGGAAATGATCGGGGTGGTGGTAGTAGCAGGCGATGGCGCGGCCCAGGGCGGATTCCAGGCCCGCCTGGTCGTAGTTCTGGAAGCTGTACCCGTTGCGCTCATGGAGGGGGCGCTGGGCATGGTCCTTGTCGAAGACGGTATCGGCCAGACCGCCCACCGAGCGCACGACCGGAATGGTGCCATACCGTAGGGCAATGAGTTGGGTCAGGCCACAGGGCTCGAACTGGCTGGGCACCAGCATCATATCGGCGCCGGCGTAGATGAGGTGGGACAGTTCCTCGTCGAAGCCGATCTCCAGATGGCAGTCCGGACTGTCGTTCAGCATCCGTTTCAGCCCCCAGAAATCGGTGTTAATGCCGGCATCCGGGCTGGAACCGAGCAGCACGAATTGGGCACCCCTTTCCAGGCCATAAAAGATGGCATGGCGCACCAGTTCCAGACCCTTTTGGGGATCGAGCCGGCCAATGAAGGCGATGATGGGCTTCTCGTTGTCCGCCAGCATCAGGCGGTGACGCAGGGCGCGCTTATTATCGTACTTGGCATCCAGGGACTCGATGCCATAAGGCGTCGGCAGGAGGGGATCAACCTCCGGATTCCAGACGTCATAGTCGATGCCGTTGACCACACCGCCGTATTTCAGGTGATGGGTGTGCAGGGTCGGTTCCAGGCCGAAGCCCTGGCCCTGGTCGCGGGTCTCGTAGGCGTAACGCGGCGATACCGTGGTGGTGAAGTTGGCATAGACAATGCCGCCCTTGAGGAGATTCAGGGCCTGCGGATTGTGGTTGTCGCGCAGCCGGTTGTAGTCCATGAAGTAGTCGGGCCGGCGCAGGCCCGTGGCCCGCAGCGTCTCCTGGCCCGTAATCCCCTGGTGCTTGAAGTTGTGGATGGTGAGGCAGACGCGGGGATGAGTCATCCCCAGGTGCTGGTAGATCTCGAACAGGAAGACCGGCACCAAAGCTGTCTGCCAGTCGTGGCAGTGGATGACGTCGGGGTGCTTGCCGGACTTGAACAGGAATTCCATGGCCGCGCGGGAAAAGAAGGCGTAGCGCAAGAGGTCGTCACTGAAGCCGTAAATGGCACCCCGGTTGAAGAAGTTGTCCGGGGAGTGGGGCTCGATGAAGAAGCATTTGCGATCATGCACAAAACCAAAATAGACGGTGCAGTGAATGGCCCCCTCGTACCAGGGCACCCAGAGATCCTGGAAGGCAACATGGAGTTCAAAAATGTGGTCGTAGCGCAGGGTGTCGTACTTGGGCAGGATGATCTCGACATGATTCCCCCGGATGGCCAGCTCTCGTGACAGACCGAAGACCACGTCACCCAGGCCGCCGACCTTGGCCACCGGCGCCATTTCCGGGGTAATCTGCACTACATAGAGGCTGGGGCCCTGGTAGGCATAGGGCGAGGGCTCCTGGCTCGGCGCGGGGGCTGGTTCGTAGGGGAGGGGTTCCACCAGGTGGACGGATTCCGGCTCCTCCTGGGATGGCGTGGGCCTTGGCTCCGCCTGGGACTCCGGCTTGAAGCCAGAGGCTGGTGACTCAACGACCTGGGGGGCGGGGGGTGCCAAGTCCTTTTCGACGCTTAGTAGCTCGGGGGCGGTGGCAATCAGCTCGCTGAGATCAAGGGCCAGGGGCGCGGTGACAACCCCCGTACCGCCCTTAACGACCTTAGGGACCTCGGGTGCGACCTTGGCCCGGGGCACGGGCTTTTCCTGGGGTACCGCCGCCGGGGCCTGGGTCACGACCACCGGCGGAGGCGGGGTAGCCGTGGCCTTCGGGTTGATCGCGGGCTTCTTGGGTTCGGCAGATTTCTTGGCCATCGCAGTATCCTGGGCTCGGATCCCGCCGTTGGCTGGCAACGGTCAAGATCAAGACCGCCATCGCGGCGGCCATTACAACGATAATTTCGCCTCTCGCGCCCTGGCGCGCCTCTCGCGCCACGGGCAAGGGCGATGAGAAGGGCTCATTCCTCGGTTTCGACAATCACGCCGCTGCCATTCCGGCTTTCGATGATCACCAACTTGCCCAGGGTCGGGTGCCGCACGGCCCAGACGTTGAAGTCCTGGTGGGCCTGGGCGGTAACGATCTCGCTTTCTTCACGAAGGTCTTGGAGGACCTGAGGTTCGGCATCGAAGGTGCGCATCTGGTCTTTCCTGAATGGGGTGGCAGGTCATTGGGAGAGGCTGAGGGACACTCCTAATTCTCATAGTTTAACGGCAAGCGGCCAAGGATTCCCGAAATCCTCTCCGATCCCACCCTCATCCCCCCTGTTGCCGCTCCCGTACCAGGGTGGCAACCTCCCGCTGGAACAGCGCCATGAAGGCCCGCTGAAAGGTCCGCGGGTATTTTGACCGTGCCTGAGCCATGCGCGTCACCTCCCACGGGAAGAGATGGCTGAGGTCGCGGCGACCCAGATCTCCGTCGAGTTGGGGGTCGTAGGCCAGGTCCGCGATGACGCCAATGCCAAAGCCTTCGCGAACATAGGTCTTGATGACGTCCGCATCGGCGGCGCTCACCATCACCCTGGGCTTCAGGCCTTCGCGCGCAAAGGCGTCGCTGAAGTGTCCACGCCCGGTGAAACCCAGGACATAGGTGACCAGGGGCTGGTCGCCGAGTAGTTCCAGGCTGATGGGCCGGACCGCCAGCAGGGGATGATCCCGAGGCGCGATCAGGCAGCGATTCCAGCGATAACACGGCGAGGAAATCAGGTCAGGGTGTTGGCCAATGGCCTCGGTACAGATGGCCAGATCCACGGCATCACGCAGCACCATGGCCACTAACTGGCTCGGCGTACCCTGGTGGAGTTGGATTTCCACCTCGGGGAAGGACTCACTAAAGCGGCGGATCAGCGGGGGGAGCACATATCGTGCCTGGGCATGGGTGGTGCCAATGCGCAGGACACCCCGGCTTTCCTCCTTCCGATCCTGGCTGATGGCGAGGATATTCGCCGCTCCCGCCAGGGTCGCGCGGGCGTGCAGCAGGACTTCGTCCCCGGCGGGAGTCAGACCCAGCAGCCGCTTGCCATGGCGCTGAACCAGGGGAATGCCCAGTTCCTCCTCAAGGTGCTTCAGGTGTTGGGAGACCGCTGGCTGTACCAGGCTCATGCGGTCCGCGGCGCGACTGACGTTGAAATCGGCCTCCACCAGGGCGATCAGGGAGCGGAGTTGGCGCAGTTCCATATTATGATTCGTGATAAAAAATTAAAATTCATTATTTCACATCATCAAAGGTCCGAACCATACTCCCTCGTAAGCCGCTAAGGCGGCACCCACCCCAACCAGATAATCCGGGAGTTGATCGTCATGCCCAACCTTCACAGCCAGATCCTTGCCACCCAGTCCCACCTTGCTCACCAGCTTTTCGATGAGGATGGTTTTCTGATCGACCCCTCCCTGTGGAGTGAACAGCTTGCTCGGACCTTGGCCGAAGAAGAGGGTCTGGAGCCACTCACCGCGGAGCATTGGAAGGTGATTAGCTTTATCCGCGATAAATTCCTGCGGCTCGGTGCCCCCTCTAATCTACGCCAGGTCTGCCGTGGCACCGAACTTTCCCGCTCCCAAATCAAGAGCCTGTTCGGCGGTTGCCTGGTTATTTGGCGCATTGCCGGTCTACCAAATCCAGGCGAGGAGGCTAAAAGTTACTTGAATTAATGGACGAAAGGCTGCGGCCGCCAAGTCCCGGACCCGGTCGCCGCAAAGTAATGCCCCACTCGGCTAGTAACATCCTTGTCATCTGGGCTAAACTCCGCTCGGTCACGGCCATCACCCCCTGGCATGGCGTCAGGCACCGGCGGTGGCGATCAAAATCATCACCATGAGGAGCCCACATCACTATGAAACCTACTTCCCTCCTGTTAGGCCTGCTGTGCCTGGGTCTCGCCTGCGTGGCCCAGGCCGAGGAACTCATCGTCATCAAATTTAGCCACGTCGTGGCGGCGGATACCCCCAAGGGTAAGGCGGCGGAACATTTCGCCAAGCTCGCGAGCGAAAAGACCCAGGGTAAGGTCAAGGTCGAGGTCTATGCCAACAGCACCCTCTATAAGGATAAGGAGGAGGTCGAGGCCCTGCAGCTCGGCTCGGTCCATATGCTGGCCCCTTCGCTGGCCAAGTTTGGCCCCCTGGGGGTCAAGCAGTTCGAGGTCTTTGACCTGCCCTACATCTTTGATGGCTACGAACAGCTTCATACCGTCACCGAGGGCCCCATCGGCAAGGACCTGCTGGCCAAGCTGAGCGACAAGGGTATTTTAGGCCTGGCCTACTGGGACAATGGTTTCAAAGTCATGAGCGCCAACAAGGCCCTGCGCGAGGTCAAGGACTTCCGCGGCCAGAAGATGCGTATCCAATCCTCCAAGGTCCTTGAGGCCCAAATGAAGGCTCTTGGCGCCAGCCCCCAGGTCATGGCCTTCTCCGAGGTCTATCAGGCCCTCCAGACCGGCGTCGTGGACGGAACCGAAAATCCGCCCTCCAACCTCTACACCCAGAAGATGTTTGAGGTGCAGAAGTATGTGACCAAGTCCGATCACGGCTATCTGGGCTATGCGGTCATTGTCAACAAGGCCTTCTGGGATGGCCTGCCGGCCGATATCCGCAAGTCCCTGGAAGTGGCCATGCTCGAATCGACCACCTACGCCAATGACATTGCCAAGAAGGAGAACGAGGAATCCCTGGCCAAGGTCAAGGCGAGCGGCAAGAGTGAGATCATCGAACTGACGCCCGAGCAGAAGACGAGTTGGAAAAAGGCCTTATCCAAGGTCCATAAGGAAATGGCTGATCGCGTCGGCGCCGACCTGATTGAGTCCATCTATAAGGCGACCGGCAACGATATGAGTAAGCTTTAACCGGCTGCGGGCTAAGGGGCGCGGGTTCCCGCGCCCCTTAGCCGGCCCTCCCGAGCGCGAAGCTACGCTTCCGCTCATCGCCTGACAACGGGTCGGGACGCGATCCCGGCCAGCCGGAGGTTCGCCGTGTTAAAAATCCTCGACCACTTGGAGGAATGGCTGATCGCCTTCCTTATCGGGGCCGCGACCCTGATCATCTTCGTTGCCGTCGTCCATCGCTACACCCTCGACATGGCGGCGACCTGGGAATGGGATGCCCTCTACGATGCCCTCTTTCTCATCAACCTGGGTTGGGCCCAGGAACTCACCATCTACATGTTCGTCTGGATGGCCAAGTTTGGTGCCGCCTATGGCGTGCGGACCGGCATCCATGTGGGCGTCGATGTCCTCATCAATAACCTCAAGGAATCGGTGAGATCCAAGTTCGTCCTCTTCGGACTCTTCGCCGGGGCACTCTTTACCGGTACCGTCGGCTCCTTCGGCGTCACCTTCGTCTGGCACCTGGCCCATACCGCCCAGACCACCCCGGACCTGGAACTGCCGGTCTGGATCGTCTATCTGGCCATTCCCCTGGGTTCCTACCTCATGTGCTTTCGTTTCCTGCAGGTTGCCTGGTCCTTCTATCGCACCGGTGAACTGCCCCAGCACGAGCATGCGCGCGTCGAGGGCCTTGAAGAGGAGGTAGAGGCGGCCCAAGACCTGGGGCGCGAGGAACAAGTCTATATCGGCGAGGCGGTCAGCCTGACCGAGGAGCGCGAGCATATCCACGGTGCCCGCCCGCCCGATGACGGCGCCCCGGGTCCCCAGGCTGGCAAGAAGGAGGAGCGTCCATGAACGGTTTGATCATTTTCGGCATTCTGGTGGCCCTGATGATCACCGGCATGCCGGTATCCATCGCCCTGGGTCTGACGGTACTCACCTATCTCTTTGCCTTTACCGAGGTGCCCATCGAATCGGTGGGCCTCAAACTCTTCACCGGCATCGAGAAGTTCGAGATCATGGCGATCCCCTTCTTCATTCTGGCCGGAAACTTCCTGACCCATGGCGGGGTGGCGCGACGCATGATCAATTTCGCTACCAGCATGGTGGGTCACTATCATGGCGGCCTGGGTCTGGGGGCCGTCTTTGCCTGTGCCCTCTTTGCCGCCGTTTCCGGATCCTCCCCGGCGACCGTGGTGGCCATTGGTACCATCCTGCTGCCGGCCATGGTCAAGCAGGGCTTTCCGACGCGTTTCGGCGTCGGCACCATCGCCAGTGCCGGCGGCCTGGGCATCCTGATACCGCCCTCCATCGTCATGGTGATGTACGCCGTCTCCACCAATTCCTCGGTGGGGGCTCTCTTTATTGCCGGCCTCCTCCCGGGCTTGGTGCTGGCGCTGATGCTGGGCTTTACCACCTGGTTCATCGCCCGCCGCAACGGTTATCCGCGCTTGAAGCGGGTCAACTGGGCGGGGCGCCTCAAAGCCTTCCGTAGTTCGGTCTGGGGCCTGTTGCTGATCGTGCTCGTCATGGGCGGCATCTATTCCGGCATCTTCACACCCACCGAGGCGGCGGCGATGAGCGCCGTTTACGCCTTCTGCATCGCCGTCTTCGTCTATAAGGACCTGACGATCAAATCGGTTGGGCGCGTCCTGCTGGACTCGGCCAATATGTCGGCCATGCTGCTCTACATCATCACCAATGCTGTCCTTTTCTCCTTCATCCTGACCTACGAAAATATCCCCCAGGCCCTCGCTCAGTGGCTCGTGGAGACGGGGCTGGGGCCGATCGGCTTCCTGGTGATGGTGAATCTTATGCTGCTCCTGGCGGGCAACATCATGGAGCCTTCCTCCATCATCCTGATCACGGCCCCCATCCTCTTCCCCGTGGCGATGGCCCTGGGGATTGATCCGATCCATTTCGGGATCATCATCGTGGTCAACATGGAGATCGGCATGATCACGCCGCCGGTGGGTCTCAATCTCTACGTGGCGAGCGGTATCTCCAGGCTCGGCATGACGGAGACCACCATCGCCTGCTTCCCCTGGCTGCTCACCATGCTGCTCTTCCTCCTGATCATCACCTATTGGCCGCCGCTTTCCCTCTGGCTGCCCAAGACCATGGGGATGATGTAGGGGCCGCCTAGGCCAACCGCGACCGCTGGCGTGGGCCCCGACCCACGCCAGCGGTCTTTTCCCCCCTAGGGATGTTCCGCGCCCCTGGCCAGATCCTTTGCTTCCGATACCTGGGTGGCGAGGACCTTATCGATGGTCCGGCCGTCCATGTCCACGATTTCCAGCCGCCAACCCTCCCAGTCCACCACGTCCGCCACCGCGGGCAGGCGTCCCGTGAGCAGCATCATCATGCCACTCAGGGTGTTATAGCGGCCGTGCTCCTCTTCTGGAACGGCTGAGAGGCCAAGGCGATCCTTGAGCTCCGGCACCGGAATATGGCCATCCAGCAACCAGCCGCCATCCTCCCGTTGCACCGCCCAGGAGTTCTCGGGATCGGTGGGGCTCATCTCCCCCGTAATCGCCTCGATCAGGTCCTGGAGGGTGACGATTCCCAGCACTTCGCCATACTCGTCCACCACGAAGGCCATGTGCACCTTGGAGTGGCGGAAGTTGTCGAGCAGATCCATGCC
This sequence comes from Chromatiaceae bacterium, assembly GCA_016714645.1. NCBI lineage: Bacteria > Pseudomonadati > Pseudomonadota > Gammaproteobacteria > Chromatiales > Chromatiaceae > Chromatiaceae bacterium. The sequence continues at coordinate 393,757 of JADKCI010000005.1, read as the reverse complement.
GCTGCTGGTCTCGGGGACATAGAGCGGTTCCTGGAGCACCTGGTCGGCCAATTCCCGCGGATGGCCGCGCAGGGCGTTGCACAGCCATTTACTGGCATCCACGACCCCTACTACCTCGTTCAAGTCGCCATGCACCACCGGGAAGCGGGCATGGTCCGTGGACTCGATCCGCGCCAGGTTGACCTCGAAAGAGGCCTCCAGATCGAGCACGACCACATCCCCGCGGGGCACCATCAGGGAGCCGATGGGGCGATCGTCCAGGCGGAACACATTGCGGACCATGGCGTGCTCCTGGGATTCGATGACGCCCGCGGTCGTGCCCTCGGCCAGCATGGCGTGAATTTCCTCCTCGGTCACCGGGCTAGTGGTGTTCTCCTTGATACCCAGCAGGCGCAGGGATCCGCGGGTGGATAAGGACAAGAGCAGCACGAAGGGTTTGGTGGCCATAGCCAGCCATTCGATGGGTCGGGCTACCAGGCGCGCCAGGGTCTCGGGGTGGGATTGGCCGATGCGTTTGGGCACCAGCTCACCCGCAACGATGGCGAAATAGGTGATGACGACCACCACCAGACCCGTGGCGGTAATGAAACTGTAGTCCTCCGCGAGGCCCAGGGACATCAGCCAGCCCGCCATGGGGTCCGCCAACGCGGCCTCGCCGACGATACCGCTGAGAATGCCAATGGCCGTTATGCCAATCTGGATGGTGGATAGAAAGCGGGTCGGGTCTTCACCCAGCTTGATGGCGGCCGCGGCCGCCTTGTCCCCCTGATCAATGAATTTCTGTAACCGCGCCCGGCGGGCGGTGACCAGTGCGATTTCGGACATGGCCAAGAGGCCATTGATCAGGATGAGCGCGAGGAGTAAGGCAATTTCCATGGAAAATGCTCGATTTGCACTGGGGCTGAGACACCCCTGGGCTTGGGGGGTACGACCTGTCGCCGCCCGCATTCGCCGGCATGCTAGGGTAACTGATTAATGTTACTCGACCCTATCCCATCGCGCGGCGGGATGTCTCCCAGGGCGGAAATGACAGAGGGTTCCGGGTCGCTTCATTCAAGCGCGAGCTCTCGGTACCCAGATCGGCGGCCCGTCTCCCTCACGGCACCCCGTCGATATCGGTCCGACTGAAATCGCCGCCGACATAGAGCAGGCGGCACCCCTGTTCCTTGGCTAACGCATAGGCGAAGCAGTCCCCAAAATTGAGGGCGGCAGGGTTGATGCCCTTGCCCCACAAAGCGTAGGCCAGTGCCATGCGCCGGGCCGAAGCCGCGGTTACCGGCACCACCTCGAAACCCAACTCGTCGATCAGGCGGGTCATCGCCTCACCAACGCCGCGGCGTGCCGACACGATCAGTGCCTCCGCCACCGTGCCGGCGGAAATGAGCAGGTCTGCCTCCGTGGCGAGCGCCGTGATACAGGCATCCGCTTCGGGTTCGTTCAGCAGGATTGCCATCAGGGCCGACGTATCGACCGCGATCATCCTGGCAGTCCGTCGTCATCGTAGAGGAAATCCTGGCTGCGTGACGCGCTTGGCCCGGTCTTGGGGGACACGGAAGCCCGTAATGCCTCCAGCAGTGCCCGCCGGGACAGACTGTCTGGCACGGCCTTGATGGCTACCAGGCGCACGGCGGCATGACCGTGGCGGGTCAGAATCACCTCGTCTCCCGCCTCGGCGCGGCGCACGAGATCAGTCAACCGTGCCTTGGCTTCGGTAACGGCTATATGCATAGGTGCTTCCTAGCGTGGACGTGGCTTATCGTTGTTTGATAGCCAGATTAGACCATTGAATGGTCTGCTTCAACCCGAAAGGAGTGCGGGGTTTCATCGCTACCCGCCCCACTCCGCCGGCGCCGAACGGGATTGCCAAGCGTTCCATCGTTCCGCGCCTGATTTTCTTGACAGGCCCGGGGCTGCTCCCGACCATAGCCCAACCTACGCCCATCGCCCCGGAGACCCGTATGGAAGCGCTTGAGTTCGTCATGGATATCTTCTTCAATCTGCGTGAAAACCTGGATCAGTGGACCATCATGCTCGGCCCCTGGCTGTATTTGCTCCTCTTCCTGGTGATCTTTGCCGAGACGGGGCTGGTGGTGACACCCTTTCTGCCGGGTGATTCGCTGCTGTTCGCCCTGGGGGCCCTGGCCGCGACCGGACCCCTGGATATCGGGCTGCTGTTCCTCCTGCTGACCCTGGCGGCGATCCTCGGCGACGCCGTCAACTACGCGATCGGGCGCCATTTTGGGCCGAGGGTCTTTCACCGCGAGGACTCCCGCTTCCTGAATAAGGCCCATCTGGTCCGCACTCAGCACTTCTACGAGAAGTATGGCGGCAAGACCATCGTCCTAGCCCGCTTCGTCCCCATCGTCCGGACCTTCGCGCCCTTCGTGGCCGGTATTGGCCAGATGCGCTACCCGCGCTTCGCCCTCTTCAACATCACGGGGGCCATCGCCTGGGTGGGGGTCTGTCTCTTCTCCGGCTACTGGTTCGGTAATCTGCCCTGGGTCAACCAGCACTTCGAGTTGGTAGTGGTGGGCATCGTCCTGGTCTCGGTGATGCCCATGGTCGTCGAGTACCTGCTGGCCCAACGGCGCGCCCGTCAGGCCCTGTCCGCCTAGGCCCCGCCATGAAAGGCTTATTGCGTACCAAGGCGATCAATTCCGATCATCACCTTACCGACACGGGTCTGCGGCGCATCCTGGGGCCCCTGGATCTGACCCTGCTCGGCATCGGCGCGGTCATCGGCGCGGGTATCTTCGTCCTGACCGGGGTGGCCGCCGCCACCCAGGCCGGGCCGGCCATCATCCTCTCCTACGTGATCGCCGGCCTGGCCTGCGCCTTCGCCGGCCTCGCCTATGCGGAACTGGCCGCGGCCATTGGCGGTTGCGGTAGCGCCTACGGCTACAGTTACGCGGGATTTGGGGAGTTGGTGGCCTGGATCATCGGCTGGGATCTGATCCTGGAGTATGCGGTCGCGGTGTCGGCGGTTGCCATCGGCTGGTCGGCCTATGCGAACAATGCCCTCCAGGCGGCGGGTCTGGCGCTGCCGCCGACCTTGCTCAAGGGACCCCTGGAAGGCGGGCTCATCAACCTGCCGGCGGCGACCATCGTGCTGATCCTGGGCCTCCTGCTGATGCTGGGGGTACGCCAAAGCGTACGCTTCAATGCCACCATGGTCTTGATCAAGCTGCTGGCCATCGGCGTCTTTATCACCATTGCCTTTTCCCATGTCGATCCGGCCAACTGGACCCCCTTCATGCCCTTCGGCTGGAGCGGGGTGATCGGCGGGGCGGCCCTGGTCATCTTTGCCTACCTCGGCTTCGATGCGGTATCCACCGCCGCCGAGGAGGCCCGTAACCCGCAGCGCGATCTGCCCATCGGCATCCTGGCCTCCCTGGCCTTCTGCACCCTCATCTATATCCTGACCGCTGGGCTCCTGACAGGAGTGGTCCCCTACACCACCCTCAATGTGGGCTCGCCGGTGGCGGATGTGGTGCTGCGCCTAGGGTATCCCTGGGGCGCCGGTCTGGTGGCGGCCGGGGCCATCGCCGGCCTGACGACGGTCATGCTGGCCATGTACTACGGGCTCACCCGCGTCTTTCTCGCCATGGCCCGGGATGGCCTCTTGCCGCCCCTCTTCGCCCGGGTCAACCGTCGCACCCAGACCCCGATCCGGGTCATCCTGGTGGCGGGGCTGGTGATGGCGGCCATCGCCGGGCTCACCCCCATCGGTGACGTAGCGGAACTGGTCAATATCGGCACCCTGGCCGCCTTTTTTCTGGTCTGCATCGGCGTCATCGTGCTCCGTTACAAGCACCCGGATCTGCCCCGCCCCTTCCGCACCCCCTTCTCACCCCTGGTCCCCTTGTTAGGGGCCGCCTCCTGCTTCTTCCTCATGGCGAATTTGCCCTGGGTGACCTGGCTGCGGTTTGGCATCTGGATGGCCATCGGCATCCTTATCTACTTTGCCTATTCCTATCGGCACAGTGCCCTGGCGACAACAACCTCGCCGGCAGCGCAACGGCGGCCGGGATCAAGCACCCAGGACAGGCGACGGGGATAAGATCTGACGCCAACCCTTTCGGCATTACAAAACGCGGGTCGAGGTCACGGGATGGCTGAAGCCCCTTGTACCGTTTCGAGCTTATCCGTGATATTCCTTACCAGGACCCCTACCATGACCCGCCTTGTATCGGCCAGCCACCCTGACTCCGGGAACCCGGGTCGCCGCCCCTTTACCTCGCGCGGGATCCAGTTGCTCGCCCCCCTGCCCCTGCTCCTCCTACCCGGTCTCCTGTTCGCTACCGAAGGTGGCTACCAGCCCAGCCTGATCCAATTCTGCACCCCCGTGGAATTCATCCTATTCGCGGTGACTCTGCTGGGCGTCGCCCTTTTTCATAACCACACCCTCCTGGTGGCACTGGGCGGGCTGGCAGTCATTGTCGTCTTCAAGCTGATATTTACGGGATTCGCGGCCGGGCCGGGGGTGGGGGCTTGTCACCCACCTGGGCCACGAATGGGTGTTGCTCACCAATCTGCTGGGGCTCTTGCTCGGCTTCGCCTTGCTAGCCCGCCATTTCGAAGATAGCCATATCCCCCAACTCTTGCCACGGTTTCTGCCGGAGGGCTGGCTCGGCGGCTTTGTGCTGCTGGTCATGATTTTCGTACTGTCGAGTTTCCTGGACAACATTGCCGCCGCCCTCATCGGCGGCACCATTGCCGCCGGGGTCTTCCGCTACCGGGTTCATATCGGCTATCTGGCCGCTATCGTCGCCGCCTCCAACGCCGGCGGCTCGGGCAGCGTGGTGGGCGATACGACGACGACCATGATGTGGATCTCCGGCATTTCCCCCCTGGATGTCCTGTCTGCCTACGTGGCGGCCGGTGTGGCCCTGGTGGTCTTTGGCATTCCCGCCGCCATCCAGCAGCACCGCTATCAGCCGGTGGTACGGGAAATACCGGAAGGCACCCATGTGGATTGGGCACGGGTAGGGATCGTTGCCCTGATCCTGGTGATCGCCATTGCCGCCAACGTCCTGGTCAATCTCCATTTCAAAGATCTGGCGGATCGCTTCCCCTTCCTCGGGGTGGCGGTGTGGGTTGTCATTCTCGCCACCCAGGGCATCCGCCGGCCGGCGTGGAGCCTGTTGCCGGAGGCTATCAAGGGCAGTATCTTCCTGTTGTCCCTGGTGATGTGCGCCTCCATGATGCCCGTGGAGCGCCTGCCACCCGCCTCCTGGTATTCGGCCCTGTCCCTGGGCTTCGTGTCCGCGGTTTTCGACAATATTCCGCTGACCGCCCTGGCGCTGAAGCAGGGTGGTTTTGACTGGGGCATGCTGGCCTACGCGGTGGGCTTTGGCGGTTCCATGATCTGGTTTGGCAGCTCCGCTGGCGTGGCGCTCTCCAATCTCTATCCCCAGGCCAAGTCTGTCGGTGCCTGGCTAACCCACGGCTGGCACGTGGCCCTGGCCTATGTCATCGGGTTCCTGGCCTTGATGCTGACCCTGGGGTGGCAACCGCAGGTCGCCACCACGCCAGCCGAGGCAGGTAGCCGGGTTGGACAGGCGGCCGGGTCCTGCCAATTCCTCCCAGCAATCACTAGCCCCTCGGGCGTAGCGTCGGAGTGTTGAACCCATGAAATGCTTGTTACCCGTTGACGGATCGGAGAGTTCGACGCGAGCCGTCGCGCATGTTCTGAAGCTTATCCACCCGGAGGCCCCCCCGGAGATCCATCTGCTCCACGTCCGCCCCCCCATCGAATCCTGGGAGGTGCGCCGTTTCCTCACCGCCGAGGAGATCGCCGATATGCAGCGCCACGAGGGGGAGGAGGAGTTGCGGGCCTGCCGTGCCCTGCTCGACGCCGCCGGCATACCCTATCGTTACGAGGTATTGGTCGGTGAAGGCCAGGTGGCCGAGGCCATCACCCACTACGCCGTGGAGCATGGCTGCGACTTCATTGTCATGGGCACCCATGGCCGGACCGGGCTCAAGCACATTCTCATGGGCTCGGTTGCCACCGATGTCATCCATGGTACCCAAATACCGGTGACGCTCGTCAAATAGTGTGGCCTTACCGAGGAAGTGGTATCAGATTTCTACCTGGGTTCCCAGTTCCGCCACGAGATTGCTGGGAATACGGAAGAATTCAGTGGCGCTTTGGGCGTTGCGTAGCATCCAAATGAAAACCATTTCCCGGAACAGAAGCCCCCAACGCCGGGAAACTATCACTGGGTGACTGACCAGAAATTTCGATCATGGCCACGTACTTGAGGGACACCAGCGCCATGCTCGACGGGTGGCCCTCATCCCCGGCTTGACCTAGACTGTCCCCCGGCGGGACCCCCGGGGATTGAATGACCGTTGGCCTCGACCCGCCATCACCATGCCTCCTTCTGATTGGGAACGAACTTGGCTACCAACGAATTTGAAACGCCGCGCCACCGCATCATCATTGCCAGCACCGTTGGCACCACTATCGAGTTCTTCGACTTTTACATCTACGCGACGGCGGCGGTATCGGTGTTTCCCCTGCTGTTTTTTCCAGCGGGGGACGGCAGCACGGCGCTCCTGGCCTCCATGGCTACCTTTGGCGTGGCCTTTGTGGCGCGCCCCATTGGCTCGCTCCTCTTCGGTCATTTTGGCGATCGCGCTGGCCGCAAGGCGACCTTGCTGGGCTCTCTGCTCCTCATGGGATTGGCGACCTTTGCCATCGGCCTCCTGCCGACCTATCACCAGATCGGCCTGTTCGCCCCGGCCTTGCTGGCCCTGTTGCGTTTCTGTCAGGGTTTGGGGCTGGGCGGTGAATGGTCCGGGGCGGCCCTCCTTGCTACGGAAACCGCGGAGAAGGGCAAGCGGGCCCAGGCGGCGATGTGGCCCCAACTCGGCGCCCCTTTTGGCTTCATCCTCGCCAATGGCTTCTTTCTGCTCCTGACCTTTTGGTTTAACTACGATTCCAAGGCGACCAGCCTGGACGACCCCTTCCTGGTCTGGGGCTGGCGCATCCCCTTCCTGCTCTCGATTCTTATGGTACTGGTGGGGCTTTATGTGCGGCTCAAGCTGCGGGAGACGCCGGTCTTTGCCCACGCCGTCGAGCGTGGCGAGAAACTTAAGTTTCCCCTGGTGAAGCTCTTTCGTCATGATTACAAGGAGTTGATTCTCGGCACCTTCATCATGCTCGCCACCTATGGGCTCTTCTATCTGATGACCACCTGGATCCTGTCCTACGCCATTGGGAGCGTCAGGTTGGGATTTCTTGGCATTGGCTATCGTGATTTCCTCATCCTGCAGCTCATTTCGGTCCTCTGGTTCGCGGCCATGATCCCCCTCTCGGGCCACCTCGCCGATCGCTTTGGCCGCCGCGCCTTCCTGCTAGTGGTGACGGCCGGAATCATCCTCTTCGGTTTTTCCTTCGGTTGGTTCCTGGCCCCCGAGGTTATGCGGACGGGCGGGGAGGCCAATCAATGGCTCATGCTGACATTTCTGAGTATCGGCATGGCGCTGATGGGACTGACCTTCGGTCCCATGTCCGCCTTGCTGCCGGAACTGTTTCCGACCAATCGTCGTTATAGCGGTTCTGGGGTTGCCTACAATTTCTCCTCTATCCTAGGCGCCGCCCTGACCCCCTTTGTCGCCGCCTGGCTGGCCCGGGACTACGGTGCCGGGGCCGTCGGGCTCTATCTGGTCATGCTCGCGGGCATGACCTTCATAGCCCTTCTGCTCAGCAGGGAAACCCAGCATCGCGACCTGCATACCATGGTTGACGATACGAGCCGGGCCGGTATCAATTACACCTCGCTTTGAGGGCAAGAAAGCCGGCAGCCCTAGCGCCAGATCTCCGGGTGCAGCGCTCACCCGCGGCAAGCCCTGGCGGTGGAGCAGGCCTCGTAAGATCTTAGGAATCTTCCGCCCGAGGGTCCTGGATCGGCTAAAATGCCAGGTTTTCCCGGCCTGGAGGCTGACATGCAGGACATCAATCCCATCGTGGGCGCAATCAATGACCTCAAGGGCCGCGTAGCGTCCCTTAGGGGGTATCTTTGACTATGAAAACAAGCAGGAGCGCCTGACCGAGGTCCGGCTGGAACTCGAGGATCCCAAGGTCTGGAATGATCCGGACCGGGCCCAGACCCTGGGCCGGGAGCGGGCGGGGCTGGAACTGGTGGTCGAGACCATCGACCGCATGGAGGCGGGCCTCGCCGACGCCACCGACCTGCTGGCCATGGCGGTGGACGAGGGCGACGAGGCGACGGTGGATTCGGTGGCCGCCGACCTGGTGGACTTCGAACGCCAGGTGGCGAATCTGGAGTTCCGGCGCATGTTCGCGGGGCCCATGGACGCCAACAATGCCTTCCTCGACGTCCAGTCCGGTTCCGGCGGCACGGAGGCCCAGGACTGGGCGGAGATGCTCTTGCGCATGTACCTGCGCTGGGGCGAGCGCCGCGGCTTCAAGACGGACCTGATGGAGGTCTCGCCCGGCGAGGTCGCCGGTATCAAGTCCGCCACCATCCGCTTCGAGGGCGATTACGCCTTTGGCTGGCTCCGCACCGAGACGGGCGTCCACCGCCTGGTGCGCAAGTCCCCCTTCGACTCCGGCAATCGGCGCCATACCTCCTTCGCCGCCGTCTTCGTCTCGCCGGAGATCGACGACACGGTGCAGATCGACATCAATCCCGCGGACCTGCGGGTGGATGTCTATCGCGCCAGCGGCGCCGGTGGCCAGCACGTCAACCGCACCGAATCCGCCGTGCGCCTGACCCATCTGCCCACGGGCCTGGTCACCCAGTGTCAGAACGACCGCTCCCAGCATAAGAACAAGGATCAGGCCATGAAACAGCTCAAGGCCAAGCTCTATGAACTGGAGATGCAGAAGCGGCGCGAGACGCAGCAGGCGGTCGAGGACACCAAGTCCGATATCGGCTGGGGCAGCCAGATCCGCTCCTATGTCCTCGACCAGTCTCGGATCAAGGACTTGCGCACCAATCTGGAAACCGCTAATACCCAGGCGGTACTCGACGGCAATCTCGATCCCTTCATCGAGGCCAGTCTGAAGAGCGGTTTTTGATCCGCTGGATCATGGCCGGCATCCCGGGGCGGGCATCCCTAAGCCCAGAATCTCCGGGATCAAGTCTCCCGCCTCATCAGCATTATTATCGCCTTGTCATCGCAGGGATGTCGTTTCGGTCCCGCGCCAATCGGGCCAGCATGGGAGAACCCGCATGAAAGCTAAGACCGGTTGGATGCCGATCACCCTGGTTGCGGCTGGCCTGGTGGCCGCCCTGACAGCCTTCCCAGTGGTCGGCGCCGACCCGGAGGTGGGTAAGACCGCGGCCACGTCCGCGCCTAATCCGGCCCTGGCCGTGAATCTCGTCAGTCCCCAGACGGTGGACTGGCCCCGGATGATCGCGGCGAGCGGCGGCCTCTTCGCCTGGCAGGAGGGCGTCATCGCCGCCGGGACCGGTGGCCTGCGGGTGATGGCGGTGGCGGTTGATGTGGGGGACAAGGTTCATCTGGGCCAGGTGCTGGCGGTCCTGGACCAGGATACGGTGAAGGCGGATCTGGACCAGCAGGAGGCGCGGGTAGCCCAGGTCCGGGCCGCCCTGGCGGAGGCGCGGGCCAATGGCGACCGGGCACGCAACGTCAAGGACAAGGGGGCCATGTCCGAGCAGCAGATCACCCAATACCTGATCGCCGAGGAGGCCGCCAAGGCCAATCTGGCGGCGGCGGAGGCGGCCCGGGAAATGGAACGGATCCGTTTGCAGCAGACGCAGGTCCTGGCGGTGGACGATGGGGTCATCTCCAGCCGGGGCGCCACCCTGGGGACCGTGGTCCAGGTGGGCACCGAGTTGTTCCGCCTGGTGCGTCAGGGGCGGGTGGAGTGGCGCGCGGAGGTGACCGCCGAGCAACTCGCCCAAATCCAGCCTGGCCAGGAGGCCCACCTCCGATTACCGGGTGGGGAGACGGTGACCGGCCAGGTGCGGATGCCATCCCCGACCCTGGACCCCATCACCCGCTATGGTCTGGTTTATGTGGACCTCCCGATCGGCGGTCCGGCGCGCCCCGGTATGTTCGCCCAGGGCCAGATCGGGGTGGGGGCGAGCCAGGCCCTGACCCTGCCCGAGTCAGCGGTGGTTCTGCGCGATGGCTCCAGCTTTGTGTTCGAGATCCAGGCCGAGGACCGGGTTGCCCAGCGCAAGGTCAAGACCGGACGGCGCGGCGAGGGTCGGGTCGAGATCCTGTCCGGCCTGGATACGACAGCCCGGATCGTGGCGGCGGGTGGGGCCTTCCTCAACGACGGTGATCGGGTGCGGGTCGAGGCCCTGCCCGCGACCCTGGACGCCCTGGGTCCCCCGGAGAAGGAGTCGTCCGCGAGCGCCGGTCGATGAACGTCTCCGCCTGGTCCATCCGCCATCCGGTCCCGGCCATCCTGCTGTTTGGCTTCCTGACCATCATCGGGATGATGAGCTTTCACGCCCTCGGGATTCAGAACTTCCCGGACGTGGAACTGCCCACCATTACCGTCACCGCCAGCCTGGAAGGGGCGGACCCGGCGCAGTTGGAGACCGAGGTCGCCCGCAAGATCGAGGACAAAATCGCCTCCCTGGGGGGGATCGAACACATCCGTACCACCCTGAGCGATGGCAGCGCCACCATCCGGGTCGAGTTCCAGATCGAGAAGAATACCGAGGTAGCCCTGAATGAGGTGCGCAACGCCGTGGACAGCGTGCGCGCCGACCTGCCCCAGGACATGACGGACCCGGTGGTCTCCAAGGTCACCACCTCCGGTTCGCCCATCGTGACCTACACGGTGGCCTCGGAGCGGATGGACGAGCAGGCCCTGTCCTGGTTCGTGGACAATGAGGTCGGCAAGGCCCTGCTGGCGGTCAAGGGCGTGGGCCAGGTGGCGCGGGTCGGCGGCGTGGACCGGGAGGTCCATGTTGATCTCGACAGCGCCCGCATGCAGGCCCTGGGGGTGACCGCCGAGGCCATCTCCGCCCAGTTGAAGCGGGTCCAGCAGGATGCCTCTGGCGGCCGCGGGGATATTGGTGGCGCCGTCCAGTCGGTCCGCAGTCTGGGCGCCGTGGATACGGTGGGGGATATCGCGGAGTTGATCATCCCCCTCGCGGACGGGCGGCGGGTGCGCCTGGGGGACCTGGGTACCGTGAGCGATTCCTTTGCGGAACGCGGCTCCAGCGCCCTGCTGGACGGGGCCCCCGTGGTGGCCTTCGAGGTGACCCGTATCCGGGGGGCCAGCGAGGTGGCGGTCGCCCAGGCCGTGCAGGTGGCGGTGGCGCGCCTGGAGACTCTGCATCCCCACGTTCGCATCCAGGAGGCCTTCAACCTCGTGGATCCGGTCCTGGATAATTACCAGGGGTCCATGGAGCTGCTCTACGAGGGGGGGCTTCTCGCCATCCTGGTGGTCTTCTGGTTCCTGCGGGACTGGCGCGCGACCCTGATCGCCGCCGTGGCCCTGCCACTTTCCATCATCCCTACCTTCGCGGCCATGCTATGGCTCGGGTTCAGTCTCAACATCCTGACCCTGCTGGCCCTGGCCCTGGTGGTGGGCATCCTGGTGGATGACGCCATCGTCGAGATCGAGAACATCGTGCGCCACCTGCGCATGGGCAAGCCGCCCTTCCAGGCGGCCATGGAGGCGGCGGACGAGATCGGGCTGGCGGTTATCGCCACGACCCTGACCCTGGTGGCGGTCTTCCTGCCGACGGCCTTCATGGGCGGGGTGCCGGGCAAATTCTTCGTCCAGTTCGGCATCACGGCCGCGGTGTCGGTGGTCGCCTCGCTCATGGTGGCACGCCTCCTGACCCCCATGATGGCCGCCTATTTTCTCAGGGCCCACCCGGAGGGCAACCACGACAGCCTCATCATGACCGGCTATCTGGCCACCGCCCGCTGGTGCCTGGATCACCGCAAGACCACGGCCATGGCCGCCATCCTCTTCTTTATCGGCTCCATGCAACTGCTGCCCCTGCTGCCCAAGGGCTTCGTCCCTGCCGCGGACCGGGGCCTGACCAGCATCAAGCTGGAACTGCCTCCCGGCAGCTCCCTGGATGACACCCAGTTGGCGGCGGAGCGGGCCCGTGACCTGATCGCGCCCATGGAGGAGATCCTGGGCATCTTCACCGCTGTTGGCAGTACCTCCGGTCAGGGTCCCATGGCGATGGGCGGGGCCAAGGACGTGCGCCTGGCGACCCTGACCCTCCGGCTGGTCCATCGCCATGACCGGAACCGGACTCAGGCCCAGGTGGAACGGGAACTGCGGGAGCGCCTGAGGGCCCTGACCGGCGTGCGGGTCGCCGTGGGCGCGGCCCAATCCGGCGAGAAGGTGCAGGTATCGCTGGCCAGCGATGACCCCATCGCCCTTGCCGCCGCCGCCAAGGCCGTCGAGCGGGACCTGCGTACCCTCCAGGGGGTGGGCAATGTCACCTCTGGCGCCAGCCTCCAGCGACCCGAGATCCAGATCCGGCCGGACTTCGCCCGCGCCGCGGACCTGGGCGTGACCACATCCGCCCTGGCCGGGGCGGTGCGGGTGGCGACCTCCGGCGACTTCAAGGTCAACCTGCCCAAACTCAACCTGCCCCAGCGGCAGATCCCCATCCGGGTGCGCCTCGACCGGGCCCTGCGCACCGATCTTGACGCCATCGCCCAGCTGCGCGTCCCCGCTAAGGTGGGGTCGGTGCCGCTGTCCGCCGTCGCCAGCCTGAGCATGGGGAGTGGCCCGGCCCAGATCGATCGGGTGGACCGGATGCGCAATGTCAGCATCGACGTGGAACTAGGGGGACGCCAACTCGGCGCCGTGCTGGCGGAGGCTAATGCCCTGCCGGCGCTCCAGGACCTGCCGCCCACGGTGAGCCGGGTTGAGCAGGGGGATGCCCAGCGCATGGCCGAACTATTTGCCTCCTTTGGCACCGCCATGCTCATTGGCGTCCTCTGCATCTATGCGGTACTGGTCCTGCTCTTTCATGATTTCATGCAGCCCTTCTCCATCCTGGCCGCCCTACCCCTGTCCCTGGGCGGGGCCTTTCTGGCCCTGCTGCTGACCGGCAACAGCTTTTCCATGCCCTCCATCATTGGCGTCCTCATGCTGATGGGCATCGTGACCAAGAATTCCATCCTGTTGGTGGAATATGCCATCGTGGCCCGCCGGGAACACGGCATGGAGCGCCGTCAGGCTATCTTGGATGCCTGTCATAAACGCGCCCGCCCCATCGTCATGACCACGATAGCCATGGGCGCCGGCATGCTGCCGGTGGCCCTGGGGCTGGGCGCCGAGCCCAGCTTCCGGGCCCCCATGGCCATCGCCGTCATCGGCGGGCTCATCACCTCCACCTTTCTGAGTCTCCTGGTCATCCCCGTGGTCTTTACCTATGTCGATGACCTGCTCAGGCTGCTCAAGCGGCTGGTGCCACGAGGAGGGCATGCGGCGCATCACCCGCTGGAGCCGGGAAATCCGGTTTCTTCTGGGCCATAATGCCTAATTGCTCGCCGCTGGGGACCCCGGAGACTTCTCCGGCTACCCACGCAAAGCAGGTACCCAGTCAGGTGCCAAACCCCATCAGTCATGTCCAAGGCAATAGCCTGCAAGGAAAAAGCGGATACCCATGAACAACCCGGATCAAGCCCTCGACGAAAACAAGCTCATCGCCCAGCGGCGCGAGAAGCTGCGCGCCCTGCGCGAGAACGGCATTGCCTTCCCCAATGATTTTCGCCGCGACGTGCTGGCGGAGGAACTGCTGGCGGAGTATGGCGACCGGGAGCCCGAGGAGCTGGAGGCCCTGAGCCTGAGGGTCAAGGTCGCCGGCCGGCTCATGAGCCGGCGGGTCATGGGCAAGGCCAGCTTCGCGCATCTCCAGGATATGTCGGGCCAAATCCAGTTGTTCGTTCAGCGCGACACCCTGGGCGAGTACGATTATGGCTGGTTCAAGCGCGATCTGGACCTGGGGGACATCCTCGGCGCCGAGGGCGTCCTCTTCAAGACCAAGACCGGCGAGCTATCGCTTCGAGTCGAGACCCTGCGTCTCCTCACCAAGGCCCTGCGTCCCCTGCCGGAGAAGTTCCATGGCCTGACTCACCAGGAAAGCAAATATCGTCAGCGCTACCTGGACCTGATCATGAACGAGGGCGCTCGCAAGACCTTCCGCGCCCGCATCCGCATCATCCAGTACCTGCGCGGCTATTTGGACCGCCGCGGCTACCTGGAGGTGGAGACGCCCATGATGCAGGTGATCCCCGGCGGCGCGGCGGCGCGGCCCTTTGTCACCCACCACCACGCCCTGGACATGCGGTTGTTCCTGCGCATCGCCCCGGAGCTCTATCTCAAGCGGCTGGTGGTGGGCGGCTTCGAAAAGGTTTATGAGATCAACCGTAACTTCCGTAACGAGGGGCTCTCCACCCGCCACAACCCAGAGTTCACCATGGTCGAGTTCTACGAGGCCTACGCGGATTACGAGGACTTGATGGACTTAACCGAGGACCTGCTGCGCGGCATGGCCCTGGAGGTGACGGGCTCGACGCAAGTCGAGTATCAGGGAGAGACCTATGACTTTGGCCGGCCCTTCACCCGGGTGACGGTGCGCGAGGCCATCCTGCGTTATGGCGAGGGCATAGCGCCCGAGGATATCGACAGCCTGGAGCCGGCCCGCGCCCTGGCCCGGCGGCTAGGTCTCACCTTCAAGCCGACCTGGGGGCTCGGCAAGGTGCAGATGGAGATTTTCGACAAGGTTGCCGAGCACCAACTCAAGGACCCGACCTTTATCACCCAGTACCCGACCGAGGTCTCGCCTCTGGCACGGTGCAACGATCAGGACCCCTTCGTCACCGACCGCTTCGAGTTTTACGTCGGCGGCCGCGAGCTGGCCAATGGCTTCTCCGAGTTGAACGACGCCGAGGACCAGGCCGAGCGGTTCAGGAAGCAGGTGGAAGAAAAGGACGCCGGCGACGAGGAGGCTATGCACTTCGACGCCGACTATGTGCGTGCCCTCGAGCATGGCATGCCCCCCACCGCCGGCGAGGGTATTGGCATCGACCGTCTGGTCATGCTCTTCACGGATTCCGCCTCCATCCGCGATGTCCTGCTCTTTCCGCACCTGCGGCCCGAGGATTGAATTTCAGAACCGTACCCGCACCCGATAGGTGAGCACCGTCTCGCCCTCGGCGGGGATCTTGATCTCCCACTCGGCCAGGTTGGCGCTGACCTTCTCCTGCGGATGGCTGGACTCCAGAATCTTCCAGTCGCCGGGGATGGGTTCCCGCACCTTGACCGTGACGGGCTCCGGCTTGGCGTTGCGCAGGCGGAGGCGGTAGGCGGTCTCGAACTGGTACTGCCAGGGTCCCGTGCCGGAGAGCTTGACGAAGTCGGTCTGGGTCTTGTCGGCGGTCACGTCAAAGGCCTCGCCGAGCCTGAGACGCAGAGTCTCGTTTTTCGGGGTGTGATCGATGCGATCCTCGCCCACGAACTGGGCCTGGCCCTGGGAATCCTTCTTGTAGATGCGGACCACGCCCTTGGGTAGGGGCATCCCCAGGTTGGCCTCCTCGCGGTTGTCGATTTCCAGGAAGACGCTGGCCTTGAGCTTGACGCCGATCTCGCCTTGCTGGGCGCGATAGTAGTAATCATTGCCCTTGAAGATCAGCTCCTTACGCGCGGGAATGCCCTGCGCCGCCAGCAGGGCCACCTGCTTGGACTGGTTGTCGGCGATGCTGGTGGGGCGGGCCAGACTGTAGAGGTGATATTCGAACAGGGCCTCCTCCTCCATCATGGGGGCCGCGGCGGCCATCATGCGCATACCCTCTTTTTGCATAGCCGGGCTGGGTAGGTCCCGCACCCGATTGACATCCCCGGCGACCAGTTGGAGTTGGGCATCGCGGTAAGCGGTGCCGCTGGTGTTGTTGAGCGTGACCCAGCCGGTGAGGTCGAGATGGCTGTCGTCGGCGGCGAGTTCGCCCACATAATCCGCCTTCCAGGACAGGCCCGCCGTCAGGTAGGACAACTCCAGCTCTTGGGGGCCGACGAGGCCATTGTCCAGCTTCATGACCAGGGTCGGACGGTCGCGCAGGGTGGGGGGCAGTTCACGGAAGACGATGCGGCCAGGCTGACCGGTCTCGATGCGCTCCCCAATCCGCAGCACGGTCCCCTCGGCGGCGGAGAGCACCAGGGCCTCCTCCTCGGTCTCCTCGCCGGTGGTGGGATGGACCTTGATGACCCCGACCGGGCGGCCGACATACTTCTCCAGCAGCTTGCCGGGGGTGAGCAGGTCAAAGTCGAAATTCTGCTCGATGACCTGGAGGCTGGCCCCCTCGGTCAGGCCCCGCAGCAGGGCTGTCTCCGGTTGCATGCGGGCGCTGACATCGCGAAAGGCTAGATCCAGCCCCCCGACCGGCAGATCCAGGCGGCGGCGGTCCTTCACCAGGGCCAGGTCCTCGTTGTAGATGGTCACTGCGACCGCGGTCTGGTCATCCAGGGAGCTGCGTCTTTCTTCGGCGGTATTGGCCATGGTGGCGGAACTCCAGAGCAGGGCTGGCAGGAGGCAGAGCGGGGTGATGGCGGCGCGTTTCACGATGATTCCGGGTCCGGGCTGGCGAGAGAAGGGGCAAAGCCTAGCTCAAGAAGGCCCGGGGCGCGAGGGGAGGGGGCCAGACGGGGTAAGGTTAGGTCGGACAGAGCTAGCTGGTCGGCATGGCTACCGTCAGCCGCTGGCGAGTTGCAAAACACCGGGACCCGGGGAGGGCCTCAATCGGATTTTTTCATCTCCAGGACGATCATGGGCCGACGCTTGGGGCCATTTTCGTCGAGGCCGGGCGCGACCACGCGGATGGTTCGCGAACTGCCTCTCAGAGAGGGCAGGTTGAGGTCGAGGTAGCGAGCGAGAAGCTGATTGGCCTGATTACCCTTGAGCTTGCGGAGTTGACGGACCTTGGCCAGGGCCTCCTCCGTGGGTTTGGTACCACCATTGCGACGATAGTGGCGAATCACCGCCTCGGTGTAGGAAAGGGTTTCGGCATAGGTAACCATGCTGCCGGTACGATCCACCACGCCCTCACCGGCGTTGTAGGCCATGATGACCCGGCCATAGTCATTCTTATATTTGCCAAGCAGGCGCTTGATGTGGCGGGTGCCCGTGTCCAGGTTTGTCTCGGGATCGAAGAGTTTCTCCCGTTCGGTTACCCCATAATCGGCACCGGTACCCGGCATGATCTGCATGAGTCCCAGGGCGCCGGCGCGTGACACGGCTTGGGTATTGTAAGCCGATTCGGCGGCCACCACCGCCTTGACCAGGGCCAACTCAACGCCGTGACGTTTGGCTGCCGCCTCGACCATGGAGTCGATCTCCGCCCGAGCGGGCACCAGCTTGGTCTCGGCGACCGCGGCCTCCGAGACCTCCGCCAAGGGCGTGGCTGCCGGGTCGGACGCGGGGGCAACCGCGGGCGCCTCGATGTTGGCAAGCACCAAGCCCGGCAGCAGCAGGGCCAGGCATAACCAGTGAACGGATATTTTCGGTGACATGGATATTCACTCTGGCTGAACTTAAGGGCATTCTACCTCTACCGGCCCCATTCCTGGCAAGGAGGTCTCGCCTTCCCACTCCCGATCGTGGCTTTCTCCATTTAGTCAGGGCCCATCTATGCCGAAATATCCTCTTTGTTATCTTGTTCAGCCGATTTCGCCGGAGGGGCACCGGTTCGCCGTGGAACTGTGCATCAAAACGACTCTGGCCAAGCCCCTGACGCTGTCCTTGCCGGCCTGGACCCCCGGAAGCTACATGATTAGGGACTTTGCGCGCAATATCCTCCGCATCGAGGCGGTGGATGAGGATGGACCGCTAGCCTTAGAGAAGCTCAACAAACAGACCTGGCGTCTGATCCCACGCGGGAATCCGGTCAGCGTGCGGATGGAAGTTTATGCCGGCGATTTGAATGTGCGCTCGGCCCATCTGGACGATAGCCATGGCTATTTCAACGGTGCCAGCCTCTTTTTGCGGGTCGGCGGCCTGGATAGGTTCCCTTGCCAGGTGGAGATCCGCCGGCCCAGTGGCGATAACTATGCGCACTGGCGCCTGGCCACCAGCCTCAAACCTCGGGAAGCCGAGCCTTTCGGCTTTGGCATTTTTAATGCCGATGACTACGAGGACCTTATCGATCATCCCGTCGAGATGGGCGTCTTCAGCCTGATTCCCTTCGAGGTGCTTGGGATACCGCACTGGCTCTCCCTGACGGGCCGGCATCGGGCCGACGAGGCCCGCCTCCAGCGGGATCTCCCGCGCATTTGCGCCACCCATGCCGCCCTCTTTGGAGAACTGCCCATCGACCGCTATCTCTTCCTGACTCAGGTGACGGGTGAGGGTTACGGTGGTCTGGAGCATCGCTACTCCACCAGCCTGCTCTGCGCGCGCGACGACCTACCGGCGCAGGACATGGGTAAGCCCACGCCGGGTTACAAACGCTTTTTAGGTCTCTGTAGTCACGAATATTTCCATCTCTGGCACGTCAAGCGCATCCGCCCCCAGGCCTTCGTGGCCGCGGGTCTGGAGCAGGAGGTCCACACGCGCCTGCTGTGGGCCTTCGAGGGCATCACCGCCTATTACGACGAACTAGCCCTGGTGCGCAGCGGCTGTATCGACGAGGCGGGGTATCTCGAACTGCTGGCGGAAACCATCAGTCGGGTCCTGCGCAACCCGGGCCGCCTGTTGCAAACCCTGGCGGAGTCAAGCTTCGATGCCTGGACCAAGTTTTACCGTCCGGATGAGAACAGCCCCAACGCCATCGTCAGCTATTACGCCAAGGGCGCCCTGGTGGCCCTGGCCCTGGATCTGCTCATTCGCCGCGACACGGGGGGCGCCCAGTCCCTGGATGAGGTGATGCGCGCCCTCTGGGAGCGCCACGGCCGGACGGGTATCGGCCTGGAGGAACGGGGCCTCGAGGCCCTGGCGGCGGAGGTGACGGGGCTGGCACTGGGACCCTTTTTCCAGCAGGCACTGGACTCCACCCAGGACCTGGACCTGGCCGGGCCCCTGGCGGCAATGGGCGTCGGGATGCGCCTGCGGGCGGCGCGTCATGTCAAGGATCTCGGCGGTCTGGCAAGCGGTGACACCGCTACCCCGGTGCCGCCAACCCTGGGCCTGCGACTGCGGCCCGATGGCGGCGAGCCCCAGATTGCTCATGTCCTCTCGGGAGGTCCGGCCCTGGTAGCCGGGCTCGCACCCGGGGATATCCTGGTCGCCCTCGATGGCCTGCGCGTCACCCGCGATAACCTGGACAAGCTGCTGCAGGTAGTGGGGGAGGGCGCGGAGGTCGAGATCCATGCCTTCCGCCGGGATGAACTCCAGGTCCGCCGGGTGCGGCTCGCCCCGGCCCCCCTGGATACCTGCGAGCTCTGGCTGCTGGAGGATACCCCGGAGGAAAGCCACCGGCGTCGCGCCGCCTGGCTGGGGCCGAGAGGCTGAGGCCGCCGTGGAAACTTATCTGCGACTGGTGCGCCACCTGGCGGATGGCCAGTATCACTCGGGCGAGACCTTGGCCAGCACCCTGGGCCTGAGCCGCGCCGCCATCTGGAAGGCGGTGCGCAAGGCCGGCGAGCACCTGGGCCTGGAGATCGAGTCGCGCCTGGGCAAGGGCTATCGGCTGATGGCCCCCCTGGAATTGCTGGACCCCGGGCGATTGTTGGGCGCCATGAGCCCCGCTGGGCGGAGCCGGATTAGTCGGCTGGACCTTTTCGATGATATCGATTCCACCAACGCCCATCTCATGAGTGCGGGTCAGGCTGGCGCCCCCAGCGGCACCCTCTGCCTGGCCGAGCGGCAAACGGCCGGGCGCGGCCGGCGCGGCCGCCCCTGGGTCTCGCCTTTCGGTGCCAACCTCTATCTCTCCCTGCTATGGCGTTTCCCGGTTGGTCCGGGGGAACTCGGCGGCCTCAGCCTGGCCGCCGGAGCGGCCCTGGCTCAGGTTCTGGAGGGCGCCGGCGTGGCGGGCATCGGGCTTAAATGGCCCAACGACCTGCTCTGGCAACGCCGGAAACTGGGTGGGCTGCTGCTGGAGGTCGCCGCCGAGGCCCAGGGGCCGAGCCTGGTGGTCGTCGGCCTGGGTCTCAACACCCACCTGCGTGGCGATCAGGTCCAGGGCATCGATCAGCCCTGGGTCGATCTGGATGAAATCCTGGGACCCCAGGGTTATAGCCGCAACCAGATGGCCGCCCATCTGGCGGAAGCCCTGACCGCTACGATGGAGGGCTATGGACGCGAGGGCCTGGCACCCTTTCTACCCCTCTGGGAAGGCTATGACCTCTATCGGGGCGAGGAGGTCGAGATCCGCCTGGGCGACCGTCTCATCCGGGGTATCCAGGCCGGCATTACGGAACAGGGTACCCTCAGACTGGAGGTGGCCGGCGAGACCCGGATCTTCACGAGTGGCGAGGTGAGTCTGCGGCTGGCTCACCCAGGGATTGCCCAGGCCAGGGTCCCGTCTGGTCAGGCTTTTTTGGCGATCAGCCAATAGGTCAGGCCCAGGGCCAGGACGGCCGCCGCCGAGGCCAGGATGTAGTCCGAGGACACCTTCTCGAAATCCAGGACGATAATCTTGCGGCAGATGGCCATCAGGGCGGTAGCGATAACCAGTTGCACCGGCAGGACATCGGCCCCCAGGTAGAGGCGGATGTTGATGAAGATTTCGATGGCGATCAGGACCGCCAGAAAGGCGCCAAAGGTCTCAAAGAGATCGCTGATTTCGAGGAGCATGATGGGCGGCTCGCTCAGCCGTTGGTAGAGGATCCAGATGACATCCGCCACGCCCCAGATAATGACCAGGGCCATGAGCACCGCCAATACCCGGATGCCGGCCCGGATAAGGAAATGCAGGTGGCGGATCATGGGGTCTTCATGTTCCTGAGGTAATTCCTCGTGGAGGACTTTGCGATTCGGATTTAGGTCACTCATGGAGATTCCTGGGGTTAGGGGGAGAATTTTACAGTCGATAATAAGGATCGGCGCCAGGCTTGATCCTCTACCGGCGGCTGGGGCATCCAGCTTCCTGGCTTCCGGAAGGCCGGGAAGGCCATTTCGCCTTGTCGTTTTATCTGGAAGGCGGCCGCGTTGACCAGGGCTACCAGTCCCCACACCTCACGCTGCTCGTAACGATTCAAGTTGGCGAGGCCCGGCAGTTCACCGCCAAGCGCTGGCCAGGGAAATAGGCCCAAGGCGGCCAGGCCCATCACGCAATACCGGAAGGCAAGGCTCGAAAAGCGACGCAATGACTGATTTCTCCGTTGATTTCGCCGGCTGGTCTCGGCCCGCTCCCGATGTCCCGAGCTTGGGTTTGGGTTGCGCCAGGGGCTCAGAAGGTCCATAGGGGCCCCTCCTGCATGGCGGCAATCTGCTCGCGCAATTCCAGGATGCGGTCCTCCCAGTAACGCTGGGTATTGAACCAGGGGAAGGCGAAGGGGAAGGCGGGGTCCTCCCAGCGGCGGGCGATCCAGGCGCTGTAATGGATGAGGCGCAGGGTGCGCAGGGCCTCCAGCAGATGCAGCTCGCGTGGATCGAAGTCGCGAAAATCCTCATAGCAGGCGAGAACATGGCCCAAACCGACCGACATCTCCTGGCTGTCTCCGGACAGCAGCATCCAGAGATCTTGTACCGCGGGTCCCATGCGGCTGTCGTCGAAATCGACGAAGTGGGGCCCGGCATCGGTCCAGAGGAGGTTGCCGGCGTGGCAATCGCCATGCAGGCGCAGGTAGCGGACGGGGCCCGCGCGCTCGAAGAGTCGCCGCACCTCGGCCAGGGCATGGGCCGAGACGCCCTCATAGACGGTGCGCAGTTCCGCCGGGAGCCAATCCTGCCCCAGCAGCAAGGTCCGCGGCTCTTCCCCAAAGCTGGCGATGTCCAGGGTCGGCCGGGCCTGGAAGGGCGCGACCTCCCCCAGGGCGTGAATCCGACCCAGGAAGCGCCCTATCCACTCCAATACCGTGGGGTCCCCCAATTCCGGCGCGCGACCACCGCGGCGCGGGCTCAGGGAAAAGCGGTAACCACCATGAGTGTGGAGAGTCCGCCCCTGGATGGCCAGGGGCGGCACCGCCGGGATTTCCCGTTCCGCCAGTTCCAGGGTGAAGGCGTGCTCCTCCAGGATGGCCGCGTCCGTCCAGCGGCCTGGCCGGTAGAATTTGGCAATGAGCGGCGGACCCTCCTCGATGCCGACCTGATAGACCCGATTTTCATAGCTATTGAGGGCCAGCAGCCGGCCATCGGTGACCAGTCCCAGGGATTCGATCGCGTCCAGGATGCGGTCCGGGCTCAGATCGGCGTAGGGCCTGGCGTCGGATGCCATCGCGGTTGTCTCCGCTTTCACAACAGTAGCCTTTCGAGAATCCGCCGATAAATTCCGGAGAGCTGATCCAACTCCTCAAGGCCAATAGACTCATTGACCTGATGGATGCTGGCATTGATCGCGCCGAGTTCCAGCACCTGGGCCCCGGTGGGGGCGATGAAGCGGCCGTCGGAGGTGCCCCCGGCGGTGGAGGGTTCCGGCCGATAGCCCATCATCTCCTCCACCGCCACCGATGCGGCCTCGACCAGGTCGCCGGTGGGCGTCAGGAAGGGATTGCCAGACAGGCGCCAGGTGAGTTCATAGTCGAGTCCGCCCCTGTCCAGGATGGCGGCGACCCGGCGCTGGATGGTGTCGGCATCCAGTTCCGTGGAAAAGCGCAGGTTGAACTGGGCGGTGAGGGTACCGGGGATCACGTTCTCGGCCCCGGTGCCCGTGTTGAGGTTGGAGATCTGGAAGGTGGTGGGCGGAAAAAAGGCGTTGCCCTGGTCCCATTCCTCGTCCACCAATGCCACCAGGCAGGGGGCCAGGGCGTGCAAGGGGTTGAGGGCGCGGTGGGGGTAGGCCACATGGCCCTGCTTGCCGATGACCTTCAGAAAGCCGCTGAGGCTGCCCCGGCGGCCATTCTTCAGGGTGTCGCCGAGGCGTTCGTGACTGGAGGGTTCGCCCACCAGACACCAGTCGATCTTTTCCCCCCGGGCCTCCAGGGTCTCGACCACCCGCGCGGTGCCATCGACGGACGGACCTTCCTCGTCGCTGGTGATGAGAAAGGCGATGGAGCCGGGATGGTCCGGATGGGCGCGGACAAAGTCCTCGGCCGCAGTCACCATGGCCGCGATCTCGCCCTTCATGTCACAGGCGCCGCGGCCATAGAGGAGGCCGTTACGGATCTCGGGCTGAAAGGGGTCCGAGTCCCAGTCTTCCAGGGGTCCGGGCGGAACCACGTCGGTGTGACCGGCGAAGCAGAAGAGGGGGGCCTGGTCGCCCCGGCGCGCCCAGAGATTGGTCACCCCGTTAAAGGGCATGGGCTCGATGCGAAAGCCGTGGGCGGCCAAGCGCCGGGCGACCAGATCCTGGCAGCCCCCGTCCTCGGGGGTGACGGAGGGACGGCGCAGGAGTTCCTGGGCCAGGGCGAGCGTGGCTGTCATGAGGGGAAAATCTCGGCGTAGGCGGCCTCGGAGAAACCCAGATAGCGGGCCTGGCCCGTGTCGAGCAGGGGCCGGCGAATGATAGACGGCGTGGCGAGCATGACGCGGATGGCGCCTGCCTCGTCCAAGCCTTCCCGGATCTCGACCGGCAGCTTGCGCCACATCAGGCCCTGACGGTTGATCAGCTTCTCCCAACCCAGCTCGCCGACCCAGGCCCGGAGTTGGGCCTCGTCCAGACCCTGCTTTTTATAGTCGTGGAAGTCATAGGCGATGCCCCGCTCCTCGAGCCAGTGCCGTGCCTTCTTCATGGTGTCGCAGTTGGGGATGCCGAAGAGTCTGATCATGGCCGTCCCTAGATATCCCGCAGCAATTCGTTGATGCCCACCTTGCCCCGGGTGCGCGCGTCCACCTGCTTGATGATGACCGCGCAGTAGAGGCTGTGACTCCCGTCCTTGGCGGGCAGGTTGCCGGGGACGACGACGGCACCGGCGGGGACGCGGCCGTAGAGGATTTCGCCGGTCTCGCGATGATAGATCTTGGTGCTGGCGCCGATATAAACGCCCATGGAGATGACGGCGCCTTCCTCGACGATGACCCCCTCGACGACCTCGGAGCGGGCGCCGATGAAGCAGTTATCCTCGATGATGGTGGGCGCGGCCTGGACTGGCTCCAGGACGCCGCCGATACCGACGCCGCCAGACAGATGCACGTTCTTGCCGATCTGGGCGCAGGAACCGACGGTGGCCCAGGTATCGACCATGGCGCCGGAATCGACATAGGCGCCGATGTTGACATAGGAGGGCATGAGGACACAGCCGGGAGCTATGTAGGCGCCGCGGCGCGCCGTGGCCGGGGGCACCACCCGCACGCCGGCGTCGCGGAAGTCACGGCTGTTGAAGTCCTGAAACTTGGAGGGCACCTTGTCGTAATAGTTGGTGAAACCGCCCTTCATGAAGGCGTTGTCCTCGATGCGGAAGGAGAGTAGCACCGCCTTCTTGATCCAGTCGTTCACCATCCAGACGCCGTCGCATTTCTCCGCCACCCGGATCTCCCCCCGGTCGAGGCGGTCGATGGTGTCCTGGACCGCGTCCCGAACCAGGGTCTCGACGCTCCGTGGGGTGATCTCGGCACGGTGCTCAAAGGCCTCTTCGATGGTTTGGCGGTTATCGCTCATGGGCATACTCCAAAAGGGTGGGATTAGCGGGGTGCAAGGGGTTTCACAGGGATTCGACAAAGCGGCGGATGCGCCAGGCGGCCTCGACGCATTCGTCGAGAGGCGCCACCAGGGCCAGGCGGGCGCGATGGGTCCCGGGATTCTGGCCGGCAACCTCCCGCGAGAGATAGGACCCCGGCAGGAGGGTGACGTTGGCGGCGGCGAAGAGTCCCCGGGCGAAAGCCGGGTCCGGGATGGGCGTGACGGGCCAGAGATAGAAACCCGCCTCCGGCCGTGTGACTTCCAAAATGTCACCCAGGATCGCCAGGACCGCATCGAATTTGGCGCGGTAGAGGGCCCGGTTGGCGACCACATGGCCTTCGTCGCCCCAGGCGGCGAGACTGGCGTGCTGATGCTGCACTGGCATGGCGCAGCCGTGGTAGGTGCGGTACTGGAAGAAGCGCTCGATCACCTCGGCGTCGCCGGCGATAAAGCCGGACCTCAGGCCCGGGACGTTGGAGCGCTTGGACAGGCTGTGAAAGACCAGGCAACGCCGGTAATCAAGCTGGCCCAGGGCGGCCGCCGCCTGGAGCAGGCCGATCGGCGGCCGTTCCTCGTCACCATAGAGTTCCGAGTAACACTCATCGGCGGCGATCAGGAAATCGAATTCCTCGGCCAATTGAATCAGCCGTTGCAGAGTCGCCAGGGGGATGACGGCGCCTGTGGGGTTGCCCGGGGAACAGAGATAGAGGATCTGGCACCGTCGCCAGGTATCCGCGTCCACGGCCGCGAAGTCCGGGATGAAACTGTTCTCGGCCAGGCAGGGGAGGAAGTGGGGTTCCGCCCCGGCCAGCAGGGCGGCGCCCTCGTAGATCTGATAAAAGGGGTTGGGCATCAGCACCAGGGGCTGGCGCGTCCGGTCCACCAGGGCCTGGGCGAAGGCGAACAGCCCTTCGCGGGTGCCGTTCAGGGGCAGGATCTGGCGCTCGGGGTCCAGACCGCCCGCCGGCAACTGGAAACGGCGGGTCAGCCAGTCGGCGATAGTCTGGCGCAGGGCCGGCAAACCCCGGGTGGTGGGATAGGCGGACAGCAGGTGCAGATGGGCGATCAGGGTCTCGACGATGAATTTCGGCGTCGGGTGCTTGGGCTCGCCGATGGACAGGGCGATGTGGCCTAGCTCTACCGGGGGCTCGATGCCCGCCTTGAGGGCGGCGAGCTTTTCGAAGGGGTAGGGTTGGAGCCGGGCCAGATCGGGATTCATGCGGGTTGCCGGGATTGTCGCCTAGGATCGAAAGTCAATTAGTATATCAGCCAATCAGGGGCGGATTACGGATCAAACACCAGCCGGAGACTCAGGCCAATGTCGGAAATCATGGGGATTCACCACGCCAGCCTCCTTGTCGCCGACACGGCGCGGGCCCTGGCCTTCTACCGGGATCTGCTCGGCCTGGCCATCATCGCCGAGCGCCCGGACCTGGGCTTTCCCGGTGCCTGGCTCCGCGTCGGCACACAACAGATTCATTTGCTGGAACTCCCCAACCCGGACTCGGTGACGGGCCGCCCGGACCATGGCGGCCGGGACCGGCACCTCGCCCTGCACGTCCAGGACCTCGACGGACTGGCCGGGCGTCTGGAGCGGGCCGGCATTCCCTACAGCCGCAGCCGCTCGGGCCGCGCCGCCCTCTTTTGCCGGGACCCGGATGCCAATGCCCTGGAGTTCATTCCGGCCCCCAGGTCCGCCGGGGAAAAGTGACGGAGCCCTGATCTGGCTTGCGGTTGCGGAGATAACCCCCGAATATCTCCGCATCAAGTGCGGAGATGGGATCAGGTTCGCTCCTCCATCGGTTCGAATATCCCGGGGACTTCCCCCAACCCCCCGAGCCGCCAACCCTGGCAATCCCTGGCTGAGGCAGATAGGTCGCCCCGGGCCTGGGCAGGGGTCTAATCAGAAGCGTGCGCTTTCCCCGGGGTTGAGGCTTAGCACCTGCGTGGGGGTCTCCCCCAGCGCCTGCCGGTACTCCGCGGGGGTGCCCTTGAGCTGAGGGTTGGTGCCGTAATGGATGGGAATCGCGTAGCGTGGCTTGAGGAACTCGCGGGTCGCGTAGGCCGCATCCTTCGGGTCCATGGTGAAGTGCCCACCAATGGGGATCAACACCAGATCCGGGCGGTAGTAGCTGGCAATGAAGCTGAGATCGCTAAACAGCCCCGTATCACCCATGTGATAGATCTTGAAGCCGTTTTCCAGCTCAATGATGAAGCCGGCCGGCTCGCCGCCCACGTGGATTTCCTCGTGCTGGGTCTCGGGATTGTTCCAGCGGTACTCCGAACTGTGCTCGGCGCGGGTCATAGTGATGCGGATACCCTCGCCCAGGGGCTGGATGGTGCCGCCCTTGTTGAAACGGGGGGCGAGTTCCCGAGGTAGCTCGCCCAGCGCCACCAGGCTGTCGTTCAGGCCGGCCGGTCCGTAGAGAGGGACCTGGTGCTGTTTGGCAATTGCCGGTCCGTCGCCCACATGGTCGCCATGGCCGTGGGTGACCAGGACCAGATCGACCTTGCCGAGGGCGGCGAGATCCTTATTCTCGGGCGGGGTTTTAGGATTCTTGGTGAGAAAGGGGTCGATCATGATCACTTTGCCCGTCACGCTGGTGATCTTGAAGGCGGATTGACCCAACCACTGCACGACGACCTGGCCCTCATCCGCGACCGCCGGGGTCGAAAGCGTCAGGGGCACGAGCAGGCAAGCGGCGAGCAGGCTGGCCGCCGCGCGGCCAAGCTTGATTTTATTCGATATCATTGAGGTTTCCTCCCGAGTGGACCGTCGGGAGGATGTGGGTGGGGTGCCCCCCGTCTTCAAGCCGAGGGGGCAGTCAGTCAGCCAGGATTTACCACTCTCCTGGCCTCAGGGCGCGGCCGCCACCCATGAACTCCGTAGGCCTTTCAACCGGTGGTGGACGTTTGCCTCCACTACTACTACTGCTGCTACCGCGACAGATATCCCGCTGGGCACGGCGCAGGCCCTCACTGGCCTCCAGCAGCCCGGGGTTCAAGGACAGCGCCTCTCGATACATTGCAAGACTTTCCTTGCACTTACCCTGCAGCCGATATTTCTCTCCCGCCTCATAGGCCCACCATCCCGGGACGACGGTGTCCGTCGGGGGAGGGTAGTAGGAGGGTGGGTAGGGGTCGTTCGGCATGGCTTGGCAGCCCATCAAAACCCAGCCCATCAGGGCCAGGACAAATAAATTGCGCATCTCACTCTCTCCTTGTTGTTGGTATTGGTTGGTCAAAAAGGTTGCAACTGGAGCAACTTGCCAATCCTACATATTAAGCAATTTTGAGTTAAGTTTCGTGGGCGCCATACATAATTTCGTGCCTCGTCGGTCCCGGGGCAGGTCGGCGCTAGCGATCAGGCGGATTGCGGCAGCCAAGGACCTCTTCGCGCGATTGGCGAAGCGGC
Organism: Chromatiaceae bacterium; assembly: GCA_016714645.1. Lineage (NCBI taxonomy): Bacteria > Pseudomonadati > Pseudomonadota > Gammaproteobacteria > Chromatiales > Chromatiaceae > Chromatiaceae bacterium. The sequence goes on along the minus strand of JADKCI010000005.1, from coordinate 365,691 downwards.
GGATGGCCTAGTACGCTATACGGCCGTATTCACGCCGCGACCCGTTATTTACCCATGCTCAACCGCATCCGCCAATTCCTTCTCGACCAGCACCCACCCAGCCCCTGCCTCATCCTTGATCGGGAGTCTGTACGGGTGAAATATCATGCCTTCGCCCGCGTCTTGCCTGACAGCCGTCTCTTTTATGCCATCAAGGCCAACCCGGCGCCGGAACTCCTGGAACTGCTGGTCAAGCTGGGCTCCTGTTTCGACTGCGCCAGCGTCCCCGAGATTGACATGGCCCTGGCCGCCGGGGCCACCCCGGAGCGCATCTCCTATGGCAACACCATCAAGAAGGAGGCGGATATTGCCGCGGCCCATGCCCGGGGTATCCGCCTCTTTGCCGTTGACTGCCGGGAGGAGGTGGAGAAGATCGCCCGCGCCGCCCCGGGGGCGCGGGTCTTTTGCCGGATTCTTTCGGAGTGCGTCGGCGCCGAATGGCCTCTGTCCCGCAAATTTGGCTGTGCCCCGAATCTTGCCGTGGGGGTGCTCATCGAGGCCGATCGCCTGGGCCTCGATGCCTATGGCATCTCCTTTCATGTCGGCTCCCAGCAGCCCAATCCGGACGCCTGGGACATGCCCCTGGCGGCGGTCGCCACCATTTTCCACGAGTTGGGCAACCACGGCATCCGGCCCCGCATGGTCAATCTCGGCGGTGGCTTTCCGGCGCACTACCTGACGGCCATACCCGCCCTGGAGACTTATGGCCGCGCCATCAACCAGGCCCTCTGGCGTCATTTCGGCGATGAGTTCCCGGAAACCATCATCGAGCCGGGCCGCGGCCTGGTCGGCGATGCGGGCCTCATCAAGGCCGAGGTCGTCCTGGTGTCGCGCAAGGCGGAGGATGACCCCCTGCGCTGGGTCTTTCTCGATATCGGCAAGTTTGGTGGTTTGATCGAGACCCTGGACGAGGCGATCCGTTACCCCATCCATACCGCCCGCGATGGTGATCCGACTACCCCCTGCATCCTGGCCGGCCCCACCTGCGACTCGGCGGATATCCTGTACGAAAAGACGCCCTATGCGTTGCCCGTCTCGCTGGTCCCCGGGGACGAGGTCCTGATCGAGGGCACCGGGGCCTATACCACCACCTATGCCTCTATCGCCTTCAATGGCATCGAGCCCCTGCGGTCCTATGTCATATAAGCCAGCTCCTGGGTAGCCTGATCGAGGAAGGCCGCCTCCGCAAAGGCTGGTCGCGCGAGATGCTGGCCGAGCGCATCGGCGTAGGGGCGCTCACCCTCCGGCGGGTCATCCGTGGTGAGCCCCTTCCTGGGGATGCCTTCCCTGGCGAGGCCGTCGTTACGGCCCCTCGCTCCCTCCGATCGGCCCCTCCCTAGCCGGCCCCCGGGGTCTAATCGTCGCTCTTCAGGATGACCGTCCCGCTGGCGGACGTCCCCACGGCATAACCCGTGCCCGCGACCAAGGTCAGGATAATACTTTCGTCGATCTCCACCCGGCTGTCCTGGAGCGGGGTAACCGTCTTAGTGACCTTGGCCACGTTGGCCGGGAAGCTGACGCTGGTGCCCAGCGCCGTATAGTCGCGGCCCGCGGTGGCGGTCCCGCTGACGCCATAGTTAACCGTCAGGGTGGCGGCAATGCTCCCCGCGCGGGTGAAGGTGTAGCGCCCGGTGGTCAGGCCGGCCTCGGTGGTGGTGGCATCGGAGGCGCTGACGCTGACGGTTTGGGTCACCGGTTCATCGCTGGTGATCGTCACCGTGGCCCTGGCCGGGCTACCCACGGCGTAGTTCGGGCTGGGGTTCAGGGTCAGGACGACCGTCTCGGGTAACTCCTGCAGCGTATCCTGCTTGGGCTTGAGGACCTTGGTGATCCGCGTCTTGCCGGCGGGGATGACGACACTGGTGCCGAGGGCGAGGTAATCTTTACCGCTGGTGGCGGTGCCGGTCAGGGTATAGCCGAGGGTGAGGGCGGCGGCGGTGTCGCCGGTGCGGGTGATGGTGTATCGCCCGGTGGTGAGCCCGGCCTCGGTGGCGGTTTTGTCGCTGGCGGCCACGGTGATGACCACCGGGACAAAGCTGGCGCTGACCGCGCAGGTGGCGGTGATGGGACCGGTGGTGTAGGTGATGCCGGACAGGCTGCCCTCGCAGCCACTTACCGTGCCAATGCTGTAGCCGGTGTCGGGCGTGACGGCGAAGCTGGTGGTGGCGCCATGGGCCACCGTCTGGCTGGGCGGGCTGATGCTGCCGTTGGCCTCCGCCGTGGCGGTGACGGTGTAGCTGATCGGGGTAAAGGTGGCGTTGACCGTACAGGCGGCGGTGATGGGACCGGTGGTGTAGGTGGTGCCGGCCAGGCTGCCGCCGCAGCCACTTACCGTGCCAATGCTGTAGCCGGTGTCGGGGGTGAGGGTGAAGCTGGTGGTTGTTCCGTAGTCAACGCTGCGCGAAGCTGGGCTGATACTGCCGTTGGCCCCCGCCGTGGCGGTGACGGTATAGCTGTTCAGGGTAAAGCTGGCGCTGACCGTACAGGCGGCGGTGATGGCGCCGGTGGTGTAGGTGGTGCCGGACAGACTGCCCCCACAACCATTGGCGCTGGCGCGGTAACCCGTATTGGGGGTGACGGTGAAGCTGGTGGTGGCGCCGTGGGCCACCGTCTGGCTGGGCGGGCTGATGGTGCCGTTGGCCCCGGCGGTGGCGGTGATGGTGTAGCTGTTCAGGGTAAAGGTGGCGCTGACCGTACAGGCGGCGGTGATGGGACCGGTGGCGTAGGTGGTGCCGACCAGGCTGCCCCCGCAGCCCGTAACGCTGGCGCTGTAGCCGGTGTCGGGGGTCACGGTGAAGGTGGTAGTTGTTCCGTAGTCAACGCTGCGCGAAGCCGGGCTGATACTGCCGTTGGCCCCCGCCGTGGCGGTGACGGCAATCTGGAAGTTCGCCCCGGCCACGTTGGAGTAAGGCGAATCCCCCGTCCAGTTATAACCCCGTACCCGATAACGATAGGTAGGACCCGCCGTGACGGTCGTGTCGGCATAGCGGGTGGTATTGGCCACATCGGTAGCGATCTGGGTCCAGGTTTCGGTTCCGGTGCTCTGGCGCTCGATTTTGAAGCCATCCTCGTCGCTGCTGTTGTCCCGCCAGCTCAGGTCGATGCGCGTGGCCGTGGTCTGGGTGGCCGTCAGGTCAGAGGGCGCCAAGGGCAAGGCGGGGGTGGTGGCGCTGGCCTCGTTGGACCAGGCCGAGGGGCCGGCCCAGTTGGTAGCGCGCACCCGGTAGCGGTAGAGCCGCTGCTCGGACACGCTGATGTCGGCATAGGCGGTGGTATTGGCGGCCGGGGTGGTGAGCGGTATCCAGTCCCCCGCCGCGCCCTCCTGGCGCTCGATGGCGAAGGCCGCCTCGTCGCTGCTCCGGTCCTGCCAGGTCAGGGTGATGACCGCGGCGTTGGCCACCGTCGCCGTCAGGTTGGCGGGGGCGACGGGCAAGGCCGGCGTGGCGCGAGTGACCTCGTTGGTGTAACCGGAGGCCCCGGCCCCATTGATGGCGCGCAGGCGATAGACGTAGGTCGTCGCGGGCGTCAGGCCGGTGTTAGCGTAAGCCGTGGCATTGGCCCCCAGGGTGGCCAGCAGGGCCCAGGTCCCGCCCGCCCCGATCTTACGTTCGAGTTGAAAGCCGGTCTCGTTGCCGCTGTTGTCCCGCCAGGTCAAGTCGATGCGCACGGCGGAGGCCGCCGTCGCCGCCAGCGAGGAGGGGGCGGGCGGGGTCAGGGCATTGCCGAACCCCGTGACCACGACCGGGCTCGTCCGTTGGGTTGTGGTCCCATCGCCGATCTGACCGTCGGTGTTATTGCCCCAGGCCAGGACGGTGCCGTCGTCCCGGATGGCCAGGGAGTGAGCGCCGCCGCCCGCCGCCGTGGCGATCCCGGTGAGGATCTCGACCGGGGTCGCGCTGTTGGCGGTGGTGCCGTTGCCGAGTTGGCCCGCGCTATTGAGGCCCCAGACCCGCAGGCGGCCGTCGGTGGTGATGGCCAGGCCGTGGTTGGCGCCAGCGGCGAGGGCGGCCACCCCGCTCAGGATCTGATAGGGGCTCGACCGGTTGACGCTGCCCCCGTCTCCGAGTTGGCCGTACTGATTACGGCCCCAGGCCCAGAGGGTGCCGTCGTTACGCAGGGCCAGGCTGTGCTCGCTGCCGGCGGCCAGGGCGGCGACGTTGCTCATGACCTGCACCGGGTTGTGGCTGTTGGTGGTGGTGCCATTGCCGAGCTGGCCATAGGTATTGGCGCCCCAGGCCAACAGGCGGCCATCGGTGGTCAGGGCCAGGGAATGGGTGCCGCCCGCCGCCAGGCCACCCATGCCCGTCAGGATTTGCACCGGGGCCAGGTGGCTGGTGGTGGTGCCATCGCCCAGTTGGCCGAGGCTATTGGCCCCCCAGGCCCAGAGGCTGCCGTCGCTCTTGAGGGCCAGGCTGTGGCGAGTGCCGCCCGCCGCGGCGCTGACCAGGGTCAGGACCTCGGTCGGGGTGGGGCGGTTGCTGGTGCTGTTGTCGCCCAACTGGCCCTGGTCATTGAGGCCCCAGGTCAGGAGCCGCCCCGTGCTGGTAACGGCCAGGGCATGGTTGGCGCCGGCGGCCAGTTGGGTGATGCTGCTCAGGATCGCCACCGGCTGGGTGCGGCTGGTGGTGGTGCCATCGCCTAGCTGCCCGTACCCGTTCGCGCCCCAGGCCCAGAGGCGGCCATCCCCCTCCAGGGTCAGGCTATGGGACTCACCGGCGGCGACGCGGGGCCGGGCTGCCTGATCCAGGCTGGTGGCGCTGGCCTCGTTGGAGTACGGGGAAGCCCCGGCGCCGTTGCTGGCGCGGACCCGATAGACATAGAGGGTGGCCGCGGTCAGGCCGGTGTCGGCATAGCCGGCGGCATTGGCCGGTGCCGTGGCGATGGGGGCCCAAGTGCCGCCCACACCGGTCTTGCGCTCGATCTGGAATTCCCACTCATTGTCGCTGCGGTCTTCCCAGATTAACTGGATGCGGGTAGAGGACACGGCACTGGCCGTGAGGTTAGTGGGCACGCTGGGCGGAATCAGGGTCGTCGCCGACGCCTCGTTGGAATAACCGGAATACCCCACCAGGTTAGCGGCGCGGACGCGATAGACATAGGTGACCGGAGCGGCAAGGCCGGTGTCGCCGTAGCTGGTGACGTTGGGTGCCAGGGTCGTGATCTGGGCCCAGGTGCCGCTGGTGCCGGTTTTGCGTTCCACCAGATGAGCGGTTTCCCAGGCGCTGTTGTCGGTCCAGGTCAGGTTGATGCGGGTGTCGGACGTGGCGACCGCGGTGAGCTGGGTTGGCGCCGCATTGATCGTCGCCGCCGCCGCCTCGTTGGAATAGGTGGAATAGCCCACCGTGTTGGCGGCGCGGACGCGATAGACATAGGTGCCCGGGGACGCGAGACCGGTGTCGGCATAGGTGGTGACGTTGGGTGCCAGGGTCGCGATCTGGGCCCAGGTCCCGCCCGTGCCGGTCTTGCGCTCCACCAGATTGGCGGTTTCCCAGGCGCTGTTATCGGTCCAGGTCAGGTCAATGCGGGTGTCGGACTGGGCGCTCGTGACCAAGCCGCTGGGCGCGTTGAGCGGCAGGGTCGCGGTCACTTCCGGGGTGTAAGCGGAGGCGCCCACCATGTTGTAGGCGCGCACCCGGTAGCCATAGGTAACGGTCTCGCTCAGACCGGCATCGGCGTAACCGGTCGCATTGGCCCCCAGGGTCGCCAGCAGGGCCCAGGCGTCCTCCCCACTGCGGCGTTCGACCTGGAAGCCCAGCTCATTGCCGCTGGTATCGGTCCAGGCCAGGGTGATACCGGTGGGCGAAACGGCCTGGACGCCGAGGTAGGTGGGGGCTGGCGGACGGTCAGTCACCTGACTGGGGCTGGTGCGATCCGCGGTCGTCCCATCCCCCAGTTGCCCATAATAGTTATTGCCCCAGGCCCAGAGGCTGCCGTTGGTCTTGATGGCCAGGGTGTGGGAGCTCCCGGCGGCTATGGCGCTAACCCCGGTGAGGACCTGGGTAGGCGTGGCACGATCCGTGGTCGTCCCGTCGCCCAGTTGCCCGTATTCGTTATTGCCCCAGGCCCAGAGGCTACCGTTGGTCTTGAGAGCGAGGGTGTGAGAACCCCCGGCGGTCAGGTTGGCGACGCCGGTAAGGATCTGCTGGGGCGTGGTGCGGGTGGTGGTCGTGCCGTCGCCCAGTTGCCCGAATTCGTTGTTGCCCCAGGCCCAGAGGCTGCCATCGGCCTTGAGGGCCAGGGTGTGAGAACCCCCGGCGGCCAGGTTGGCGACGCCGGTAAGGATCTGCTGGGGCGTGGTGCGGGTGGTGGTCGTGCCGTCGCCCAGTTGCCCGTAAGTGTTAGAGCCCCAGGCCCAGAGGCTGCCGTCGGTCTTGATGGCCAGGGTGTGAGAACCCCCGGCGGTGATGACGGCAACGCCGGTGAGGACCTGGGTGGGCGTGGTGCGGGTGGTGGTCGTCCCGTCGCCCAGTTGTCCGGAGCCGTTATAGCCCCAGGCCCAGAGGCTGCCGTCGGTCTTGAGGGCCAGGGTGTGAGAACCCCCGGCGGCGACGGCGGCGACGCCGGTAAGGATCTGCTGGGGCGTGGTGCGGGCGGTGGTCGTCCCATCGCCCAGTTGTCCGGAGCCGTTATAGCCCCAGGCCCAGAGGCTGCCGTCGGTCTTGAGGGCCAGGGTGTGATATAACCCGGCGGTGATGGCGGCAACGCCGGTAAGAACCTGGGTGGGCCTGTAACGACGCGTGGTCGTGCCATCGCCCAGTTGCCCGTAAGTGTTATTGCCCCAGGCCCAGAGGTTCCGATCGGACCCGATTAACAAGCTGTGATCAGACCCAGCAGCAAGGCGCCGCTCGGTGACCATCGCCTCGTTGGAATAGCCGGAGCTACCAGCCCCGTTGGCGGCGCGCACCCGGTAAACGAGGTCCGTCGTGGGGGCGGTGATGCTATCGGCATAGAGGATGGCATTGGCCGGCGCCGTGGCGATGGTGGCCCAAGTGCCGCCAGCACCAGTCTTGCGCTCGATCTGGAATTCCCACTCGTTGTCGCTCCGATCTTCCCAGATCAGCAGGATGCGGGTCGCGGATACGGCACTGGCCGTGAGGCTGGCCGGCGCGTTGGGAATGTACCAGGGGGTGGCCGCCGCCTCGTTGGAATAGGTGGAATAGCCCACCGTGTTGGCGGCGCGGACGCGATAGACATAGGTGACCGGGGACGCGAGACCGGTGTCGGTATAGGTGGTGACGTTGGGTGCCAGGGTCGCGATCTGGGCCCAGGTCCCGCCCGTGCCGGTCTTGCGCTCCACCAGATTGGCGGTTTCCCAGGCGCTGTTATCGGTCCAGGTCAGGTCGATGCGGGTGTCGGACTGGGCGGTCGCGGTGAGCTGAGTTGGCGCCGCATTGATCGTCGTCGCCGCCGCCTCGTTGGAATAACCGGAATACCCCACCGTGTTGGCGGCGCGGACGCGATAGACATAGGTGCCCGGGGACGCGAGACCGGTGTCGGCATAGGTGGTGACGTTGGGTGCCAGGGTCGCGATCTGGGCCCAGGTCCCGCCCGTGCCGGTCTTGCGCTCCACCAGATTGGCGGTTTCCCAGGCGCTGTTATCGGTCCAGGTCAGGTCAATGCGGGTGTCGGACTGGGCGCTCGTGACCAAGCCGCTGGGCGCGTTGAGCGGCAGGGTCGCGGTCACTTCCGGGGTGTAAGCGGAGGCGCCCACCATGTTGTAGGCGCGCACCCGGTAGCCATAGGTAACGGTCTCGCTCAGACCGGCATCGGCGTAACCGGTCGCATTGGCCCCCAGGGTCGCCAGCAGGGCCCAGGCGTCCTCCCCACTGCGGCGTTCGACCTGGAAGCCCAGCTCATTGCCGCTGGTATCGGTCCAGGCCAGGGTGATACCGGTGGGCGAAACGGCCTGAACGCCGAGGTGGGTGGGGGCGGGCGGCGGGTCATTGGCGATGCCGGTCAACTGAACCGGGCTGGCACGATTCGTGGTCGTCCCGTCGCCCAGTTGCCCGTAAGCGTTAGAGCCCCAGGCCCAGAGGCTGCCGTCGGTCTTGAGGGCCAGGGTGCGAGAACTCCCAGCGGCCATGGCGGCGACTCCGGTAAGGATCTGCTGGGGCGTGGTGCGGGTGGTGGTCGTCCCGTCGCCCAGTTGCCCGTAATAGTTATAGCCCCAGGCCCAGAGGCTGCCGTCGGTCTTGAGGGCCAGGGTGTGGTAACCCCCAGCGGTGATGGCGGCAACGCCGGTGAGGACCTGAGTGGGCGTGTATCGATGCGTGGTCGTGCCGTCGCCCAGTTGCCCGTAAGTGTTAGAGCCCCAGGCCCAGAGGCTGCCGTCGGTCTTGAGGGCCAGGGTGTGGTAACCCCCGGCGGTGATGGCGGCAACGCCGGTGAGGACCTGAGTGGGCGTGTATCGATGCGTGGTCGTCCCGTCGCCCAGTTGCCCGTAAGTGTTATAGCCCCAGGCCCAGAGGCTGCCGTCGGTCTTGAGAGCCAGGGTGTGGTAACCCCCGGCGGTGATGGCGGCAACGCCGGTGAGGACCTGAGTGGGCGTGTATCGATGCGTGGTCGTGCCGTCGCCCAGTTGCCCGTAAGTGTTATTGCCCCAGGCCCAGAGGCTGCCGTCGGTCTTGAGAGCCAGGGTGTGAGAACTCCCGGCGGCCATATTGGCAACGCCGGTAAGGATCTGCTGGGGCGTGGTGCGGTTGGTGGTCGTGCCGTCGCCCAGTTGCCCGTAATAGTTATAGCCCCAGGCCCAGAGGCTGCCGTCGGTCTTGAGGGCCAGGGTGTGATTTTCCCCTGCGGCGATGGCGGCGACCCCAGTGAGGATCTGGGTGGGCGTGGTGCGGGTGGTGGTCGTCCCGTCGCCCAGTTGCCCGTAATTGTTATAGCCCCAGGCCCAGAGGCTGCCGTCGGACCCGAGATACAAGCTGTGGGAATACCCAGCAGCGAGACGCCCCTGCACGGCTGCGGTGACCATCGCCTCGTTGGAATAGCCGGAGCTACCAGCCCCGTTGGCGGCGCGCACCCGGTAAACGAGGTCCGTCGTGGGGCGGTGATGCTATCGGCATAGAGGATGGCATTGGCCGGCGCCGTGGCGATGGTGGCCCAAGTGCCGCCAGCACCAGTCTTGCGCTCGATCTGGAATTCCCACTCGTTGTCGCTCCGATCTTCCCAGATCAACTGGACGCGGGTAGAGGACACGGCACTGGCCGTCAGGTTAGTGGGCGCGCTGGGCGGGATCAGGGTCGTCGCCGCCGCCTCGTTGGAATAACCGGAATACCCCACCGTGTTGGCGGCGCGGACGCGATAGACATAGGTGCCCGGGGACGCGAGACCGGTGTCGGCATAGGTTGTTAGGTTTGGCCCCAGGGTGGAGATCTCGGCCCAGGTGCCGCTGGTGCCGGTCTTGCGCTCGAGGCGATAGGCGGTTTCGCCGGCGCTGTTATCGGTCCAAGTCAGGTCAATGCGGGTGTCGGACTGGGCGCTCGCGACCAAGCCGCTCGGCGCCCTGGGGAGTACGGTTGAGGTGACTTCCGGGGTGTAAACGGAGGCGCCTGCGGTGTTGTAGGCGCGCACCCGGTAGCCATAGGTAACGGTCTCGCTCAGACCGGCATCGGCGTAACCGGTCGTATTGGCCCCCAGGGTCGCCAGCAGGGCCCAGGCGTCCTCCCCACTGCGGCGTTCGACCTGGAAGCCCAGCTCATTGCCGCTGGTATCGGTCCAGGCCAGGGTGATACCGGTGGGCGAAACGGCCTGAACGCCGAGGTGGGTGGGGGCGGGCGGCGGGTCATTGGCGATGCCGGTCAACTGAACCGGGCTGGCACGATCCGTGGTCGTCCCGTCGCCCAGTTGCCCGTAAATGTTAAAGCCCCAGGCCCAGAGGCTGCCGTCGGTCTTGAGGGCCAGGGTGTGATAAAACCCGGCGGTGATGGCGGCAACGCCGGTGAGGACCTGGGTGGGCGCAGTGCGATCCGTGGTCGTCCCGTCGCCCAGTTGCCCGAAATAGTTATAGCCCCAGGCCCAGAGGCTGCCCTCGGTATTGAGGGCCAGGGTGTGATATTGCCCGGCAGCCAGGTTGGTGACCCCGGTGAGGACCTGGGTGGGCGTGGCAAGGTTCGTGGTCGTCCCGTCGCCCAATTGCCCGAATTCGTTATTGCCCCAGGCCCAGAAGCTGCCGTCGGCCTTGAGGGCCAGGGTGTGATGACCACCGGCGGCCAGGTTAGCGACCCCGGTAAGGATCTGCTGGGGCGTGGTGCGGGTGGTGGTCGTCCCGTCGCCCAGTTGCCCGTAAGTGTTATAGCCCCAGGCCCAGAGGCTGCCGTCGGTCTTGAGAGCCAGGGTGTGATAATACCCCCCGGAGACGGCGGTAATCCCGGTGAGGATCGGGGTGGGCGTGTAACGACTCGTGGTCGTGCCGTCGCCCAGTTGCCCGTAAGTGTTATTGCCCCAGGCCCAGAGGCTGCCGTCGGTCTTGAGAGCCAGGGTGTGAGAACTCCCGGCGGCCATATTGGCAACGCCGGTAAGGATCTGCTGGGGCGTGGTGCGGTTGGTGGTCGTGCCGTCGCCCAGTTGCCCGTAATAGTTATAGCCCCAGGCCCAGAGGCTGCCATCGGTCTTGAGGGCCAGGGTGTGATTTTCCCCTGCGGCGATGGCGGCGACCCCGGTGAGGATCTGGGTGGGCGTGGTGCGGGTGGTGGTCGTCCCGTCGCCCAGTTGCCCGTAATTGTTATAGCCCCAGGCCCAGAGGCTGCCGTCGGACCCGAGATACAAGCTGTGGGAATACCCAGCAGCGAGACGCCCCTGCACGGCTGCGGTGACCATCGCCTCGTTGGAATAGCCGGAGCTACCAGCCCCGTTGGCGGCGCGCACCCGGTAAACGAGGTCCGTCGTGGGGGCGGTGATGCTATCGGCATAGAGGATGGCATTGGCCGGCGCCGTGGCGATGGTGGCCCAAGTGCCGCCAGCACCAGTCTTGCGCTCGATCTGGAATTCCCACTCGTTGTCGCTCCGATCTTCCCAGATCAACTGGACGCGGGTAGAGGACACGGCACTGGCCGTCAGGTTAGTGGGCGCGCTGGGCGGGATCAGGGTCGTCGCCGCCGCCTCGTTGGAATAACCGGAATACCCCACCGTGTTGGCGGCGCGGACGCGATAGACATAGGTGCCCGGGGACGCGAGACCGGTGTCGGCATAGGTTGTTAGGTTTGGCCCCAGGGTGGAGATCTCGGCCCAGGTGCCGCTGGTGCCGGTCTTGCGCTCGAGGCGATAGGCGGTTTCGCCGGCGCTGTTATCGGTCCAAGTCAGGTCAATGCGGGTGTCGGACTGGGCGCTCGCGACCAAGCCGCTCGGCGCCCTGGGGAGTACGGTTGAGGTGACTTCCGGGGTGTAAACGGAGGCGCCTGCGGTGTTGTAGGCGCGCGCACCCGGTAGCCATAGGTAACGGTCTCGCTCAGACCGGCATCGGCGTAACCGGTCGTATTGGCCCCAGGGTCGCCAGCAGGGCCCAGGCGTCCTCCCCACTGCGGCGTTCGACCTGGAAGCCCAGCTCATTGCCGCTGGTATCGGTCCAGGCCAGGGTGATACCGGTGGGCGAAACGGCCTGAACGCCGAGGGGGGGGGGGGGGGGGCGGGGGGTCATTGGCGATGCCGGTCAACTGAACCGGGCTGGCACGATCCGTGGTCGTCCCGTCGCCCAGTTGCCCGTAAATGTTAAAGCCCCAGGCCCAGAGGCTGCCGTCGGTCTTGAGGGCCAGGGTGTGATTTGTCCCTGCGGCCAGGTCGGCGATCCCGGTGAGGACCTGGGTGGGCGTGGCACGAGCCGTGGTCGTCCCGTCGCCCAGTTGCCCCACAGAGTTATCACCCCAGGCCCAGAGGCTGCCGTCGGTCTTGAGGGCCAGGGTGTGGTAACCCCCGGCGGCGACGGCGGCGACCCCGGTAAGGACCTGGGTGGGCGTGGCACGATCCGTGGTCGTCCCGTCGCCCAGTTGCCCGGAGCCGTTATAGCCCCAGGCCCAGAGGCTGCCATCGGTCTTAATAGCGAGGGTGTGATAATACCCGGCGGCGATGGCGGAGATCCCGGTGAGGATCGGGGTGGGCGTGGTTCGGTTCGTGGTCGTCCCGTCGCCCAGTTGCCCGAGATCGTTATGGCCCCAGGCCCAGAGACTGCCGTCGGTCTTGAGGGCCAGGGTGTGAATATCCCCGGCGGCGATGGCGGCGACCCCGGTAAGGACCTGGGTGGGCGTGGCACGAGCTGTGGTCGTCCCGTCGCCCAGTTGCCCGACAGAGTTATCGCCCCAGGCCCAGAGGCTGCCGTCGGTCTTGAGGGCCAGGGTGTGACTATTCCCGGCGGCGACGGCGGCAACGCCGGTGAGGACCTGGATGGGCGTGGCACGAGCCGTAGTCGTCCCGTCACCCAGTTGCCTGGACCAGTTCGCGCCCCAGGCCCAGAGACTGCCGTCGGTCTTGAGGGCGAGGGTGTGATATGCCCCTGCGGCCAGGTTGGCGACCCCGGTGAAAACCTGGGTGGGCGTGGCACGATTCGTGGTCGTCCCGTCGCCCAGTTGCCCGTAATCGTTACGGCCCCAAGCCCAGAGGCTGCCGTCGAACCTGAGATATAGGCTGTGCCAATCCCCAGCAGCGATCCGAGCATTCCCAGCGCTAGCCTGCACCTCGGCCACTAAGTCGGAGGCCATGAGTCCCTCCAACGCGGCCGCGCCCACCTCCAGGGTGAGGCTGGGCGCGCCGACCCCTGGCGCTCGTAGCCCGACGGCGTGGGCCGCCGCCGGCCCGTCGAAGGCGGTGGGGTCGTCCCGGGCACCGGGCGCGCCGTCCGCCACCGTGGTTCCCGCGCCGGCCCGGACGAGGGTGTTGATCCCGGGCCGCGCCTCCAGGCGCTGAAAACTGCCATCGGGGAGGCTATCGAGCAAATCCGCCCCGGTCGCCCCCTGGTCTTGCTGCCACTGGGCGCCTTGGGCCGCGTCCAGGCGGTCGGGTTCGACGGCGGGTAGGCGCAGGTCCACCCGGACCCGGGCCTGGCCGGCGGTGGCGATCTGGTCCCGCAAGGCCTCGGCAGTCGCGGCGAAGTCCGCGGTATCCCGCCATGCTGGGGGCAGTGGCAAGTCGTAGAAGGGATCGAAAGCGGCGGGATAGGGTTCCGCGGCGCTGACCGGCCGGGGGTGCTGGCCGGTACCGGCCAGCACCAGCAGGCAGGCCGCCAGGAAACCGAGGGTTTTTGAACCTCGCCGCCACCAACCGGGATGAGTGGACATGGGTAATGGCTCCTGGCGGCTGGCGGTCGCGAATCATGGTCGGGGGTGGCCGGCCGGGCGGCCTGGCAAGGGTGTGAGGTTAGACCCCCGGCCGACGGCTGGCAAGGACGTCATTTACGACACAAAGCGACATTTCGTGCGCTAGCCTCTTGATAATGCGGATGTGGCGATAAAAGAGGCGGTGGGCCTGGCGAGAAAATATTTTTCATTCGGGACGGCGGGAGGGGGAAAGGCGTCCCGGCACCCGGATACGGGGTCGTTGGGGCCCGTTGCCCGGTCGGTAAGGGTGACGTTAGCGGCCCTCGGCCTCCCCCAGGGCCACCAGCAAGGCGGCGGTCACTTCCCGCACGCGCAGAATCACCTCCGCCCGGCCGGCGAGGCCCGTGAGCCGGGCGACCTCGCCCCAATCCCGGTGCTGGAGCAGGAGGACGACGAGGAGGATGGCTTGCATGAGACTGATCTCGCCCTGCTTCAGCGCTGGCCCCAAGTAGCGCTCCGTCAAGGCCCGCAGGGAGACATAGCTGGCCTCGAAGGGCCGTTGGGCGAAGGCGAAGGCCGCCAGTTCGCGCCAGTCCGGCTCGTCGCTGGCGGGGGGTGAGTCCGGGGCGGTCATGGCCAGCAGGGTGGCGGCCAGGTCGGGCTCCAGGCCACGGCAGGGGCCGGTGAGGTGGGCGGGCAGGCGGCGGCTAAAGCGCTCCCGGGCGCCTTGGGCCAGTGACTCGCCGCTCGCCGACAGGGCGCCCAGGACGACGGCGGCCTGGGCGCCGCTGGCGGCGTTGCGGTGGGTGCCCAGGTGGACGGGGGCCATGCCGCAGGCCGCCCAGAAACCGAGCAGGTCCCGGGTGGCGCCAAAGCTGACGCCCACCAGATCCTGATGCTCGGCCCGGGCCTGGTCCTGGATGTTGCTCACCAGGAGCCGGCCCAGGCCACGGCCTTGGGCGGCGGGATGCACGGCGATGCGCAGAATCCTCGCCCAACTCAGGAGCGGGGCCTCGGCCAGGCCGGCATGGGCGCTGAGGGTCTGGGGCAGCAGGTGGCCCCGCGGTCGTCGTCGGCCCGCGTAGATGTCGCGGGCCAGGTCCGGGGGGAAGCGACCCTCCCGGGCGACCAGGGCGGTGGCGGCGATCTGGCCCCGGTGTCTCAGGACCTGGACCTGGAGGTTGGGGCCATCCAGGAGGTGGCGCAGGTCCAGGGGCCGGGTCTGGTAGTGGGCCAGGACCAGGAGGCCGAAGAGTTGCGACAGGCTGGTCTCGTCAACCGCCAGGGCGTCGCGGTCGAGCCGGGCATGCTGGCAGTTGGCGGGGTTGGCGTCCGCCAGGTCCGCCGCAGCGGCGGGGGCGGCATCCAGCAGGAGGGCGCGGGCGACGAGGGCCTCCAGGGGGTCGTCCGGCGCCCAGCGGATCGGCGTCTGGAGTTCGATTTGGCGGTAGTGGGGCGTCAGACGCTGGAGGGCCTGGCGGAAGCGGACCTCGAAGCCGTGCCCGGTGCCCTCGTAGCCGTGAATAGTGGAGGAAAAGACCAGGCGCGGGTAGGCGGCGAGCAGGTGCTCCAGCAGGGGCGCCGGGATGGCGGCCGCCTCATCGACCAGCAGCAGGTCGGCGGGCTCGGACCCCTGGCAGAGGGCATCCGGGGGCAGGAAGCGGATCTCGCCCTGGCCGAACTCAATGCGATCGGCGTGGATCCGGCCCTGCTGGAGCCAGGCGGCGGCATGGTGGAAGAGGGGGGCGACGGCGGCCAGGCGCGGGGCCGTGACCAGGATGCGCGGCAGGCCCTCGGCCAGTAATTGGCCCGCGGCCAGACCCAGGGCCGCGGTCTTGCCCCGGCCGCGATCGGAGACCATGACCAGGGGGCGCCGGGCACGGCCCCGGGCCGTGTGCAAAATAGCCTGGACCGCCTCGGCTTGATCCGGGGTGCGGCATGTCGCTCCCGGATCCTTGGGCGCAGGGCAGGCGGGCGCCGGGGATTGCACTGAGTAGCCTGCCGGGGGGGGCGGCGCTGTCAGCCATGACGGCTGGCCCTGTTCGATCAGGGTCAGGCCCTCCTGGCTTACCAATACTCGTGCCAGGCGCGCCAGAAAGCGGCCGCCGAGGTCCGCGGGGGCGTAGCCCTCGACGGCGATGCGTCGCGCCTGGGTGTCCGGCAGCCGGGGCCAGTCCTGGAGGGGTGGCGTCAGGAGCAGGAGCAGGCCGCCCCCGCGCAAGGCACCGGTGGCGGCGCCAAAGCTGTCGGGATCAAAACCAGCCTGGGCGTCATACACCAGATAATCCAGTTCCCGTCCCAGCAGGGTGAGCCCAGCGGCCAGGGGTTGGTGGGTCCGGGTCAGGGGCCCATCGGCGAGCCAGACCCCGGTGCCAGGCGGGTCCCACAGGCAGGCCTCGGCCATCTCCCGGGTCCAGGCCGCCGCGCCGGCGATGACCAGGGTCAGCCGATGGCGGCGAGCGCTGGCTTGCTGGCGCCACGCCTGGACCCGGAGCGCGAGGGCCAGGGGCTCGTCGGGGAGGGGGAGGCGGCGGGTGGCGGCCACGGGCGTTTCAGGCATCCGGGTCAGGCCTCGCTAGGGCATGGGTAGCGGCAGGGGGGGCATAAACGGATTATACTTCGCCGTCTTTTCCACCTAGTCCCGGTCCCACACCATGGCAGCCACCTCGCACCCCTTTACCCCTCCGATCCGCCGCGCGGGAATCCTTCTGGCCCTGCTCGCCCTCGGCGGCCTGGCCGCCCAGGCCGCCGACCCGGTCCCCGCGGGCGCGGAAAAGGCCCCCTTGCCCTCGGTGGTGGTCGCGGCGATCGAGGAAGGGTTGGTGGACAGGCAGGATCGCTTCATTGGGACTATCAAGGCCATCCAATCGGTGGAACTGAAGGCGCGGGTCGAGGGCTTCCTGACCCAACTGGCCTTCCAGCAGGGGGCCATGGTGACCGAGAACGAGCTGCTTTATCAAATCGAGCAGGCGCCCTTCCAGGCCGCCCTCGATAGCGCCAAGGCCGATCTGGGGGTCGCCCAGGCGGATCTGGTGGCGGCACAGGCCGATCTCCTGAATAAGCAACTCGACCTGGATCGCCAGGACGCCCTCATCAAAAAGGGCGATACCTCTCAGGCCGCGCGGGATAAGGCCAAGGCGCAGCGCGACGAGTCGGCGGCGGCGGTGGGGAAGGCCAAGGCGAATATCGACGTGGCCAATGCCGCTATCGCCACGGCCCAGATCAATCTCGGCTACACCACCATGACCAGCCCCATCGCCGGGCGCATTGGTCCGACCAAGTTCACCCAGGGCAATCTGGTCAATACCAGCAGCGGCACCCTGGCGACCGTGGTGCAACTCGATCCCATCCGCGGCGTTTTTTCCATACCCAGCGCCCTCTTTGTCAAGGTTGCCGAGTTGTCCAGCCAGGAAGGGCTGGACGCGGTGCGTGAAAAGTTTGTCCCCCAACTGATTCTGCCCACGGGCGAGACCTATCCTCACTTTGGCAAGATCGCCTTTGTCGATAATCAGATCGATGCCCGCACGGGCACCCTGGCCATCTATGCCGACTTCCCCAACCCGGATCAGATGCTGCTGCCGGGCCAGTTCATTTCAGCGGTGATCCACCGTGCCGAGCAGACGCGCCTGCCCCTGGTCCCGGCTTCGGCCATTCAGCGCACCAAGGACGGCGAACAGGTCTATGTCATTGGCTCGGGTAATCGCGTGGAGGTGCGCGAGATCAAGACCTCGACCCAGGTCGGCACCTTTTACGCGGTCACCTCGGGCCTGCAGGTCGGGGATATCGTCATCGTGACCGGCGAGCAGAAGGTCAAGGCGGGCATGGTGGTGAACCCGGTCAAGCAAAGCGCGGCGAAGGCCGCGACCCCGGCCCAGGGCGGGGATAAGACGCCAGCCCCCGCCAGTACGGGTGCCAAGCCGGAGAGCCGTCCATGATCTCCAAGGTCTTCGTCGATCGGCCACGGCTGGCGTCCGTGGTCTCCATCGTCCTGGTGGTGGCGGGTTTGCTCGCCATCAAGACGATCCCCGTGGCGCAATATCCCAACATCACGCCGCCGGTGGTCATGGTCAACGCCACCTACCCGGGCGCGGATGCCGAGACCATCGCCAGCACCGTGGGCGGCCCTATCGAGCAACAGGTCAATGGCGTCCAGGATATGCTCTATATGTCCTCGACCGCCTCCGCCGCCGGTACCTACAGCCTGACGGTGACCTTTGCCGTGGGGACGGACCCGGATATCGCCCAGGTCAACACCCAGAACCGCGTCTCCCAGGCCCTGGCCCTCCTGCCCCAGGAGGTGCAGCAACTGGGCGTCACGGTGCAGGCGGAGGCCACCAACCTCTTGTTGGTGATCAATGTTTTTTCGCCCGACGACAGCAAGGAATCCCTCTTCCTGTCCAATTTCGCCACCATCAATGTGCAGAACGAACTGGCGCGGGTGGCGGGGGTGGGTCAGGCCAACCAGTTTGGGCCCTTGAATTACTCGATGCGCATCTGGATCGAGCCGGAAAAGATGGCCGCCCTGGGCATATCGCCCCAGGATGTGGTTACCGCCATCCAGAAACAGAATCTTCAGGCCGCCCTCGGCGCGATCGGTGGGCCGCCCATCGGGGACGATCAGGTCTTCCAGTTGACCATCGTCACGGAGGGCCAATTGGTCAAACCCGAGGAATTCGACCAGATCGTGGTGCGCACCAGCACGGATGGCGGCATCGTGCGCGTCAAGGATATTGCCCGGGTCGAACTGGGTTCGGAGATCTACGCCTCCTTCTCGAATTTCAATGGCAAGCCGACGGCGGCCATCGGCCTCTATCAGGCCCCGGGCGCCAATGCCTTGCAGGTGGCCAGGGATGTGCGCGCTCAGCTCGAACAGCTCAAGTCGCGCTTCCCCGACGGCGTCGATGCCCAGGTCATGTATGACTCGACCCTCTTCGTGCAGGCCTCCATCACCGAGATCATTTCCACCCTGGCCATTACGGCGGTCATCGTGCTGCTGGTGGTGTACCTCTTCCTGCAGGACCTGCGGGCGACCATCGTCCCGGCCCTGACGATCCCCGTGTCCCTGATCGGCGTCTTCGCGGTGCTGCTGGCGGCGGGCTTCTCCGCCAACACCATCAGCCTCTTTGCCGTGGTGCTGGCCATCGGTCTGGTGGTGGACGACGCGATCGTGGTGGTCGAGAACGTGCAGCGCCTCATGCTGGAGGAGGGACTGGACCGGCGGGAGGCGACCTTGAAGGCCATGGAACAAGTCACGGGGCCCATCATCTCGACGACCCTGGTGCTCTTCGCCATCTTTGCCCCGGTGGCCTTTCTTCCGGGCATTACCGGGGGGCTCTTTCAGCAGTTCTCGGTGACCATCGCCACGGCGGTGGCGATCTCCGCCCTGAACGCCCTGACCCTCTCGCCCATGCTCTGCGCCCTGTTCCTTGGTACCCCAAAGGAGGCCAAGCGCGGCCCCTTCGCCTGGTTCAACAAGGGCCTCGACCTCACTCGTAATGGCTATGTGCGCCTGGTGGGCCTCATTGCCCGCCGCTCGATCGTGGCGGGCCTGCTGGTCATCCTCGTCGGCGGGGCCGCCGTCATGATCCTGGGCCGCCTGCCGACGGGCTTTATCCCCAACGAGGACCAGGGCGTCCTCTTTGCCGATATCAAGCTGCCCACGGGCGCGGCCCTCCCCCGCGCCACGCAGGTGCTGGCCGAGGTCCAAAAGATCGCCTCCTCCACGCCCGGGGTGGCCAATGTCCTGACTGTTACCGGTTACAGCATGCTCACCGGGGCGGCCTCCTCGAACAGTGGGCTGGGAGTCTTCGTGCTGGACCCCTGGGACCAGCGCAAGACCCCGGAGACCCAGATTCGCGGGCTGATCGCGGCCATGGAGGCCCGGTTCGCCGCCATCGCGGATGCGGAGGTGTTGGTCTTTCCACCGCCACCGATCCCGGGTCTCGGCACCGCGGGCGGCTTTACCTTCCAGCTCGAAGGGCTGGGGGGGCAGTCGTCCCAGGAATTGACCCAGGTACTGAACGGACTCATCGCCACGGCCCGCCAGGAACCCAGTATTGCCTCGGCCTATTCCACCTTCGACGCCACGGTCCCTCAACTCTTTCTGGATCTCGACCGCACCCAGGCGGAATACCTGAATGTGCCGGTGTCCGATGTCTTCTCGACTCTGCAATCGGTGTTTGGCAGCACCTTTGTCAATAACTTTACCTATCTGGGCCAGACCTACCAGGTCAATGTCCAGGCGGACAAGGCCGCGCGGTCGCGGGCGGATCAGATCGGCGAGACCTATGTCCGCTCCGCCACCGGCGAGATGGTGCCCGTCGGGGTACTGGCGGAGGTGCGCGATGATCTGGGCGCCGATCTGGTGTTTCGTTACAACCAGTTCCCCACCGCCGCCATCAATGGCAGCACGGCCCCGGGCCATGCCAGTGGCGAGTCCATGGCGGCCATGGCGGAGGCCGCGAAGAAGGCCCTGCCTCAGGGCTTTGGCTTTGAGTGGACCGGCATGTCCTTTCAGGAGGCGCAGCAGAGCGGGGGTACCGAGGCGGCCATCTTCGGTCTGGCGGTGCTCTTTGGTTATCTCTTCCTGGTCGCCCTCTACGAGAGTTGGACGATTCCCTTCTCGGTGCTGACCTCCGTCACCGTCGCCGTCCTGGGTGCCGCCGGGGGCCTCCTGATTGCCCACCTGGAAAACGATCTTTACTCCCAGATTGGGCTGGTGCTCCTCATCGGCCTGGCGGCCAAGAACGCCATCCTTATCGTCGAGTTCGCCAAGGAGCAGCACGAGGGCGGCAAGAGCCTGTATGACGCGGCCCTGGCGGGTGCCCGGATGCGCTTCCGCGCCGTGCTGATGACGGCCCTGGCCTTCATCATCGGCCTGATGCCGCTGGTGATCGCCACCGGTGCCGGGGCCAATTCCCGGGTTCACCTGGGTACCACGGTGCTGAGTGGCATGCTGGCGGCGACGGTCTTTGGCATCCTCATCATTCCTGGTCTCTATGTCATGTTCCAGGGGATGGCCGAAAAATCGGGTTCCTGGATCAAGGGAATGCGGGGCAAGCCTGGTGTGAAAACACCTGAGTGACCGGTGCTTTCCCGGATTGAGCCAGGGGAAGCCACTCCCTATAATGCGGCACCAGCGGGTGGGATACCGGGTTGGCATCCCACCCTTGCCCGACCTGATACCTTCCTCTAGGGAACCAAGACCATGCATAGACCTATCCTGACGGCCATCCTCGCCCTGGGGCTGACCGGTGCTGGTCCGGTCTGCGCCGAGGACCTAATCCAGATCTACGACCTTGCGGTGCTCGGGGACCCCGTCCTCAAAAGGGCCGAACAACAACTGCTGGCGACCCGCGAGGTCAAGCCTCAGGCCCTCGCACTGCTGTTGCCCAACATTGGGGTCACCGCCTCCGGTCAATATCAGAACGTGGAAGCCTTGGATGTCCCCGACGCCTTGGGTCGCACCCGAACCGTCCGGGATAATTTCGCTTCTGGCCAGGGAGCCGCCGTTCTTAACCAGACCGTCTATAACCGGGGGCAATGGATCGGCTTGCAGCGGAGCGCCGATGTCATCTCCCAGGCGGAGGCCGAGTATAAGACGAGCCAGATTCAGTTGATGGCGCGTACCGCCGAGGCCTATTTCAACGTCCTGCGCGCCGCGGATCTGGTGCGGTCCTCGGAGGCCTTGATGCGGGCCAACGAGCGCCAGTTGGAACAGTCTAAGCAGCGCTTTGACGTGGGCCTGGTGGCCATTACCGACGTCAACGACAACCAGGCCGCCTACGATCGGTCACGCGCCACCGTTATCACCAACAAAAATCAATTGGACAACGCCTGGGAGGCCCTGCGGGTCATCATCGGACCCATGGATGTGACCCTGGCGCGCCTGGGCGATAACCTGCCCCTCGCGCCACCGGCCCCTAATGACATTAAGGAATGGACTCAGGTGGCGTTGCAGAATAATTACACCATCCAGGCCGCCAGTCAGGCGGTGGCCGGAGCCAAGAAGCAGGTCGAGATCGAGCGTTCTGGCCACTATCCGTCCCTGGGCTTGCAGGCGGGTTATCAATTGGATCGGAGCGGATCGGAGGAATTAGGGGGGTTGGACACCAACGGCTCTTACATTGGCCTTAATCTGAATATCCCCATCTACCAGGGTGGCGCCGTCTCCTCCCGTACCCGGCAAGCGGGTCACAACCTGGGGGCGACACAGGAACAACTGGACGCGATTCGCCGCCAGGTCAATAAGGAGGTCACCGATAGTTTTCGGGGAGTCCTCTCCAGTATCAGCGAGGTAGAGGCGCGCAAGGCCGCCATCGTCTCGGCTACCAGCACCCTGGAATCCACGGAGGCTGGCCTCGAGGTCGGCACCCGTACCCAGGTCGATGTCCTGAATGCCCAAAGGCAGCTCTATGAAAATGAATATCTCTATCTTTCGGCTCGCTACGATTACATCATTTTCGGCTTGAAACTCTATCAAGCCACCAGCGGGCTGAACCGGGATGTGATCGATCGGGCCAATACTTGGTTGAATCCGAGTGAGCTCTTGACCCCTAACAGCTTCTAAGCGACCGAGCCTTCTCTCCAGCCCATGTCAGGCAACAGCTTCGGCAAATCCTTCGTGACCACCAGCTTCGGCGAGAGTCACGGCCCGGCCATTGGTGGCATCGTGGATGGCTGTCCGCCGGGGCTGGAGCTCACCGAGGCGGACCTGCAAGTGGATCTGGATCGGCGCCGCCCTGGCCAGTCCCGTCATACCACCCAGCGGCGGGAATCCGATCAGGTGCATATCCTCTCCGGCGTCTTCGAGGGCCGGACCACGGGCGCCCCCATTGGCCTGGTGATCTACAACGAGGATCAGCGCTCCAAGGACTACGCCGAGATCGCCGAAAAATTTCGGCCCGGTCACGCCGATTACACCTACAGCTATAAATACGGCCACCGGGATTATCGCGGCGGTGGCCGGTCCTCGGCCCGCGAGACGGCCATTCGGGTCGCCGCCGGGGGGATCGCCAAGAAGTACCTGCGTGATCGACTGGGGGTGCGGGTGCGGGGTTATCTCTCCCAACTGGGACCCCTTCGGCCCCAGGGCTTCGACTGGGAACAGGTCGAACTCAATCCCTTTTTCTGTCCGGATGCTGCGGCCGTGCCGGAACTGGAGGCCTACATGGACGCCCTTCGCAAGTCGGGCGATTCCATTGGCGCCGAGGTGACGGTGGTGGCCGAGGGGGTACCGCCGGGGCTCGGCGAGCCCATCTTCGATCGCCTGGATGCCGATATCGCCCATGCCCTCATGTGCATCAATGCCGTCAAGGGGGTGGAGATTGGCGCGGGCTTCGGCTGCGTGACCCAGAAGGGCAGTGAGCACCGGGATCTCATGACCCCGGAGGGCTTCCTGAGCAATCACGCGGGTGGCGTCCTGGGGGGCATTTCCAGTGGCCAGGATATCGTCGCCCGGCTCGCCCTCAAACCGACCTCAAGTATCCGTCTGCCGGGCCAGACGGTGGACCGCTGGGGGCAGGCCGCCGAGATCGTTACCAAGGGCCGCCATGACCCCTGCGTGGGCATCCGCGCCACGCCTATCGCCGAGGCCATGCTGGCCCTGGTGCTGGTGGACCACTGGTTACGCCATCGGGGCCAGAACGCGGACGTGACGCCCTCGGCGCCCCTTATCCCCGCCAGGGCCGGCGCTTAAAGGATTGGGTTCGGGCGATTCCCCGAGCCGTCCCTCCTCAACCGGCCTGACCCGCGGGGCCAGGTTGACTGGTCCCTAGCCCGGTTTCATGGCTTGCCATCCTTGGCCCCCTCCATGCCTTATTGGCGACTTTCCAGCTTCTACCTCTTCTATTTTGCCTCCCTGGGCGCCCTCTTGCCCTTCTGGGGTGTTTATCTCCAGGATCAGGGCTTCACGGCCCTGGCCATCGGTCAGTTGATGGCCATTCTCCAGGCGACCAAGATCGTCGCCCCCAACGTCTGGGGCTGGCTGGCGGATCGGACGGGGCGCACCCTGAGCATCATTCGGTTAGCCTCGCTCCTGACCTGGCTCGCCTTCCTGGGCATTTTCGCGGTCCAGGGCTTCTGGGGCACGGCCCTGGTGATGATGGTCTTCAGCTTTTTCTGGAATGCCTCGCTGCCGCAGATGGAGGTGGTGACCATCAACCACCTGGGCGCGCGGATGCGGCGTTACGCGGGTATCCGCCTCTGGGGGTCGGTGGGTTTCATCCTGGCGGTCACGGTGCTGGGGGTCCTGGTGCAGCGGCAGGGCAGTGGCGTGGTGCCCCTCATGGCCCTGGCCCTGCAAGTCGGGATCTGGATCACCAGTCTGCTGGTCGTGGAACGGCCGGTGGAAAGCCGCCCGGCGGCGGAGGGGATCTCCATCCTGAGCCTGGCGCGCCGTCCCGAAGTCGCCGCCTTCCTGCTCTGCGGTTTCTTCATGCAGATCAGTCACGGCGTTTACTATGCCTTCTACTCGATTTACCTGACCGAGACCGGCTACGCCAGCGGGACCATCGGCGCCTTTTGGGCCTGGGGCGTGGTGGTGGAGGTGCTGGTCTTCGCTATCATGCACCATCTGTTGGAGCGCTTCGGCGCGCGTCGCGTCCTCTTGACCAGTCTGGGCCTGGCCGTGGTGCGCTGGCTGCTGATTGGGGCCTTCGTGACCGAGCCAGTCATCCTCATTCTGGCCCAGGCCCTCCACGCCGCCACCTTTGGCGCCTTCCATGCCGGCGCCATCCATCTCACTCACCATTATTTTACCGGTCGCCTCCAGGGCCAGGGCCAGGCCTTGTTCGGCAGCCTCGTCTATGGCGCGGGTGGTGCCGTCGGCAGTTTGGGGAGCGGCCTTCTCTGGAGTACGGCGGGGCCCCAGGCGACCTTTGTCGCCTCCTCCCTGGTGGCCGCCCTCGGCTTCACGATTGCCTGGCTCTGGGTGGATCGTGAGCGAAGATTTTAGTCACTGCGGGTTCGACCAGGGCTCGCCGCCCTCCATCTCCCAGCCCGGTCCTGATGTCCTGACCCAGGGGGCCTCTTCCGGCACCATGCTGCGGCCATTGCTCGCCAGGAAGGCGCGTCGCGCACGTAAACGATGATTGACGCAGTCCGTCGGGTCCGCCGCGTTGTTCGCGTCCAGGCCCGCACAGGTGGGGGGTGGCACATACCTGGCCTCGAAGGCATCTTCCAGTTGGTAGATGGAGCGGTAAAGTTCTACCGGCTGTTGCTGGGCCAAGGCGGGCAGGGCCTCTGGGGGGACGCTTTGACCAAAGTCGAATTGGCCGATGGGGGGGAGATTCTTGCCGGGGGCACTGGCTACCGACCCGTTCAGGGCTGGCGTTGCCTCCAGGCGGGCACTGCCCAACCGGGCCCAGGGGGATTGGTCCGGGGCCTGGGGCAGGGCGATGAAGCCGCGATAGGCGATCCAAAACAGCAGAAAGGCCAGGCTCATGCCGACCAGATCCAGCAGGCGCCGGAAGCTCAGCCAGGAACTCGGGTAAGGCGGGTGGGAGGTCGGACGGCTATCAAACCCCTCGGCCCATAAGTCCGGCGCCGGTAGGGGCGGCACTGGCCTGGCGACCTCGCTGACCGGCGCCTTCGTCACGGCGGCGGGGCCATCCCCACGGATCAGTGCCCCTAGTGATTGGCCCAGCAGACGCGCCTCTTCCTCGGGATCGTCCGGGGCGGGTGGGGCAGGGGGCGGGTCCTGGGGTGCATTCGCCAGCCAGGGTTCCGGCCTGTCGTCTCTCAGTTCGGCGGGGCTCAGGGTACCGATGACAGGTTCTTGGTAGCTCATAACGGAAAGCGGCGGGGTGTTCATGTTGAGGGGTGGGGTAATCGGGGTCGCGACTGGCTCGTTCCATAGCATTGCTGGGACGAAATGACATCGGGCGAGGCCTTTACATGATAGCGCAAGGCGAAGACTGCTGGCCGGGCCGGATTCAGCGAGCGGCCGCTATACCCAAGATGCCTGAATTTGCGGATTCCCGGGCCGGGTGGCGGTTGGTGGCTGGCGGGGGACGCCGTGAATACATCCCTGTAGGCTTGGCGACAGCATCCCTGCTGTCGACACCCCCGCCAACCACCAACCGCCACCCGGCCCTCCGGCTTTATGTCGAAGCCTGACCAGCTTTAGGTATAGCTCAGGGTTCAGGCGTCTCGGGCGTTGACAATCCGCCTAGCCTGTATTAATAAAACTGCATAACAACCCCCTTGCATAACCTTCGACCAAAGGAGCGGAAGATGAGCGCTAAAGGCTGGGCTTTTCCAGGATGGCTTATCCTGGGCGGCTTGCTGTTGCTGCTAGCGGGTTGTGGGAGTATTGGTGACAAGTACGGGATCAAGATTCCTTCCGGACCGCGGGGCAAGGCGGTCACGGCGGCCCTGGAGGAGATCGGGACGCCTTATGTTTATGGGGGAACCAAGCCCGGAAAGGGCCTGGATTGCAGTGGCTTGACCCAACATTCCTACAAGAGGGCGGGGCTCAGGATACCGCGCGTCTCCACCGACCAGAAGGCCGATGCCAAGCCCGTTAAGTTGACGAAGGTCAAGCCGGGGGACCTCATCTTCTTCCGTGTCAAGGGTGATAGTCACGTCGGCCTGGTAGTGGACCCTACGCGTTTCGTCCATGCCTCCTCCAGCGCCGACGAGGTCAAGTTGGCCACTTTCACCGATGCCTTTTGGCGCAGTCACACGACCGGGGCCGGAACCTATTTCCGCTGAGGGCCTCGGCGGCCCGACCCCCGCCATGCCGCCAGCGGATTTCATACTATTGCCTTAAAGAGGGGTGGAGTTCCGCCCACGCATGGTGCAAAATTCCCATTAGACCCCTGACTCTAGGCCGGCGGGTCCTGCATCCCTACAATCCCCAAGAGGAGAAGACAGCAATGTCCGAGTTGAACAAGAGCCGCCGCGATGCCGTTAAGCTGATGCTCGCTGGCCTGGCCGCCGTGCCCGTTCTGAACCTTGTCGGCATGACGAGTGCCCAGGCCGCCGACCTGCCCCATGTGGACGAGGCCACCGACCCGACCGCCAAGGCCCTGAAGTACGTCAGCGATGCCACCAAGGCCACCCGCGTCGACAAGGCCGGCACCCCAGCCGCCAATCAGCACTGCGCCAACTGCCAATTCATTCAGGCCGCCGAGGGTGAGTGGCGTCCCTGCTCCCTCTTCCCCGGCAAGGCGGTAAACGCCAACGGCTGGTGCGCCTCCTGGACCTTGAAGGCTGGCTAAACCCAAGCTAAAAAGGTGACAAAACGGGGCCCGCGGGCCCCGTATTTTTTGGGGCACCCGGCTCACCGCACCAGATCCCGGGTGGCACCCTCCGCACCCGTGGAGGGTGCGCAATCCCATCGGCCTCTCGGTAACTTGGGTTATTAAGCAAATACTGATAATACAGGTTGCCTGTTCCTGGGTGCCTGTGGAAAATAAAGACTCCCGACGAAACCTGGCGTCACCCCGGCGCCCGACTGCTGTAACTGTTCGGTATCTTCATGTCCACCACCCTAGCCGCTTCGCGGACATCCCTGGTCTTTGTGCGGGGACTCGTCTGGGCCATCATCGGCCTCATTTATGCTCCGCTCTTTACCGCCCTCTTCGTCCTCTTTCAGGCCATGGGGTTAGGGCACTGGGCCTTCGCGCCCGCCGCCGCCATTGCCGGGGCGGTCGGGGCGGCCTTCTACAGCGCCCGCGAGGTCGCCCTGATCGGTGCCGTCATTGGTCTGGTAACGACCACGATCCTCTTCATGCTGATGCCGGGTACCGTCGCCTTTTGGCAGGTTGCCCTGGCGGCGGCCGTGGCGGGCGCCTTGCTGGGGCGGCTGACGCGTTTTCCGGACCAGTGCGCGCTCCAGGCGCCGGGCAAGGCCGTGGCGGGTTTGATGAGCGGCCTGGTCTGTGGGGCCCTGCTGGGGTTGGTGGAGATCTTTCACCCCGTAAACTTCAACCTCACGGCTATCGTCGCCTTCCTGGTATCGGTCAATGGCACCTCCTACTCGGCTACCGTCGGCTGGTGGCTGCGTCAGGCCAAGGTCAAGGGCGGCAAGCCTTGCCAGGTCATCGAGGCCATGGTGATCGGCATGGTTGCCACCGTCGCGGCCGGCAGTCTCTGGGTGTTTGGCGGGCCGCTGATTGGCGCCGTCGATGGAGGTTACTACGCACTGCTAGACGCCATCATGACCTTCCTGCCTGGGGCCATGTTTGGTGGCCTGATCGCGGGCGCCGTCACCGGCGCCTTGTTGGAGGCCTTCGATTTCGATTGGGTGGTTTGAGGCGGGCTGGCCGGAGGCAAGGTGGGCCATGACCAGGGGGTGGGCATGACTCCTGTGGACCTGTCCATCCGCCCTAGGCCGATGGGAAAATCCGTTTACCTCGCGCGTCGAACTCCTTGACCCACAGCGCCGTGGCACCCGCCACGGCGCTGGGCATGGCAATGAAATTGACCAATGGAATCATGGTCAGCGCGACGGTCGCCGCGCCGAAACCCAGGCTCAAAACCGGGCGTCCCCGGAGCCGTCGCCGAATCTCCCGAGCGCCGAGGCCCTGGTTACCCATGGGGTAATCGAGATATTCCAGCGCCAGGATCCAGGCGGAAAAGAGAAACCAGAGGAGGGGGCCTATCAGGGGTAGGACCAGGGACAGGCCAAAAAAGGGGATGGCCCACAGGAGGGCATACAACAGTTTCCTGATTTCGTCTAGCAGGGCGGGTAGGAAGGTGGTCAGGACCTGGCCCATGCCCGCTTCGCTGTCGGGAGGCCCACCGCGGAGGTGATTCGCGACCTTTTCCGCCAAGAGTCCATTGAAGGGTGCCGCGATGAGATTGGCAATCAGGGTAAAGCCCTGAAAGACCAGCACGACCGCCAGCAGGATGAACAAAGGCCAGAGAATCCAATCCAGACCCCGTTCCAGCCAGGCCAGCCAGTCTGGCAGGGTGGGCAGCAGGGAATGGAGCCAGGCGATCAGCCCCTCGAAGCGGCTGATGCCCCAGTAGAGGGCGGCGGCAAAAACCAGGATATTAATGGCCAGGGGAATGGCTACAAAGCGGCGGAGTCCGGGGCGGGCGATGAGGCGCATACCTTCGAGGAGATAGGCGGGACCGGAGACAGGATTGATGGCCATGGGTTAAGGCTAAAGGGGCTGGTTTTGAGGGGTGCGCAAGTATAGCCCGCCAGGTGGGTGCGGGGCAGTTTGATAGCCCGCGGGAGGGACGCCTGTCTCGGCGGAGGGCGATTCGACCGGGCACCCTGGCACCCAGCCATTCCCAGCGGTGCCAAGGCCGCCATTTTCCTGGGTTTCATCGCGCAGGCTGGGGGTCTATGCTTAACGGCACGCCGCTGTCACGAGATTTCCGCCCATGCTGCCCTTGGTCTTTTTTATCGGCATCCTGATCTACTTTACTGTCAGGGTTCTCATTCGTGGTTTCTACACCGTCAAGCCGGATGAGCGGGCGGTGATGACCAGCTTCGGCCGCGCCCAGCGGATGGGTAACGTCCTGGTGACCGACCCCTCCCTGGACGAGGAAGACCAGAAACGTTACCAATTCCCCGTGGTGCACGTCATTCGGCCCGGCGGTCCTTACTTCAAGTGGCCCTGGCAGGAGGTGCGCAAGGTCAGCGTCGCCACCCGTTCCCTGCCGCTGACCTGGGACCCCACCAAGAACCAAACCACGGTGGAGGCGGTAACCAAGGACAATCTGACCACGGGGGTGGACGGCCAGATCCGCTTCCGGGTCGCTGAACGCAACCTTTACGCCTATCTCTTCGGAGTTGCCCAGCCCCTGGAGCATGTGATGGGCTACTTCATCTCGGTGATGCGGGAGCGGGTGGCCAATTTCGTCGATCCGCGGGGCGCCTCTTTGCTGGCGAACCCTGAGTTGCCGGAAGACTCCCCGGAATATCTGTCCGCCGTGGCCTCCGACCTGTCCGAGGGGGTCTCCATCAACGACCTGCGCAAAAACCTGCCGCTGCTCAATGACTACATGGAGCAGCAGTGCCGCTCCACCGGGGCGCGCTACGGGATCGAGCTGGACGCGGCCCTCATTACCCAAATCGACCCGCCCCCCGAGGTGGACCGGGCCCTGTCGGCCATCAATAGCACCCGCAACCATGTGGCCGCCGATATCAGCACCGCCCGTGCCGATGCCGAGCAGCAGATCACCATGAGCAAGCGGGCGGTGGATATCGCCATGAACAATGCCCAGGCGGAGGTGGCGCCCCTCCATGAGTTGGCGGAGACCCTGACCGCCATCAAGGCCGAGGGCGGCGCCGCGGCCCTGCGCGCCTACCTGCGCAATATGCGGTTGCCGCTGCTCGGCCGGGCGCGCCGCATTGTCCGCGCCATGGGCGCCTAAGCCTGCAACGTCAAGGGAAGAGGAACATCACATGACTGGCGACTACAACCTCGATAACCTCCTGGCCCTCCTGCTCGGGGTCCTCTTTTTACCCCTGGTGCTGGGCCTGGCCCGTCGCCTCGGCCTCTATGCTATCGTCGCGGAACGCGAGGCCCAGGTCTTCACCCTCTTCGGCAAGGTCCTGGGCACCCTGGACGAGCCGGGCATCCGCTTTCCCATCGGCCATTTCGGCCTCAAGGCCCTGCTGGTGCCCTTTTTCGGCGAACTGCATCGCGTCGATACCCGGCTGCGCCAGAATTATCTGCGGGATCAGATGGTGAACTCGGGGGAGGGGACCCCCATGGGGGTAGGCATCTGGTACGAGATGCAGGTCAACGACACCGTGTCCTATCTCTTCGCCAATGCCAACCCGGAGGGTTCCCTGGAGGCGAATGTCTCCAGTGCCGCCATCTCGACCCTGAGCAATCTGGAGATGGACAAGATGCTGGAGGACCGCCATCAGCTCAGCCAGCAGGTGCGCCATACCGTTTCACCCCTATCGGAAAAGTGGGGCTACCGGCTGGGCTCCGTCTATATCCGCAAGGTCGCCTTCACGGACCGCCAGATGGTGGATAACATCACCGACAAGGTGGTCAAACGGCTGGTCCAGGTCACCAGCGCCATGAAGCAGGACGGGGAGAATCGCGTCGGCCTCATTAAAAGCCAGACCGCCTACAAGGTCTCCCAAAAGATGGCCGAGGCCTCCGCCGCCCGTCCCGCCGTGGTGGGCGACGCCCTCAATGCCATTGCCCGGCAGGACCCCGAGGTCCTGGAGGCCGTGCTGGAGGTGCTGGAAACCCAGAAGCTCATCGAATCCGGCGCCCCGGTGGAGCTGGTGCCCACCGAGACGCGGGTCCTGGTATCCCTGGGCGCGGCGGGCCCCCATCAGGCGGGAGACTGATCCCCCGAGCCGGTCCCTCGCGACGCCAGGGCGCCCTCATCCTCCAGGACGCAGGGCTGCCCCGAGCCCAGCCAGAATTCGAGGCTCTTGTGCAGGAAATCATCCCAAGGCATGTAATGGGAGCCGTCGCAGGAGAAGTTTAGGCCCACGATGCCATTGAAGATGTTGAGGGACCCCGAGCGCAGATAGATATTCTCGTCCATGAAGCGCAGGGCCTTGAAGGTGGTAAGGACCTCGCCAACCCGGTTTTGAGGGATAGCGGCATCCTCGGGATAGGGTCGGGGCGGGTAGGCCAGGCAAATACCCGGATCGGCGAGATCCTCGTAGTCCAGAATCCGGTAGCGGAAGGGATCGTCCATCAGCCAGAGGTTGGCCCGGGAACTGGAGAAATGCAGTTTGCCGTGAAAGACGCCATGGGCGGTGATGAGTTCGGCGATTAGGGCCAGAATCTCGTCGATGTGTCGATCCAATAGGCTCTCGACCCGCTCCTGATGAAAGAGCCCCGCGCGGATGGCGGGATCGCCCTTGAGTTGCACCCATTGCTCGGGTTGTTCGTAGAGTTTGCGCGTCAGCGGTAGATCCCGCAGATCGAAATCGGCGCCAAGAAAGCCCATCAGCTTGCCGGACGCGTCCTCGATCCGCCGAATGGCGGTGAGGGATGGGCGCCGGGCATTGCGGCTGATATAGATGGGTGACAGGGAGAAGCGCTCCCCAGCCAGCGCCTCGGTCAGGTAGGGACGCTGGCCACGGTCGCGACCAAAATGCTCGGGCAGCAGACCCTGGGGCGAGACGTTGGCGGTCAACTGCCGGGCCTCGGCGTCGAGGATATAGATGTATTTGCAGGAGGCGAGCCCGGGAAGCGCGAGGAGCAGGATGCCCTCCAGCGCCGCCCGATCGGGCCAGGCAGTGCGGCAGGGCGCCACGAGCCGGTCCAGTGCGGTGGCCAGACGCCCCTGCAACAGCATGCGTTGGCGGGCGACGATCGTCTTGAGCGCATGGCTCATCCTTGGTTCTCCAACCGTTTGAGATTACGGTAAAAATTTTCGTGGGGGCCGAGCATCAGTAGCTTCAGACTGGCTTCGTCAAGCCTGCGGTAGGCCAATAGGCACAATTGGTCTCCAAGCCGAAATTTATAGACCTGGATACCCGCGAGATCTCCAACTTTGGCCTCGCCGACCTGGGCATTGCTGGCAATCATTTTCACCGCCTCGTCAAGGTCAGCCTTTTGTCGAGGGTGCAGTTTCTTGACGGTACGCTCGAAGGTTGGGGTGACGAGAAGGCGCATCAACCGAATTTGTACTCGCCGATGGGCTCTTCCTGATCCGAGATCAGGATGTCGCGAATCACGCTATAGGGCAGGTCCGGATTTTCCTCGGCGATTTTGCCGATGCGTGTCCAGAATTCGATTTGCTTAGGCAGGGACCGCTGCTGAAGGGTTGCGTAACGCTTGGCCTGATCGACCAGGGTTGCGGAGAGTTTGACGTTGATGGACATCCTGGCCTCCTGAAAATGGGGTCATCCTAAACCTATAGGTTCCCTAGGGGAACCTCAATAGGCGTTGTTCCTGGCTGCTCCCCGTTGGCGCCTTGATCTATCCATAACAAGGACAGGGCGGGCCAATAGGTGATGACCAGAACGGCGCCCAGCAGCAGGATAAACCAGGGCAGGGTGGCGCGGTAGAGACGCAGGATGGGCTGGTTGAAGCGGTAGCTGGCGATGAAGAGGTTCAGGCCCACCGGGGGGGTGAAGTAGCCGATCTGCATATTGGCCAGAAAGATGATGCCAAGATGTACGGGGTGGATGTCGTAACCCAGGGCGATGGGGAGCAGCAGGGGCACCATCAGCACCAGGGCGGAGAAGATGTCGAGCAGGGTGCCCAGCATCAGCAGGAACACATTCAGCAGCAACAGAAAGCCCAGCCGACTATCGACCCAGGCCCGAATGGTCTCGAACAGGCGAGTCGGCACCTCGGCGTCGATGAGGTAATTGGTTGAGGCCAGGGAGACGCCCAGAATCAGCAGGATGCCACCGACCATTTGCATGGATTCGCGCATCACCCGGGACAGTTCCCGCCAGGGCACCTCGCGGCGGATCAGGACCACGACCAGCAGGACATACAA
Source organism: Chromatiaceae bacterium (assembly GCA_016714645.1). Taxonomy (NCBI): domain Bacteria; kingdom Pseudomonadati; phylum Pseudomonadota; class Gammaproteobacteria; order Chromatiales; family Chromatiaceae; species Chromatiaceae bacterium. The sequence goes on along the minus strand of JADKCI010000005.1, from coordinate 333,010 downwards.
GGCCGTGGCCGCCGCCGCCTCGGACACCGCCAGCCAACCCCCATAGATGCCTCCCAGCACCACCAGGGGCAGGGGGAGTTCCCAGACCGCCTCGCGCAGGGCCTGAACGGCCTCGCGAACATCGAAGGGTGTTAGCGCCAGTCCCCGCGCCGACCAGATGCTGAAGGCCGCCAGAGGCACCAGCATCAGCAGGCCCGGCAGCACCCCGGCCCGGAACATGTTCTCCACCGTGGCCGAGTCGGCGATGCCCAGTTGCTGGGCGATGACGGCGTAAAGGATCAGGGGCAGGGCGGGGGCAAACAGCAGGCCCAGGCTACCGGAGGTCGTCACCAGCCCCAGGCTGAAGTTTTCCCCGTAGCCGGCCTGACGCAGGGCCGGCAGCAGCAGGGCGCCGATGGCGACGATGGTGACCCCGGAGGCCCCGGTGAAGGCGGTGAAAAAGGCGCAGGCCGCCAGCGACACCAACGCCAGGCCACCCGGTAGCCAGCCGAGCAGGGCCTGAGTCAGGCGCACCAGGCGGCGCGGCGCCTGGCTCTCGCTCAGGAGGTAGCCGGCGAAGGTGAAGAGGGGGATCGCCAGCAAGATCGGCATCTCCGCCAGGCGGAAGAATTCGATGGCAACCACTGAAAGGTCGACGCCGGACTGGTGGAAACCGAGCAGGGCGCCTGCGGCGATGATGGCAAAGAGGGGGGCGCCGAGCAGCGCCAACCCCAGTAGCGCCAGGGTGGCCAGCATCAGGAGGGCGACTCACGGGTGGCGGGGGGCCGGGGCTCGGCGGGCGTCAAGGCCAGCAGGGCGAAGCGCAGGGCCATGAGCCCAAACCCAAGGGGGATGACGATCTGGGCCACCCAGGCCGGGATGCCGGCCCCCAGCAGGGTGGCGTCCTGATACTCGAACCACACCAGGCGCCCGCCGTGCCAGGCGAGCAGGGCGCAGATGCCGGCGGTGAAAATCGACGCCAGCCGATCCGCGGCCTGGTTCAAGGCGCCACTGAGGAAGCGGGACAGGAGGTCGATACGGATGTGCCGGTTTTCCCGCGTCGCGGCCAGGGCGCCGGCCAGGGCCAGCCAGAGCACCAGCAGGCGCAAGAGGGGATCGGCCCAGGGCAGCCCCGTTTCGAACAGGTTGCGCAGCAGGATCTGGGTGGCGGAGAGCCCGATCATGGCCATGAGCAGCAAGGCCAGGAGGGTGTCCTCAACCAGGCGCAGGGCACGGATCGTCACTTGCAGCGGGTGTTTGGGCAAGACAGGCATCTCCCAGTCAGGAGTCTTTATTGTGCAAACCCTTGGGAGTCCTTTGCAATCGCGATCCGGTGTAAAGCTGCCAGTATGTCTGTTAGCCAGCCCTATCAAAAACAAGACTGTGCTATCCTAATCTCACTACCAGGCTTTTAAACAGGAAGTAACCGCAAGATCGGATGGCGGATTTCAATGTTCATCTCTATGGCGCCGCCACGAGCAGCGGCCTGGCCGCCTTGAGCGTGCATAGTCTGGGTTGGACGGGGCCACGCCAGGTCCTGGTCTGCTTTCTGGTCGGCGTCGCCGGTGGCCTGCTGCCCGATATCGATTGCCCCAAATCCACGCCCATCCGCGGTTTTTTTACCCTGATCGGGTTGGTGCTCGCCTTCAGCATGACCTTTTCCTTCGCGGGCCGTTTCCCCCTGATGGGGCTGGCCTTGATCTGGGCCCTGGTCTTCGTGACGGTACGCTATGGCGTTTTCGTGCTGTTCGCGCGCTATACGGTTCATCGCGGCATCTGGCACTCCGGGCTGGCGGCCCTCGCCGCGGGTCTGGCGAGCGCTAATCTCGCCTACCACGCAGTGGGTCTGACCGCCTGGGAATCCTGGCTCGCCGGCCTCTTCATGGTTCTGGGTTACCTCACCCATCTCTGCCTGGACGAGATCGCCAGCGTCGATCTCCAAGGTCGCCGTATCAGGCGCTCGCTGGGTTCCGCTCTCAAGCCCTTCAGTCTCGATTATCCCTGGGCAAGTCTGGCGATGCTGCTGGCGGTGCTCGTCCTCGGCGCCTCCGCCCCAAGCCTGGCGCCCCTGGTGGCGGTGGCGGATCATTATGGCCTGGAGTTTGCCCTACCGCGGGTGTGTCTGCTGGGCGGGGGCGCTTAGCGGGTTTGGGACGCGCCGGTCGTGGGGTCCTGGTCCTAGCCCGGGTGCCACTGGGCTCCCCATCCGAAATCGCCAGTAAGAGGCCCAGAATGGCGAAGGCCGTCAGGAGGCTGCTCCCGCCCTGGCTGATGAAGGGCAGGGTAATGCCCGTCAGGGGGATGAAGTTGGTCACCCCGCCGATGTTGAGAAAGGTTTGGGTGGCCAGAACCGTGGTCAGCCCGCTGGCCAGCAGGAGTCCGAAGGGGGACCGGCTCCGGTAGGCGATTTGCAGTCCCCGCAGGAACATCAGCAGGAAAAAAGCCATGACCAGGGCCGTGCCGACGAAACCCAGTTCCTCGCCAATCACGGCATAGATGAAATCCGACTCGGCGATGGGGGTGTATTCCGGATTGCCGGCGCCGAAGCCTTCGCCCCAGAGCCCACCCGCATACATGCCCGACAGCCCCTGAAGGACTTGCCAACTGTCCCCGGTCGGGTCCTGGAAGGGTGCCAGCCAGGCCTGGATGCGCCGCTCCCCATGTTGAAAGACTGCCAGCAGCAGCCAGCCGAGGAGGCCCGCCCCGCCCAAGCCCAGGCCCAGATAACCCCAGCGCCCCGTTCCCAGCGTCAGCAGGATGGGCGGGATCAGCCCCAGCATCATGACCATGCCCAGGTCACGCTGGACGAGCAGCAGCACCACCAGGGCCACCCAGACCCCCACCAGGGGCGCGAGGGGGCGCCAGGGTGGGATCAGGCCATGAAAGGCCCAGACGCCGAGGGCCTTGGCCTGGCGATCGATATAGACGGCGGCGAAGAGGACGAAGCTGACCTTGAGCAATTCGGTCGGAGTGATAAAGCCAGCCCCGAAGACGGCGCCACGAAAGCGCTGCCCGGTGATCAGGACGACGGGCACCAGCAGCAGCGAAATCCCGGCCCAGACCCAGACCCAGTGGCCCTCCGCCAGCGTCCGGTAACGCCCGCTCATGAAGCCCATCGCGATGGCGAGCATGATCCCCAAGCCGCCGACGAAGGCGAAATCGGTCAGTCCCGCCTCACCACCGCCCAAGGCAAAGGCCCCAAGCCGGGTTTGCGCCAGCAGCCCAAACCCGGTCAGGAAGGCCACCGCCACCACCAGGATCTGGTCGCCGCGAAAGCCGGCCATGACCAGGGCCAGATGGAGCCCGGCCAGGCTGAGGGCGTAAAGGAGGAAGGGCAGCAGATGGGCCAGGCCCAGGGGCGTGCCGACGCCCTGCAGGGAGCCCATGACCAGGATGACGCCCAGTCCGATGCCGCCCAGGCAGATCAGCAGGAGCTCCCGTTCGGGTCGCCGCTGATCCCAGGGGCTGGCGGCCTTCATGGCATCAGCCCCAGCGCTTGCGCCCGGAGCAGCACATCGCGGGCAATGGGGGCGGCACTGGTGGCCCCATAGCCGCCCTGTTCCACCAGCACCGCGACCGCCAGGCGCGGCTGGTCCGCCGGGGCGAAGCCCACGAACCAGCCATGGGAGGCACCATGCGGGTTCTCCGCCGTGCCCGTCTTGCCGGCAATGGCCAGTATGTCGGTGTTAATGGTTTTGCCCGTACCCCTAGTCACTACGCGGCGCATCATTTTCGCCAGCCGGCCTGCCGTGGCCTCGGACATGAGTGGGGCCAGTATCGCGGGCGGCTCCGTCGCGATCAGGCGGGGCTTCATGGCGACCCCCTGGTTGGCGACGGCGGCGGCGATGAGCGCCAGGTGGGCGGGCGAGGCCGTCACCACCCCCTGGCCGATGGACGCCTGGGCCAGGCCATAGCGGTCCTTGTCGGCGATGCGGGGCACCCGGCTTGTATTGATGGCCCCGGTACGGTCCAGACCCGGATAGATGCGCACCGGCTGGCCAAACAGCAATCTCTCCAAATTGGCGCGAAAGGCCTCGTGGCCGTATTTGACCCCGAGTTGGGCGAAAAAGACGTTGGACGACTCGACAAAGGCGGTGGTGAGATCGAGATTGCCATGCCCCCCCCAGGATCGTCCGGCGCGTTGGGCGCTGTAGTATTCGTGATCCCGGATCAGGGGATAGCGGGGCGAGGTAGTGAAGCCCTCCGCCGGACACTGGAGGGTGCCGGAGAAGCCCTGATCCAAGGCCTCGGCGGCGAGGGCAATCTTAAAGGTAGAGCCGGGGGGATAGAGGCCCTGGGTCGCCCGGTTCAGCAGGGGCGAATCCGCCAGGTTGCCGCTAAAGAGGGCAGGGGAGAGTTGGCTGGGATCGAAGGAGGGGGTGCTCGCCAGGGCCAGGATGGCACCGTCCTCGATGCGGAGCAGGACCAGGGCCCCGCGCCGGTTGCCCAGGCCCTGGATGGCCGCCATTTGCAATTCCGAGTCCAGGGTCAGGACCAGGTCCTGGCCGCGGGGCCGCTTGTCCTGGATCAGTAAGTGGCGGCCCAGTTCGCCCCAGGACGCCAGGCGTTCCGGCGTGGCGCCATTGAGGTGCTGGCTGGCCGCCGCCTCGACCCCGGCGGCCCCAAATTTGGGGTGGCTGTAGCCGATGCTGTGGGCGAAGGCCGCGCCGAAGGGATAGCGGCGCCAGACCTGACCCTCCGCCTCCTCGCTGTAGGCCAGCACCTTGCCGCGCCGGTCCAGGATGCGCCCGCGCTGAATGCCATGGGCGGGGTTGAAGAGGCGGCGATCATAGGTCTGCATGAAGGCCAGGAACTGGGGCCGGAAGATGCCGGCCAACTGCCAGCTTCCCTGATAAGCCAGCAGGGCTCCAAACAGCAGGATCAACCCCAGGGCCGGGATCAGCAGGGGTCTGCGTGCCGGCCCCAAATGGCGCGGCTCCGTCTCGCGGCGCCAGTCATAAATGCGCTTGAGGAGGAAAAAGGCCACCACAAAGAAGGTGCCATGCAGACCTATCCGCAGATAAGGCCAGGCCGCCGAGCCCACCAGGGCCCCAAAGAGGTCGGAGGGGTTCAGAAAAGCCTCCGGGACCCGGACCCGCGCCAGCCGCCCTTGACCAGCGTCAGGGGCGGGCAGGGATTGAACCTGAAGCGAGGGCAGGACATGGAAGCCATTGGGGAAGAGGGACAGGCCAGAAATAAAAGCTGAAGTGATTATACTGTTCCCCGCCGCGAAATTTTCCTCCCCGCAAGGAGATCAAGCACTAGAGCACCCTGAGTTTGTTCCGCTGGATCACCCGGAGGAGTTTGCAGACGCCCTGTGGAGCCGGCTGAGGCGCGAAGCCCAGGAAGCGTATATTGCATCGTCGACGCTGACACCCCTGTTCATGGACCAGGACCTCATCGACCTGTCCTACGCTTCTTTTTCGTGGGCTATCGGGGCCGGATTCGATGCCAGGCGGACGGCCTGGGACCGCGCCCCAGACCGGATCGCGCGCCATCCTACCGACGGGACGGCATGGGCCCCGATTGGCATCGGCTCCCAGCCCGAGCGAGTGCCCGGACGAATTCGGGCCCTTGCACCCATCTAAGTACAGGAACAAGCAGATGCTCATTGGTGTACCACGGGAGATCAAACCTCAAGAGTATCGGGTCGGATTGACCCCTGAGTCGGTCGCCGAACTCGTCCATCAGGGTCACGAGGTTCTCATCGAGACCGATGCGGGACAGGGGATAGGTGCGGAAGACGCGGCCTATCGGGCGGCGGGTGCGCTGATCGCCAGGGATCCCGAGTCGGTCTTTTCACGGGCCGAGTTGATCGTCAAAGTTAAAGAGCCCCAAAGGCAGGAACGGGCGCGTCTACGCCCCGGCCAGGTACTCTTTACCTTTCTGCACCTTGCACCCGATCCGGACCAGACGCGGGACCTGCTGGCCTCCGGTGCTGTCTGCATCGCTTACGAGACCGTGACCGACGCTCAAGGCGGACTACCACTGCTCAAACCGATGAGCCAAGTAGCAGGGCGACTGTCCGTTCAAGCCGGTGCTACAGCCCTGGAGCGCGAGCACGGTGGCAGCGGTCTTCTGCTCGGCGGGGTGCCGGGCGTAGCCCCGGCGCGGGTCGTGGTATTGGGCGGTGGGACCGTAGGGTTCAATGCTGCTCAGATGGCCGTGGGGCTGCAGGCGGACGTCACTATCCTGGACCGAAACCCGGCGACCCTGGAGCGCCTGGCCGCCTATTTCGGGGCGACCGCCCGGGTCCTCTACTCGACCCGCGCGGCAGTGGAGTCCGCCGTTACCTCGGCCGATCTGGTCATAGGGGCCGTCTTGGTCCCTGGGGCCTCGACACCACGGCTGGTGTCGCGGTCGATGCTCGCTCGCATGCGCCCGGGATCGGTGCTGGCGGACGTGTCGATCGACCAGGGCGGCTGCTTCGAGACATCAAGACCCACGACTCACGCACATCCGACCTATAGGGAGGAAGGGATCGTCCACTATTGCGTGGCAAATATGCCAGGCGCTGTGCCGCGCACATCCGCCTATGCCCTCAACAATGCCACCCTGCCCGCTGTCCTAACCCTGGCCGATAAGGGGTGGCGACGCGCCCTGGCGGACGATCCTTATCTACGTGCAGGCCTCAACTGTTGCGATGGGCGGGTGACCCACCCGGCCGTGGCCCAGGCCCTCGGCTACGATTTGTGGCCCGTGGAGCAGGCCGTAACAAGATGCTGAGCTACTTCCATGGACCATCCGGCGAGGGCGGGACCGCTGGTAGCCGGTCGCTGCCGCGCCGCGAGTGGCCCTGACGCCTATGCTGGTTTGCGCGCCTGCCACATGGCCTATACTATTTTGCCATGTGACTTGGCGAACGCAGAGGCGTGATCGGCACTCGGTGACCGTTGGATCGCGGAGTCGGTCTCGGTGGGCTTGTCCGTGCCGAGCGCGGTAACGCCAGGTCAGCACAAACACCCGGAGGCGCTGCACCTTGACCACCCGCACTTGGATGATCCTTGCTTTCACGGCACTCAGCGTCGTGGCGGCCTTCCTGGTGCCGGCCATGCCGCAGCCCACCGCGTACCATGACTTTGCCGATCAACGAGACCTGTTCGGGGTCGAGAATTTTCTGGATGTCCTGTCCAACGCTGGCTTCCTGCTGGCGGGCGTCGCGGGTCTGGCTGTCGTCCTCAAGCCAGGCACGCCCTTCGAGCACCCGGGCGAACGATGGACGTATGCCATCTTCTTCGCGGGCCTGATCCTGACCGCGCTGGGCTCCGGCTACTATCACCTCCTGCCGGACAACGAGCGTCTGTTCTGGGACCGTCTGCCGATGACCATCACCTTCATGGCCCTGATCGCGGCCCAGATCGTCGATCGCATCAGCCTCAGGGCGGGCCTCGTCCTGTTGCCGCCCCTCTTGCTGGCGGGAATGGCCTCCGCCGTCTATTGGCTCGTGACGGAGCGTGCCGGGGCAGGTAATGTGGTGCCCTACGGTATCCTGCAAGCCTATTCGGTGGTGATCCTGCTGGCGATGGCGTGGCTCTATCCCTCACGCTATACGCGCGGTAACGACATCTACTGGGTATTCTTGGCCTATGCGCTGGCCAAGGTCTTCGAGACCTTCGACCAGGAGGTCCTCGCGGTCGGACAAGTGGTGAGCGGTCACACCCTCAAGCATGTGGCCGCGGCGATCGCGGGCCTGGTCGTGGCGCGGATGCTGGTGCTCCGGAGGCGCGATGGCCGTTTCACCGAGAGGGTCTAAACGCGCTTTTCCTCACCCTGACCCCTCAGGGGTAGGGCGGCTCCTTGTCCTTGGCTCCGGCCACTTAACACACTGAACATGATCGCGATCATCGCGATTCGTCGCCAAGAGAGAGGATGCGGATGGCTATCAAGAGGCTACTCAAGTGGGCATTGATCGGGGTCGTCGGGGTCGGCGCGACCCTGCTCACGCTGCGGTCGTATCGGGCCCTCAGCGGCCCGCCGCTCCATCCCTGGCACACTTTCGTCCCGGCTGAGCTGCATGAGGGCGAACTCGATGCGGCGGACTGGTCAGGCTACCAGGCGCGGGAGGAATCGATCTTCGCCAGCGTTCGCGCCGAGGTCAGCCAGAAGCTCGATCCGGACGAGCGGGTGCCGATCAATCGCTACTTCGAGGACAGCCCCGTCTATCCGGCACACTTTGCCCAGGACTGGAACCGATCCTATGTTATGCAACCCGACGGCCAGCCGATCGGGGCCGTGGTGCTGCTCCATGGGCTGACGGACTCACCCTACAGCTTGAGGCATATTGCTAAGCGGTACCGTGATCGTGGCTTCGTCGCCATCGGCGTCCGCCTGCCGGGGCACGGCACCGTGCCGGCCGGCCTGACCGACGTGCGCTGGGAAGATTGGATGGCCGCCACCCGGCTTGCGGTCCGCGAGGCACGCCAACGTGTGCCTGCCCCGGGGCCCTTGCACCTGGTCGGCTTTTCTAACGGCGGCGCCCTCGCTATGAAGTATGCTCTCGACGTGATCGAGGACCCGGATTTGCCCCCCGCCAACCGCATCGTATTGGTCACGCCGATGATCGGCATCACCCGCTTTGCGCGCTTTGCCGGCCTGGCGGGTTTGCCCGCCGTGCTGCCGCCCTTTGCCAACGCGGCCTGGCTCAGCGTCGTGCCGGAGTTCAATCCGTTCAAGTACAACTCCTTCCCGGTCAACGGGGCGCGCCAATCGTTCCGCCTGACCGATGCCTTGCAAAGCCAACTCCAGCGCCTCGCGCGGGCCGGCCGGCTCGGCGGCCTACCGCCGGTGCTGACCTTTCAATCGGTGATCGATTTCACCGTCAGCACCCCGGCGATCCTGACGGCGCTCTATGCGCTCCTGCCCGATAATGGCAGTGAGATCGTGCTGTTCGATGTGAACCGGACCCTGAAATTCGGCCCGCTGCTGCGGCCCTCCGCCTATGTGGCGCTCGATCGGTTGACGCCGACCTCCCCGCAGCCCTATCGCTTCACAGCAATCATGAATGCGAGCGATGACACTGATGCCACGATCGAGCGCAGCATCGGGCCCGGCCAATTGCAAGCAGAGGACCGCGCACTGGAGCTGCCGTATCCCCCCGGCATCTTCTCGCTGTCGCACCTGGCGATCCCGATACCCATGGACGACCCCCTGTATGGGCTCCAGCCCGACCCCAAGGCGCCGCCCGAATTCGGCTTCAGTCTCGGGGCCATGAGCGCGCGCGGTGAGCGGGGCACCCTGGTCGTCGATCAGGATTTTCTGACCCGCCTGCCATCCAATCCCTTCTTCCCCTATCTGCTCGAACGGATCGATGAAGGCATCCAACGACCCTCGGGGCCGACGGGACGCAATCTCGCCCCGACCGCCGTGCCTGGCATCCCGGTGCGCCTGGAGGCCCTGTTGTCCACCTTCCTCCCCGACGATATAGAGTCGCAACCGTTTGCTGGCCCTTAGCCGGCAAGATTGAGCCTGCGAAGGGCCCAGGGGGTGAATCTGGTTCAGCGCCGTCATCGCGCGCTTCCGTCAGGGCCTCGGGGTCTAGGGGATGGCCCTGGGGCGCCGGCTGAAATCCCCGACCGCCAACACCCGGTGAATCCAGGCGCCGGCAGGCGCCTTGACGTTGAAATCAACTCCGGCATACCATCCTGGCGACTCGACCTTCTCGGCACCATGGAGATCCGACCATGACCACCCTTGCCACCAGGAACGGCGTAGCGCTGGCACGGGCGGCCGGATTTTTTGGTTGCTGGCTACTGCTTGCCACCCTCGGTACGGGTGCCAACCTGATCGCCGATCTGGCCGTGGGCCTGCTGGCCGCCGCCGCGGCCACCTGGGTCAGTCTGCGGCTGCTGCCACCGGGTCCCGGACGGGTCCGGTATGGCGCCCTGGCCCGACTCGGCTGGCGCTTTCTCTGGCAATCGGTGGTCGCCGGGATCGGGATTGCGCGTCTGGCCTTTGCTCCGCGCCTGGTCCTGCGACCCGGCTATCTGAACTACCCGACGCGGATCCCGCCGGGCCCTGGGCGAGCCCTTTTCGGGGCTCTTACTAGCCTGCTGCCCGGCACCCTGCTGGTGGGTGCCGGTCCTGGGGACACCCTGGTCTATCACTGCCTCGACCCGAGCCAACCGGTGGCGGAGGGGCTTGCCAAGGACGAGGCCCTCTTGATCGAGGCCCAAGGCGGGGATCGCGCCGATGACTGAGTTCCTCCTCGCCGCCGCGATCTTCGTGCTCGGTGCCGTCGCCTTGGGCCTGATCCGCGTCTTGCGCGGCCCCGAGGATGCGGATCGCATGCTGGCGGCCCAGTTGCTGGGCACCGGCGGCGTCGCGTCCCTCCTGCTGCTGGGCGTGGCCAACGGGGTCAAGGCGGTTGGGGACCTGGCCCTGCTGCTAGCCCTGCTCGCCGCTTTCGCCGGGGTGGCCTTCGTGACCGGCTCCCAACGCCCAGGTCCGGCGGCACCCACCCGGGATCAGGACCCGGACGACCGGGAGGCGCGGGACAAGGCATGACCCTGGCACTCAACATGGTTACGGTCATCTGCGTGTCCCTCGGGGCTTTCTTCTTTTTGGCGGGCACCCTGGGCCTGCTGCGCTTCCCGGACACCCTGACGCGTCTGCACGCCCTGACCAAGGCGGATAACCTGGGTCTGGGCCTGGTGGTGCTCGGTCTCCTGCCCCAGGTGGCCTGGCCCCTGGGTGCGCTCAAGCTCATCGCGGTCTGGCTGCTCGCCCTCCTGGCCGGGGCCACGGTGGGGCAACTCCTGGGTTTCGCCGCACGGCCCCAGCCGGACACCCCAGGTGTCCGCGCCACCCCCACGGAGGAGCCAGCCCCATGAGCCTCGCCCTGGCCGCCGATGCCTTCCTCGCCCTGCTGATTCTGGGGTTGGCGGTCTGGATCATCGCCGCGTCCGAGACTTATGCCGCCGTGGTTGGCTTTGTGGCCTACGGGATCCTGGTGGCGCTGGTCTGGGTGCGCCTGGGCTCGGTGGATGTGGCCATGACCGAGGCGTCTCTGGGCAGCGGGCTCACCGGACTCCTGCTCCTCGGGGCAGCGGCGCGTCTGGCACCTTACGAGGCGGCCGAGCGCCGGGGGCGGCCCGGCCCCTGGCTGCGCCTGCTGATCGGGTCCCTGTGCGGGGCGGTGACCGCGGGGTTGGCCGCCGTCGTCCTGCTCCTGCCGCAGCCAGCCCCAACCCTGGCCTCGGCGGTGGCAGAGCAGCTGCCAGGGCTCGGGATCAAGAACCCGGTCACCGGGGTCCTGCTCGCCTATCGCGCCGTGGACACCCTGTTGGAGTCCGTGGTCCTGGTACTAGCCCTGGTCGCGGTCTGGTCCCTGGCGTCGGACTCGGCCTGGGGTGGGCGCCCGGCGTCGCCCGGACCCAAGGACCCGGGGAGCGCCCTGACCCTGCTGGCCCAGGTCCTGCCCCCCTTTGGCATCCTGGTGGGGGTCCATATCCTATGGATTGGGGCCGACGCCCCCGGCGGCAAGTTCCAGGGCGGGGTCATATTGGCCGCCATGTGGGTCCTCGTCCTGGTGGCGGGGCTGTGGCGGCCACCGGCCCTGGCCGGCCGCCCATTGCGCTGGCTGATCGTCCTGGGGTCCCTAGCCTTCATCGCCATCGGGCTTTCGGGAGTCTGGCTCGCGGGGGCTTTCCTGGCCTACCCGGACGGCCTGGCCAAGCCCCTGATCCTCGCCATCGAGATCCTCCTGACCCCGTCGCTCGCCGCCATCCTGGGGCTGCTCTTATTGGGGCCGCCGGTGGCGGACCGGGGGGGCGGGGCATGACTGTCACCACCCTCTACGGGCTGTCCGGCGCCGCCTTGGTGGGGCTTGGTCTCTATGGCCTCATCAGCCACCCCGGGGCCCTGCGCAAAATCCTTGCCTTCAACCTCCTTAGCGGCGGTGTCTTCCTGCTGGTCGGCGTCATTGCCCGGCGTGGTGGCGGGGTCGCCCTGGGAGCAGACCCAGGCAGCGATCCGGTACCCCAGGCCATCATCATCACGGCCTTGGTGGTCGCCTTCGCCGCCACGGTGCTCGCGGTCGCGCTGCTGCTGCGGCTCGCCGGGGCGACCGGCCAGGTCACCCTGGACGCCGAACCGCCCGGGCTACCGTCCTCGCCCGAGACCGACCGCTAATGGAGATCCTCCTGCCCCTGCTGGAGGTGGCTCTCGCGCAGGGCGGCAACCTCCTGGTGTTCGCCCTGGTGCTGCCGGTTCTGGCTCTACTGCTGGCCTTTCCCCTGGGCGGGCCTTGGGCGGGCCGCGTCGCCCTGGCGTCCCTGGCGCTTGGGCTCGGCGTGGCGGTCGCCATCGTCGCCGCGGTGCTCCATGGCGGCGCGGCCCTGAGTTATAACCTGGGGGGCTGGGCCCCGCCCCTGGGCGTGGCCCTGAAGGCCGATGGCCTCTCCGCCACCATGCTGCTCGTCACCCCTGTGATTCTGGGGGCCGTCGGTCTCTACGCCTGGCCGGAGTTTCGCGTCCCACCCGGGACCCGGGAGACCCGAGTCCCGCTGGCCTTCTGGAGCCTGTTGCTTGGCGTCTGGGCTGGGCTCAACGCCGTCTTCCTGGGCCAGGATCTGTTCAACCTCTATGTCGCTCTGGAACTGGTGACCTTTTCCGCGGTACCCCTGGTCTGCCTTAGCGGTCGCCCCGAGACCCTGGCCGCGGCCCTGCGCTATCTGCTCTTCGCCCTCCTGGGTTCCGTCCTCTATGTGCTCGGCTCGGCCCTGCTTTATGGCGCCTATGGCACCCTGGATATAGCCCTGCTTTCCGCGAGGCTGACCGCGGACCTGGCGAGCGGCGAGCCGGCGGGGCCCGTCGTCCTGGTGGCCGTCGCGCTGATGACGGTGGGACTGTTGGCCAAGACCGCGCTCTTCCCCCTGCACTTTTGGCTGCCACCGGCCCATGCGGGCGCCCCGCCCGCCGCCAGCGCCGTGCTCTCGGCCCTGGTGGTCAAGGCGTCCTTCTTCCTGATCCTGCGGCTCTGGCTCGATGTCCTGCCTGCGCCTCTGACCCAGCAGGCGGCGCCGCTGCTCGCCGCCCTGGGGGTGGCGGCGATCCTGTTCGGCGGGGCCCAGGCCCTGCGCCAGGCGCGACTCAAGATGCTCATCGCCTATTCAACGGTGGCCCAGATCGGCTACCTCTTCCTGGTCTTCCCCCTGACCCTGGGCAGCGCCGCGGCGCCCGCTGGACCCGAGGCCGCGGGGGCCCTGACCGGCGGCATGCTACAACTGATCGCTCATGCCTTTGCCAAGGCATCCATGTTCATGGGCGCCGGGGTCATCGCCGCGGCCCTGGGCCATGATCAGATCCGAAACCTGGGCGGCATCGCCCGCGCCCTGCCGATCACAATCCTCGCCTTCGTGGTGGCCAGCCTGTCCCTGGTGGGGCTGGAGCCCAGCGGCGGCTACGCGGCCAAGACGCTGCTGACCGCGGCGGCCGATGCCTCGGGGCAATGGTGGTGGGCCCTGGCCCTAAACGCTGGCGGACTGCTCACCGCGACCTACCTGTTGTGGGTGCTCTTCAATGCCCTGTCCGGCCTGAGTCGGCCGCCGACCCTGCTGAAGCCCCCGCGACGCCATCAGGAGCTGCTGGTGCTAGGGCTGGCCCTGGGCGCCCTGGTGCTCGGCCTGGTGCCCCCGGCCTTCTTCGACCTGATGCAGATTGGGCGCCAAGGTGTTACCGAAGTCGTTTATGGGGTCGGGCTCCGGTGATATGGCATGGGTGGCCAACCAACGGATGCCTGCCTGGCGGAGGCTTTGAACAGCGTCTCCAGCCCAAGGTTAGCTACCACGATCAAGGGTAGAATTTTTTTGGGATTCGAGGACCGACCCTCATGACAGATACCGACTCGAACATGACCCCGCCCGCCCCGCCCCCGGTGCGCGATCTGCGGGAGACCCTTGAGGAACGACGCGCGGCCGGTCAGGCCGCCCGCCAGCAGGCCCCTCGTGGCTCGCAGGGGCAGTGGGACGAGGCCGCGCGCGGCCACGATGCCCTCGAGACGATCCTGGCCCAGAACGCCATCCGGGCCCCCGAGCTGGTTCCCATCCGCCATGGACGCATGGTCGCCTCGCCCTGGACCTATTACCGTGGCGCGGCTGCGGTGATGGCTGCCGATCTCGCTTCCCGGCCCCATAGCGGGCTGCGGGTCCAGCTTTGCGGGGACGCGCATGTCCTCAACTTTGGCCTCTGGGCCACGCCCGAGCGGAACCTCCGGTTCGACCTGCGCGACTTCGACGAGACCCTGCCCGGGCCCTTCGAATGGGATCTGCTGCGCCTCGCCGCCAGCCTGGTGGTGGCGGCGCGGGAGGATGGCCTCAAGGCGTCCACGGCCAATGCCGCGGTGGTCGCGGCCGGGAAGGCCTACCGGGACCGGATGGCCCGCTACGCCGCCACGCGGGAGCTCGATCTCTGGTACGACGGGACCCACGTGGATAGTCTGATCAAGTACTTCGCGCCGGCGGACCGTGGGCAGTTGTCGGTTCACATCGAGAAGGAGTCCAAGCGTCGCACCCACCGCGGCGCCTTCGCCAAGCTCACCGCCATGGTCCAGGGCCAGCCCCGGATCGACGAGGACCCGCCCCTCCGCACCCGCATTGATGACGAGGAGCAGGATGCGCTAACCGATCAGTGCCTGGGCGGCTACCGGTTAACCCTGCAGGAGGATCGGCGCCACCTCTTCGATCGCTTCACGCTCGTTGACCTGGTTCGCCAGGTCGTGGGGGTGGGCAGCGTGGGCATGCGGGTCTATCTGGCCCTGCTGGAGGGCCGCAGCGGCGACGACCCCCTCTTCCTGCAGATCAAGCAGGCTGGCCCTTCGGTCCTCGAGTCTCACCTCGATCCCAGCCAACACACCAACCACGGCGCCCGGGTCATCGCCGGCAAGCGGGCCCTGCAGAGCGCGACCGACATCTTCGTCGGCTGGGGCTCGTTCGAGGGACGGGACTACTATGTGCGGCAGTTCCGCGACATGAAGATCGTCCCCGACATCCAGTTGCTCGCCCCCGTCCTGGTCGAGTTCGCCACCGCCTGCGGCGAGACCCTGGCCCGGGCCCACGCTCGCACGGGAGATGCCGTGGCCATCAGCGCCTACCTCGGCCAAGGCGCCCAGTTCGTCACGGCCCTGCGTGACTTCGCGCGCCAATATGCCGACCAGAACGAGCGCGATCACGCCCAACTCCGACGCGCGATCGCCGCTGGCAGGGTCGAGAGCGCACCCGGCTGGTAATTAGCCCCGCGCCCCGTGGCGGAAGGAATCCGAATGGCCGATGACCCTCCAAGCCTGGTGGCCGAGCGTATCCGCGTGCGCGGCCTGGTGCAGGGTGTCGGCTTCCGGCCTACCGTCTGGCGGCTGGCGCGGGACTTGGGCCTGGCGGGGGACGTGCGCAATGACGGCGAGGGGGTGCTGATCCGCGTCCAGGCGGGTCAGACGGACCTGGATGACTTTTGCCGCCGGCTGCTAAAAGAGTGTCCCGTCCTGGCTCGCATTGATGCCGTGGAACGGGGACCCTTGACCGAGCCATTGGCTGGGGCCGGCTTCCACATCCTGGCCAGCACCGCCGGCCCCATCGCTACCGGGGTCATGGCGGATGCCGCCACCTGCGCCGCCTGCACCGCCGAGATCGCCGACCCGGCGGACCGGCGTTATCGCTACCCCTTCGCCAACTGCACCCATTGCGGCCCGCGCCTGAGCATCGTCCGCGCCATCCCCTATGACCGTGCCAACACCAGCATGGCGGCCTTCCCCCTCTGTCCGGACTGCCAGCGGGAGTACCAGAACCCGGCGGATCGGCGCTTTCATGCCCAACCCATCGCCTGTCCAGTCTGCGGTCCCCGGGTATGGCTGGAGGGCACCACAGGTCTCGCCGCGCCAGACAGGGAGCCTTCATTGTCCGGGGTGGCCGAGCCATCTCCCCACCTTGCCAGCGCCGGCCTCCCTGGCGCCCCCCGGGACGCTTGCGATGCGAACTTTTCCCTCTTTGCCAGGCTGGACCCCGCCACCTTCGGCGCCCAAGATGCCGTCGCCGCCGCTAGTCGGCTACTGGCCCAAGGCAAGATACTGGCCATCAAAGGCATTGGCGGCTTTCACCTGGCCTGCGACGCCAGCAATGCCCAGGCCGTCGCCGCGCTACGCCAGCGCAAAGGTCGCTATTGCAAACCCTTCGCCCTCATGGCGCGCGACCTGGAGGTCATACGCCGCTTCGCTCACCTGGCCGAGGCCGAGGCCCGCCTGATAACGAGCCCAGCGGCGCCGGTAGTGCTGCTGGAAGCCAGGAATCCAGCCCCTGAGGCGGCCAAGGTTGATACCATCCCTAAGGGTTCAGAAAAAACCGATGCATCTTCGGCAGCGACCGGGAGGGTCGGGTGGCGGCGGGCGGGGGTGTCGACAGCAGGGATGCTGTCGCCAAGCCTACAGGGATGTATTCACGGCGTCCCCCGCCCGCCGTCACCCGGCCCGGATAGCCTGAACCGCTTGGGTGTTGGGTCCAGCCATGACGCGCCCGCGGCGGATGTGGCGGCCTCAAGGGTATCGGATAATGCAGCATGGATCGCGCCCGAGGTGGCCCCAGGTCAGACTACGCTCGGTTTCATGCTCCCCTACAGCCCTCTGCACCATCTCCTGCTCCAGGATTGGGACCGCCCCCTGGTCATGACCAGCGGCAACCGCAGCGAGGAGCCCCAGTGCATCACCAATGCCGAGGCCCGCCAGCGCCTGGCCGGGCTGGCGGATGTACTGCTGCTCCACGACCGCGACATCCTCAATCGGGTGGATGATTCGGTGATACGGGTCATGGACGGGGTGCCGCGGCCCCTGCGGCGGGCACGGGGCCTGGCCCCCGCCCCCATCCCCCTGCCGCCCGGCTTCGAGGCCGCGCCACCCATCCTGGCGATGGGGGGCGAGCTCAAGAATACCCTCTGCCTGCTGCGCCCCGGCCAGGCCATCCTGTCCCAGCATTTGGGCGACCTGGAGGATGCCCGCACCGCCGAGGAGTTCGAGCTAACACTCGATCTGTACCAACAGCTCTTTCAGCATGAGCCCCTGGCCATCGCCCTGGACCGGCATCCGGACTACCGCTCGACCTGGGTGGGCCGTGCCCTGGCGGCGGCGCGAGGGATCGAGGTCATCGCGGTCCAGCATCACTTCGCGCACCTGGCCAGTGTCCTGGCGGACGCGGGCTGGCCGCTGGAGGGTGGTAAGGTCCTGGGCCTCGCCTTCGATGGCCTGGGTTGGGGCGAGGACGGTAGCGTCTGGGGCGGGGAATTCCTCCTCGCCGATTACCGGGGTTGGGAGCGCCTCGGCCATCTGCGTTCCGTGCCCCTGCCGGGGGGGACGCGAGCTATGCGCGAGCCCTGGCGCAACCTCTATGCCCAGCTCGCGATCTGTCTAAGCTGGGAGGCCTGTATCGCCGCCTATCCGGACCTGGAGATGGTTCGCTACCTGGCCGCCAAGCCCCTCGCCACCCTGGATACCATGATGGCCCGGGGCCTCAATTCGCCCCGGACCAGCTCCGCCGGCCGCCTCTTCGATGCCGTCGCCGCCGCCCTGGGTATCTGCCGCGAGGCCATCGCCTATGAGGGTCAGGCCGCCATCGAACTGGAGACCCTGGCGCTCCGGGCTGCTACGGGCGAGGAGGGCGGGGCCTATCCCTTCGGCCTGGTCACGGCGGGGGATCGGTGGCTGCTGGACCCGGCACCCATGTGGCGGGCCCTTCTGGCTGATTTGGCCAGTGGGCTGAACCCGGAGATTATAGCCGCGCGTTTTCATCTCGGACTCGCCCAGAGCGCCGCCGATCTGGCCGGCCGCCTGGCCGCGGAGCGGGGCATCGCCACCATCGCCCTTTCCGGCGGTGTCTTCCAGAACAAGACTCTATTCGAGGCCATCACCCAGCGCTTGCGTCAACAAGGGCTGCGGGTGCTGACGCATCGCCAGGTCCCCGCCAACGACGGTGGTCTGGCCCTCGGGCAGGCGGTGGCCGCGGCGGCTACACTTATCCCATTGTCCTCCACAGGCTAGTGACGCATGGCCCATCGACCCTTCCTTACCCTGTTACTCGGTGGCTTACTGCTGCTTGGCCAGGCTCAGGCCGCCCCCTTGAACCCTGGCGAGGTGCCCGGGTCTTTACAGGACTGGACTGCCTGGGTCCTATGGAACGATCCCAGCCACGCCTGCCCCCGGCTCACGGGTGACACCCAGACCCGTCCCTGCGTCTGGCCCGCCACCCTGCGCCTGGCCCTCGACGCGGCCGGCGGCACCTTTGGTCTGGAGGTCGAGACCTTCGCGGATCAGCCCATCCCCTTGCCAGGGGATGGCGATCACTGGCCCCTGGCGGTCATGGCCAAGGACCAGCCCGTGCCGGTGGTCAGCCGCGAGGGCCGGCCCGTTGTCTGGCTACCGCCAGGCCAGCATAGTCTAGGCGGCCGCTTCCTCTGGGACCGGTTACCGACGGCCTTGACCCTGCCACCCCGGTTGGCCCTGGTCGAATTGCGTATCGACGGCGCCCCACTACCCTTCCCCGCGCTGAATGATCAGGGCCAGGTTTGGCTCTCGGCTTCGGGTCCGACGAGCCCCCTCGCCGCCACCCCGGAGGACAGCCTTCGGCTCCAGGTCTTCCGGCGCCTGGAGGAGGGGGTGCCCATGCGGTTGAGCAGCCGTCTGGTGTTCGATATCGCCGGCAGTCCCCGCGAGATTGTCCTGCCGGCTACCCTGCCGGAGGGCGCCATCCCCATGGCGATCCAGAGCCCCCTGGCCGCGCGCCTGGACCCCGATGGTCGGCTGCTCCTGCAGGCGCGTCCCGGTCGTTGGGTCCTGGATATTCAAGCCCGTTACGCGGGTGACCGGACCGCCTTCCCCTTCGCGCCGCTCCCGGCGCCTTGGCCTCTGGAGGAGATCTGGGCCTACCAGTCGAATCCCGCTATCCGCCTTGTTGAAATCCTGGATGCAGCCCCGGTGGACCCCCGCCAGACCGAGTTGCCCGAGGAGTGGCGATCCCTCCCAGCCTTTCGGTTGAGCGCGGGCGCGACCCTGAATTTCAGTGTGATCCGGCGTGGCGATCCCATCCCGGAGCCGGATCGACTGAGCCTGCGGCGCCAAATCTGGCTCGACTTCGATGGCCAGGGCTACAGCGTGCGGGATCGAATCGGGGGGACCATGACCCAAGGCTGGCGCCTCAATGCCGGTGAGGGCATGACCCTGGGGCGGGTCGATATCGAAGGCGAGCCCCAGTCGATTACTCTGGATCGGGTCTCCGGTGCCTTGGGCGTGGAGGTCCGGCGCGGCCAGCTCGACCTGACGGCCGAAAGTCGCCTGCCCATGGCCACTTCCCTGTCGGCGACGGGCTGGGCCCAGGATTTCCAACAGGTTGGCGCCGAATTGAACCTGCCGCCAGGCTGGCGCCTCTTTGGCGCCTTCGGTGTGGATCAGGCCCAGGGCAGTTGGCTGGCCGCCTGGACCCTCCTGGATTTTTTCGTGGTCCTCGTCATCACCCTGGCCATGGGGCGGCTCTACGGTTGGGGAACCGCCGTCCTGGCCCTCGTCACGCTGGCGCTGATCTGGCAAGAACCCGGCGCGCCTCAATTTGTGTGGCTCAACCTGCTGGCCGCCATTGCCTTGGAGCGTGTACTGCCCGCGGGCGCCCTGGCACGCTGGATTCGGGCCTATCGCCTGCTCGCCATCCTGGCCCTGGCCGTCATTGCCATGCCCTTCATGGCTGATCAGTTACGGTTCGGTCTCTATCCCCAACTGCAGAATCCCTACCTGGCACAGTCGGCGGGAACCTCCGGCCAGATGGATGGCAAATTCAAGGCCATGGCACCCCTGGAAATCCTGGCGGACCAGGAATTGGGATCCATGGCCTCGGCCTCCCGGGCCGAGACCGAAGGGCGAGGGGCTGATTCCAAGCTGCGTCCCGCACTCTCGCGCCCGGTTGCCCCCTCGCCCAGTCCACCCTCGGACATCAAGCGGATCGATCCCGATGCCCTGACTCAAACCGGGCCCGGCATGCCCAACTGGCACTGGAATCGGGTGGCCCTGACCTGGCAGGGACCGGTCCAGAGTGGCCAGGAGCTGCGGCTGCTCCTGATCCCCCCCGCCGGTAATCTCCTGCTGGGAATCCTGCGGGTGGCCCTGATCCTGGCTCTGGCCTTCCTCCTTGCCGGTGGCCTGGTCAAGGGGATAGCGAACTGGCGGCGCCTGGGCGGTGGTCTGCTCCTGGTCATGCTGGCGATCGCCCTCGTGCCCAGCGCCAGGGCCGGCGACTTCCCCAGTCCCGAGCTACTCAACGAACTCAAGGCACGCCTGCTGGCACCGCCGGATTGCCACCCCCAGTGCGCCGAGATCACCCGCCTGACCCTGAACGCCAGCCCCCAGGCCTTGCGGCTGGACCTGGAGGTCGATGCCCAAGAGCGGGTTGGTATCCCCCTGCCAGCCCAGGTGGGACAGTGGCTGCCGTCCCAGGTCGAGATCGACGATCAGCCCGCCCGGGCCCTGCTGCGTGACGAGGAGGGCTATCCCTGGGTCCTGGTGACGGCGGGTCGGCATCGCGTCCGCCTCGCTGGCGCCCTGCCGGATCGGGATCGTGTCGCCCTGCCTTTGCCCCTCAAGCCGCGCCGGGTCACCGCCAATACCGAGGGTTGGCGCCTCTCCGGCGTGGGTGACCAGGGCGTCCCGGAGGTCCAGCTCCAACTCATCCGGGAGCAGGTCGGGGGGGCGGGCGCCGGAGTCGGGAGCGATGCCGGGGCCGAGGATACGGACTGGCGGGATACCGCCGCCCTGCCGCCCTTTCTGGAGGTGGAACGGACCCTGGGGCTTGGTCTCTCCTGGCGGGTGGAAACGCGCCTGCGGCGCCTGACCCCGGCGGATGCGCCCGTCCGGGTCGAGATCCCCCTCCTGCCGGGGGAGGCGGTACTCACGCCGGGCCTCAAGGTGACCGATGGCCGCCTCACCGCCAATCTCCCCGGGGGCCAGCGGGAGCTGGTCTGGCAATCCCAGTTGGAACCCCGGGACGCCCTGACCCTGACGGCCCCGGTGACCCGGGACTGGAACGAAGTCTGGCGCCTGGACGCCAGCCCCCTCTGGCATGTCGAATTCAGCGGGCTGGCCCCGATCCACCACCAGAGCCCCACGGGCCAGTGGTGGCCGGAATGGCGACCCTGGGCGGGGGAGACCCTGGACCTGAGTATCAGCCGGCCCCTGGGGGCCCCGGGGACCAGCTTGACGGTGGATGCCAGCGAACTGCGCCTGCGACCGGGGGATCGCTCCACCGAGGCCACGCTGACGCTGGACCTGCGTGCCTCGCGGGGCGGCCGGCAGCCGGTGCGCCTGCCCGAGGGGGCCCGATTGCAGTCCGTTACCCTGGATGGCGTGGCCCAGCCCATCCGTCTGGAGGCGGGGCAGGTTCTGCTGCCGGTCCATCCGGGTAACCAGCAGGCGGTATTGATCTGGATTCAGGAAGTTGGCATCGATATACATCTCGTTATGCCTGCCGTGGGTCTGGGCGCGCCCAGCGTCAATGCCACCACGCGCATCGAATTAGGGCCAGATCGCTGGGTGCTGTGGCTGGGCGGTCCCACTCTGGGACCGGCCGTGCTCTTCTGGAGCCTGATCCCTCTGATCCTGCTGTTTGCCCTGGTCCTGGGCCGGTTGCGGCTCAGTCCCGTCAGCCCCTGGCAATGGGGCCTCTTGCTGCTGGGTCTCAGTCAGGCGCCGCCCTTGGGGGCCATCCTGGTCGTCGGCTGGCTGCTGGCCCTGGCCTGGCGCGGGGCCCAAGGCCAAAGCCTGAGCAACGGCGCCTTCAATCTGGTCCAGATCGGCCTGGTCCTGCTCAGCCTCCAGGCTTTGAGCGCCCTGGCCGCGGCGGTAGCCGAGGGCCTGCTGGGGCAACCCGCCATGCAGATCGCCGGCAATGGCTCCCATGCCGGCCAGCTCCTCTGGTACCAGGACCGGGCTGGCGATACCCTGCCCCAGCCCTGGGTCATCTCGGTGCCCCTCTGGGTCTATCGACTTCTGATGCTGGCTTGGGCATTCTGGCTCGCCAACAGTCTGCTCAATTGGTTGCGTTGGGGGTGGGGTTGTTTCACCGCCCAGGGTCTCTGGCGCAAGTCCAGCCGGCGGCTCTTTGCCTTCGGAAAAAGGCGCGAGGCAGAGGTCGCCGGAACGGGGCAGGAAGAGAGCCAGGAGCCTAAAACCCCTGGGCTGTACCCCTGGACCTCCTGAAGGAGGTTGCGGGGTTCCCAGCGAGTTGGGCCTGTCTCGGTTACGATGTCACATTGTGACAATTCCTGATCAAGGTCGACAGGGTGGGATTCGCGGGGGGGCCGAGCTGAAGATGAATTTTGCGTTATGCTCTTGGCATTCTCAGCAAGATTAATGGATTAGATTTAAGGCAGGGCCGGGATTCCCGGCCAAGGGCCTCTTGGCCTGAAATCTGCGAGATTCTGACCGAATTCAAACCAGGTCAGGATCATGAAGAGTAAAATTGGGCTAATCATCACCACCCCTGCTCGGTGCTTCCTCTTTCGCGGGGGTTGCCCTGGCCGCACCCCTGGTGCAATGGGACGTGGAGATCGAGGCGCCGCCCGCCGTAACCGATCTTGCCGGCGGGGCAAGGGGCGATAAATCCAGCGCCCTGGCGGAACTCGCGACAGCCCTGCAACCCCTGAGCGTTAAGTCGAGCCTCGCCGATGGCCAGCTCCGGCTGGCGGGTCAACAAAGCCTTGATCAATTGCGTACCACCCTTTTTGACGAAGAATCGGGACAGATCAATTTTCTAGGGGGGCCGGTCGCCTTGACCCTGACCCTGCCGGCGAACAATCAGCCGATCACCCTGGAGTTGGAAGCGCGGGTCACCACCGGCTACCGTTGGGAAGTGCTGGCCTCCGAGCAGGGCCGCTACCGGCAACAGGAAGCGGACCACGTCGAGATGCGCTATGCCGGACCTGGCGCGCCGGCCATTCAGAAGATTGAACTCCAACCCCAAGGCCGGGGGGACAATGTCGTCCAGTTGGTGTATCGCCGCCCCTTCGAGCCGGAGGCCCCCATCCGTCTGCGCATGAATCTGCGCGCCACTACTCCGCTGGCGGGCGGCGTGATCGAGTTGACCGATCCCACGCCCATTGACTCCGGGGCAAGCAGTCAGCCCGGCGCTGGCGTCATGGCCCAGCCCGACCTGGCGCTGCCCGCCCTGGCCCTACCCACCGCCTACGATGCGCGTACGCAAGGCCTCATCCCGCCCGTGCGCAACCAGGGTAGCTGCGGCTCCTGCTGGGCCTTCGGTACCGTGGGGGTGATGGAAACCGCGATCAAGCAGGGGGGCGGTCCCCTGACCGACCTTTCCGAGCAATTCCTGGTGTCCTGTAACAAGGAAGGGTGGGACTGTGATGGCGGCTGGTTTGCCAGCAAATATCATTACACCACCCTCGGCTACAATCAGACGACGGCCGGCGCCACCCTGGAAGCGGCCAAACCCTACACGGCCACCAATGGGACCTGTACCACGAATTTATCCCACCCCTACCAGGCCTCCCAGTGGCAGTTCGTGGGTTATCAATCTTCAATACCCGCCAATGACCTGATTAAAACCGCCATCATGACCTACGGGGCCGTCGCCGCCGCCGTCTGCGCGGACAGTGGCTGGTCTCGTTATACGGGTGGCGTCTATAGCCCAGCGTCCAATGGCTGTGGCAACTCCGTTAATCACGCCATCCTCCTGGTGGGTTGGAATGACGCCGACCAAAGCTGGATTTTGCGCAATAGCTGGGGCACGAATTGGGGCGAGACCGCTGGTGGTACCGAGCGGGGTTACATGCGCATTAAGTACGATCCCACCGGCGCTAACTCCAAGGTCGGCTATGGGGCCAATTGGATTCAGTTTGTGGCTGGCGGAACTATCCCCGCGATACCGGCCACACCCAATGCCAGTGATGGCACCTATAGCGACCGGGTTGGCATCACCTGGACCGCCGTGAGTGGCGCGACCAAATACGAGGTCTATCGCGCGACCAGCGCCAGTGGCACCAAGACCTTGCTGGGCTCGCCCACCGCCGCCAGTTATGACGACCGGGGCGCGGTGGCGGGCACGATCTACTACTATTGGCTCAAGGCCTGTAACAGCGCGGGCTGTAGCGGCTTCTCCAGTTACAACACCGGCTATCGCGCCTCGTCCGCCCGCCCGGATCTGATCGTCACTACAGTGACCGGCCCCACGACCGGCACCCGCGGCAAAACGATCACGGTGAAATGGCAGGTCAAGAATCAGGGCACGGCCAAAGCGGGCGCCCATTATTCCCGGCTCTATTTCTCCACGGATACCGCGATCAGTACCACCGACATCGCCTCCGCCACCTGCTATCACAGTGCGGGCATCCCGGTCGGGACCACGCAAACCTGCTCGGTATCGGTCACGATTCCGACCAGCCTAACGCCGCGCGCCTACTATCTGGGGGTTATCGCCGACTACACAGGCCTGATTACGGAAGCCAACGAGACGAATAACGCCAGGGCCGCCGCGACTAGCATCATGATCAAATAGGCGTTGCCACCAGGGGGCGGACCGGGTTGGTTGCAGATGTCGCAACTTGGTCCGCCCTTTGTTTTGTCTAAATTTTGCCAAGCTGCCGCGCCTCGGCCCGACGACAGATCTCCCGGGTTAGCCCCGAGAAGATGACTTGATGGAAGGGCTCCATGGAGAGCCAATACATAAGCCCCCAGACTCCGGCCGGGTGCCAGTAGGCGGTAGCGGTGAGGCGGGTGTGCCCACCCGCTAGTGGCTCCAGATCGAATTCCAGTACCCCGGCCCCCGGCGCCCGCATACCAAAGACCAGGGTCAGGCGCCGCTCGGGTTCCATCCCGATCACCTCCCAGGTATCGATGCGGTCGCCGACTCGCACCTCCGTCGGATGGCGCCGACCCCTGGCCAAGCCACGTCCGCCGACCAGCCAGTCCAGGGTCTCGCGGACAGTCCAGAGGGAATTCAGGTAGTAATAGCGATTGTCCCCGCCGATGGCGGCGACGATGGCCCAGACCGCCGTCGCGGGGGCCTTGGCGATGGCGCTGCCTCCGGCGCGCTTGGCGTAATAGGCGTAGTCGATACGGCCCTGGCGCATGTTGAAGGCTCCCTCGGTCCAGCGGGCCAGGACCTGTGCGTTGCGTTCGGCCGCGAAGGCGGCGGCGACGGATGCCCGGAAGCTGAGCAGGCGCTGGGGGACCAGCCGGCGTAACTCCCGCGGGTGGGCGGTAAAGTCGTGCTTGAGGCCTTCGATCAGGGCCCGGGCGACGTTGGTGGGCACGGCGGTGACGAAGCGCAGCCAATAGGCGGAAAGCCTGGGGCTCAGGACGGGTACCGGGATGATCCAGGGCGGGCGTCGGCCCGCCGCCTCGGCCAGAATGCGCATCATCTGGGCGTAGGTCAGGATCTCCGGCCCGGCCGCATCCAGGATGGCATCGGCCGTCTCGGGTAAGCCCGGGGCCAGGGTCAGATATTCCAGCAGGTTATCGAGAGCGATGGGCGGAGACTTGGCCGTGACCCAGCGGGGGGTGATCATGACAGGCAGGTGATAGACCAGGTCGCGCATCACCTCAAAGGCGGCGGACCCCGGGCCGACGACGATACCGGCGCGGATCTCGGTCACCGGCACCGAGCCCCGGCGCAGCATCTCCCCGGTATCGCGGCGCGAGACGATGTGCTCGGTCGCGGCGTCCTTCGGAACCAGCCCGCCCAGATAGCAGATGCGCTCCACCCCGGCCGCCGCGGCGGCGGCGGCGAAGTTGGCCGCCGCCTCCAGGTCCAGGCGTCCAAACTCCTTCCCGGCCCCCATGGAGTGGACCAGGTAATAGGCAATACTCACCCCGGCGAGGGCTGCGGGCAGGCTGGCCGGGTCGAGGGCGTCCGCGCCGATAATCTCCACGCCCGGCCAGTTCCTGGCCGCCAGGGAGCGGGGGTTGCGGGACGATACCCGCACCGCCGCCACGCCCGCCGCGCGCAGGTAAGGGACCAGGTAGGTACCGATGTAGCCGCTGGCGCCGAAGACCAGGCGCAACCGGGGGTCTTGGGCGAGGGGCATGGGGGCTAGGTGGGATTCGCGGTCGGGGGTGGGGCAGCCGTGCTGGATGGGGCCGCCACCAGGCAGGGGGGCTTCAGGGCCAGGATATAGCTCAGAATGGCCTTGGCGGAGGGCTGGTAAAGCTGGATCTGGCTGGGGTCCAGGGTGATGCCGTTCAGGAACTGGAGTTCGAGGACATCGTGCCCCTGACGGCCGCTCTCGGGGAAGATGCCCGAGTAGAAGTAGCCCAACGCCTCGGCGGCTGCGGTGAGAGCGGGGGCGCTGGGGTCCTCCAGGTCGATGGACAGGAGGATACAGGCGATACCCTGCTCGAGGAGGAAGGCGGTAAAGGCGGCCAGTTTGTAGTGGACGGCCTCGCCGCCAGCGGCCTCGATGAGGGCCCGGTTCCAGGTCAGATCGCGGTGATACTCCAGAAAGTCAGCCCCACCCAATCGTGGGAGGGCGGAGGGATCGGCCTCCGTCACATTAAGGCCCAGCCAGTCGTAGCTATGGCGGATCATCTCCCGGTGGCGGCTTGGGGGGTAAAGGGTCCGGGGGCCCCGCGGCACCAGCTGGTGATAGTTGAAGGTGGTGGTGATGCGGTCGCCGGGCCGGGCGCCCTCGACGAAGACGGCGGGGCTGGAGGCGAGGCGCAGCCCGACGGTGATCCGGCCCAGGGCCTCGCTGGCCTTCTGGGTGGCGACGTGATGGGTGACCGACAGGGAGTAGATGGCGCGGACACCGCTCTGGGCGGCGTCGGCGTGCAACTGGTCCGAGAGTTGGCGGAAGACCCCACCCTTGCGCGCCTCGGGCAGGACGAAGGCGGCACCCATCTCGCCCAAAGGGTCATCCGGGCGGTGGCGCATCATGGCGTAGTGGCCGATGACGGTGCCGGCCTCGTCGATAGCGATCCAGGACAGGAGTTGGCCGGTGCGGCTTTGTTCCAGGACTCTCTCCGGGTAGTAGATGACATCCTTGTAGCCATAGCCATAGAGGTCCCAGGCGGCGCTGGCGAGGGCCAGGGCCTCCTCGGTGGTCTGGAGGCGACGGTAGCGGATCTCACCCTGGATCCGGACCTGATGCCGGTCGGGACGCAGGATGTCATGGCCCTGGCCCGGCGGCAGGGGCGCCGGCAGCCGCTTGATCAGCTCGAATTCCTGCCCCTCCTTCTCGAGGTAGCGCCACTTGACGCTATCCATGGTCCTTTCGATCAGGAAGGTGCCCAGGCCCCGCGGGGTCTCCTCCAGGGATCGGGGCGCCTGGTAATGGGGCAGCCGGGCGAAGTCGAAGGGCCGGCCGGCGGCCCGCGCCACCAGGCGGATGGCCGCGTCCTGGAATTCGATTCGGAGACGGACCGGGGTGTCCACCCCCTCCGGAATGGCGTGCTTGAAGAAGTTAATCAGGCCCTCTTCCAGGGCCAGTTCAACCTCCCGGCGGATTGGGTCGGATACCCCCAGGCTGCCGCACAGGTTGGCGAACAGCGCCTGGACGGCGCCGAGACTGGCGTCATGGCGGGGCAGTTCGATGTCGATGCGGTAGTCTTGGGTCATGGACGGATGCCGCCCTCAAGGGGTGGGCGCCCCACGGCGATCCCCAGGAATCGCGGGGGGCTGACCCTGGATCAGAGGCTGTCGCCGAAGTCCTGGCGGAATTTGGCGACCAGTTCCTGCTGCCAATTGGAAACCGGCGTCAAACGGCCGAAGAAGAAGCGCAGGATCTCGGGCTCCTCGGTGAACACTAGCCCGCCGATGAGGCGGCGGTTGTCCCAGAGCCACTGGATGCGGTCGATGGCGTACTTCACCTGGGAGAGGGTGAAGACACGCCGGGGCAGGGCGAGGCGCAACAACTCCATGTTGGCGAAGACCTCGGTACCGTCGGGTTCGCGCTGCTCGGACAGGGTGCCGCGCTCCATGCCCCGGATACCACTGGCGATATAAAGGGCCGAAGCCAGGGCGCCGGCGGGATATTCGGACTGGGGGATGTGATCGAGGAACTTGAGGGCATTGATATGGCAGCCGAGCCCGCCCGCCGGGGTGATGACGGGGATACCGCGCCGCTCCAGCTCCTCCACCATATAGGCGATAAAGAGGGGCCCCTGGTTGATCATGTCCTCGTCCATGGTCTCCTCGAGACCGACGGTAAGGGCCTCGATCTCACGCACCGACATGCCACCGTAGGTGAGGAAGCCCTCGTAAAGCGGCACCAGGCCACGCATCCGCCGATACAGTTCCTCGGAACGCATGCACATGCCGCCGCCGCGCACGCAGCCCAGCTTGCGAGCGGAGAAGTAGATGACATCGGAGAGGTCCGCGAAGCGACGGGTGATCTCGCGGATGCTCATATCTTTGCAGGCGGCCTCGCGCTCCTTGATGAAGTAGAGGTTATCGGCCAGCAGGCTGGCATCCAGTACCAGCAGGAGGTCATGCTCGTCGCACACCTGGCGGACATCGGCGAGATTCTGGAGGGAGAAGGGCTGACCGCCGATCAGGTTGGTGCCGGCCTCCATGCGCACGAAGGCGATCTGGGGGGCGCCATGGTTGGCGATAACGGCCCGCAGCTTGGCGATGTCCATGTTGCCCTTGAAGGGATGGACGCTGACGACCTCCAGCCCTTCCTCGGCGACCAGTTCCTCGATGCTGCCGCCGTTGAGGGTGATGTGGGCCTTGGTGGTGGTAAAGTGATAATTCATCGGCACCACGGTACCCGGCGACACCAGGACCTGGGCGAGGATGTTCTCGCAGGCACGGCCCTGGTGGGTGGGCAGGATGTAGTGCATCCCGAAGAGTTCCCGCAGCTTGCTCTCCAGGCGCGTGTAGGTGGCGCTGCCGGCGTAGCTGTCGTCGGCGATCATCATGGCGGCCAATTGCTGGTCACTCATGGCATTCACACCGCTATCGGTGAGCATATCCATGAAGACCTCGACGTTCTGCAACAGGAAGGTGTTGTTGCCCGCCTCGTTCATGGCGTCCAGGCGACGTTCCACCGGTGGCAGGTGGAGTTTCTGGACGATGCGCACCTTGTGCATTTCCAGGGGAATCGCTTCACCGCCGTAAAATTTGACTGTCGTCATGCTCGCTTAGGCTCCGGGTCTCGCTGGTGGGTCTGGTGCGCGGACTGTTCCCGCACGTTGGCGCGGGCCAGGCCCGCAAGATTGAGGGTGGCCATTCTACGCCCTCGCGCCTGAATTTCACGGCCCCTGACGGGGCTGCTCCCTACCGCTGTCATGGGAGGGAAGGTTCAGTCGATGTTGCCCTTGCGATGCTGATCGTAGAGAAAGCCCCCCAGGGCGCCCGCACCAGCGCCAATGAGGGCACCCTGACCCGCGTTACCGCTGAGGGAGCCGATAGCGGCGCCGCTGACAGCGCCAAAGGCGGCGCCACTGCCGGCACGGCTGGTGGTGGTCGTCCCGCAGCCGGCGAGGATGAGGGGAGCGGCCGCCAGCAACAGCAGGCTGGCCCTGCGCAGGGTCCGAAATGGGGTGGTCATGATGCATGCTCCGATGGGTGGGGATGGTCATTGTGCAGGCTGGCGAGGCGTGGATTCAAGATTATTGGCACGGCCGGACCGTCACGCCGCTCAATCCTGTGCGGATGATAAGCAAGCCCCGCCATTTCCGCCACTTGTGGGACCGCCACTTCCGCTAGCGGTTCCTCTTTGCCTTGCGGCGGACCACCATCCTGGCTAGGATTGTGATCATGTCCGACAGGCCCGGGCTTCGGTTCGATGGCCATCACTCAAATATGGAGTAGAAAATGGGAAATGCCTTTGCGGGCTTCGGTGCCCCCGCCCGGGGCCTCGTGGTCGCGGCGGCCATCGCCATTCTCGTTGCCGCCACCCGGTTGGCCGCCCCCATCCTCGCGCCCATGCTGCTGGCGATCTTCATCGCCATCATCCTCACGCCGCTGTTGCGCTGGA
This sequence comes from Chromatiaceae bacterium, assembly GCA_016714645.1. Classification (NCBI taxonomy): domain Bacteria; kingdom Pseudomonadati; phylum Pseudomonadota; class Gammaproteobacteria; order Chromatiales; family Chromatiaceae; species Chromatiaceae bacterium. The sequence goes on along the minus strand of JADKCI010000005.1, from coordinate 303,085 downwards.
TGGGCCGCTACCGCGTGCCCAAGTGGATCTCACTGCCCCTCATTCTCTTCCTGCTCATGGACCTGGGCAGCATTCTGCTGCTCATGACTACCGGTGCCCTGGAAGGGCTGCGTGACAACCTGCCCGGTTATCAGGAGCGATTCCTGCTCCTGGGTTCCCAAATGGGCGCATGGCTGGAGGAGATGGGTATCGAGGGCTCCAGCGCGGCCTTGCCCGATATCTTTGATCCCGCCGAGGCCATGCGGGGGGTGCGCTTCCTGCTGTCCAACGTCGGCAACCTGGCCGCCACCGGCGTGCTGGTGTTGATGGCGGTGATATTCCTCCTGATGGAGACGGCGACCCTGCCGGAGAAGCTGAAGATGGCGTTTGACATAACGCCTGGGGGCGAGGCCCGTCTGCGGGGGCTGTTGTCCTCCATCAACCGTTACATGATCATCAAGTCCCTGACCAGCCTGACGACCGCGATCCTTGTCGGTCTCTGGCTCTGGCTGCTGGGCCTGGATTTTATCGTGGTCTGGGTGGTGCTGGCCTTCCTCCTCAATTTCGTGCCCTTCGTCGGGTCCGTCTTGATGGCCATTCCGACCCTGCTCTTCGCCTTGGTTAACCACGACATCGGGACCGTCCTTTGGGTCGCCATCGCCTATCTGGCCGTCAATATCCTCATCGGGAATATCCTCGAACCGCGCATCATGGGCCGGGGCCTGGGGATTTCGACCTTCGTCGTTTTCGTATCCCTGCTCTTTTGGGGCTGGGTACTGGGCACCATCGGCGTTTTTCTCTCCGTGCCCCTGACCATGGCCCTCATGACCGCTCTGGAGGCCAGTCCCCAGACCCGGCCCATCGCCATTCTCATGGGGCCACCCGTTCAGGCGACCGCGGAGGCGGCGGCAGCCTAGCAGCCGGTCGGAAATTACTCAGCCGCCGCGGGTGGACTCGGGCCGGATGGGCGGCACCCTTGATCCCAAAACCCTGTTCTCCGCGGCTTGCGCGCCTACGGCTGCCGCCGCCTTTACATCAAGGCCTGGTCATTCGGGGTGAGGCGAGCGCGCATCCATGTCAGGACCTTCCTGGCCAGGAGGGGAAAGATGCCCAGCAGGACCAGGGAGCCGAGGAGCCCGGGGGACAGGATATCGCCCAACTCATCCACCTCGGCAAGTTGGGTGCCGGCATTCACATAGATGAGGATGCCCACCAACATGCCGGCTTGGGTGACCCCAAAAAAGGTCGGAGTCCGCATGGGCGAGAGCCCCATCACCAGATTGATCATAAAAAAGGGGATGACGGGTACCAGCCGCAGCGAGAAGAGATAAAAGGCCCCGTCCTTGGCGATGCCGGCATTGACGGCGGCGAGGCGCTCGCCGAAATGGCGCTGGACGCTGTCGTGCAAGACGAAGCGCGAGAGCCAAAAGGCCAGGGTGGCCCCTAGGGCGGCGGCGAAGGAGGCGATGGGGACGCCCTTCCAGAAGCCGAACAGGGCGCCGCCGACCACCGTCATCAGGGCGGCGATGGGCAGAAAGAGAGTCATAAGGATGTAGGCCACCATGTAGCCGCCGATGACCAGCCAGGGATGTTCTTCATACCAGGCGGCAAAGGCGTCGTGGCTGGCCTGGAAGGCGTCCAGGGTGAGGTGTTGGTCCAGACCCAGGGCCAGAAAGGCCCAGATCAGGAGGGCGAGGGGCAGCAAGAGGGCGAGGCGTTTCATGAGGGGCGCCCGGGATCTCGGTTGCGAGGCGTGCCCGCCCCAGGGCTGACCCCTGGGGCGGGGGAAGATCAATTCAGGGCCTTGGCCTTCAATTTGGCGTATTCCGCCTCGTTGATGGTGCCGGCATCCAGCAGGGCCTTGGCATCGGCGATTTGTTCCGCCGGGGACTTGCCGGCGACCTGACGGATGTAGGCGTCGGCGTCGGACTTGGCCTGGGTGTAAACCGCGCGCTCGCGCTCGGCCATGCCGCCGCCCCGGGTGAGCAGGTAGAGGATGACCGTCAGGACCGGAATGAACAGTAGGCCTATGATCCAGATGGCCTTATAGCCGCCGCCGATCTCGGGATCCCGGAAGAGGTCGACGACCACGTGGAAGAGGACGATGAGGTAGGCCACGAACAGGATGGTCGAGGCGATGAGTTGGAGAATATCCCAGAATTGGGTCACGATAATTTTCCTTATTGAGTAGGCGGGTGTCCGACATGGACGCCCTGGGTTTCGAAGAGATGTCTTGCCCCGGGTTCCCGGCCGGCAGGGTCGGGGCCGTTATTTCGCGGTTGGCTCCGGTGCTTGCCACTGCCGCAGGGTGGTCAGAATGGGGGCAATGGCGGGCGGTTCCGGGTTACCCGCGAACAGTCGGCGAATCATGCCACGGTGGGAGGCATTGACCACCAAGGGTTCGAGGGCCGCTAGCCGGGCGGATTCCAGGCTCACCAGACCATCCCCCAGCCCCTCCCCGAGTTGGGCATCCAGGTCTGCCAGTTCCCTGGCCAATTCACCCAGGCCCGTGGCGACCGCCGCCGCCTTCAAATCCGCCAGTCGCTCGCCGGGGGGGCCGATCAGCCGGGCAGCGATGATAAACAGCGGCACCGTCGCTGGCCAGGGGCGGTCATTGAGCACCTTGAGGAAGTCGCTGCCCGGGAGCAAATCGATCTTGGCCTCGCCGAGGCCGTCCCTCAGCCCGGCCAGCGGGTCGAGGGGGCCTGGGCGCTGGTTGGCGAGGTGATCGCGCAATTCCAGCCAGATGCGCAGCCTGGCCCACTCCGAACCCTGATTCGGGGTGCCTACCAGGATGACCCCACCCACGGGGGCGCCGTCCACCAGGGGAATCGTCGCGACCGGGTGCCGCCAACGGGAGACGAATTCCCGCGCCACCAGCCCACCCATGCTGTGGCCAATGAGAACCAGCGGCTGGTCCGCGGGCAATTCCGGCCAGTGTTGCGCCAGGTAGGCGGTGCTGCGGTCGATGCCCTGGTCGTTGGGATAGCGGAACTCCCATACCGCGAAACCCGCCTGCGTCAAGGCGGGCGCCAGGTCATCCCAGATATCGCCGGGCTCATCCAGGCCATGAATTAAGAGGACGGGCGGGGCCTGGGGCGGGGCCTGGGGGTCACGCCGATAGAGGCCGTGCCAGCCGTCATCTGGCGCCATGGCGGTGGGAAACCAGGCATGGAGTTGTTGGCTGATGAGGCCGCGCAGGTGGCGGTCGGCGCGGGGATTATCCCCGGACCACCAGGTCCAGCCCAGTATCAGGGCGGCCAGGGCGACCAAGGTGATGGCCAGCCAGCGCGGCCAGCGCCGGGGGCGTCCTTGCGTACGGGCTGGCATGGCCGGCTACGAATGAGCAAGGCTTTCAGGCATGCCCCGGTAATCGGGGCAAACCTTGCGGCTCTTGGGACCTAGGCTGGCTTGGCCACCGCATAGGCGCGGCTGGTCCGGAAGAGGAGCCAGAGGCCCATAATGGTCACCAGCACCTCGGCGGCCATGGTCATCACCAGGGCCATGAGGCTTGCCATGTCGATGGCGGAGACAAAGGTTGCCCCGTTCACCTGGACAGTGGGAACGCCTCCTTGGGGGGCGGTCAGGAAGTAGAAAAAGATTTGGCCCACCTCGAAGAGCATCACCAGGATGGAGAAGAGGATGCCCAGGCCGCTGGCCATCAGACCGGTCCAGACCTTGCCAGCCACTTCCTCGCCGGTGGGACGGGCGACGGGGTCGGCAATCCGCTTGCCCAGGCCCCGGTAACGATGGAACCAGTAGGTGGTGAAGAAGAGGAGAAGGATGTTGCCCAGGGCCAGCCACTCGACGATGGGTACCCCGGCGCGGGTGCCGGACAGGCTGCCGGCGTAGAAGAGGACAAAGGCCATGACCACTACCGGGAAGGTGCCCAGCACCAGTTGCGCCCAGAAACCGGTGCGGCCCGTGCGCTCGAAAGTAACCGCCAGGCTATCGACCTTGGCGTATTGGGGATCGTCCAGGGTGTTCTTGAACATAAGCTTCCTCGGCCGCCAGAGGCGGGCTATGGGTCAGGGTAACTTGGGTCGCCTGGGCTGATCCAGATCCAGCCGATATGAGGTCCAAGCCAGGTTTAGGGAAAGATGACGTGCCAGAAGGCGGGATATTAGTCCTCGACACGGCCGTGGGCAAGGGGCGGCATGGGCTCTTGGCCGGTCCGGGAAGTTTAAGGGGCTAGGGTTCAAAACCGCTGGATGGGTTGATCGAGCAGGTCATTCAGGGAAACGCCGATGCCGATGGCGTTCTGGCTCCAGTTGTAGTCGATCATGCTGTCGCCATAGCCGGTGAAGGCCTGGACATAGCCGCGCAGGGGCCCTAACAGCGGCGGCGTGGTCCAGGCAATCTGGGCCGCCCCCTTGCCGGTGCTGGGATTGCCCCGGCCCATGAGGGTGAAGCTGTGACCGTGCCACTTGTAGATGCCGGTGATATCGCCGTAGCCCAGGTAATCCTCGATATCCGGGTTGTCGTCCTCGGCTTCTTCCTCTCCGATGCGATACCAGGGCCGCACCAGCAGGACGAAGTTATCGGTCTCAACGCCAAAGGTGGCGATAACGCGGTTCCAGCTCCGGGACAAGGCATCCGTGCGGCCGTTGGATTGGTGATTCAGGCCGAGGTTGAAGAGGCGCCAATGGAAACCGCCGCCCAGGGCCAGATCGGGGTTGTAGGTGAGCATCGCCTCGGGCTCGTAGTTGGTTTCCCGGAAGGGGCTCGACATGGCCTTGTTATAAACCTGCCACTGGTTTTGCTGGGTGTAGGCCGCCCAGACACCGAAGCGACGATCATCGGTGGCCCAAAGCCGGAACTTGAAGCTGAGCTGGAAGCGGGCCTCGACCTGATCAAAGTTCACATACCCCGGGGGGAAAAGCGGTGTGAAGGGGTGCTCATTGGGATTATCGGAGTAGCGGGCGACCAGGAGATAGTTGGGGCGATAGAGGTTGATGCCGTAGCGGGCGGAATCCGGGCTCAGCGCCCAGGCCGTGCCGAGCAGGGAGGTGGCGGGCGGACTTGTCGGAGCTACCGCCGCTCCTGGCGCGGACTCGGCATGGGTCACGGTGGGGGTTGCCGTCCCAGGCCCCTTCGCGGGCGCCGTCATGGGTTGGCTATTGGCGCTACCGCTGGGGTTCGCGGCCGCTACCGGGACCGTCCTGGCGGCGCGGTCATAACAGGCCAGGCGCCCCTGGTCGTTGAGAATATCCGCGCAGGCGGCGAAATCGCCAGCCTGGGCCCCGGACAGGGTGGCGACGCTCGCCAGGATGGCCAGCAGGATGCCTGGCCAGGATATAAAGCGGTGTTCTTTCATCTGGTTATTGCATATCCGTTTGAACATAACAAATTAAAAGGACCCAAGCAGGGTCCCCAGGACGATGACGGCTACCAAGGCCAGCAGGGCACCGAGTATACCGACCATGACGATATCGAGATAGCTGTCGCGGTGGGTCACGCCGCACACGGCGAACAGGGTGACCACGGCGCCGTTGTGGGGCAGGCTGTCCAGGGTGCCGGAGGCGATGACGGCGACGCGATGCAGCAAGCCGGGATCCATGCCCATGTCGTTGGCCATTTGCAGATAGGTGGCGCCCAGGGCATCCAGGGCGATGGTCATGCCGCCGGAGGCCGAGCCGGTGAGGGCCGAGAGGATGTTCGTGGAGACGGCGAGGGACACCAGGGGGCCGCCCTCGATCGCCAGCACCCAGTCGCGCACCAGCTCGAAGGCGGGGAGGGCGGCGACCACGGCCCCAAAACCGACCAGGCTGGCGACGCTCAGGGCCGGGAGGACGGAGGCATTGGCGCCGGCGTCCATGGTCTCGCGGATCTGGGTCAGGCGACGTGAATTGAGGGCCAGCAAGACCAGGATGGCGGCAAAGAGGGCGATGAGCACCGCCCAGATCCCGCCAACGGCCTGGAGCGAGGTGGGCCCCCAGCGGTCCTCGGCCAGAAAATCCAGGTGCAGCCGGGGGAGGACGACCAGGGACATGAGGAGATTGACCCCGATCACTACGATCAGGGGCAGGAAGGCTACCAGGGCGGAGGGCAAGTCCGGGCTGCGATGGCCGTGGTGCATCTCCGGTGGGTCAAAGTTCTGGACGATGGTGGAACGCTCCCGCACCAGAGGATCCTCCGCCGCCCTATCTGGCGCGGAGTTCTGGGCCAGAACATCGCTAATAACCAGCTCCAGGCGCCGGGCCTTGGCGACACGGAGACCCAGCCACCAGAGTCCGAAGACCAGCATGATGGCGGAGGCAATCAGCCCCAGGCCCGGCGCGGCGAAGGGGGTGGAGCCAAAGAAGGGCATGGGAATGGCATTTTGAATCGCGGGGGTGCCAGGCATGGCCGACATGGTGAAGGTCGCGGCCCCCAGCCAGATGGCCCCCGGCGCCAGGTGTCCCGGAATTTTGGCGTCCCGAAACAAGGCCTGGGCCATGGGCGCCAGGACGAAGAAGGCGACAAAGAGGCTGACCCCGCCGTAAGTCACCAGGGCGCCGGCCAGGACCACCGCCAGCACGGCGCGGCGCGGACCCAGCCGGGTGCTCATGAAGTGGGCGATGGCGGTGACCGAGCCGCTGTCGTCCATCAGCTTGCCAAAGAGGGCGCCGAGGAGGAAGAGGGGGAAGAACTGGGCCAGGAAACCGGCCGCGCTGCCCATGAAGGTCTGGGTCCAGTGGGCGAGCAGGGGCTCGCTGGTGAAGAGGGTGGCGACCATGCCGGCGGCCGGGGCAAGCAAGAGGACGCTCCAGCCCCGGTAGGCAAGGCCGATCAGGAGGGCGAGGCCGAGTAGAATTCCCAGGAGTCCCATGCTTCAGTCCAGATAGTTGGGTTAAGAGGTGGATGAGTTGAAATCCGCTCCGGATTCACTCCCAGTCAATAAAGGTGTCGAGGTCCAGCGACGAGCGGTGGCCCAGATCGTCGCCGTGTTGCTCCAGGAACAGTCCGGCCTGGCGGCGGCCCTCGTCCCGCAACAGACACAGAAACTCCCATTCGGCGTTCATCTTGGAGGAATAGCCCAACTCCAGCATCAAAGGGCTGGAAATACGGTGCATGCGCATCGCCGCCCATCGCGCCCCCTCGGATTGACCCGGGTCCGCCACCTGGCGCAAGAGGGCCATCATGCGCAACTCCTTGAGCAAGGGGGCGTTGAAGGCGACCTCGTTCAGCCGGTTATGGATCTCGCTGGCGTTGCGCGGTATGTCCAGGCGCTCCACGGGGTTGATCTGGACCAGAATGGTGTCGTGGGCATCGGACTCCCGCACCAGGGGGGTAATGGTCGGATTACCGGCATAGCCCCCATCCCAGTAGGCCTCGCCCTCGATCTCGATGGCCTGGAAGAGGGTGGGCAGGCAGGCCGAGGCGAGCAGGACCTCCGGACAGATGTCCGCGTTGCGAAAGACCCGGCCGCGGCCCGTGCTGACCTTGGTGGCCGTGATGAACAGCTTGATGGGGGAGGCCGCAAGACGCTTGACGTCGATGCACTGGGCCAGGATGTCGCGCAAGGGGTGATAGGCGGCGGGATTCATGTCGTAGGGCGAGATCATGCGCGCGGCGAGTTCGAAGGCGATGAAGACCGGTGATTGTTCGAGGGTCCAGCGCCCCATGAGCCGGTCCAGGGGGGTCCGCTGCAGGGGGCTCCAGCGGGCCGCCTCCGCGACCTGCCGCCAGAAATCCGTCATCGCCGCCCGCGCCCCCTGGGGGCCACCCCGGACAAAGCCGTCGCAGAGTACCGCTGCGTTCATGGCGCCCGCCGAGGTGCCCGAGATCCCCTCGATCACCAGCCAGTCCTCCTCCAGCAGCCGGTCCAGCACCCCCCAGGTCAGGGCACCATGAGACCCGCCCCCCTGGAGGGCGAGGTCAATCTGGACCGGGGGGCGGTTGGATTTGGGGGTTTTCGTGTCCATGGGAAGGGTTTCCGCGGTTGGGGGCTGTGGGCGGGCTATCACCGCCGGTAGGGTTAAGTAGGGCCGAGGCGCGGGGATGGCCGCTGTTGGCGACCCGGCGCTCAATGACGGATCAGTATAAAGGCAACAACCAGGAAACCAGGAACACGGAGGTGAAGCCGATGATGAGGGTCAGGGGCAAGCCGATGCGGACGAAGTCGATAAAGCCATAGTTGCCTTTGCTTTGGACCAGGATGTTGATGGGGGAGATGTGGGTCATGAAGGTGGCGGAGGCGCCCAGGGCCACGATCATGGCGAAGGGGTAGGGCGAGGCCCCCAGGTGGTGGGCGACCGCCAGGGCGATGGGAATGATCAGAACGGCATTGGCGGTATTGACGATAAAGAGGCCGGACATGACCGTAATGGCGAAAAGAACGCCCAGGATGACGCGGGGATGGGCCGTACCCAGCAACTGCACGAGCGCATTGGCCGCTAGATCAACGCCACCGGTCCGTTCCAGGGCCAGGGCGAAGGGCATCATGCCGACGATCATGATGAGGGTCTTCCACTGGATCGCCCGATAGGCCTTATCGATCTTGATGCAGCCGAAGGCGCCCATGAGGAAGGCGCCGAGGAGGGCGGCATGGACATTGGGGATGATGCCCGTGGCCATGAGGGTCACCGTCAGGAGGAGGACCAGGATGGCTTGGGGCGCCTTCTTGGCCGCGGGCAGGACCTCGTCGAATTCCTTGGGAAGATTCAGGGCGACCAGATCGTGACCACCCTTCTGGAGTTGGCGGAGGGGCTTCCAGGGTCCGGCGAGGAGCAGGGTGTCGCCGCCCTGCAGGATCTCCTCGCGGAGACCAAAGGGCGGATGCGGGTCGCGGCCCCGGCGCAGGCCGACCACCGTCAACTGGGCGTCGGTCAACTCCATGGCCTCGGCCACCGTCATATCGATGAGCTGGGACTCCTGTGGGACCATGACCTCGATCATGCCGACGTTATCCGCCTTATCAATGAAGTAGCGCTGGGAGCGAGGCAACACCTCGACCTGATACCGGTTGCTGAGGCCTTTTACATCGCCCCGGTCGGTGTCAACATCCAGCAAGAGGATGTCATCCACCTCCAGGACGGTGTCCGGCGAGCGTGCCAGAATCCGCCGGGAGGGGCCGGTGCCGCGCTCGATAAGGAGCACTCTTACCCCGATTTTACTCGGTAAATCAATCTCGCCAAGCGATCGCATCAGCAGGCAAGACCCCGGCAGGACCCGCACCCGATATTCACGATTCGCCAGGCCATAGCGGTCGATCCAGTCCATCATTTCCGGTTGGGGCCGCCCGCCGGACACGTCCGATCGGGTCGAGCGCAGCCAGCGCCGCGCCACCAGCATGTAGAGGATGGTCACCACCAGAATCGGCAGGCCGAAGGGGGTGAAGCTGAAGAAGTTCAGGCCCTCGACACCGGAGCGCACCAGTTCGTAGTTGATGATGAGGTTGGGCGAGGTGGCCACCAGGGTCAGCATGCCGCTAACCAGGGCGGCATAGGCCATGGGCATGAGGAGTTGGGCGGGGTCGACCCCAGTCCGGTTGGCGATGCGGAGCACCACCGGGATGAAGATGGCCACAACCCCCGTGCTGCTCATGAGGGAGCCGAGCAGGCCCACCGCCAGCATGATGAGCAGGGTCAGCAACCAGGCGCTGCTGCCGCCCCGGTCCGCGAGCCAGTCGCCAATACCCTTGGCGACACCGGTCCGCGCCAGGGCCTCGCCAACCACGAACATGGCGCCAATGAGCACGATGTTGGAATTGCTGAAGCCGGCGATGGCCTCGCCGATGGTAATGATGCCGGTGAAGGGCAGGGCCAGCATCATCATGAGGGCGACGGCATCCGCCCGAGGTCGGTTGAGGGCGAACATGAGGATAGCCGCGGCGAGCAGGAGGAGGACCCCCATCAGTTCCGGAGTCATGGCGTTTCCATTGTGAGTGGGGGGGTCAGAACGATCTAGGCCGCGGCCCGCCAGACCTGGCCGTAGAGGGGCAGGGGCCCCTGCCCCTCCAGCCAGTGGCTGGCATCCTCGTTGGCGGCCTCCAGCAGGCTCAGGTAAGCGGCCAGGTCGGATCGCCAGGTCTCGGTCCAAGGCTCCATCCAGAAGACGGGGTCCAGGTACCAGGGCCAGTCGCGGCTGGGCTCGGGTTGGGCGGGCTTGGTAAGCGGTGGCGTCGCCAGGATGGGTGCGGGGAGGGCCTCTGGCACGGCATCGGCCAGAAGGCAGTCATACTCCAGGGTGCCGTCATCCGCCCATTGGGCCTTGGAGTGGATTTTTTGTGCCAGCCGGCGCATGCCGTGGTTTTCCATCAGCACCTCAAACCAGAAGCGGTCGATGCCCTGGCGCTGGGCGGCGACGATCAGACGAGAGAGGAGGGCGGAGCCCACCCCCATGCCCTGCACCTGGTCCAGGGTGACCATGGAGAGTTCGGCGACCGCGCCCCCCGGGCTAAGACGCTGGCAGCGGGCGAAGCCCAGCGGTTCCAGCTCCCGGCCCCGCGCATCGACCCGGATCGCGACGAATGCGATGTGGTCATGCCCATCCACCTGGGAAAAGCGCTCCAGTTCCTCGGGCATCAGGGCCTGTTTTTCGATGAAGAAGCGCAGGCGCCGGGAACGTGGCGAGAGGGCCGAGAAGCAGCGCGGCAGCAGTTCGCGGTCGTCCGGGGTGGAAGCCCGGATCAAATAGGTTGTGCCATCCGCCAATGGCTTGGTGCTGGCGATCGGATGATCAGGGTAAGATCGGTCGAGCATGGTAAACCTCCTACCACTAAGGCAGGGCCCGAGCTTGGGCGGGATCGCCGCCAAGGCCGAGCATTATTGTGCAGTGCAGCAATAATGGCCCCCTTGGCGATTTTATTCAAGTCGCTCCTTAGCGCCAGGAGGCGTCGTCCCGCGGCAGGCGGCCAAAGTCGTCCACTACCTCTACCCGGCAGGGGGCGGTGTCGGACCAGGTCCACAGCACCAGGTTGAGGTCTCCCGGGTCCGTTCCGGGGGCGAAGCTGGGGACCAGCGCCCCCTGGCAGCCTGCGGCGACCAGACCATCGGCCAGGCCCCAGGTCGGCGGAGGCTGCCCGCGGGAAGCGATGTCCTCCCAGGGACAGGCGAGGATCGCGCCATCCACACCCAGGGTGGCTATCACTTCAGGTTTGGTCAGATCGACGATGGCCGCGCAATCCACCTGGTAGGCGACCAGGGTCAGGGGCTGCGCCTTGAAGGGGAACCCCTGCTGGGCCTCCATCCAGGCGGTCTTGGGGGTCAGGGAGGTATAGAGGGCCGGGAGACCCGGCCGGTTGAAGCGCCCACCGAACCGGGCGGCCCCGGCTCCGCTGGTCGGGGCAAAGGCCCAACGCGGATTGTGGGCACGGAAGAGAGTCCCGGCAAATCGCTGCGCCAGGGCCGCCGCCTTCATGCGTAGCCGCCCTCGGCGATGCGCGTCAGGTAATCCTTAACCGCCTGGGCCCGCCCCTCCTTGACCAGATCCTCGGCGGTCTTGTCGCCGAAGGACGGCAGGGGCTCGGAGCGAAACCAGGCAAAGGCGCGCCCGACGGACCCTGACCAGCGTGTGACCCGGTTAATGATCTCCGTGGTGTCGCGTAGCCGCGCCTGGGTCGCCCGGCTAGCGGTCCGCGCCTGTTTAGAGACCGCGTCCCGGGACAGGCCCGTGGCGATGGCCAATTCGGTCTTGGTGATATGTAACTGCTCCGCCAAGTGGTCGGTGGCGACCAGACCCTCGGCGTCGATGACGGACTCCAGGAAACCAGGGCGGGTGGACATGAATTTGCCTCTCATAATGTCCTATAAGAGGGTCTAATTATGCGGCATATCCTAGACTATGCAAGCCCGGGATGACGGAGACGGATGTTGGCCAGGGTATCCCGAGGGACATCAACAAAAAACCCCGAGCCCCCATCCGGTTGCGCGTGGGGGCTCGGGGTTGCGAGGTCGCAAAAAGGGGATAGAGGGTCGTCCTTGACCTTAGCGTTATCCTGGAATTTGCCTTGTGGTAGCCGACACTAGGCCGCGGCCGCCCCCTCGATTTGCAGACCGTTGGCGGTAGCCGTGAGGCCGGGTTCCTTGGCGGCGACGAAGAAGCTCCAGATGTAGAGGACCAGGCCAATGAGGAAGACCAGGCCGGTCAGCTCACGCATCCAGTAGAAGATGGCGATCTTGTCCTGGACGAGCATGAACTGGAGCGGCGCGTCGCTGAAGCGTTGCAGATAGACCTGCAGGATGCCGGCGGCGGTCAGGAAGAGGGTGATGAAGACCATGGAGACCGTCATCAGCCAGAAGGACCACATCTCCAACACCTGGGAGCGCTGGCTATTGGCCTCACGACCACTCAGGATCGGCATGGCGTAGGAGATCATGCCCAAAACGATCATCACATAGGCCCCGTAGAAGGCCATATGGCCGTGGGCGGCGGTGATCTGGGTGCCATGGGTGTAGTAGTTCACCGGCGACAGGGTGTGCAGGAAGCCCCAGACGCCCGCCCCCAGGAAGGCCATGACGGCGGTACCCAAGGCCCAGAGGACGGCGGCCTTGTTGGGATGATTGCGGCGGCGACGGTTGACCATGTTGAAGGCAAAGACCGTCATCATGAAGAAGGGAATCGGCTCCATGGCGGAGAAGATGGAACCCCACCACTGCCAGTATTCCGGCGCGCCAATCCAGTAATAGTGATGTCCCGTACCGATGATGCCGGTGATCAGGGTCATGGCGATGATGACATAGAGCCACTTTTCCACCACCTCGCGGTCCACGCCCGTGGTCTTGATGAGCACGAAGGCCAGGATGGAGCCCAGGATGAGTTCCCAGACGCCCTCGACCCACAAATGCACCACCCACCACCAGAAGAACTTATCCAGCACCAGGTTGGTCGGGTTGTAGAAGGCAAAGAGGAAGAAGACCGCCAGCCCCGTAAGGCCGATCAAGAGCACCAGGTTGACCACGGTCTTACGCCCCTTGAGGATGGTCAGGCCGATGTTGAACAGGAAGGCGAGGGCGACGATGACGATACCTACCTTAGTAATGGTGGGCTGCTCCAAGAACTCCCGGCCCATGGTCGGCAGGATGTCGTTGCCCGTCAGCTTGGCCAGGCCCGCGTAGGGCACCAGGAGATACCCCGCTACAGTGAGGGCCGCGGCGATCAGGAAGACCCAGAACATGAGGACGGCCAGCCAGGGTAACGCCAATTCCCGTTCCGCCTCCTCGGGCACCAGATAATAGGCCGCGCCCATGAAACCCATGAGCAGCCAGACGATAAGGGCGTTGGTATGGACCATGCGCGCCACGTTGAAGGGGATTTCGGGGAACAGGAAGTCCCCGACCACATACTGCAGGCCCATGATGAGCCCGAAGAGGATCTGGGCGACGAACAGCGCGATGGCGGCCATGAAATACAGCTTGGCCACCCCTTGGGATTGATACTTCATCATTCGTTCTCCTAGGTTGGGAATCCAATTAGCCCTGCTTGTTGGGTGGCCAGCCGGCGGTGTTGATCTCCGAGGCATACTTCAGGAACTGGGCAATGGCCTCGAGCTCGGCGGGGGCAAAATTGAACTGCGGCATGCTGCGGCGGCCAGGAATGCCGTCGGCGGGGCGGCTCTGGATGAACGCCTTGATCGCGTCGGTGTTGTTACCGAAGCGCACATAGACATTGCCTAATTCCGGGGCGAAATAGGCGCCTTCCCCCAGCAGGGAGTGGCAACCAATGCAGTTATTGGTCTCCCACAGATCCTTGCCATGGGCAATCTGGCGCCCGAGTTCCGTGCTGGGATCGAGCAGTTCGCGCCGGTCACGATCGGGCAGCGCCATGGTGGTATCGAAGGATAACGCCAGGAAAAGCAGGAAAAAGAACACGGAGCCACCATAGAAGATGTTCCGTGCCATCGTTTTGGTAAAGGTTTGTGCCATGTTGAGTGGTCCTCTGGAAGCAGTTGCGGCCGGGGACCATTTGAGAGGAAGCCTCCCGCCGCAACCTTGACCAAGATCAAGCTCGGGTGCGGAAAAGTCCGACCGCTAGGTGACCGGTGTCACGGGGGCCAGGTTGCGTGCCGCAAATCCGTTCAGCAGCATGTGCTGGGCCACCCGGCCGATCTGGCCGCGCAGGTTGGCGATGCGCTTCCGGTCGAGCGTTTTTGGCAGACACCCGGGATGGTCCGGCGCGAGTCGAATCACCTGGCATTCAGCCACATGTGACTCTTTCAGGGATTGAGTGTCACCAGATCGGGTTGGACACTGGGATAGAGGCATAGAGGACTGCCGGTCATTTGTTCCGCCAGTCCGGGACAGAAGCCGACAGCCCTTGCCTGGGTGTCGTGACCATCCAGCCAGGTCTTGACCTGGGCTCCCAACTGGCGCACCTCGGCCAGCGCGGGAGAGGCGGTCCAGATCTCGCGAATGGACTGCCGGTGCAGATTGCCCAATGGGCGGCGCCACTGGACGCAAGGATAGACGTTGCCGAAAGGGTCAATGACGACGTTGGCGGAACCCGCCCCACAGTATTGACTCGGGACTGGCGGGGTATCGGGTAACGGCGCGGCCTGACGCAGGGTCTGTTCCCTCGGATCGGAGTGGGCTCGCCCGCGCTGGGCAAACCGGGCGAACAGCCTGCGCCTGCCCTCCGCCGAGGCGGCGATGGCGAGGGGCGCGCGGTCGCCATCGTCCCGGGGTGTGAGCTGGAGGTCAATGTCCAACGGCAAACCCAACCGATCCGCCAGCTCGAACATCTCCTCGATCTCCTGCTCATTCCAAGCGGTCAAGGGGCTTTTCAGCCGAACCCGCAGCCCCACCTCCCGCATGTCCCGCAGGTGACCCAGCAGTCGCTCGAAACTTCCCGCTGTACGGGTCTGCTGGTCATGGCTGGCCGCCTTGGCGCCATGCAGGCTCACTTCGACGACAAAGGGATCGATCTCGTCCTTCAGACGTCGAGCCAGGCGCTGGCCCAGGGCGTGACCGTTGGTTTTCACCCGCACGACAAAGCCCAACGATCGGGCCCGAGCACCCAGTTGAAAAAATGCCGGATGAAGGAGCGGTTCGCCGCCGCTGAACGTCAAGTCGAACGTGCCCAGGTCCCGCAGGTCTTCAAACAGGCGCTGGTATTGTCCGGTGGCGAGCGGCGATTCCTGAAGCTCGCGGTCGTTGTAGCAGACAACACAGTTTAGGTTGCAGCGGTAAGTGAGCTCCAGCAGGACTGAATGGAGAAGGTGTTCAGTCCAGGTCCTGTTGAGAATCCGGGCGTAGGACATGGCGGTCACCCTGATTCAATACCTTCGGCACATTCGGCGATGATCTGGGCATCGAACAGTTCCCGCAGATAAGCCTTGATGTCATACGCCGCTTGTGTTGGCTCCACCTCATACTCCGCCGCCAGCGCCTGGATGATGTCGCTCACCGGACGGACGGCGTTCACCGCTTCGAGCACCCGGATACCCGTCTCGTTGAGTACAAGCACTTCGCCAGCCGCCTGGCGCAGGACGACACCCTCCCCGTTGACGTTCCGAAAACGGATGTCCGGCCGCAGTTGATAAATCGTTGTGTCCTCGATCATGACAGTGCGCTCCGTAACGCCTCATCGTCGCCAAAATTCATGCATCACGGCTCGGCCCACCAAAAACCGTATGAACCGCCCAAGCGCCCCGAGGCGGTGTGCGAACGGAACTCGCACCGCCTGAGCGGAGCAGTCGCCACCGCACACCTTCCCCAGCAACTGCTCGCCGGGCCGGGAGGCATCCGGTCGAGAGGCCGCATCGGCTTGGGTGAGCCACCGCCAGCACCCGTGGCGCGGATAGCCGCCGATCACCCGATGAATCAACCAGCGGCCATCCCCGGCGCGGACCACGACCACATCGCCAGGCCAGTACCAACAGGCTCTGCGTACCCATACCCGGGCGCCGTCCGCAATCCAGGGCCACATACACCACCCGGAGACGCCCAGGCACAGCGGCTCCGTGGCGAGTTCTCGCAGAATGTCGTGCCGTTCAGAATGGGTGATCATAAGGGCATGGAAGTCAGGGTGCGCGAGCAATTCGGATCCCACGGCCCTGGCATGGCGATGAGGAACGGGTGGACGGGAGTGGATGCGTATGGCATGGGCCTAGTATCCGGCCCGCACCCGCCAGAGGCAAGAAGAGGGCGGGGGGTGCCTGGCCACCTATCGGCAACATGGCCTGAAGGGTGGGCTTGGATTGAGCGGAACTTGTCAAGCCGGGCTGGATTTCCTCCCCTCTCTACAGGCAGAATGCCGGATGCGAAACCGCTGAAACCGCCGTGGCGGTAGGCACGCCGGGTCCTGGCAGTCAGTCGGCAACCTCGATAACGTGGATAGGGACACTTTTTGCGCCTTCAATTTCCCCCCGTATTGCTCGCGCACTCCGTGAATTGGCCGCGGATGCGCCTCTTGCCGGTCAGTGGGGATGGTAGGGCGCCCCTGCGGACAAACGGGGCGTTGGTCCGCGTCGCCCGCCGGGGGCCCTGAAGTGGCTTTCGGTGATGCTTATCTCCTTCGGTCCCTGGCGGTCGGCGATTTGCCTCTGGAACCCTGGGGTTCCAGAGCGCTCGCCATCGGCCTGGCGGGCGACTCCTATCGATTCTCAGGGATGGCGCCTGCCCAGGCGGCGTGGGCGCGAGCGCGATTCCAGTCCCTGTGCGGTGCCGTCGCAGCAACCCCCGCGCCTGTTTCCATCACTTTACACCGCTTGCCCGGGAGCGCGTTTCGGGAGATCGACACCCGCGGCTGGGAATACACCTACGACCGGGATTATTACTCCGATCACCTCTGCTTGGCGGGGCGGGATTTCGTGGCTGAAATCCGCTTCACGCCTGGCTTGCGGGGCCGGCTGTGGACCAGCCGGACCGACGCGGAACGTTTCTCCAGCCTGTTCGAAAATTTCTTCCGGGTACTGGTCGCCTATCGGGTCATGCATGCCGGCGGGGTCTTGCTGCACAGCGGCGCCTTTGCCCGCGACGGCCGCGCCCAAGTGGTATTCGGGCGCTCCGGGGCCGGCAAATCCACCAGTTCCCGGCTCGCCCTCAACGCCGGCTGGGAGGTGCTGTCCGACGATATGAACGCCCTGCTGCCCGATCCGGGCGGCTGGCGGGTGGAGAAGCTGCCCTTCGCTGGCGACCTGGGGCAGACGCCAAGCCGGAGCCGCGCCTATCCCATTGCCGGGCTATACTGGCTGCAACAAGCCACGACCCACGCCGTACGACCCCTGTCGGGCTCCCTGGCATTGGCGCGGTTGTTGGTTTGCGCGCCGGTCGTCAATGAAGATCCCTATCGAGTGGACGGCCTGTTGCGCAATCTGACAGGCCTGCTGGCCCAAGTGCGCGCGGGGACGCTGGATTTCGCCCCCGACCCGGGTTTCCTTTTGTTGCTCGTGACCGATCATTAAAGCTGAGGCATGCCGGATCTACTATCCCGCGGCGGGGGGTGGACCCCTGGGGCCCCGTCGTGTACTTTATGCGTGCCATGGTGGCTTCTGGCGGGCAACCTGCATTGGGCGCGCGCGGGACATAATGGGAAGGGTCGCTGGCGGCGGCGGGGGTAAACCGGCTAGATCTGAGTATAGATGGTTAAGTACCCTAAATTTTTAGGACCCAAAAAGGCATGGCTTTGCTGACGGTGGCTGCGGGGGAGTAATGGCGGTGATGCGAACAGACAAAAGCACAAACGCGAATCGATGGGCGTTTCTGTATGCGATATTGATTCTGGCGCTGGGATGGGCGATGCCCTGGCCGGCGGCCGAGGCGGCACCGGCCCTCCAGAGCTTCGCGACCAACAATGCCACGACTACGTCGCTGACCATCACCAAACCGACGGGGGTGGTGCAGAACGACCTGCTGCTCGCGACCCTCGCCGCCCGGGGCAACACCACCATCACCGCCCCCGCCGGCTGGGCCCAGATCCAGCGAACCAACAACGGCACCCTCCAGACCCTGGCGGTCTTCTACCGGGTGGCCACGGCCGCCGACATCGCGGCTGCCAACTACACGTTCACCCTGAGCGCCAGCGTGGGGGTGGCGGGGGCCATCCTGCGCTACACGGGGGTGGACCCGCGGACGCCCATCGACGTATCGGCCATCAGCACGGGTGCCAGCCCCACGCCCACCGCTCCGGCCGTTACCACCACGGTGGCCGACACCACTGTTGTCCGGGTCGCGGGGATCGGGGACAACACGCTTTCATCGGTACCTTCAACCTCAAGGGTTACCCTCAACTACAACCCCACTAACGGTGGGAACGACGTGGCGCTCGGCGTAAGCGACGCCACCCAAGCCAGTGCCAGTGACACGGGAACAGCCGCGTTTGGCTCCAACAATGAAGCCTGGGTCGCCGCCACGGTCGCCCTGCGGCCCTTCACCAGCACCTTGTGCGCCAATCCGCCGAGCACCGGTACCACGACCCTGCCGGCCGGTACCTACAACACCTACTACCCCGGTACGGCCACCGCCAATGCAGGCGCCGTGAGCATCTCAGTCGGCACTGCGCGCGGAGCCGCGACCCCCATCGTCGCCGGCGACCTGCTGCTGGTGATACAGATGCAGGACGCGATCATCAACACCAGCAACGACGAGCGTTATGGCGATGGCACCGGCACGGCGGGGAACACCACGGGCAACGGCAGCGGCGCCACCAATTACAACAACGCCGGCAAGTACGAGTTCGTGGTGGCCAAGAGCTCGGTCGCGGGCGGCAGCGTCCAGATCGAGGGCAAGGGCCCTGGCGGCGGCCTGATCAACACCTACACCAACGACAATGCCAGTGCCACCCAGGGCCAGCGCCGCTTCCAGGTGGTTCGGGTGCCCCAGTTCTACGATGCCACCGTGACCGGGGCCGTGACGGCTTCCGCCTGGAATGGCACCACCGGTGGGATCGTGGCCCTGGATGTGGCCAACACCCTGACCCTCTCCGGCGGGTCGATCAACGTAAATGCCCTGGGCTTCCGCGGTGGTGGCGGGCAGCAGCTCGCGGGTGGGGGTGGGGCCAACACCGACTACCGCACCCGGGTCACCGTGGCCACCAACGGCAACAAGGCCGAGGGGGTCGCCGGCTCACCGAACTTCATGTACAACGGCACTGGGACCCTTGCGGCCGGCACCGGCTATCCCGACGGCGCCAATGCAGACGCCAGCCGCGCCCGCGGCGCTCCCGGCAACGCCGGGGGCGGCGGGACCGACGGCCGCCCGAGCGCAAATGATGAGAACAGCGGTGGCGGGGGCGGTGGCAATGGCGGCGCGGGCGGTACAGGGGGCAATACCTGGAACAGCAATCTGCCGCGTGGTGGTTTCGGCGGAGCGGCCTTCCCCGCTGGTGCGGGCACCCTGGCCATGGGCGGCGGCGGCGGCAGCGGCAGCAGAAACAACGTGGGTGCCACCAACGCGTCAAGCGGGGGGCAGGGCGGCGGCATCATCTTGGTCCGCGCCAACGGCGTCACCGGCACCGGGACCCTGAGCGCCAACGGCGGGGTCGGGGTCACGCCAGCCAACGATGGCGGCGGCGGTGGCGGCGCTGGGGGCAGCGTGCTGGTCTTCGCCCGCACCGGCGTGTTGACCAGCCTGACAGTCAACGCCAATGGGGCGAACGGTACGGACGCCGACCCCACCGGGGTTGCGCACGGTCCCGGTGGGGGCGGCGCGGGCGGCGTGACCTACCTCTCCAGCTCCGCCGGTTCCACCAGTGTGGCCGGCGGTGCCAACGGTACTACAACCACTAGCGCCATCGCGTTCAACGCCACCCCCGGCGCGACCGGCGTGGCTAATGCCACGCTCGCCGAAAGTCAGATCCCCGGCGTCGGCTCCGGCGCGACCTGCAAAGTCACCCTGGCCAGCGTGTCGCGATTCGGGGCGACCGCCGACGGCGGACAGGTCCTTCTGACATGGGAGACCGCCTTCGAACTGGGGACGGCCGGCTTCCACGTCGAGCGGCTCGATCCTATCCTCGGCGACTACGAGCGCGTCAACGACGAGCTGCTGCCGGCGCTCATCACCTCACCCCAGGGCGGCAGCTACAGCTACGTCGATCCCGGCGCCTGGCCTGGACAGGGCTACAGCTATCGCCTGGTGGAGCAGGAGGTGTGGGGCGGTACCCGAACGCACGGGCCTTTCAAGGTGACACCGGCCGAGCCGGCACGGGCGCTCGCGCGGGCGGTGCTTCAGGGAGCATCGCCGGTGATCGAGTCCGATCAAGGCATTGATGACCCGGAGCGCAGGTACAGGGCAATCGCTCATGGGAACAAGACGGGGCGGAATCGCCAGGCCCTGGCCTTCGGGATCGAAGATGCCGGGATCGCCCAGGGTGCACAGGCGGTCGTCCTGGCCGCGAGCCTCAGCTCGGACTCGGTGCAGATCCCCGTCCAGGCGGATGGCCTCTACTATGCCAGCGCCGCCGACCTGGCCAGGGTCCTTGGGCGCACCGAGGCGGCCGTCGTCAGATGGATAAAGCGGGCGGAGCTGCAGCTCACGACGGGCGGCCGGGACGTGGCCTGGATGCCGGCGGCCGGCAACGCTGGAATCTACTTCTACGGCGAGCCCATCGATAGCCTGTACACCCTGGACAACCTGTATCGGGTGCGGGTCGCACAGGTCGGTGTCCGGATGAAAGGCTCACCGGTCAAGGAAACCGCGCCGGAGCCAATGATAGCGGGCAGCTTCGCCGACACTCTCTGGGCCGAGCAGGACCGCTTCGCCGCGACGGTGGTAGCGACGGACCCCGGGAGCGATTACTGGTACTGGGATGGCTTTATCGGCGGCGGTATTGACGGGTGGAGCGCGAAGAGCTTCACCATCCCACTGCCCAACGTGGCGGGCGACGGCCTGCTCCGGGTGTTCCTCAAGGGCGCGGGTCTGGGCGCACACCCGGTGACTGTGTCGATCAATGGTCATTCCCTTGGTGGGGGGTCCTGGGAAGGGCTGACGAACTACGAGCTGCGCATCCCCGTACCGACCAGCCAGCTCCAGAGTGGCGACAACCTCGTCGAGGTTCGGGCCCTAGGTGGCACCGAAAACATGTTCTACCTGGACCGCATTGCGGTGCAGTACCGCCGCTTGGCGCGGGCCGTTGGCGATCGGCTGACGCTGAGTGCCGAGGTCACCGGCCCCCTCGCCGTGGACGGCTTCAGCTCCGGCGAGATCCATGTCTTCGACATCACGGATCCCAAGACCCCACGGCACCTGACGGCCGTGACCCTGGCCCCCGGTGCGGTGGGCCAAGGCGTCACCTTCAACGCCAAGCTGAGTGCGCGCTATCTGGCATTGTCCAGCGCGGCCATTGCCGCCGCAGCGCCGGTGTCAATGACCGCCGCTGATCTCCAGCTTGCCACCGATCCGGTGGATTACTTGGTCATTGCCCCGCCGGGTTTGCGTGACGCCGCCCAACAGTTGGCGGACTACCGGCAGACGAAGGGCCTGTCCAGCCGGGTCGTGGGCACAGACGAGATCTACGACAGCTTCAACTGGGGCATCGCTAGCCCAGAGGCCTTGCGCGAGTTCCTCCGCCATGTCAGCGGGACCTGGGGCGTGCGCTACGTCGTCCTGGCTGGCATGGGTAGCTTTGATTACCGGGACCTCGGAGGGCGCGGCGAGCCCCAGGCGCCCACCTTGATGACGTCCACCCCCAACGGCCTGTTCGGCTGCGACAACTGCCTTGTGGATTTCGACGGCGACGGCGCACCGGACATCCCGATTGGTCGCATCGCTGCTGCGACCCCGGCGGAGATCCAAACCTATCTCACCAAGGTCGGCACCTATGAAGCGACTGCGGGACCGCTGGACCTGGCCGGCGCGATGCTGCTAGCGGACAATGCGGATGGCGCCGCCGGAGACTTCCCCAACAATAGCGACCAGGTGGCGCAGTTGCTGCCGGCCGAGGTGGCCGTCACCCGGATTTATCTCGACCAGAACCCCATCGGCACGGCACGGTCCCTGCTGTTTGCAGGCATGAACCAGGGGACCGGCTGGGTCAACTATCTGGGCCACGGCGGTATCGACCGATTCAGCTCGCAAGGGCTGTTGACTGTCGACGATCTGGGTGTCCTGAGCAGCACCGGCCGGCTGCCGGTGATCAGCGCCCTGACCTGCGCTGCAAACCGGTTCGAGGTCCCCGGCTATGCCCCACTGGGCGCGCGTTTGGCCCTCGATGCGGATGGTGGGGCGATCGCCGTCTGGTCGCCAACGGGGCTATCGCTGAATGGGCCCGCCGTGGACCTGAATGGAAGCCTTTTCGATGCGGTCTTCCAGCGATGGGTTCCGACCCTGGGCGAGGCGGTCCAGCAGTCGCTCCAGGAAAACACCGGGCGAGTCGACATGCCCGCATACATGCTCCGCGTGTACAGCCTGCTCGGCGACCCGGCCTTGCAGTTGACCCATTGACCAGACCAATCCCAGGCACCACGAGTGTGAAGTACACCATGACCCAGCCATCCCACCCCGAAACCGAAGCCACTGGTGAGCCGAAGAAGAGGTCCTACGAGCCCCCCCGTATCCTTTCCAGGGAACCCCTGGAGGCGGTTGCCGCCGTTTGTCGGGGTGGCACCTCCAAAGGCAATCCGATTAATTGCCCTTCCGGCCCGATTGCCTCTTAGCACACCCAGACGAGACGACGCCTCTAGCGCCTAGGGCGGCAATCCCTTGCCGCCGCGATCTCGCGGTCAGCACCGACGCCAAGCCGGGCAGGTTTTCATGAGAGCGGTACCCCGCTGGGCATCGCCGTCGGCACGGGATGCCGACCAACGGCCCGAAACCTGAAAGTCCGCCGGCTATTGTGGAACATGCGGGCGAGGAGGGCGTTACAGTATGAATTTGTCGGATTGGGTGTGTATCCCGCCGCAGGTGATGGCACGCACGGTGGGCGACGAGACGGTGATCCTGGACCTCGCCAGCGGGACCTACTTCGGCCTCGACCCGGTCGGGGCGCGGATCTGGGAGCTGATGGGCGAGGGCAAGACCCTCGCCGAGATTCGCGACCTGATGCTAGACGAATACGATGTCTCGCGGGAAGAGCTGGAACGGGACACCCTGAAGCTGGCGCAAGAGCTGATGGCCCAGGGGGTGATCAGCCTGGCGTAAGGTAAGGTGATCGGTATCGACCCTCGGCTAGGCCACGGGGTTGCCTTCTTTTAAGGCCAGAGCCGATCCCGCGCGCGTGCCAGGGCATATTTTGCGAGACCGCGCAAGACGGTAAGCGGACTGTCGTGCCACAGCAATTGACCCATGAGGTAGCTTGCCGTCTTTGATGCCGACCACCCGCCGGGGGTGGGGGCTGTTTGCGGGTGTCGCCCGCTCAACAGCCGCCGCAACGCCCGCGCCAACTCCCACTGGTGGGCCCGTAACCAGACGATATCCATGTCGGGCTTGCCATGGCCGATGAGAAACCGCAGATCGCGCTGGACCCTTTCCGGATGAAAATGGGGATCGGCGCTGGCGTGGAGAACGACCAATAACAACAGGTCTTCGATCGTAGGGTAACGGAAACCCTTTCTGCCCGATGGGTTGGCGCGCGCAAGGATCTCGGCATACGGAATGGGGCGGAGCAGAATCTTGTCCAGGCAGCGATGCACTTCAACCCAAGCGGGTAGCCGCTTTTCATGCTGATGGAATGCGCGCTCCCCGAACCGAAAATGGCGCGAGTGTGGCGTATCTTCTTCATAGCCAATCTCTGTCAGCGCCGTGGCAATAGGTTCCGCGTCATCACCCACCAACAGGTCAATGTCAGACGACAAGCGAAACTCGTCCTTGGGAAAGGCTAAGTCGACGATCGCCTGCCCTTTGACGATCACGGGTGCCAGGTTGCGTGCCGCAAATTCTTTCCCCAGATTATTCAACCGATATTCATCGAGCATCGACTCGCCCAAGGCTTGACCCTGCCTGGACAAAAATTTTTGGGTTTCTAACGTCATCACCCCCGTACCCCATTTAAGCCCTTGGTTGGATGGTCGCGCCGGTACCGCCGAGGAGATAACAGTAAGGCGCCCCGGTGGGGGCACATCGGCGAGTAGCTGGGCGAACTGGGATTTTGTCATGGGACTTGGGATGATTGTACTTGAACCAATAGATGCCCAGGTACGGCGGCAACTTATCCTGGGAGATCCCACGATCGAGTTGACTAACCCCCCCCCCCATGGTTACATGCGCCCGCGTTCCGGGCTGAACGCACGACTCAGCTTGCCCAAACAAGCCCTGGCAAATGGCCCCGCACCCCGTACCGTCCATGTCACGGTAGGGCGGTAGCGTGCCCGAGACCCGACCGGACAGCTCCCGCGCCCCCTTGAGCGACGGCGTCCCCTGCAAGAACGACCCCTGGGCGACTAAAACGCCCCTAATCGAGCAGTTGCTCCAGAAGCGGTAGAACCGGATGCTTGACAGAGTGCAGGGGGGAGGGGCCTGATGGAGGAACCAAACTCCAGCCGGGTGTTTCATTGCATCCCCAGTCTCAACCCCCGGCACGGTGGCCCCTCGCGCACCCTGGTGGCCCTCACCGATGCCCTGGCGCGGTGCCCGCGTTTCGCAATCTGTCTCTTGGGCCAGGGCGCCCGGGAGGGGCCAATGACTCCATCGGCCGAGCCGCGAGTCACGCGGCGGGTCGTCACCAGCCGCTCCCGGTTGGCCTTGGCGCTGGGTCTGCCATTCCGGTGGGGGTTGCTGGGCGTGGGCTCTTCGGCACGGCCCGCCCTCATCCATAGCCATGGTGTCTGGCACCCGGTCAACCACTGGGCCGCGCGGGCTGCTCGCACCTGGGGCGTGCCGCTGATCATTCATCCGCGGGGCATGCTCGAGCCCTGGGCCCTGAGTCAGAAGCCATTGAAGAAGCGGCTGGCGCTGCGGCTGTTTCAGCGGCGGGATCTCGAAACGGCACGGGCCTTCGTTGCCACCGCCGTGATGGAATACGAGCATCTGCGCCGCCTCGGTTTGCATCAGCCGGTGGCGGTGATCCCGAACGGAGTGACCTTGCCGGCCATGACCCCCTTGTCGAGGGGGTCAGACCGTCGGCCGGGCAACCGCGAGCGTGTGGCGCTGTTTTTGTCGCGCCTGCATCCGAAGAAGGGCGTGCTGGACCTGGTGCGGGCCTGGAGCCAGTTGGCCCCGGTGGGCTGGCGGCTGCGCATCGCCGGGCCCGACGAGGGCGGGCATGGGGGCGAGGCGACGCGCCTGGTGGGGCAGTTAGGCCTGGAGGCCGTCATCGACTATGTTGGCCCGATGGAGGATGAGGCGAAGGCGGCGCTTTATCGCGAGGCGGATCTCTTCGTGCTGCCCACCTTCAGCGAGAATTTCGGCCTGGTCGTGGCCGAGGCCCTGGCCGCCGGGGTGCCGGTGATCACCACCCGCGGCGCCCCTTGGGCGGATCTGGAGACCCACGGCTGTGGCTGGTGGATCGAGACCGGGGTCCCCCCGCTGGTATTGGCCCTGCGTGAGGCCATGGCGCTGAGCGACGCCGAACGCCGGGCCATGGGCGAGCGCGGCCGAGCCTATGTGCGGCGTTTCGACTGGGAGGTGATCGCCGGGCAAACCCTGGACTTGTATCGGTGGCTGCTCGGCCAGGGTGACCGTCCCGACTGCGTCCAGCTCGACTGACTCGGGCTCCTTGCCCAGGCGATGTGCCTGTACCTGCTAACGGACCCTGCCCGATGAACGTCATCCTCGGTTTCAATGCCTTCCACGCCGACTCCGCCGCCTGCCTGGTGGTCGACGGTCAACTCGTCGGTGCGGTGGCGGAAGAGCGCCTGGGCGAGCGCCAAAAGCACAGCCCGGCCTTTCCCGCCCAGGCGATCCGCCGCCTGCTCGCGGACGCGGGTCTGCGGCTGGCGGACGTCACTCATGTCGCCCTGGCGCGGGACCCCAAGGCCAACCGGGCGGCCAAAATGGCCTATGTCGCCCAGCATCCCCTCAAGGCCGCCGGGGCCGTGATCGAGCATCTGAGGCGCAACCGGCGTACCCAGGGCACCCTGGAGCAGCTCGCCGAGGTCTGCGACGAGGACCCGGCCAGGGTCCGGTTCGAGACGGTCAGCGTCGAGCATCATCTGGCCCATATCGCCAGCGCCTATTATCTGTCGCCCTTCGAGGACCTGACGGCCGGCTTTTCGTACGACGCCTCCGGTGACTTTGCCAGTATGATGGCCGCCCGCTGCGAGGGGACCCGTATCGAGGTGCTTGACAGGGTCACCCTGCCGCACAGCCTGGGTTTCTTCTACACCGCCCTGTGCCAGTTCATCGGCTTCGATGAATTCGGCGAGGAATACAAGGTGATGGGTCTGGCGCCCTATGGCCAGGACCGCTACGGCGATCTGATGCGCGAGCTGGTGCGGCTGGATGACCGGCACTGGTATCGATTGGCACCTGATTACTTTGGGATGCACGCGGGGGGGGAGAGCGGGGCGGTTGATGAGACGCGGCGGATCCTGATGGGTCGCTTCTACACCGACCGCCTGTCCGAGGCGCTGGGCGCGCCCCGCCGGCGCGCCGATCCACTCACCCAGCGAGAGAAGGATATCGCCCGATCCACGCAGATCCGCTTCGAGGAGGCGGCCATGCACTGTCTGACGCGCCTTCAGTCGCGTGTCCCGACCAGGCGCCTGGCGATGGCGGGCGGCTGTGCACTGAATGGCGTGGCCAACGCCCGCATCCAGCGCGAAACGCCCTTCAAGGAGCATTATCTCCAGGCGGCGGCCTCGGACGACGGCACCTGCCTGGGCGCGGCTTTTTATTGCTGGCATACCGTCTTGGGTCGATCGGAACGCTTCCACATGCAGCATGCCTTCTGGGGGCCTGGCTACTCGGACGACCGCATCCGAACGGTGGCCGAGGCCAGCGGATTCGCGGTGCGTGTTTGTGCCGATGAGCCCGAGCTGGTGGAGGCGGCGGCGGGCCTGATCGCCGACGGGTTGGTTACCGGCTGGTACCAGGGCCGCGGTGAGTGGGGGCCGCGCGCCTTGGGCAACCGTTCCATCCTGGCCAATCCCGCCATCCCGACCATGAAGGACACCCTCAATGCCAAGATCAAGCGTCGCGAATCCTTCCGGCCCTTCGCGCCGAGCGTGCTGAAGGAAATGGTGCCGACCTATTTCGAGCAAAGGGTGGACAGCCCCTTCATGATGCACGTAGTCAAGATCCGCCACGAGTGGCGTGACCGCCTGCCGGCGGTGACCCATGTCGACGGCACCGGACGCCTGCAAACGGTTGACCGGGCCAGCAACCCTCTCTATTACCAGCTTATCGACGCCTTCCGGCGCAAGACCGGCGTGGGCATGGTGCTTAACACCAGTTTCAACGAGAACGAGCCCATCGTGGACACCCCCGAGCAGGCCCTGGACTGCTTCAAGCGCACGGATATGGATGCGCTTTGTTTGGGGCGGTATCTGTTGCTAAAATCCTCATGAGCATCTCCGTCCTGTTCCTGACCCTCAACGAAGCAGCCAATCTGCCGGCCTGCCTCGCCGCTGTCGCCTGGTCGGACGATGTGGTGGTCCTCGACTCCTTCAGCCAGGACGACACCGTCGCCGTGGCCGAGCGCTTGGGGGCGCGCGTCTATCAGCGGGCCTTCGATTCCTTCGCCGGACAGCGTAACCATGCCTTGGACCACATCGACTTCAAGCACGACTGGATCCTGCATTTGGATGCCGACGAGATCGTCACGCCCGCCTTGCGGGCCGAAATGCGGGGGGCCATCCAGACTGGGCTGGCCGATGCCTATCGCATCCCCTCCAAGATGATGTTCCGCGGACGCTGGCTGCGCTATTCGGGTCTTTACCCCAGTTATCAGGTCAGGCTTGGGTATCGCGAACGGTTCCGCTTCAAACAGGTTGGCCACGGCCAGCGCGAGGATTTGGCGCCAGGGCGTGTCGGTACCCTGGCCGAGCCCTATCTGCACTATTCCTTCTCCAAGGGCCTCACCGAGTGGTTTGAGAAGCACAACCGCTATGCCAGTGACGAGGCGAGCGAAACGGTGCGGCGGTTGGCTGGTGACTGGGATATCGATTGGGGCGGTTTGTGGTCGCGGGATCAGACCCGCTACCGTCGCACCCTGAAGGCCTTGTCCTACCGCTTGCCGTTTCGTCCTTCGCTGCGCTTTCTCTACATGTACCTGCTGCGCCGTGGCTTTCTGGATGGCCACGCGGGCCTGACCTATTGCCGGCTAATGGCCCTCTACGAGTATCTGATCGTGCTCAAGACGCAAGAGCTGCTGACCGGGCAGGGCTCTGCGGTTTACGAGCAGGTTACCAAAATGTGCCTGCCATTCCAGTGGATGGATAAGCGTCACGGCGGCAAGCACTCATGAAGATTTCCATCATCACCGCCACCCGGCAAGATGTCGATACCCTGCCAGACTGCCTGGCCTCGGTGGCAGGCCAGTCATACCCCGACCGCGAGCATATCGTCATCGTTGGCACCAGCACCGATGGCACCCTGGCAGTGTTGGAGGCCCATCGCCCCCAGTTCGCGGCGCTGGTGAGCGAACCTGACCAAGGCCTCTACGAGGCCCTGAACAAGGGCCTAGCGCTGGCGACCGGTGACGTGGTCGGCTTTCTGCACGCCGACGACCTCTTCGCCGACGCGAACGTGCTGACGCGCATCGCCGCCGCCTTTGCCACCCCTACCGATCAAGGGACCGTGGAGGCGGTCTATGGCGACCTGGTGTACGTGGCCAAGCAGAATACGGGCCGGGTGATTCGCTATTGGCGCGCGGGGGAATTCCAGCCGGCCCGGCTGCGCTGGGGCTGGATGCCGCCCCATCCGACCCTCTACCTGCGACGCTCGGTTCTTCAGCGCCATGGGGGGTTCGACCCGTGCTATCGGATCGCCGCGGACTATGACCTTATATTGCGCATGCTGGGTGGCGGAGGGGGCCGGCCGGAGGGGCAGGTGGTCTATCTGCCCCGGGTCCTGGTGCGCATGCGGGTGGGCGGGACCAGCAACCGCTCCTTGTCTAAAATCCTCCTCAAGTCCTGGGAGGATTACCGAGCATTGCGGGCCAATGGTATTGGCGGCTTCGGGGCCCTGGCCTGGAAGAACCTATCCAAACTCCCCCAGTTTTTCCATAACAAAGAAAAGGGGCTGAACAAAGAAAAGGGGGTTAGCAGCCTGTTCCCCGCGAGAGAGGGGAACGTTGGGGACCTGTGAGGAAAAGGGTACTGGCCCCTTTTTTTTCTGGGTACAGGTTGCCGTCATGGCTGGGGTGGCGGCGATGCTGATGCTGGTGATGGGCGGCGTTTACCCGGCTGTGCGCGGTGCCACCGGGGTGGCGATGGCCCTGCTGTTTTTCCTCACCTGGGCCTGGCGCATCGCTCGCGACGCCGTTCCCGATGACTGGGACTATGCCTGGCTCTGGGTCTGGCTCGCGGTATCCCTCTGGATCCTTTTGCAGTTGCTACCGCTGCCCCGGCAAATTTTCTTCTGGATCGGCGCCTATCCACCAGTCCTCCTCGATCTGTACCCGGAATTCCCGGTCACCCGGCTAACGCCCAACCTCGCCGCCACCATCGGCTACTGGGGGACATTCACGACCTACTGGGCCGCCGCCTACCTCACCGCGGGCCTGCCCCGCCGCCAGCTCGGCGTTCTGGTCGCGCTCCTCGTGTCCTTGATATCCGCCGAGGCCCTCTACGGCATCATTGCCCATATCAGTAGGTTCGAGACGGTCCTCGGCCTGTGGCCGGCACGCGACAATCACAGCGTGGTGGTTGGCACCTTCTGGAATCGCAATCACCTCGCCGGGCTGCTCGCCCTCGGCTGGCCCCTTGGCATCGCCTATCTCTTGTTCAGCGTCAAAACCTACCCCGATCGCATCCATGAGGTGCGTTATGCCCTCCTGGTACTGTTCTGCATTGTCATGGCCCTGGCGCTCTTCAACACCCTATCTCGCCTCGGCACCGCCGCCGGCCTTTTTGGACTCCTCGTGTTCGCGCTGTTCGCCCGCGCCAACCGGTCAGAGCGGGTATCTGGGCTAGAGCGATTCTGGCTCCTGCTCGCGGGACTGGTAGCGCTGGGTCTCGCCATCAGTTTTGGCCTGGTCCCCCTGCTGTTGCGTTACGCCCAGAGCATCGACGATACGGGCCGTCTCGCGGCCCTCGTCGCGCTTGCGGCCTTGCCCGCCAAGACCTGGCTGGCCGGGGCCGGGGCCGGGGCCTTCCAGGACGTTTTTAAGCTGGCGCAACCCGCCTCGATCATGGAATCCCTTGAGTATTTGCACAATGACTGGGTCCAGCTCCTGCTGGAGCTGGGTATCCTTGGCCTCGCGGGGGTCCTGGTGGTGCTGATCCCTTGGTGGCGCCGGGTCAGGCCTTCACGCCTCGATCGCCTGCGCGCCGGTGCCATGGGCGGGCTGGCCGCCATCGCCCTGCACAGCCTGGGCGATTTCAACCTGCAGATTCCTGGCACGGCCTTCGTGTTCTGGGTAACGCTCGGTGTCCTCACCAATCGCGCGCTTGAGCACGGGCCCCTTAAGAGGCGCAAAAAGAGGCGGCACTGGTCTGAGTCAGACGAGTCAGCACCCTTGCGGGCGGGGGTGCCCCTGCCCGCGACCGTGCAAGCAGCGGACAAACCCATCCCCATCCCCATCCCCATGGCCAGCCTGATTCCAGAGCCCAATCCCAGCCCAGTTCCAGGGCACGCGACTTCGCGTTTGATCCGCCTCGGTGAATTCGTCAACGCTTGCCCGGCCGCGTCAGCGAAGTCGGCCCAAGAACCGCGTCCACCACGTCCCCGCCGGTAACGCCACGGCCAGCCCCTCGCGCGGGAGATCAAGCAGCGGCTCACCGTCCAGCAGGCGCTGGGGATTGGTCAGCGTCAGGACCTCGGCCGCCGCGTCGCCGAGCCATGCCGCCACCGCGTCCCGTCCCTTGGCCAGCTTGTCGGGGCTGCGCCCGGTCGGGCGGTGCGCATCGGAGGCCATCAGATGCACCCAGCCCCTCTCCAGCCAGCGCCTGCACCCCCCCTGTATCTTGGCACCGAAGTCCCCGCTACAGCTTTGGGCGGTCAGTTGCACCTTACAGCCCAGCATCACCCAGTCACCGAGTCTTTCCGGGTTGTGGGCCAGCACGGCGTTGCGTTCGGGGTGGGCGATCACCGGCGTCACCCCCCGATACAGCAGTTGCTCCAGAACGATCTCGGCGCCCAGCGGTATCGTGGTCGTTGGCAGTTCCACCAGTACGGCCTGGCGCCGGTCGTTATAGGTGAGCGCGGTGGCCTGCTCGACCGCACCGGGCAGCTCAGGCACCAGGTGCAACTCCGCGCCAGGGTAGAGACTCAAGGGGATCCCCGCCTCGCCCAGGTCCTCCGCCAGACGGGCGACGGCCCGCCGGATTCGCCCCACCGGGTTGTCATAGACACCATTAAAATGGTGCGGCGTGCAGATAACCGCGGTGACGCCGGAGTCCACGGCGATCCGGGCCATTTTCAGAGCCGTCTCCAGGTTATGTGCGCCATCGTCGATCCCCGGCAGAAGGTGAATGTGGCAGTCGATCATGCGGCGGTGGCACCTCTGGCAGACCGGAGCCAGATCCCCAACGCCGTGGACCCCTTGCGACCACCGCCTCCCGTACCAAACCCCTGGCCAGGCCGTTGGGCAGTCACTTGGCCAGGCACGCCCGGCCAGGACCCGTCGGGGCGAAAGAGTGTGGACAAAATCAGGGTATTCCGTAGACTAAGAGACCACTCAGTTTAACCCAAACCCTAGTGGAGGCCCGATGCGCTTGCACCAACCACTGATCCTGCTCACGCTGCTTGGCGGGCTGATCAACCCCGTCCTTGCGGAGCTCGACGAGCGCATTGGCGACCTGACAGTGGCTCAGCCGACGGTTGTCAAGAGCCGCAACACCGAGATCAAGCTTCAGGACGGCGATAGCTATCTGGTGTTCCCCAACGACGACGTCAGGGTCCGCACTAGCCAGGACTGGAAAGATTGGTCCGTGCTGCAGATCCCGGAAGCCGGCACCATCCGCATCGCCTCCGATACCCATGTCCTCGTCCGTCGCCAGGGCGAGAACTATATCGTCGAAAGCCTCTACGGTCTGCTTTGCTACAGCTTCAGGGTTTGCGACAAGGACGCCTCCGATGGCGACTGCCACCGGGTCTTCTTGCGCTGGGACAGCCAGGAGTTCGAACTCACGGCCAAGACGGGGAGGGGGCGGGTCGCGGTCTCGGCGGACCGTGCAGAGGGCTATTTGTT
Source organism: Chromatiaceae bacterium (assembly GCA_016714645.1). Classification (NCBI taxonomy): domain Bacteria; kingdom Pseudomonadati; phylum Pseudomonadota; class Gammaproteobacteria; order Chromatiales; family Chromatiaceae; species Chromatiaceae bacterium. The sequence continues at coordinate 271,018 of JADKCI010000005.1, read as the reverse complement.
GCAGCAGGGTGAAAACGGTGGCAGAAACCTGGTCACCGACCTTCCGGCGGCGGGGGTTTTACCGGTCGGTCATGCCATTGCCCGCTTGGTTGACGCCCAACTCGGCCCCGACGCGGCCTGGTGCGGTTGCCAGAGCGGCCTCTTCGCCATGCCAGTCAACCCCGGGGTCACCATTCCCCTTGTCGGCGCGGCCGCGGTGGCCGCGGGGGCCGCGATGGCCGCGGGGTCCTGGGGCCGGGGCGACGCGGAACCCTCGAGCCCCGTGGCCCCATCGCCCCAGTGACGGGGAAGACCATCCGGCAACGGGTTCCCTCCCGCGTGGCGGGTGAAGACTTGAGACCATGAGACAACAAACCCCAATCTCCTGGACCCACAACAGACGGGTCGCGTGGCGCGCCGTTATCTTCCCGGTCCTGGCCTTGCTGCTGGCCTCGCTCCAGGGCTGCGTCTCCCGGTCGATGCCGGAGTCCCAGACGGATCCCGCCGCCACACCCGCGGCATCGAGTCTCCAGAGCGCCCAGGCGCTGGCTGGCGAGGCCCGCATGGCCGAACTCAATCGCCAGCTCGCCACCCGGGCGAGCGCCAGCCCCATCGCGGACCGCACGGCCTTCGATTACCGCCTCGGGCCCGGAGACCTCATCAAGATCGAGGCCCCACAGGCCCCGGAGATCAATGGCCTCACCGCCCGCCTGTCAGGACCCGGCACCATCGCCCTGCCTCTGCTCGGCGAGGTGGCTCTGGGCGGGATGACTACCACCCAGGCGCAGCAGGCGGTGGTGGAGCGGCTCGCCAAATACATCCACCAACCTCAGGTTTCGGTCTCCATCGCTGAGTATACCTCACAAGAAATCACCGTCACCGGCGCGGTCGTGAAGCCGGGTGTTTACCCCATCCAGCGCCCACGCACCCTCATCGAAGTGCTCTCCCTGGCTGGTGGCCTCGCGAGCGGGGCGGGCTCGACCATCGACGTCCGCACCCAGGCGTCGGATCCCCGTACCGGGCAGTCCGCTCCCCAGCGTTTCATCATCGACATCAAGGAGCTTCTCAAGGACCCTAACTCCAACGGCCTGCTGGTACGCGGCGGAGACAGCATTTACGTCGCCCAAGCGGGGTACTACTTTGTTGACGGCGCCGTGGGAAGACCCGGTGCCTATCCGCTGCAGCCTGGTACCTCGGCCTACAAGGCCGCGACTATCGCCGGTGGCACTAAATGGGATGCCGTGTTGGACCAGGTCCGGGTGATCCGTACCGACGAAAGCGGGAACCCCGTCGAGAAGATTGTCGACATCGCGGCGGTGCGGGATCGGGGCGCGCCCGACATGCCGCTCCAGGAGGGCGACGTCGTCGTTGTGGACACCAATGCCGTCAAGTCCGGGTTCGTGACGCTCTGGGATAATACCTTCCGGGTGATTGCGTTGGGCGCTCTATTTTGACCTGCCAGGAGTGCTCAAGTGAGGCCCTTACCGCCCCCTAACGCCGGTGCCTCCGGGCGCTTTCCCGAGTTGCGGCAGGCCGAGCGCGCCATCGCCGGCGTTGAGCCGTCCTATTATCAGGAGCCCCCAAGCGACACGGGGCTCGATCTGCGCGAGTTGTGGCGGATTGTCGTCAAATATCGGTGGACCATCCTGCTCTTTGCCACGATCGTCGTCATTACGGTCGTCGCGGCGACCCTCATCCAGATCCCGGTCTATAGAGCCACCACGGTACTGGAGATTTCGCCCCAGCCGCCGAGTATGGTTCAGTTCCGCAACGTCAATACCGGCGCCGAAGATTGGTTCACCTTTCGCAAAACCCAGACCCAGATCATTCAGAGCCGGGCCGTCGCCGAGGCCGTGGTAAGGAGGCTGAATCTCGGCGACCATCCGGCCTTCAATGGTAAACTGCGCCAGCGCGATCTCGTGAGCGGGCTTCGCGACCTGGTGGCCAACCTGGCACGTCCCGTCCTTACCGGCCTGCGCCAACTGCTGCAAGGCACCCCGGAGGTTGCAAGTCCGGCCCCGACCGCGTCCGCCCCCCCTAAGGAAGATGGCGGCCAGGCCGGGGTCCGTGCCTTGGCCCAGGCTGTGCAGGGAAGTCTCGAGGTCACCACCTCCGATCTCTCCAATCTGGTTGAGGTCAGCTTCACGAGCCTGGACAGGCACATGGCCGCCCAGGTCGCGGACGCGATCGCTGAAGAATATCTGGTGCTGAGCAACGCCATGCGCTTCGAGCGGTCCACGGGAGCCGAGGCCTTCCTGCGCCGCGAGATCACCGACATGCAGGCCAAGCTCGAAACCTCCGAGAAGGACCTGAACGAGTTTGCCCGGCAGAACCAGGTCGTCGATACCGAGGATCGATCCAACATCATGGCGACGCGTTTGTCGGTGCTCAACAGCGATCTGACCAAGGTGAGGAGCGATCTCATCGCCGCCCAGTCACTGGCGCATCAGGTGGCCCAAACGGATGTGAACACCCTGCCGGCCGTGGTCCAGGACGAGCGGCTCAAGGAACTGAGGGCCAAGCTGTTCGAACTGCGCAGCGAATATGCGCGCCTGAGTCAGACTTACACCGATGAATACCCGCGGATGCAGGAGTTGAAACGCCAGATGGAAGAGGTTCGCCAGGGGCTCGAGGAGGCGCAGAGCAACCTGGTCAAGAGTCTGGAGGTCAATCTCGCCGGTCTCACCGATCGGGAGGCGCGCCTCACCCAGGCGGTCGAGGAGCAGAAGCAGGAACTGCTCGAGTTGCAGGATCGATCCATCCAATACCAGATCCTGAAACGCGAGTGGGAGACCAATCGCAGCCTCTATGTTGCCCTCCTGGAGCGCGTGAAAGAGGTCGGCGTAGTCGCGGGCATGGAGCGCGCCGTCGGCTCCGTAATCGACCGCGCCCTCGTCCCCACCGTCCCCTCCGGTCCCTACCTTCGCAACAACCTGATGAAGGCCCTGCTGTTCGGCCTCCTCGGTGGTGTCGGGCTGGCGTTCCTGCTCAATTTGCTCGACAACACCGTCCGCGACCCCGAGGACGTCGGGCGCCTGACCAGCCTGGCGAATCTTGGCGTGGTACCCAGCATCGATCTCAAGGGGCTGCCGGCGGGCACCTCCATCGAGTTGGTGTCCCATTCGCACCGCGACCACAGCCTGTCGGAGGCCTTCCGGTCGGTCCGCACCAGTCTCATGTTCTCGGCGGCGGGCGGCGCCCCCAAGCTGCTCATGGTCGCCAGTTCGGTACCGGGCGAGGGCAAATCCACCACCACGGTCAATCTGGGCATAGTCCTGGCCCATACCGGCGCATCGGTGTTGCTGGTGGATGCCGACCTGCGCAAACCCCGGCTGCATCGCGTCTTCAAGGTGCCGCGAGGGCCCGGCCTTACCGAACTGTTGGTGCAGGAAGGGATGGACAGCGTCTTTTATGCAACGGGTATCGATAATCTGACCCTCCTCACGGCGGGCACACCCCCGCCCAACCCAGCCGAGCTGCTGAGTTCATCGACGAGCAGCCACTTGTTCGAGGAATTGGCGCGGCGCTACGACTATGTGATTGTCGACTCCAGCCCTATCATGGGGCTGGCCGATCCCATCGCGCTCACCACCAAGGTCGGCGGCGTCCTGCTGGTCTCCGCCGCCGGCAAGGTCGGGCGCTCGGCCCTACGCGAGGCCGTCAAACGCCTGCGCGCCGTCGACGCCACCCTGCTCGGCTCCGTGCTCAACCGGGTCGAGCGTCACAGCAGCCAGTACGCCTACTACACCAGCTACTACTACAACTACGGCGCATCCGACAAACACGACCAGAGCAAGGCAGCCTGATCGCGGCGGGCGAGGCTAGCAGGGATGAACGCCGACCCTTCATCGTCCGCCGTGCTACCGCCCGCTCGCTCCTGGCTAATCCGTTTAGGGGCCTTGGCCGCGCTTACCGCGGCCTGCGCCCTCTGGTCCGCGGCGGCGCTCCATGGGGGCTGGGTTAAGCGGCTGGAGACGAGGGTCTGGGTGGCGCCCCTGCCCAGCCAGGTTTCACAAGAGCCTCCTCAGCCCCCCCATCTCCCCTGGAGCGGCGGGGAGGCCGCACGCGCCTGGGTGCGCCAACTCATGGTGACCGACCCCGACCCGCATCCCAAGGCCCTGGGGCTCCTGCGGGCGGGCCTGGGGGAACGCCCCCTGGACGCCCCCACCTGGCTTGATTGGGCAGAGCTGCGGCAGTCGGTTCGGGATCAGGACGGGGCCGCCCGCGCCATTGCCCTCGCCCGCGCCCTGTGGCCCGGCCGGCCACCCCTACTGCGCCGCGCGGCCTGGCTTCAGGTCGGGCTCGGCCCGCCGGAGCACGCCCTCGATGCCCTCATGCACTATTGGAGCGTCGCCCCCAGCGACTCGGCGCGCACCTTGTCCCTCGCCCGCCGCCTCAGCCCGACCGCCGGTGATCTGGTAGCCGCCGCTCACCAGGTCTGGCGGCAGGGGCCGAGCGAGCCCCTTGTCTATCAGCGCGAACTGCTGAACCAGGCGCGGCGGGCGCAAGACCTCGAGCTGGCCCAGAGTCTTTGGGACCGGTTGGACCCCGCTAGTCGCGCGCTGGAAGTCCTCCTCTTTCCCTACCTTCAGCTCTTGGCCGAGCAGGGGCACTACACCGCCGCGGAACGGGTCTGGAGCGATGCCCGGGGTGCCCCCCCCGGTGTCGTCAATGGGGGCTTCGAGGAGCCGCTGACACCGCTCGGCCCCGACTTCCAACCGGGCTGGGCCACCCCCGGCTGGCGCCACGCCAGCGGCGGCGAGGGCTTCCGCATCACCATCGATACCGAGCGGGTCTATGCGGGCCGTCACAGCCTGCGCATCGACTTCGCTGGCACCCATAACGTCAATCTCGGCCAGCCGACCCAGATCATGCGCGTGGCCCCCGGTGGACGCTATCGCCTCACCGGGCAGTGGGCGGCCGACGAACTCGGCACCCGCTCCGGCGTCTTCGTCGAACTCGCTACGGTCGATGCCCAGCCAGCGGCGCGAGTCCAAACCGAAGCCCGCCGCGGCAGTTGGGATTGGGCGCCTATCGATCTCCAGCTCGATGTCCCGGACACGGGTCTATTGCTGGTTCTGCGGGTGCGGCGCGCGGCCACCAATGCCATCGACCGCCACCTGGCGGGGACACTCTGGCTCGATGACTTCGCCCTCACCCGTCTGCCATGAACACGGACTGGCCGCATCAGATCGCCCTGGCCCTGCTCACCGGCCGTTCCGACCCGGTGGTGCTGGAGCACCTCGACCCGCTGCTGGTTTGGCTGGGGAACCCCGACAATCCCAGGGTTGCCGTGCTCGACGAGGCGATCAGGCGCTGCGGCCTCACCCGCGCCCTCTCCGGCGAACGCGGCTATGCCCTGCTCGACCAACTGCTTTTCGCCGGGCCGCCCGGTCACCCGGCACGCATCCTAGGCTTGGCCGAGGGCACCGACCCGGCGGCCGCCCGCCGGCGTTATCACCATCTCATCCATGCCTATCATCCCGACCGCCAACCCCAACGAGCGACGCAACTCAACGGCCGGCTGGAGGCCATCAACCTCGCCTATGCGGCCTTCACCCAGCGGCCCCACCACACCGCGGCCTCCCGCGACCCCGCCCAGCCGCTTCCCGTGCGCACCCGAGGGCCTGCCCGGCGCCATCGCCCTCGGCGTGCCCCGCGATCCTTGCCCTTCATCGGCGAACGTATCCGCCAGGCCCTCGGCAGTGCGGCCAGCTTCGAGCATCGCTTCTTCACGGGGCTGGTCCTGATCTGCGTCTTGATTCTCGCGGCCCTGTTCTTTCAGAGCGCGCCGCCTCCCTAGGTGGAAGGGCGTCGGGCCTGGTGGCTGGCGCATGGATACCGGTCCATTTGGGCCAAAAACCCATCCATACCCGACCAGTTGGACAGGGTAGGGCGGTAGCGTGCCATCCGACGGCCCCCTTGGAAGGGGTGCCAGGGCATGAGGACCAGTGGCGCCAGTCTGGTCCTTCCGCGACAAACACCTTCCCGCACACCCCTCACCCCCCACCGGTCATCCAACCCCATGTGCGGCATCGCCGGCCTCTACGCCTACCGCCCGACCGCCTCGGTGGACCGGGATGAACTACGCCGCATCCGCGACCAGATGCAGGCGCGCGGCCCGGACGGCCAGGGCGAGTGGTATTCCGACGACGGCCGCCTCGCCCTCGGTCATCGTCGCCTCTCGATCATCGACCTGTCCCCGCGCGGCGCCCAGCCCATGGTGAGTGCCGACGGCTGCCTGGTGGTCACCTTCAACGGCGAGATCTACAACTACCGCGCCCTCCGGCGGGACCTGGAGGCCAAGGGCCGCGTCTTCCGCTCCAACTCCGACACCGAGGTCCTGCTCCACCTCTACGCCGATAAGGGTGCGGCCATGGTCCACGACCTCCGCGGCATGTTCGCCTTTGCCCTGTGGGACGGCGCCCGGCGCAACCTGTTTCTCGCCCGCGATCCCTACGGCATCAAGCCCCTCTACTGGTCGGACGACGGCAACACCCTGCGCCTTGCCTCCCAGGTCAAGGCGCTCCTGGCTGGAGGTGCCATTGCCCGCGACCCCGATCCCGCCGGGATCGTCGGCTTCTACCTCTTTGGCAGCGTCCCCGAGCCCTACACCCGCTACCGCGCCATCCACGAACTGCCCGCCGGCAGCTACCTCCTCGCCGGCGAGCAGGGGGTGGCGGCGCCGGTGTGCTACTTCTCGGTGGCCGCCACCTTTGCCGCGGCCAGCAATGTCCCCACGGCCAACGACCCCATCGCCCTGGCGTCCGGCGTCCGCCAGGCCCTGGTCGACTCGGTCCGGCACCACCTGGTCGCGGACGTCCCCGTCGGCGCCTTCCTGTCGGCGGGGGTGGACTCCAGCACCCTCTTAGCCCTCATGGCCGAGCCGATGACGGAGCCGATGCCCGGGACCATGCCCCCCGCCGACAGCGCCGGACTCCCGGCGGACCGCCCGCGGCTGCAAACCATCACCCTCGCCTTCGAGGAATATCGCGGCACCCCCGACGATGAGTCGCCCCTCGCCGAGGCGATCGCCCGCCGCTACGGCACCGCCCATATCACGCGCGTCATTACCGAGCAGAGCTTCCAGGCCCACCTGCCCGCCGTGATCGACGCCATGGACCAGCCCAGCATCGACGGCATCAACACCTGGTTCGTCAGCCAGGCCGCCCGCGAGCAGGGGCTAAAGGTGGCCATCTCCGGCCTCGGCGGCGACGAACTGTTTGGCGGCTATCCCGCCTTCCGCGACATCCCCCGCTGGGTCGGCCGCTTCGCCCTCGTTGGCCGCATCCCCGGCCTCGGCCGCGCCCTGCGCCACCTGTTCACCGCCCTCGGCCCCTGGCTACCCGCCCTCAGCCCCAAGGCCGGCGGCCTCATCGAATACGGCGGCACCTACCCCGGGGCCTACCTCCTGCGCCGCGGGCTCTTCATGCCCTGGGAACTCCCGGCCCTCATTGGCGCGGACCTGGCCCATGAGGGCCTGACCCGGCTCCTGCCCCTCGACCACATCCAGGCGACCCTGCGGCCCGACCCCCAGACCCCCTTTGCCCGGGTTGCCGCCATGGAATCATCCCTCTACATGCGCAATCAACTGCTCCGCGATGCCGACTGGGCCGGCATGAGCCACTCCCTCGAGATCCGCCTGCCCCTGGTCGATGCCACCCTCCTGCGCACCCTCGCCGGGCTGCTCGGGACCGCGGCCCGACTCAACGGCAAGGCGCTCCTGGCCGCGAGCCCAACCCGGCCCCTTCCCCCGGCGATCCTCGCCCGCCCCAAGACCGGCTTCACCATCCCCACCGGCCGTTGGGTCGAACGCGCCGAGCGCCTGGGCGACTGGCGGCGCGTCCCTCTGCTCCGCCGCGACGGCTGCCACTGGTCACGCCGACTCGCCTACGTCCTCGGGACCACCTTGGGCTAGACGCGGATGCGGGTGCTTGCGTTGGTCACGGAGGCCTTTGGCGGCTTTGGTGGCATCTCGGTCTACAACCGGGACCTGCTCACCGCCCTGTGTGCGCTGCCTCATTGCACCGAGGTGGTCGCCCTGCCGCGCCTGCGGCCCGCGGAGCCGGAGCCGGAGCCACTCCCGCCGCGGCTGTCCTACGTCACGGAGTCGGTCGGCGGAAAGGCCCGCTATGTGATGGCGCTCCTGCGTCGATTCGTCTCGGACCGGGCCTTCGACCTGATCGTCTGCGGGCATATCAACCTGCTACCCTTGGCCTATCTTGCGCGGCGGATGACGGGAGCGCCAGTGCTCCTCATGATCTACGGGATCGACGCCTGGCAGCCGACCGCGAGTGGGTTGTCCAACCGCCTGGCCCGCCGGGTCGACCGGGTGGTGTCGATCAGCGATCATACCCGCCGTCGCTTCCTGAATTGGACTGGCTCGCAGGTGCGTCATGTCTACCTGCTGCCGAACGCGATCCACGCCGAGCGGTACGGAACCGGGCCGAAGGAGCCCGCGCTCCTGCGCCGTTACCGACTCGACGGCCGAACCGTGCTGCTCACGCTTGGTCGCCTCGATGCCGCCGAGCGGTACAAAGGCATCGACGAGATGCTGGAGGTCCTCCCCGCCCTCGCCGGGGAGATCCCTGGCCTCGCGTACCTCGTCGTCGGCGACGGCGATGATCGGCTCCGGCTGCAGCAAAAGGCCCAGGCGCTCGGTGTTTCCGATCGCGTCGTCTTTGCTGGCCGGATCGAGGAGGGGGAAAAGGCCGATCATTATCGATTGGCCGATGCCTTCGTCATGCCGGGTCGCGGCGAAGGGTTTGGCTTCGTCTTCCTCGAAGCCATGGCCTGTGGCGTGCCCGTCGTGGCCAGCACGCTCGACGGTAGCCGCGAGGCTGTGCGCGACGGCGCGCTCGGCCTGCTGGTCGACCCGGATGATCGCGATGCCCTGCGCAACGCCATCACCCAAGCCCTGCGCCGCCCCAAGGCCATCCCCCCGGGGCTCGACTACTTTTCATTCGAGCGCTTCACCGCGCGACTGAGCGAGATCGTCTCGGGATACCCATGACCACGGCACTCATCTGCGGCATCTCCGGGCAGGACGGGGCCTACCTGGCCAGGCTATTGCTCGACCAGGGGTATCGCGTCGTCGGGACCTCGCGCGACGCGCAGATGGCGGGCTTTGGGAATCTGCGGCGGCTCGGCATCCGCGACCGCGTGTCGGTCGAATCCATGGTGCTCACCGACTTCCGTAGTGTTCTCAGTGCGTTGACCCGGGTGCGCCCGGACGAGGTCTATAACCTGGCCGGTCAAAGCTCGGTCGGCCTCTCCTTCGAGCAACCCGTCGAGACCCTGGAAAGTATCACCCTCGGCACGCTCAACCTGCTCGAGGCCATCCGTTTCACCGGCCAGCCCATCCGACTCTATAATGCCGGATCGAGCGAGGGCTTCGGCCACACCGGAGGCCGGGCGGCCAACGAGGACACACCCCTCCATCCCCGCAGCCCCTATGCCGTGGCAAAGGCAGCCGCCTATTGGGAGGTCGCGAACTACCGCGAAGCCTATGGACTCTTCGCGTGTACTGGCATCCTGTTCAACCACGAATCCCCCTTACGCCCCGAGCGGTTCGTGACCCGCAAGATCATCGCAAGCGCCTGCCGCATCGCCGCGGGTAGCAAGGAGCAACTCTGCTTGGGCAACCTCGAGATCCGTCGGGACTGGGGATGGGCGCCCGAGTATGTCGACGCCATGTGGCGCATGCTCCAACAGGATCAGGCCGACGATTTCGTCATCGCCACGGGGCAGTCCCACAGCTTGCAGGAATTCGTCGACCACGCCTTCCGCACCTTCTCGCTCGACTGGCGCGACCACGTCGTGATCGACCGCACCCTCTTCCGCCCGGCGGAGATCATGGACAATCGGGGCGACGCCCGCAAAGCCCAGGACCGCCTCGGCTGGACCGCCCGTTGCGGCCTCATGGACATCGTCCGCCGCATGGCCGAGTCTGAGCAAAAAACGGGGTCAGTACCCTTTTCTTAAACCGAAAAGGGTACTGACCCCTTTTTTTAACTCCCACGCAGCAGACATGACACTTGATCGACCCAGCCCCGAGCCCGCATGGACACAGATCATCGAGCCCCACGGTCACCTCTTCGACCTCAAGCTCCGCGAACTCTGGCGCTATCGCGACCTCATCTACCTCTTCGTCCACCGCGACTTCGTCGCCCAATACAAACAGACCATCCTGGGTCCGGCCTGGCACTTCATCCAGCCCCTCTTCACTACCCTCATCTTCACTGTCGTCTTCGGCCACATCGCCCAAATCTCCACGGAAGGCACCCCCCCCTTCCTCTTCTACATGGCCGGCACCGTCGTCTGGACCTATTTCGCCAACGTCCTCACCGGGACCTCCAACACCTTCATCGGCAACGCCGGCATCTTCGGCAAGGTCTATTTCCCGCGCCTGGCCGTACCCGTGGCCAGCCTGCTCTCCAAACTCATCGCCTTCGCCATCCAGTTCTTTTTCTTCCTATGCTTCCTGGGTTTCTTCATCTGGCGCGGCGCCGACCTCAACCCCAACGTCTGGGTCCTGCTCACCCCCTTGCTGCTCATCCTGATGGCCGCTCTGGGCATGGGTCTCGGCGTCATCGTCTCGGCCCTCACCACCCGCTACCGCGACCTGACCGTCCTGGTGGGCTTCGGCGTGCAGCTTCTCATGTACGCCACCCCCATCATCTACCCCCTGTCCGCCCTGCCGGAACCCTACCGGGCCTGGATGGCTCTGAACCCCATTGCCCCCATCATGGAAGCCTTCCGCTTCGCCTACCTCGGCGCCGGCACCTTCAGCCTCGTCGGGCTCGCCTACAGCGCCGTCCTCATCAGCATCACCCTGCTGATCGGCATCCTGTTGTTCAACAAGGTCGAACGCACCTTCATGGACACGGTCTGACCGCCCCCGCCCGCGACTACCTGGCCAGCCGCAACCTGGTAGCCCGGCTCAACCTGCCCAACATGGCCTACGACCCCCAAGACAAGATTCTGGTGTACGCCCAGGCTATGCGCGGCCTCATTGAGCTGGAACCCCACCCCGAGCGGCGGCTCAAATACCTTGACTTCATCGACATCTATGCCGACCTGGACGACAATGAGCGCCAGCGTTACGCCCAACTTTACCCGCAAGAGGCCAGCACCATGACCGGATTTGCTCAGCGATTCATTGAAGAAGGCAAACAAGAAGGCAGACAAGAAGGCCGGCAAGAAGGCCGACAAGAAGGCCGACAAGAAGGCAGACAAGAAGGCAGACAAGAAGGTCTCGAGCAGGGCGTGCAACGCGGCGAAGCCCGCGTCCTCACCGCCCTGGTGCGGCTGCGTTTCGGGGAACTCCCCGACGCCATCCAAAAACGCATCGAATCCGCCGACGCCGACACCCTGCTGATCTGGTCCGAGCGGGTACTCACCGCCCAGACCCTCGACGAGGTTCTCAGCCAAGACTAGCGCCGCCAAACCCCACCAACGCCCCAGGCCCATCCCGACACGCAGCCTGAAGCACAAGGCATGGCGATGGCTCAACACTCAACGCAGACAAAGCCTTAACCTCACCTCCGCCATTCATGTCCGTCGTCATCCAAGTCGAACACCTCAGTAAATACTACCGTCTCGGCCTCATCGGCGGCGGCACTCTGCGCGAGGACGTCAACCGCTGGTGGGCCAAGCTCCGCGGCCAGCCCGATCCCCTGCTGCCGATCGGCGAAAGCGACCACGGCAACCGCAAGGATGGCCAGATCTGGGCCCTGCGCGACATCAACCTCGAGGTCAAGCAAGGCGAAATCCTCGGCATCATCGGCCGCAACGGCGCCGGCAAGAGCACCCTGCTCAAAATCCTCTCCCGCATCACCGCCCCCACCGAAGGCCGGGTTAAGATCAAAGGCCGCGTCGGCAGCCTGCTCGAAGTCGGCACCGGCTTCCACCCGGAGCTCACCGGCCGCGAAAACATCTACCTCAACGGCACCATCCTCGGCATGACCCGCCCGGAGGTCAGCCGGAAGCTCGACGAGATTGTTGAGTTCGCCGAGATGGCGCAGTTCATCGACACCCCGGTCAAGCGCTACTCCTCGGGGATGACGGTGCGGCTGGCGTTCGCGGTGGCCGCCCACCTGGAGCCAGAGATTCTCATCATCGATGAGGTGCTGGCGGTGGGCGATGCGGCATTCCAAAAGAAGTGCCTTGGAAAAATGGGAGACGTCGCCAATCAAGGGCGGACCATTCTGTTTGTAAGCCATCAAATGGCTTCAATCGAAAACTTGTGTACGCACTGTCTAGTGCTCAAAAACGGTCGAGTAGCCTTCAGCGGGCTGACAAAAAATGCGCTGGGGTTCTATCTTCAACTTATCAAGCCACTCACGGAAGATGGCAGCATACCGCGCGACATCAATCGTAGCGGTTCAGGTGATATCAGACTTACCGGCTTCAGGATCGAGGATGCAAAAGGTAATATTTGTCATGCCGTGGCGTCTGGCTCTAAACTCGTTTTAGCTTTCGACTATGAAGTGTTTTCCATTATGCCAGTTAAAGATGTCAGTATCGGCTTTTCAGTACATACAACCTTGGGTGATACCCTGGCCATCTTGTATAGTGATTACTCACACCATAAATTCTCGGAGTTGGTCGGAATCGGAACAATTAGGTGCTATGTTGATGACCTACCATTGTCTACCGGACGTTACCTCATAGGGGCGAGAATCCTGGGCGGTAGACGAGAACTTGATTGGCCGAAAGATCCCGTCGGGATCGTAGACGTAGAAGGAGGAGACTTTTATGGAACGGGATGCGTCCCCCATAGTGGTATTGGGCCCATCATGTTGCGCGGTGATTGGCGAGCTGTGGCAACATGAATAACTATCATCTGATTAGGTTTCTGGAACGAACTAGCGGAAGGATCTCGTCCGTTAAAGCTAGATTGCACACTGCACTCTACCCAAAGCAATATTTTATTTTCCCTCGGGCCTTATTAGAACATCACGAAATATCTTTTTCCCAAGAAGGGGAGGATGTGATTTTGTCGCGTCTTTTCGACGACAAAAAAGACCCTGGATTTTACGTTGATGTGGGTGCGCACCATCCGCAACGATTCTCGAATACCTATCGCTTCTACCTACGGGGTTGGTGGGGAATCAATATCGACCCATTTCCGGGATGTATGAAGGTTTTCAACGAACTAAGGCCTCGTGATATCAATCTTGAGTTCGCGATTTCTGACAACGATAGCGAATTAACTTACTATGAGTTTAATGAGTCTGCGCTGAATACTTTCTCAGAAAGCCTAGCACAGGAACGCGATGGGCTCAGATCTTATCGGCTCTTAAAACGAACTCAGATCAAAACGCGTCGATTATCTACCGTCCTTGGCGAAAATATAAACAACGAGCAGCGAATTGATTTTCTCAGCGTAGACGCGGAAGGACTCGACCTAAATGTTTTGCGTTCTAATAATTGGGATAGATACAGGCCAGTCGTTGTATTGGCCGAAGCCTTGCAAGCGAAAACGCTTGCCGACGCCGCCGATGATGCGGTGGTTACCTACATGAGTGACCAAGGCTACCAATTGATCAGTAAAGCTGTTAAAACGCTTATCTTTTGGGATACACGCTAAGCGTAAGAGATCTCAGGTCCAGTCTCTGTAGACTCGCGCTTCGATCTGCGCCGATGTTTCGACTGATCGATTTCTTTCGCGCAGTGCGAGGAATTAAGCATGATTGCAACAGCGATTGCCTACATCGTTTTTAATCGCCCGGAACATACACGAACAACCTTCGCTGCAATCCGCGCTGAACAGCCTGCGCTGCTTTTTATCATCGCGGACGGTCCGCGTCCGAATAATTCAGCGGACGCGGTACGCTGCGAGGAGGTGCGGCAAATCGTTGAAGAAGTGGACTGGCCGTGCGAGGTCAAACACAACTATGCCGATCGCAACCTCGGGTGTAAAGCGCGTGTCAGCAGCGGATTGGATTGGGTGTTCTCGCATGTCGACCAGGCGATCATTTTGGAGGATGACTGTCTGCCACATCCGGACTTCTTTGGCTTTTGTGATACGCTTCTCCATCGCTATGTCGATGACGAACGAGTGTGGGCGATCACGGGCGATAATTTCCAATCTGGGCAACGTCGCGGCAACGCGGCCTATTACTTCTCCAAGTATCCGCACTGCTGGGGCTGGGCGACGTGGCGCCGCGCCTGGCGGCACTATGACGGGGATCTGTCGTTCTGGCCAAGCTGGCGGCAAACGCAGGCATGGGCATGGAGCGCGCCCGACCTGGTTGAGCGTCGGTATTGGGAGGGCATCTTCGATCGTATGGCACGGAACGAGATCGACACTTGGGACTACCCTTGGACGGCGAGTGTGTGGTTTGGCGGAGGCTTGACGGCGACGCCCAATGTCAATCTGGTGTCGAACATCGGCTTTGGGCCGGACGCGACGCACACCGCGGCCGCTGTCCATCAGGATGGACTTCCGAGCGCGCGTCTCGGTCCGTTGACGCATCCAAAGCAAGTGCGCCAGAACCTGGCAGCAGACCGTTATGTCTTCGACCACCAGTTCGGCGGGTCGCGTCTGCGTCCGCAGCCGCGGTTGCACGCGATCGCACGGCGCATTTTGAAGAGGATCACGCTGGGTCTCCGTCTATCTCACTGATTGCCCAACTGGCATGAGCGGAGACCAGCGTACGCCTGGTTTAGAGGTTGCGTTCAAGCGAAGTGCGACTAAGTTTTCCTGTTTTCTTCGAGGGGCTGCCGTGGCTGATCCTCTATTTCTCTGTCCGGTTTGTAGCGCTTCATTGCGGCGGGTCTTCGACAAAAAGGTTCTCAACAAATACATTGTAGATTACTTCGAGTGCCCTGGGTGTGGGCTAGTCAAGACGGAGGATCCGTACTGGTTGTCGGAGGCATATTCATCCGCGATTGCCGATCTAGATACTGGATTAGTGCAGCGTAACATCCAGATGACGGAGTTGGCGGCACACGTCATCTCGGGAAACTTTGATCCAAGTGGGGTGTTCCTGGATTTCGCTGGCGGGTATGGATTGTTTGTGAGGCTAATGCGTGATAAGGGCTTCGATTTCTATTGGATGGATAGATACTGTACGAATCTTTTCGCTCGCTTCTTTTCGCATTCAGAAGCTAGGGGCTCTTATGACCTAATCACAGCGTTCGAGCTTTTCGAACATCTCAATGATCCATTAACACAGATTCGGGATATTACAAATTTTTCCGGCACGATTCTATTTACAACGCATATCCGCCCAAATGCGATAAGCGATGTGGAGGAATGGTGGTATTTGGTTCCGGAAACGGGACAGCACGTCACTTTTTATTCTTTGAATGCGCTCGAGTCGCTTGCCGAGAAACTTGGGATGAAGCTGTATTCGGATGGTCGCAATACCCATATCCTTTCAGTCAGGGATGACTTGGTTGTGTTTGCCGAGTCGCAAACATCGACGCCGAACCTGCTCAAGCGGGTTGCGAGCCGTCTAGGCCGGCGGCTGCTGGAACCCACGGAACGGCATAAAAATATCGGGCAGAGCTTGGTTTGGTTGGATCACGAGAAGATAAAGCAATCATTGCGTGAACGCGGCGATACCGATGAGTGCTGAGGGACGAGGGGGGATGGGCGTTAAGGTTTTGGTCGATGGGCAAATATTCGACACCTATCCCCACGGCGGTATCGCCAGGATTTATCGCGAGGTCTTGCCGAAGGTCGCGGACCTTCATGCTGATTGGGAGTTCGCTGTCACTGTAAGTAAGGCTGCTAACGCCGTCCTGCCCGTGCACGACCGCATCCAGGTCGTGCGCTGGCAACCGCTTACACTCAGGCCATCTCGACTGTTTAGCCGGGTCAATGCGTGGAGAAGAAAGCGATTCGATCGCGCGTTGCAGGCGTGGCAGCCCACGGTGTTTCACTCGACGTATTACACGCCATGTCCACTGAAAGGTTGTCGGTCTCTCGCGATGGTCTATGACCTTATTGATGATCAGTTTCCGTTCGCGATGCCGAACGGGCCGGGTTTTGTCAGCCGGCAAGGGGAGGTGTTATCAGCGGCGGACGCGGTGGTGGGCATTTCGCAGGTGAGTACGGACGCTGCGATTGCGCGCTTTGGCCTGGACGCGACGCGGACCAGTACCCTACATCTCGATGCCAGTCCGGTGTTCAGGGTCAGGGCCGCGAGTGATCGGCATTCATTCCGGGAGCGGTATACGGACGGGCAGCAGTTTATTCTGTTCGTCGGTTCGACCGGTTCGTACAAAAACCTCGCAACGCTGATTCGCGCGTTTGCGGCGGCGGAGGAACTATCGGATCATCTGCTCGTGCTTGCGGGACACTCGATGGGGCAGGTGGCGGCGCACTTGTTTGATTTGGCCATCAGCACCAGAGTCGAGCAGCGCATTGTGAGATTGGTGCATCCGACGGATGGGCAGCTTTGCCTCGCCTACAACGCGGCGGATGCCTTCGTGTTTCCGTCGTTACAGGAGGGGTTCGGGATTCCGCTGATCGAAGCGATGCGTTGCGGGACGCCCGTGGTCGCATCGGACATCCCCGTGTTCCGGGAGGTCTGCGGCGATGCCGCACTGTTTTTCGATCCCCATGACCATCTGGCTCTGGCTCGCCAGTTGGCGCGTGCCATTCAGCCGGACACCCGGCAACGATTGTTGGACCTCGGCTTCGATCGGGCACAGGCGTTTTCCTGGGACCGCGTAGCAGATGCGCTCGGCCAGGTCTATCTGCGACTGGCACAGTTCGGTGATCGTGAATCGACTGCTGCGTCTTCAGGGGTCGTCGCGCTATGATGTTTAGGATGCGTGCGACCAGTGCGGCGGTATCCAGGTGAGGTTTCGGTGAAAACGGCTCTCATCTGCGGCGTATCCGGTCAGGACGGCGCCTTGCTTGCTCGGCTGCTCCTACAACGCGGTTATCGCGTCTTTGGTACATCCCGGGATGCGCAGATTGCAACCTTTCCCAACCTGGCGCGGCTGGCGATTCGCGGGCAGGTTGAGCTGGTGTCGATGACCCTGACGGATTTTCGCAGTGTCTTTCAAGGGTTGACCAAGATAAGGCCGGATGAGGTCTACAACCTGGCGGGGCAAAGCTCGGTCGGCCTTTCGTTCGAGCAACCGGTTGAGACAATGGAGAGTAACGCGTTGGGCGTTCTCAATCTGTTGGAGGCGATCCGGTTCCTGGGTGAGCGGGTTAGACTCTACAACGCCTGCTCCGGGGAGTGCTTCGGCGAGACCGAGCTTCCGGCGGATGAGAACACGCCGTTTCATCCGCGGAGCCCCTATGCGGTCGCCAAAGCCGCGGCCTTCTGGGTGGTGGCAAACTACCGCGATGCCTACGACTTGTTTGCCTGCTCGGGCATCCTCTTTAATCACGAGTCGCCGCTCAGGCCGGAGCGGTTCGTGACGCGCAAGGTGGTGGCGGCCGCCTGCCGCATCGCAGCGGGCAGTGGTGAGCGATTGCAGCTTGGCAACCTCGCTATTTGCCGCGACTGGGGCTGGGCGCCCGAGTATGTCGACGCCATGTGGCGCATGCTGCAGCAGGATGCCGCCGATGACTATGTCATTGCGACCGGAGAGCCTTACGGCCTCGAAGATTTCGTCCGACTCGCCTTTGAGGCGGTCGACCTGGATTGGCGCGAGCATACCGAGGTAAGCCCCGGGCTGCTGCGGGCCTCGGACATTCGCACGAGCGCAGGCAACGCGGGAAAGGCCCGCCAGCGTCTCGGTTGGGAAGCCACCTACCGCGCGCCTGACGTGGTGCGGATGATGGTCGCGGCGGAGCGGGCGGGCAGCGATGCCCTTGACTGGCTCAAGGCACCAGGCTGAACCTGAACCTTCTGGCGCCGGAGTCGACTGGAATGCGGCTGCGATGCCGTCATGGGCTGAACACCAAATTCCGCCACGGGCCACGAAGGCTCGTGGCCGGGGTTTGGCCAAATTGTGGTACTAAAATTGATGCGTTGCCCCACCCTGAGTGAGTTGCCCCCGCCGCCCCCCGGGAGGACGGGGTGGCCCTGGACCGAGGAATCCTCCCAGCTTCCCGACCGGATGCCTGACGGCAGCCCTTGGCCGCGCATCTCCATCGTCACGCCTTCTTATAACCAGGGCCAGTTTATCGAGGAAACGATCCGCTCGGTGCTGCTGCAAGGGTATCCAGATTTGGAATACCTCGTCATGGATGGCGGGAGTAAGGACGGTACGCTTGATATCATCAATCAGTACGGGTGCTGGATTACTCGTTGGGTGAGTGAGAAAGATCATGGTCAGTCCGATGCCATCAACCAGGGATTGACGCGCGCTACTGGCGACATCGTCGCCTGGATCAACAGCGACGATTACTTTTCGACCGGCATATTTCATGAAGTTGCCAAAGCCCGTCGCGGATCGGACCCGGTTCGTTTCTGGGCGGTGTTCGCCATCGAGCATTTTGACGAGGCTTCGGGCCGCAAATCGGTGACCCCACAGCAAGAGGCCAATTCGTTGGACGACTGGTTGATTAGCGCTGTTCAAGTCAACCAGCAGGGCGCCTTCTGGTCGCGTGGCATCACCGATGCTATCGGTCTGCTCGATGAAGACCTGCACCTTGGCATGGATACCGAGTATTTCATGCGCATGGTGGCGCGGGGCTACGCCATGGATCGCATCAACAATGTTGTCGCCGGGACCTTCCGCATCCACGAAAGATCCAAGACCAGCAATTTCCACGGCGAGATCGTCAATCGCAGTCAGGCTTTTCTATACGACTGGACCCTCGCCCGCCGCCGGTATCTGCCCAGAAATCACCCGCGCTACCAGGAGCTGAATCGGCAGTTGCGCCACACACTGGCATATTGCGAGATCCGCTTTGGTCAAAACCTGAATAGCCCCCGCCGGACGCGTCTCGGTCATCTGGCACGTGCCCTACGCTGGGCGCCGGGCAGCCTGTTCAGCCGTGCGTTCTTGGGTGGCGCCAAGCGGCTCGTCGTATCCTGATCGTCGGCTACCGGTATCCATGACCCATCATCTTGTTCTGTTTTTCAACGAGGATTACACCAAAAACATTCCGGTCCTCGAGCGGGTGTACGGCAGGAGGTTCGGGCAGATCTCCTACATTGTCCCGGACCACTACGCCCGGCTCGAGCGCTGGTATCGTTACCCCGGGCGGAGTTTCCGCCTCGCCAATGGCTGTGACCGGATCGTCAACCATGCGCGGCGCCTTCTCGGCCGGCGTAACCCCCACGAACACCCCCGGGCTCACTGCCGATCGGATGTCGCCAAGGTCATCGGCTTTAAGTATTACTTCCAGGATTTCTTCTGGCAGGCGCGGGACGCCTTGCTCGCATCCAGCGCGGAATGGTTCTGGTTCGTGGCGGACGATCTGCTGCTCAATCCGGGGATCGACCAGGGGAACATTCTCGATTTCTTCAAGGTGCCGCCGGGTTCCCGTTCGGTCATTTGCAAACCCTGTTGCCCAAGAGATGAGTGGGTGAACTGGTTCCAGGGCAGTTCCGATGCCGTGATCAGTAAGCTTCGCGCCGACGGCGTCTATGCGTGTGATTACGGCGCATGGAGCTTCCCGGGTGACCGCACCAGCGGAACGAACCAGCGGCTCGTTTTCAGTGGTTGCGCCGATTTCTTCGGCTGCCATCGCGACCTGCTTGGCCGCGCCCTCGTTGCTTTCCATGCGCTGGCCCTGCGCAAGGTGTTCGTCGAGATTGCCGTACCGAATGTCTTCCTAGCGTTGGATCGGAATCCGACGTTGGCGACCGGATTTACCTGGGAGTTCGATGCAGGGCGGGGCAACGGTGACCGCATCCGCAATTTCATCGACACGCCAGGGGACCGGGCCTTCTATCACCCGGTCAAATTTGGCCTTCTCGGTCCAGATCTGACGGAACGAATCGTGGCGGCGAGGATGACCTGATGGCAACGACGGATAAGACTACCCTGGTCGTGACCAGCATTGCGGCGCCCACCGAATGCATGCGGCGGTTGGCGGCCGGCGCCCAGACGCGCGCGATCCCTTTCTATTGCGTGGGCGATGTGCCCAGCCCGCCCGATTTCGCGCTTGACGGCTGCGACTTCCTTTCGCTGGCGGCGCAAAAGCAGTTGCCTTTCGCTTTTGCCCGGATCGCGCCGGAGCGCCACTACGCACGCAAGAATATCGGCTATCTCCAGGCCATGGCCCGCGGAGCCGAGTTCATCCTGGAAACCGACGACGACAATTATCCCGCCGATGGTTTCTGGGATGTGGCCCACGCGGACGATCTCGTCGCGGTCCGGGGCACGGGGTGGTTCAACATCTACGAGTGGTTTGGGGCCGATGCCTGGCCGCGTGGTTTCCCGTTGGCGCTTGTGTTGTCCGCCAACCAGGGGTTCACGAGCGCAGCGGGCGAGGCGGCCGCCCGTCCCCTGATATGGCAGGGTCTGGTGGCCGGCGAGCCCGATGTGGACGCCATCTTCCGGTTGACCCGCCGGCAACGAGTCGAGTTTTCTGTCGCCGCACCCGTGATTCTGGGACCTGGTGTATGGTCGCCCTTTAACAGCCAGAACACCCGCTGGGCGCGGGCGGCTTTTCCGTTGATGTATCTGCCCAGCACCTGCTCGTTCCGCGCGACCGACATCGTGCGCGGCTACGTGGCGATGCGCTGCCTGTGGGAGATGGATGCAGGCGTCGCCTTTACGACCCCGACGGCGGTGCAGGAGCGCAACGTCCATGATTTGATGCGTGATTTCAGAGACGAGCTGGCAATTTACCTTGGCGCGGACCAGATTGCGGCGGCGCTGGAGCGCCTGCTGCTCGCGCCGGGACCGGATGCCCTCTGTGCGAACCTGGCCCGCTGCTATGCGCTGCTGGTCGAAAGGCAGGTAGTCAGGCCGGAGGAACTGGACCTACTTGACGCCTGGCTACGTGACATTCAGGCGTTTGGGAAAGAGTGAATCGTGTCAACGACCGGCTATTTAACATGATGGTGATACGGGCCTGACAGCATGGCAATCAAGTTTCGATCGAGGCGAACACGCTGTTCCGCTCGTACGATCTGGTGCCCTCTGATGCAGCGTATCGATACATATTCCTTCTTAAGACCATTAAATAATGATGAAGACAATGTTTTTAATCATAATTAATCTGGCGCGGCACGTAAAACATTTTTTTATTAGAAAAAGCAGGAGTGTGGTGATTAATGCTACAAGCTTCATAATTAGTAAATATGCGAGAAATAAAATAATATCAGGGCCTTTCTCTGGGGTAACGAGAAGTGATGAATGTATCTACGGGGCCCCAATGGCAAAATTATTAGGCACCTACGAGTCCGAGCTCCATGATTTTTTCAATATGATGAGCGGACTTTATTGGCGCCGGATTATTGATGTTGGTGCAGCGGATGGTTATTATGCTATTGGTATAGCTGTTCGCTGGAATGTCGATCAAGTAATCTCTTATGAATTGCTGGAGAAAGGTCGGGATATTATTGGCAAGTCCGCAAGTATTAATGGGGTTTATGAAAAAATTCAAAATTACGGGCTTTGTGAGGAAAATGATCTTTATGACATAACAACACCTGATTCTCGTGACTTGCTGATTATGGATGTCGAAGGTGCGGAATTGGAATTACTGAGTATTCGGGTTGTTGAACGCTTAAAAAATAGCATTTTAGCGATCGAGGCGCACGACTTTCTGCTGCCCGGATGTAGCCAGGAGCTTGCTAAACGACTGGGGCGGTACCATCGTGTAAACGTGATCATGAGCCGAGAAAGGGTCCATCGTGAGTTTCCTTTACCTTGGCCAATGCCGAAGTGGTTGAAAAGAAACTTGATGAACGAAGGTCGGCCAGCCGGAATGAACTGGCTTATTGCCGTGCCTTACCCTATGGATAATTTCTCCGGCAGTTCGGTTTCATAGATCTAACGTAGATCATCATGGCTTGCTCTTTTCGCGTCCTGATCATTGCGGCATCGGCCTTTCCCCGTGGTGGGGTGGCCGTTTGGCTTGACTATCTAGCGGCTGGGCTCGTACGGATCGGTTCCCGCTCTGGCCCATGCAAAGACTTTGTTAAGGAGAGGAGAATTAAAGCTCTGGGAAACGTAATGGATCGGAACGTGTCAACCATTTCCCAGCAGATCGGCGGATCATTCTATATAACAACCTCGGGTAGCTCGAGGCACGCTGGTGTTGGGCTGGTCTCGAAGCTGTCCGGGTTGGCCAGCACCTCCTGAGCAGGCTGCCCATCTTTCGGATTGATGCAGACTCGCTCAGCGGGACGCCGCACCACGGGCGGGCCCTTGACATAGCGCTCAGGATGGTTCGCGTAGTGCTGGTCTATCGCGGCCTGACGGATCTTCCAGACGGCTTCAATCTGGCCGGTATAGACATCCTCTGGTGTGAACAAGGCTAGTCCTTCATGGGGGCGGCGGTTGTAGGCCGGGAAAAAACGCTGGCACCAGTCTCGGGCATGTTGCGTATCCCGGAACCGACCCGGATAGCTGGGCCAGTACTTGGTGGTCTTGAACTGACTCTCGCTGAAGGCGTTGTCGTTGCTGACTCTGGGCCGGGAGAAGCTCTGCTCAACACCCAGGTCCGACAGCAGTTCAGCAAAGCTGTGGGCAATCATTGGTGAACCGCGGTCCTGATGGACAATGAGCCCCTCAGTGGCGATCTGGCGCCGTGTTAGGACCTCGGAGAAGAGATGTCGGGCCAGGCCAGCATTCTCCTTGCGCGACACCATCCAGCCGACCACGTAACGACTAAATAGGTCCAGGATGACGTAGAGGTTCAGGTACAGGCCTCGTGTGAGGGTCGGCAGCTTGGTGATGTCCCAGGTAACGATCTGATTCGGCGCCGTGGCTTCTAGCTGGGGCGTGACGTGGTGCTGGGCCGGGCGCTGATGACGCCGTTCCCGGCACTCCTGGCGGGCCCGCAAGCGCCGATACATGGTTGAGACGGATGCGATCACCTCGCCTTCACTGAGCAGCGTGGCGTAGATCTGCCGGGGTGCCGCGTCCTGAAAACGCTCGGAGTGCAGATGATCCAGCAGCGCCTGATCTTCGGCCGGACTTAAGCTCCGTGCCGGCACAGGCTGATGCTTGGGCTGATATCGCCGGCGCTGATCTGGATAGCACCAATGCCGCGGGACATCCAAGGCGCGGCAGGCTGCCGACTTGGAGACCCCTGTGGGCAGTGACTGCAGGGCGGTCACGACTCCGGCTCGCTCTTGTCGGTGTCGAACAGATGCAACACTTTTTTTTGGAGGTCAACCAGTTGCTCAGCGACAAAGGCCCGTTTTTCCAGGCGCGCATTGGCCTTTTTCAGACGCTCGATCTCCTTGTCGCGCGAGTCCAGTGCCTTGCGACCGGGCTTGCGGGCAGCCAGGCTGACCTCCCCGTGCTCGGCCAACTCCCTGCGCCATGTCGACAGCTGGGCAGCATACAGACCCTTGTGCCGTAACCAGGCCCCTTTGTCTCCGTGGCCCAGTGCATCGGCTTCGGCCAGCAGCCGCTTCTTCTCAGCAACGCTGAACCGCCGACGAGTGCGCTTCTCTAGCCTCGGGTCGCTGATAACTTCTTTGGAATCGGTCATGTATCCACTCCGTAACCGCCCTGAATGTTACAGATAAAACCGATCAGAGACTGTTGGACTGGATGTTGACACACAGGGGATGGCTATTCGGATCCTGACGGCATAACCAGGTATTGTCCGAGATAAGCGCTTTTGGGGGATATACTTACTGCATTAGAGAAGAGGGTATTCTGAAGTGGACCATCAGAATAATTATCCAGAGTATTGGGCGGGCCGGGAGTAGAGGGACAGATGGCAAAGAATCCGCGGGTTTTGTTTGTAGCCCCATCAGCCTATGACTTGGGGGGAGTTGCGGTATGGCTTGATTACCTTTCAGCCGGTTTGGCTGCCCACGGCTGGGAACCGCTGGCGGGGCTCGTTTCCGGCCATTGGCACAATGTAGCGTGCTATCGGAGTGCCTACCCGAGGTTACCTACAATAGCGATAGAGAACCCAACCGGCAGCGCCGAGGGGCGTATACGCGCGCTGGTAACCATCTTGGGTAAGGTGCGGCCTGACATAGCGATTGGGGTGAATATCCCGGACTTATACACGGCAAGCCGGCGGCTGCGCGCCCGTGGCGTCTATATACGCACGGCCATGGCCTTGCATGGCATTGCGGCGGACCTGCTGGCCGACGTCAATCGTGAGGTGAACGTGCTGGATGCGGTCATCGCCACCAATCGCCTAGTCTGCCACCTGTGCACGGATCTGGCCGGAATGCCGCCGACGCGGGTGCTATATGCCCCTTACGGCGTCGATGTCGCTGGTTTGGCCAAGCTCCCGCTCTCTGCCGCGGCAGATGTGTTGCGCATGGCATGGGTCGGGCGCCTGGAACAAGACCAGAAACGCGTACATGGCATTGCTGCAATCCTTGGCGGACTCGACGCTATTGGTTTCAAATATCGACTTATAATCGCGGGGGACGGCCCGGAACGCCAGCCGTTGCTTGACGCGCTCAATCCTTGGATTCAGGCCGGGCGTGTCGAGTACCTTGGGGTGGTGCCTCCGAGGGATGTTGGGCCACGTGTTTATGCTCAGAGCGATGCCCTTCTGCTGACCTCATCGTGGGAGACTGGGCCCATTGTCATCTGGGAAGCCATGGCCGCTGGCTTGGCCGTTGTGAGCAGCCGTTATGTCGGCTCTGGCCTGGAGGGTGCCCTGAAGCACGAGAAGAACTCTCTGCTATTCAACGTCGGCGACTATAGAGCCGCATCGATTCAGGTTGCCCGCTTGGGGGATGTGGGGATGCGGACTGCGATCGCGGCCGCAGGGCGCCAGATGGTAGCCGAGCGCTACTCCATCGGCCAGTCGGTTAGGGCTTGGGCTGGGTGCGTAGGTGAGCTACGCCGAATGCCACCCCTTCCTGCCACGGCTCCAGCGGTCGGCCCTAGACCTGCCGGGCGGCTTGACCGGTGGTTTGGCGTCGGGCTGGCGGAGTCCATGCGGCGAACACTGGGCATTCGCTTTGCTCATGCATCAGCGGGCGGCGAGTGGCCGCATACGGCAGCGGTCTCGGCTGATGAGGCTGCATTGTTCGAGAAGGCGGTCCGACTAGATGTGTCGCCGAGAACATCCAGACCGAGGCAGGAAGGTAGGTCGTCATGACCAAGCGATTGGAGGAGCGCGTTACCTTTCTGACACCGTCCATGGGGACCAAATGGCTAGCCTATTCGCAAGGATTGCTGCAATTAAATTTCCCCGAATGCAAGCGAATAGTGGTTCCCGGCTCAAAGAAGTTTGATCCACTGTATTTCGTTAATACCTGTGAAGACGTCAAAACGGATTATCAAGTATTGGTCGATGAGGACTGTTTTATTCTTGACCGTACTCAGTTCTTGCGGTTGCTAGATTGCTTGGATGAAAATCCGGCTGTGGCCGTAATGGCGACACCCGATGGGGGTACTTTTCACCGGCATTATAATCCGACAGCATGCAATACTTTTTTTGCAATTATCCGGAAAAGTGCCTTGAAAAAAGTGGTTTCCGCCGTGGGGTGGAGGGATTACGAGTATAGTGACGTTGAGCGTTTGGTAAATAGGGACCATGTGGAAAAGTTGGATATCACAAGAATCAGCTATTCCAGAAAAGAGCCTTATTACCCGTTTTTCTGGGCGGTTCTCGCGTCCGGTGGAACAATTCAATACATTATTCCAGGAGTCGAAAAAAATCTTTTGGCGACGGAAATTACACTCGACGGATTCTCGCATCCTTGTTTGCTTCATATGTGGTGGCTAAGGCAATGGTTTTCGTCAGTGCCGGATTCTTACCTTAAGGTTTCGAATAAAGAGCGTTATCAGCGATTGGAACGTGAGGTCCTCGCTCCACGGTTTAGCGGTTTGTACCCGAGTTTGCTTTTATCATCCTTACAGTTTCAAAGACTGCTTGGTCGGTTATTCGACCGGGTTGTCTATTTTTAGTCTTTTTTTGAACCGTTGCATTCCCCGCCCGGATTAGACTGTATTCCCGACGACGAAACTGAACATGTCAGGGCGCTAAGCATATTTGTTGCGCTCTAAAATCGCATGTGTAAAGGCGGCGGGTCCGCGACGGGGCGGAGAACCGTGTCCGTAGGCCCTTGTACGCAGGAGGTTTGATGTTCTCGCTGGCTCTATGTACGTACAACCGCGACGCCCTTCTGGGCCAGGCCCTGGGCAGTCTTGCGGTCTGCCGGGCACCCGCAGGCAATTGGGAGTTGCTGCTGATCGACAACAACTCACGCGACCAGACCCGCGCCGTGGCCGAGTCGTTTATCGGACGGTTGCCACTGCGCTATGTCTTTGAGCCGGAGCAGGGCCTGTCGGCTGCCCGCAACCGGGCGTTGCGCGAATGCCGAGGTCAGGTGCTGTTGTTTACCGATGACGACGTCCGGTTCGATCTTGACTGGCTAGTCGCTTACGAGCAGGCGTTCGCCGCCCAACCAGACGCCAGCTGGTTCGGTGGACGCATCCGCCCCCTTTGGCAAGACGGACCGCCGCGTTGGTTACGCGACGAGAGCATGGCGCTGATTGCTGGACTGTTGGTTTACTACGACCTGGGTGCGCAGAATCGGTCTTACTTGCACGAGGATCCCTGTCCCTTCGGTGCCAGCTTCGCCCTGCGCCGACCCGCTTTCGAGCAGATGGGGGGGTTTCGTACCGACCTAGGGGTGAGGGGGGATGTTCCTGGCCGGGGCGAGGAGGAGGACTATTTCCAGCGGCTCAAGCTGGCCGGGTTTACCGGCTTTTATGTTGGCGCGACCAGCGCCTGGCATGGGCAAGACCCGGCGCGGTTTCGATGGGGCTACCTTTACCGGTACGGTATTCAGAAGGGCGTCGCCATCGTGCGGATGGGCGATGTTGCGCCTAGCGTGCGCGGCTCGAGGCTCCGCGAGCTGGAATACGGCTTGAAAGGGGCGTGGCAGTTACTGAAGGGGCGCGGCGACCGTGCCCGGCAGTGCATTATCAATATGGGGATAACAAGGGGAATGCGCGCCAGTGGACGGTAAAGGCCGCGGTTCGAAAAAGGACTGGGACGCTGTCGTCAACGCCTATGGCTCGGCAGCAGGACATGTGTGCGACGAGTTTCCAAGTCCGATTCACCAGCTAGAACTGCTGGCAGTTGCGCAACTGCCGATTTTGCATGTCGTTGGCGATGCCGATGATATCGTGCCGGTGGCGGAAAACACCCATGTCGTGGTGGAAAGGTACCGGGCGCTCGGCGGCGACATCAGGGTGATCAGCAAAGCCGGAGTAGGACATCATCCCC
Organism: Chromatiaceae bacterium; assembly: GCA_016714645.1. Classification (NCBI taxonomy): domain Bacteria; kingdom Pseudomonadati; phylum Pseudomonadota; class Gammaproteobacteria; order Chromatiales; family Chromatiaceae; species Chromatiaceae bacterium. Next base: position 243,765 of record JADKCI010000005.1, on the reverse strand, counting down.
ATGGATTGGATGATCCCGCGCCCATCGTGGATTTTATTCTGTCGCACTGCGGCCTGCCGCCGCGCGGAGAACCAGGACATGCGCAAAGTCGTTGATCGGGCTCCGCTGACGACAAGGGCGCGGTCCCGCGGATGGCGATGAAGGGCATCCGCGGCCAGCTCGTCTCGGTCATCATTCCCGTCTACAATCGGACCGGGCTGTTGCGCGAGGCCGTGCAGAGTGCGCTGGCCCAGACCTATCGGCCTATCGAGGTCATTATCGTGGACGATGGTTCGACCGATGCGGAGGCGATGCATCAGATCAGGTCGCTCATCGGCGAATCCCCCGAGGTCGTGCGCTCGATTCGCGTTTCCAATCGTGGGCCCGGACTTGCCCGGCAGGCCGGCTTGGAGGTGGCCGCCGGTGACTATATCCAATTTCTGGACAGCGACGATCTGTTGCTTCCGCGTAAGCTCGAGCTTCAGGTGGCTGGATTGGAGGCCAATCCGGACTGTGCGTTGTCCTACGGCAAGATGCGTGAGTACAGCTTGGGCGAGATGCCTCGGGCTGTCCCGAGCCGGCGCACCGGCCAGAGGCACCGGACCCTGTTCCCGGCGGCGCTACAAGGGCGGCTTTGGGCAACCGAGACGCCACTCTACCGCCTTTCCGCCCTGCAGGGCATCGGGCCCTGGTCGGGGCTGCGCATACTCGAAGACTGGGAATATGAATGCCGCCTGGGTGCGCAGGGCGCGAAACTCCATTACTGCGACGACTTCGTATCCGACGTTCGGCATCATGCCGGGCCGCGTGAAGGTCTGCGTTGGCACCGCGACGAGCAGGCGTTTCGGGATCTGCTGTCCGCGCATGTTCAGGTGCTCGGCCATGCCCGAGCGGCAGGGGTGCCGGCTGAAGCCAAGGAGATGAAGCACTTTGCCCGCAACCTGTTTCGGTTGGCGCGCCAAGCCGGAGCCCGTGGTCTGACCGCCGAGGCGAAGCAACTGCTCGGGCTCGCCGCCGAGACCGACAGGGCCCGCCGCGGCGAGTATCGCCTCTATGGATGGATTGCGGAGATCCTGGGTTGGCGGCGACTCGCCACCTGGGCGGAACCGCTGGCGGGCCTCCGCCGGCGCGAGCAGCCCTCCGCCGGAGCTGCGCGATGAGTTTGAACATCTATTTTGCGAAGCCTGGGGATACCGCCATTGCCGGGCGTAACGCCGCCTTCATCGAGGCACTGGAGCAGAGCGCTGGCAAGGTGCCCGAAATCCGGGTGTCTCCTGATCCGGCGACGGCCGACGTGGTCTTGATCGACGATCGCTACCAGTATTGGACCTGGCATTACGCCGATGAGCTGTCGGGTTGTGGATTCGTTCGAGCCCACGCAGGCCGTCTGTGTGTCATCAACCACGACGACTTTGCTCGCCCGTGGGTTTTGACCTCGGCCTGCCGATCGTGGTGCGGTCTTATATCGGGATATATCGGGAACTGTTGAATGAATCTTTTAGCGGGATCGTGATGTGAAAGGCGTTTATGAGCGACTCGGCGCCTATATCCGCCATCTGGGTTGGCGGCGCGGCTTGGGACTGGCGGTGCATCGGTGGCTTGGTAACCTGTTAAATCCGTACGTGGACCTGGTCTGGGGCAGCTTGGGGGAGGATGCACTCCTCTGGTTCTACTTAACGGAGGTTCTCTCTATCCGAACGCCCGGATTTTATGTCGATGTCGGTTGCAATCACCCGATTTACCACTCTAATACTTGGAGGCTTTATCAGCTCGGTTGGCGAGGCATCGCCATTGACGCAAACCAGGAAATGACAGATCTGTACAAAAAAGTCAGGCCTAGGGATCAAGTCGTTGCCACCCTGGTGTCCGATGAGGCAAGAGAACTGGATTTCATCATGTTTGAGGGCTCCCTGCTCAGTACCGTCGAGCGAGAACATGCGGCAGCTTGGAAAGAATCTGTCAGAATCAACGAAGTTAGAAAGCTCGTCCCGAAGACGTTAACTGCGATCTTGGACGAGCAACGGTGCCCTAAAGAGTTCGAATTGCTAAAAGTGGACGTGGAGGGTCATGATGCTGCCGTCATACGATCTATCGACTTAGATAAATACAGGCCGATAATTATTCTGATTGAAATGGATCATCAAGCTATGGAAAGTATTATGCATAATGAAATTTACCAGAAACTGTCCGCGCATGGCTATCGTATGGTTTCGTTGGCGGGATACAATGGGCTTTTTATAAAGCGATAGGCCCCGGCATGAATCCTTTTTGAGGGCGATCGTTTTACCTCCGTTTCGATTCCTTAAATACACCGATGGATGGATACAACATGCTTGATCGCGGCTTAGCGAGCTTACGCCGGCGTCTTCCCGCGCCGCTCTCCAATCTTGTCCCCAAGCGCAGTTTCCTCGGTTGTTGTGACTTTTGCGGGAACCCCGACCTTACGTGGCGGACGACGCAAATCCTCGCCCGCGAGAACGAGGGTGATGGCGAGCGGATCTTCGACTGGTCCAGCAAACATACCACCCCGGATCAACTGCGCATCGAACGGGTATTCGGCGCTCTCAGGCACACAGGCGCAAGGGTGCTCCACGTCGGAGTGGGCAACTCCGGCTTTGCCGAGCGCTGGCACGGTGAAGTGGCAGAGATTGTGGGGATCACGATCGCCACGACCGAGCAGCAGCACGCTGTTGACCTCGGCCTGCCGAATTACAGTTGCCATCTGATCAACAAGTACGATCCAGCACTGCCGCAACTGCCAAATCAGTTTGATTTCATTATCGACAACAATCCGAGTTTTGCCGCCTGCTGTAAGTTTCACTTCTTCACCATGTGGTGCAGCTACAGCGCTTTATTGAAAGCGGGTGGCATGGCGCTTACCGACATAGGAGGTATGCGTTGGGTCATCCCGGGCGGGGATCTACGCTGGAGCCTTGACGATCGTGATCTCGGCTGGATTGGAGATCGCTTCGGCTTCGCCGTCACAAGCGCCGGCGACGAAGACAGCGTCCGACTCCTTACGCGCACGTCCTGAAGCCTGTTGTGACCATGACTGCATTCGCCATGATTCTTGTGCCGCTGGCGCTCCTGGGCGTCGTGGCGTATGACTTCTGGTTTCGATTCGGTGCTCGGTTTAATAGTGATTCGTTTCTTGAACCGCTCACTGGGCTGGTCTTTCTCACCTACGATGACGGTCCAGCATCGCCTTTTGCGGCCTGGGGTGATTCGATTCAGGACGCGGAGACGGCACGTGAATCAATCCTGGCGGTGGATCCCTGTTGGAACTTTGCAGCATCGACAACCGCTAATCTGGCGCGTGTTCTCGCCGAGTACGATCAGCGTGCGTTATTCTTTGTGCGCGGCGATACTCTGGACGCCGATCAGAGCACGCATGATGTGCTGCGGAAATTGCACGATTCCGGCAGCGTGTTGGGTAACCATTCGTTTAGCCACACCCGGTTCTTGCAGCTTCCCGCCGAGTGCTGTGTTGACGAGGTACAGAAAACTGATTGTCTCCTTCGCAAGATTACCGGGCAAGCCCACAGTCTGTTTCGTCCGCCTTGGGGGCAATGGCATTTTGGCCGCACTTTGCGCATGTGGCGTCGGGCCTCGTTGTCTCAGTATTCCTTACCGCTCAACTGGACTCATGCCACCCGGGACTGGGAAAAATCCGCGGTGGATCTATCCCGAGACAACCTCAATGACGCCGTCTCGGAGTTCCTGCAAAGCGCGCGTGCCACTCGGTCTGGGATAGTGCTGCTGCAACACGACGTTTGGATTTATTCCGTGTTGTTTACTCGCATCCTTCTGGAGTGCCTTTGCCAGGAGCCCAGGCTGCGGATCGGCGACCCCTCCCTTCTTGTCCAGCATGCCAGGCAGACGAGTCAAGCGGCCAGACAATGGGTCGGAATACCCTATTATCTTCGCGAGCGATTGCGTTTGATTAAGTCGCGGCTAGCAAGCGCACTTCCGCTTTCACGGCGGTCAGGCCCATGATCGTCTCGATCATTATTCCTGTACATGACCGCGCCGGACTTGCAGAACAGGCTATCGCGTCGGTGGCTCTGTGCGCGGGGCCTGCCCTGTCTCATGAAGTTATCGTGGTGGATGATGGCTCCGCGCCGGAGGAGGCCCGCCGGCTAGCGAAGTTCTGCCGTGACCACCCAACCTGCCGTTATATTCGGCTCCAGCGCAATCGCGGTCCCCAGTTGGCCCGTAACGAGGGTCTGGCAGTGGCCAGTGGCAAGTACATCAAGTTTCTCGACTCCGACGACTTGCTGCTGCCCGGGGCGCTGGTGAAAGAGGTGGCCACGATCGAGGGGTCTTCGTCGGATCTTGTGATTTCCGGGTGGTTGCGCTCGTCGATGGACGATGTGAATCTGGAGCGGGCCGTTTCTTCGAATCCTATGCCTTATGCTGGCAATCCCTACGACGCCATCCTTTCCGGCTATGGCTCGCCGATATCGGCTGTTTTGTACCGGTCTACGGCGATTGCGGAGGTTCGTTGGGATCCGCGAGTGCCGCATCCGGATGATTGGTTTTTTCTCATTAAGGTGCTGCTTCGAGAGCCCCGAATCGCGACCCTGGAAGAGCCCGTGTTCGTTTGGCGGGATCACGGTGGACCGCGCGCTAGCGCGAGTTCGCTGAGTGAGTATGCCCATGCCCGTTTCCATATTCTTGATCATATTTACGCAGTGATGCGGGAAAGGCAGCTTCTGACGCCCTGGCGCCGCCAATGTTTATGCAACTATCTGTACCGTGACATTTATGTGGCTCACCGATTTGACCTTCCCCACTACCGGCGTATTCTCGCCCGCCTCGATGAAATAGGTCCGGGGTTTTTCCCTGATGCCGTGGTTGAAGGGCAGGTGATCAAGCGGGTACTCTTACGTCTGCTCGGCTATCGCCGTTATGTGCCGCTTCACAATCGCTTGCGCCGGTTTTGGCGGCGCAATGAGGCAGGCTGATCTTTGAATGCAAGGGGCCTCCCAGGATGGAAGATCTCTGTTGAAATCCCGCGTGATTACATGCCCCCTCCAGGCGGAACAATAACCGGGACAGACCACTTTTCCGTGAGATCCCTGGATCATCGAGTGGAACCTGACCTGCTGGGTGCCAGGAGATCAATAATGAAACCTGGTCGGTCCCTGATACCCCCATGCGGTGGTTGATGCCACCGTTATTTGGTCAAGAACGACAATCCCGTGTGAATCCAATTCGCGATGCTACCGTCTAACGCCATCTCCATTGTCATCCCTACCTACCGCCGGGAGCAGGTCCTGGTCGATACCCTGCACGCCCTGTTGCGCCAGGAGCCGCCGGCCGACGAAATCCTGGTGGTCGATCAGACCGAACGGCACGAGCCGGCCACGGCGGATCAACTGGCGGCGTGGGACGCGGCGGGTTGCATCCGCTGGCGCCGCCTGGAGCGCCCATCGGTCACCGCCGCCATGAACGCCGGCTTGCTGGCCGCCCGTTTCCCGCTGGTGCTGTTTCTCGACGACGACATTATTCCCGGACCTGGGTTGGTGGGAGCCCATGCCCGCAACTATACAGACCGGCTGGTGGTTGGGGTGGTGGGACAGGTTCTTCAACCAGGACAGCATCCCGTTGAGCCCCCAGTTCGGCGAATACGGGCTGGGATTTGGCGGGATCTAGACTTTCCCTTCAACAGCACTCACGGAGCTGATATTTACGACAGCATTGGCTGCAATTTTTCGGTGCGGCGAGAGGTGGCCCTGCAAGCCGGGGGCTTCGATGAGAACTTCCAGGGCGTGGCCTATCGCTTCGAAACCGAATTCGCCCGCCGACTGCGCCGGTTCAGCGGTGGCAAGGTCCGGTTCGATCCGGCCGCCTCGCTGCGCCACCTCCAGGCGGCGCGCGGCGGCACCCGCGCCTACGGCAACCCCCTGTGCAGCGCCAGTCCGGCTCATTCCATGGGGGAATACTATCTCGCCTTCCGCGAGGGCCGGGGCTGGGAGCGGCTGGGATTCATCCTCTGGCGGCTGTTCCGGTCGGTTCGCACCCGCTATCATCTGGCCCGTCCCTGGTGCATCCCCATCAAACTGACCGGCGAGCTACGGGGTCTGGTCTGGGCCGCTCGTCTGCACCGCCGCGGTCCCGCCCTGCTGCCATTGCCTACCGAAAAGGGTCACAGAGCCTGATGAGTGAATTGCGCTTCGCGGCCGTTATCTCGCATCCGATCCAGCATTATTCACCGGTGTTTCGCGCCTTGGCCACGGTGCCGGGCCTGGCGGTGAAGGTCTTCTATTTCTGCGATCATGGCGTCCGGGATTCCTTCGATCCCGGCTTCGGCCAGGCCTTCAAGTGGGATGTGCCGCTGCTCGACGGCTACGATCATGAATTCCTGCGCCCCGGCTACTCGCCCGCGAGTTTTGGCTTTCGGGAGGTCGACAGCCCGGACCTGACCCACCGGCTGGATGCGTATCGGCCCCATGCCCTGTGGGTGCATGGCTATGGCCAGGGCATCAGTTGGCGGGCGGTGCGCTGGGCGAATCGCAACGGGGCGGCGGCGCTCTACTTCGGCGATTCGGAGCTGGTGCACGTCCGTTCGCCGCTGGCGCGGACGCTGAAACGCCTGGTCCTGCCCGCCTTCTTCCGGCGCTGCGACGCCTTCATCACCATTGGCGACAACAACGAACGCTATTACCGTCATTACGGCGTCGCCCCGGACCGGCTGTTTCGCGGCGCCTGTCCGGTGGATATCGGCCGCTTCGCCGCCGTGCGGGACCAGATGAGCGGGGATGAGTGTGGTGATGTGCGGCGCCGGTTTGGTCTGCCGGCCGAGGCGTTCGTGGTGGCGCTGTCGGGCAAGCTCGAACCCTGGAAAAGGCCCCTGGACCTGGCGGAGGCCATCGCCCGCTTGTCGGATTCCCCCCGGCCTATCGCCGCCTTGTTCGTGGGCGACGGTCCGCTGCGGGGCGAACTCGAAGCCCGCATCCGCCAGCTCGGCATCGCACCCCGCGCCCGCATCACCGGTTTTGTCAACCAGAGCGAGATCGCCCAGGTGTTGCTGGCGGCGGATGCGTTGGCGGTGACCTCGGACCGGGATGCCCATCCCCTGTCCGTCACCGAATCCCTCGCCCTGGGGCATCCCATCATCGCCGCGGATCGGGTCGGTTGTGTGGGGCCGACGGACACCGCCCGGCCAGGCGTGAATGCCCTGGTCTATCCCTGCGGGGATGTGGGTGCCCTGGCGCAAGCCATCGGCGCCCTGGCCGGGGATCCCGGTCTGTACCGGCGGATGGCGGCGGCTTCCCTTCGCCTGGCGCCCAGCCAGGATGTGAAGGCCACGGTGGCGAGCGTGCTGCTGGCACTCCGACACCTGCGGCAGGGGCGCTTTGCCGCGCGTTGGGCGGAAATCCCGATTAGACTGCTGGACGGCGCCCTGCCGCCGGCAGGTGGTGGCTAGCGTGCTGGACCAGACCTATCGGCCGATTGAGGTCACCATCGTCGATGACGGGTCCATGGATGATACCGGTCGCGTCGCGAAGGAATTGATGGCAGGCAATCCCGCCATGGTTCGCGTCCTCCACATCGCCAACGGCGGCCCGGGCGTCGCGCGAGAGGCGGTCCGGCAAGTGGCCCGCGGCGACTTCGTCCAGTACCTGGACAGCGACGATCTGTTGCTACCCAGGCAGTGAATCCAGAAAGCTCTTCTCAGTGGCCCGCAGCACAAGCCGTTCTGAACGGGGTAACGGCTTGGATTTCCGACTTTACGGTTTGGCTGCTGGCCTTTTTGGTTGGGAACGGGGATGTCGGCTGTCCTGCAATACGGATAAGTTCCGGCCATGAGTGACGATCCGCTCGTTACCGTGGTCATGAGCGTCTTCAACGGCGCCGCGACGCTGACGGAAACCCTGGATGGTGTCCTGGCGCAGGAAGGCGTGGCGTTCGAGTTCATCGTGGTCGACGATGGCTCGACCGACGGCAGCGGGGCACTGCTTGATGACCATGCCCGGCGCGATGAGCGGCTGCGGGTGATTCACCAGGACAACAGGGGGCTGACGCGGGCCTTGATCCACGGTTGCGCCGAGGCAAGGGGCCCGTTCATCGCCCGGCAGGACGCGGGGGATATCTCCCTGCCGGGGCGGCTGGCTCGGCAGTCCGCCTTCCTGGCCTCAAACCCCGAGGTGGTGCTGACCGCCTGCGGCACCCGGTTTGTCGGACCGGCGGGTGAGCTTTTGTACGAGCAGGTTCAGCACGGCGACGAGTTGCAACGGGGTCTTGAGCAACTCGACAGCAAGCACATTCGGGGACCATCGCATCACGGCAGCGTGATGTTTCACCAGGCCGCCTATCACGCCGTCGGCGGCTATCGCCCGGAATTTCGGGTCGCGCAGGATTTGGATCTTTGGATGCGGCTGGTAGAGCAGGGCCGTTGCGCGGCTACCTCCGAAATACTTTATCGCGCTGTTTGGCAACCAGGCTCGATCAGCCACCTGCGTCGCAAGCAACAGGTTCTGGCCACCGACGCGATTTTCGAGTGTTGCGCCTGCCGGTGGCGGGGAGAAAGCGAACGGACAGTGCTGGATCGTCTGCAAGCGGAATTTGAAAAATCCCGGACGGATGAAATAGTGTTTCCGGGTTTGGTTCTGGCCAGATTTAACTATTTCTTGGGTAGCCTTCTCCAGAATCGAGATCCCGCTGCTGCCCGTCGGTATCTTTATCAGGCCGTCGCGTCATGGCCTCTGCATTTCAAGGCATGGTGGAAATTGTTGCGGGTCATCCGTCCCTCAGGAAAGCAAACAAACGGATCTGAAGTCTCTTTTTACAGGGCAACTATGAAGATTGATAACAAGAGCGAACTAGCACGCTGGAAGGCTACAAATTGCTTTTCACTAAATTTTGCGTTCTGGGTAGCGAAGTTAACTCCAATAGGAAAAGGCTATTTTCCAAGGAAGCTAGGAAAATTCCTCAAGCCTTGGATTCACCACTCGATGGTTACCCGTCATGGCGCCTTGTTGCCGATAGTGGCCGAAGCCCTTGACGTTTACACAACGATGTTGATGCAGGAACATAGCTGGGATTATTGGGTTTTTCGAGTGATTAACCAAAATATTGCTGCCGGGGATGTCTTTTATGATATTGGCGCCAATGTCGGGTATATCAGCTTGGAGCTGGCTTACGTGAGGCAAGATGATGATATCCATGTAATTTCGTTTGAACCTCAACGGATACTTGCCGACAATATTGGGTTGGCAAGCCAATTAAATGGCTTGCGTAATTTACAGGTGCTCGGTGTCGCTGTTGGCGCGGATGACGCCGTGATCCCATTTTTCTTTACCGAGCATTCGGTTCACGCAACCGCGATCGCTCCTCAGGAGTCCGCGAAACGGGGCGAAGTAACTCAGGTTTGCCTGGATCGTCTCGTCTTCGATGGCGAAATTCCACCGCCAAACTGGATAAAAATTGACATCGAAGGTTATGAGTTAGAAGCCCTGCTGGGAGCGAAAAGGACGATAAGCACTTACCGGCCGTGCATAATTTTTGAGTATTCCTGGGGTACGATTAACAGTGGGAAGGGCTTCCAGGACTATGTCCAGTTTTTTTCCCAGGTGGGTGGTTATGAACTTTGTAGGCTTAACGGTCAGCTTCTCGATCCTGCAGATTGGATGCTCGCGGCAGGCGCACATCTGGATGTGTGGGCAAGACCGGTAGAATTTACAAATAAGAGGCAGAGTTGAGTAACCCCGTATCGATTCATCTTCCCGCCTGGCTGCGGCTACTCAGGTCCCTGCCGCTGCCCCATAAGCTTGGTGTACTCGAACGCCTTCACGGCCGCCAGTTGGCGCGGGAAGGTATCGTCTGGGTGGAGGCGTCGAACGGCACGGTGTGGAAGCTGGATCTGGAGCATCCGTGCGAGCGCTGGATCGTCTATGGGGATTACGAGGGACCCGCGCAAATGGGCTGGCTGCGCCGCTGGTTGAATCGGGGAGGCGTCGTTATCGATTCCGGCGCCAATATTGGCCAGATGGCCCTGTATTTGGCGCCGTTGCCCGGGGTCGAGCTGTTCGCGTTTGAGCCCTTGCCGTCGGCCGCCGACTGGTTGGATGAGTGCCTTGCGCGCTACCCCAAATGGGCGGTCAGGGTGATCAGGAAGGGACTTTCCAGCGCCGATGAAACAGTGATCATGCAGGTCGATGGCGCGCGCTCGACCACTAGGACAGATTGGTACCGGCAGCAACACTTGCAGACCCTTTCCCTGCCGATGACCACCCTGGACTCTTTTCTTGACGAAAATCGCATCCCGGAGGTCAAGCTCTGGAAGCTCGATGTCGAGGGCCATGAGTTGCAAGCACTGGAAGGCGCACGCCGGCACTTGGAACGTCAACGGATCGCGGCGATTCTGGTGGAGCTTTCTGGGGGAGAGGAGCCGCGGCGACTGCTCGTGGACTGGGGATACGCTCTGTATCGTTTCGGCCGGCGCGGTGGGCTCGTGTCTGTTAAGGCAGAGGACACTGCGCTTGGCAACCTGTTGGCTTTGCCTGCGGGGTCCGCGCCTTAACCCCATGATCGAACTTGCCGCCCTCGTTGCCTTTTTCGTGATCGCGCTGACGCTCGGCGACTGGCGCCGGGGTCTGTTGGCGATCCTGGTCGTCGCCGTGTTGCAGGATGTGTTCCGTAAGCTTACGCCCGGTGTACCGGCCTATTACCTGCTGTGGACGACCATGACCTTCGGGACGGTGTTCGCCACGGCATTCGTCGGGGGGGCGGTGCGGAGCTTGCGCCCGCTCTACCTGTACGACCCCCGGCTGAAGGTGGCCTGGGGATTGTTTTTTTTGGTGGTCCTGGCGCAGGCGGGCCACGCCCTGGTTCGCTGGGGCAATCCACAGGTGCCGGTGCTCGGGCTGCTCTTTTACTTCGGCCCCGTCGCCGCCCTGCTGCTGGGGGTGGCCTTTGCCTCCACGGAGCGGCGGATCACCGCCTTCCTGACGGCCTATGTCCTGATCATGACGCCGGCGGCGCTGACGGTTTACCTGTCGCTGGAGTTTTCGGACCAGTGGCCCATCCTCCGGGACATCGGCTCCTTCGTCGGCAGCCAGTTGGTCATTTACGACGTGGGTACCGCGCTGGATTCCCACCCCGGCCTGTTCCGGGTGGGCGAGATCGCCGCCTGGCACGCCGCCACCGCCGCCGCCATTCTGATCATGCTGGCGACCCGCCGCCCCTCGCTGACGTACCGAATCATTGCAGGGCTGCTGGTGGTGGCGCTGGTGGGTGCCATCCTTCTGACCGGCCGGCGCAAGATGTTGATGGCTCTGACCATCTTCGTGGCGGTGCAGTGGGCGCTGCTGGCCTTTTTGCACAAGGGTGTGAACCGCCAGACCTTGACGCTGCTGGTGCTCGGTGTGGTGGGGTCCTTTGCGCTGACCCTGCTGGATCCCCAGGAGCGGAACTCCGAGTCGGACTTGTATTTCGAGCGCGGCGTAACCGTGTTCGGTGACGTGAGCGGGCGCTTCCAGACATCCCTGGATTTGCTGCGATCGGCCGTGTCGCGCTCCGCGGGGATCGGCCTGGGTGCGGGGGTCTCGGCGCAAGGCACGCAATATGCCGGCGGCGTGTCTGGGGCCGTCGGCGGCGCGGCCGAGGCGGGGTTGGGGAAGATTGTCATCGAGTTGGGCATCCCTGGCGCCCTGGTCATTCTCTGGCTGCTGTACCGTATCGCGCGGCGGCTGTGGGAGGGCTTCCGGCTGTTGGCGCAAGCCAGTGAAAGCCTGTCGTACTATGCGGCGTCGTTCGCCGCCCTGCTGATCGCCAACATCGCCACCTTTACCGTTGCCACCCAGGTGTACGGGGATCACGCCATCCTGATCCTGCTCGGTCTGGTGGCAGGGATGCTGTTTTCCCTGGCCATGGCCGGCATCGAGCTGCGAGCGGAAAGATAAAAAAAGGGGTCAGACATGGCGCAAAACCTTCCTGATGGTTACGGCTATCGCAATGCGGAGCCAGCCTGGTCGAACCCATGCGGTTGCCCCTTTTTGTCATGACCCAGGGGATGAAAAGTGCTTCGTCGGCCCCGGACCGGGCGATGGTGGATGCCTTCAAGGGCATCCTTATCAGCCTCATCGTGCTCGGCCATAACATCCTCTTCTTCGCGGCCTGCCCGCTGTGCTTCAATGTCCTGTACAACTTTCACGTCGCCTGTTTTTTGGTGCTGCCGTTTATCGTGCCCGGCGCCGCGGTTGGCCGGGCGGGGCTGAAGGACCGGCTGGCGCGCTATTTCGTGCCGCACTTGCTGTTTTTTGCCCTGGCCTGCCTGCTGTACTTGCTCTTCATGGTGCCCTGGGAGGCGGCCGCCCTGTCGGACTGGGCCGGCAAGGTGGTGCTGGCGGTGGTGATCTCCGATCAGGAGCACTATAAGGAGGCCTGCGGCTTTGGCCTCTTCTGGTTTCTGCCCGCCCTGTTCGCGATGGTGGTGTTGCTCGGGGCCTACCGCGCGGCGGGACCCAAGGCGCGAGGGTCCCTGTTGGGCGGCGCCCTGCTCGCCCATGGCCTGCTGGGCCTGGCGCCGCGGAGCCTGACGGCGGTGGTGCCCTGGAGCCTGGATCTGGTGCTGTTCCTGTTCCCCCTGGGTGTCGCGGTGGGGGCCTTGTGGGCGCGCTGGGGGGGGCGGGTGTGGTTTCACGCCGCCTGCCTGGTAGTCTTTGTGCTCTGCATCCATGCCAGCGTGCGGATGAACAGCTACGGCATGAGTAATGGCGGCAGGCTGCTGGCCCTCGACCACCCGCTGGAGCTGGTCTTTCATGACCTTTACCTGATCGCGGCCTTTTTCGGTCTGCTGGGCCTGGCCTGGCTCATGCGCTCCACCCTCCTGGCCTACGTCGGCCGCCGTTCCCTCTTTATTTTCCTGGCCCACTCCTTCGTCTGGCAGTTCCTCGTCCAGACCGGCCTGACCGGGCTCATGGCGGCTGGCATCGCCTCCGTCTGGCTGGCCGTGGCGGTCTCCTTCCTGCTGACCATGGCCCTCACCCTGGGTGCCAGCCTGTTATTCGAACAGCACCAGCGGCTTTACCGGCTGATCTTTCCGAATAAGGGGGTCAACACCATTTCCTCACCAGGAAAAGGGTGCTGACCGTTTTTTCGTGTTTTTTCTACACAGGGCAGCGCGCTCGAAGGCTTCCCTCAGATACTGATTCCCCGAGTGCACGGGGAAAAACGTAGGCCGCTGATATGTCCGGTTATTTCAACGTATTGCGAGACGAGATCGAGAGCTTTCTGCCTGAAAGCCCGTCGTTAGTCATGGACGTCGGATGTGGCACGGGGGTGACCTCACGTTGGCTGAAGCAGGTCCGAGAAGGCATTACGACTATCGGAGTGGAAGTCGATCAACGGGTGGCAGCAATTGCGGCTACAGTGCTGGATCGAGTTGTGGTAACTGATCTGGATGAGGGATTAGAACAACTTGAACCCTATGTAGGGCAGGTGGACTTACTGCTTTTACTTGATGTTCTGGAGCATCTTCGCGATCCGTGGACGCGTTTGCAGGAATTCAAGCCCTTACTTTCTCCGACTGGAGTCATCATTGCGAGTATCCCTAATGTAAGAAATCTCAAAGTGCTTCTTCCGCTTCTCTTCAAGGGTGAGTGGCAGTATCAGGCGGCGGGCATACTGGACAAGACGCATTTGCGCTTCTTCACCCGGCGATCGGTGGTTGCGCTTTTTAAAAGCGCTGGATTTGAAATTCAACAAATCGGCATGACCGGTCCGATACGCTTTCGAAGCATTAAATCGATATCAGGTGGCGCCGCTTGTATTGCAAACATGTTGCTCGCGGGAACGCTACGAGATTTTCTGGTGCACCAGTACCTTGTCCGCGCAGTGAAATCTGCGGATTCGGTTTAATGTTGATGCGTTATTTTAGCATGTGCCAACTGGTCAACTGAGGGGAAGTGCATGTTCACTCAGCCGCTTGTGGTATTGATGACCGCGACTCTGAATCCGGGGCTCTATTCCAATGCAGTGCAACGTGCAGATCCACGATTACGGACGGAAGACTATGTGCATGCCTTGGGGTTTTGGGCACGCATCACCGACCAGAGGATAAAGGGAGTAGTGTTTTGCGAAAATTCTGGCGGTGAGCTGACATTGTTGAAAACCCGGCTAGCTGAATCGGCGGCGAATCTGCCGATAGAATGGCTGACATTCGGGGGCAACTCACGGCCGGCCGGGATGCATTACGGTTATTCCGAGCTTGGACATCTCGAGTACGCGGTGACCAATAGTCATCTTCTGGCAGGGACAAATATTTTCCTCAAGGTTACTGGACGATTAATATTCCCCGAAATCTCCAAGTTATTAGATACCTTTGATCAAGATATACGCTTCGCTGTTGACTGTCGGCGAGCCTACAGGCGCGAGACTGGATCACCTATTAAGGCTAGGACGCAGTTGATGTTGATCGAAAAAAGTTTTTATTTTGATCACTTTTTTGGCCAGAGCGAGGAGATGCTCAGATGCTGCTCGCACCTTGAAGAATTTGTTGCGTTAAGGGTGCTCCCTTTTCGGAATGATCCAACCGTGGTGCTTCGATTCAAGCGGGAATGCCCACCTGTTGGTATCGCCGCATTTACTGGTGAAAATTACCACACAGGAAAAACTTTGTTAAAGTCGAAACTGCGTCAAGTTTTGCGGAGGGTGGCCCCAGGGGTTTGGCTCTGAGATCGGCTGCAGCAATGGCGCCATCGAATTACGGGGACAGGATCGGAATTATGGGGACACTGGTAGTCTTTGTGCTCTGCATCCATGCCAGCGTGCGGATGAACAGCTACGGCATGAGTAATGGCGGCAGGCTGCTGGCCCTCGACCACCCGCTGGAGCTGGTCTTTCATGACCTTTACCTGATCGCGGCCTTTTATGGTCCGCTGGGCCTGGCCTGGCTCATGCGCTCCACCCTCTTGGCCTACGTCGGCCGCCGTTCCCTCTTTATTTTCCTGGCCCACTCCTTCGTCTGGCAGTTCCTCGTCCAGACCGGCCTGACCGGGCTCATGGCGGCTGGCATCGCCTCCGTCTGGCTGGCCGTGGCGGTCTCCTTCCTGTTGACCATGGCCCTCACCCTGGGCGCTAGCCTGTTGCTCGAACAGCATCAGCGGCTTTACCGGCTGATCTTCCCGAACAAGGGGTTCCGACCTTGTTCTTTATAGGGATAACACAATGGATTGGATTGAACTGAAGCGCCTGGTGACAGCGCTGATCCTGCCCTTGCCGTTGGGCCTGGGCTTGGTGTTCGCCGGCGCCTTGCTGCGCTGGCTGGCAGGGGTTCGCCGTTTGGGGGCGGCGTTGATGGCTGGCGGCGTCCTGGTGGTCTGGGCCGCGTCGTTGCCCCTCGTTGCGGGGTATTTGATGGGGCGGCTGGAGGCAGACTTCCCGCCCATGGCGGCGGCGGACTGTCCTCGGGCGGGTGCCATCGTGGTGCTCGGCGGGGCGGTGAAACCCTGGCTGATCGGGGATGTGAGTCCGCGGTTGCATAGCGGCTCGGATCGGGTCTGGGTGGCGGCGCGGCTGTATCACGCTGGCTGCGCGCCGCTAGTGGCGGTCAGCGCGGGTGGGGTCCTTGGGCCGGATGTGCGAGCGCCGGAGGCCGAGGCGATCACGTCCTTGCTCGTCGATTTGGGGGTGCCGGCCGCGGCGCTGGTGGCGGAGGCGGAGAGTCGGGATACCCAGGGCAATGCCGCCTTTACCAAGGCTATGCTGGCGCCGCGGGGGATCGATCGGGTGCTGCTGGTGACCTCCGCCTGGCACCTGCGGCGGGCGGTGCCGCAGTTCGAGCGCGAGGGTCTCGAGGTGATTCCCGTCGGGGCGGATTACCGCTCCCTCGGGAGCTGCCGTGGGGTCTGGTGCTGGCTGCCGAGCCCCGGCGCCCTGGATGCCACCTCACTGGCCCTGAAGGAGTTTCTGGGCGAAATAATAGGGATCGGAAGCCTTTTCTCTCGGGGAAAAGGCTCATGATCCCTTTCTTTTTCTGGCCTTTCGGTAGCGTTGTTAGTGGGGGCAGATGGCGGGGGCGGGTTTCAGGGGGAGGCTGAGGAGATGGGGACTGTTTTGGTGACGGGCGGCGCCGGCTATATCGGCAGCCATGCCTGTAAGGCCCTCCATCAGGCCGGCTATCAGCCGATTGCCTGCGACAACCTGGTCTATGGTCATCCCTGGGCGGTGCGGTGGGGGCCGCTGGAGCAGGGCGATATTGCCGATCGGGCCTGGCTGGACACCTTGATCGAGCGCTACCGCCCGCTGGCGGTGATGCACTTCGCCGCCTATGCCTATGTGGGCGAGTCGGTCCAGGACCCGGGCAAGTATTATCGCAACAATGTCGCCGGGACCCTGACCCTGCTGGAGGCGGTGCGGGATCACGGCATTCGGCCGTTCATCTTTTCCAGTACCTGCGCCACCTATGGCATCCCGGCGCGGGTGCCGATCACCGAGGATTGCCCCCAGACGCCGATCAACCCCTACGGGGCCTCCAAGCTGATGATCGAGCGGATGCTGGCGGATTTCGAGGTCGCCCATGGGCTGCGCGCCATCAACCTGCGGTACTTTAATGCCGCCGGTGCCGACCCCGAGGGTGAGATCGGCGAGGACCATGACCCCGAGACGCATCTGATCCCGCTGGCGATCCGGGCGGCACAAGGCGGCGGGCCGGCGCTGGCGATCTTCGGCGGTGACTATGCCACCCCGGACGGCACCGCCGTGCGTGACTATATCCATGTAACCGACCTTGCCGTTGCCCATGTACGCGCGCTCGATGACCTGCTGGCCGGTGGGGCGAGCGCAGCGCTCAATCTGGGGACAGGGCAGGGGGCGTCGGTGCGGGAGGTGATCGCGGCCGTCGCGGCGGTGGCGGGCCGCCCGGTGCCGGTGCGGGAGGCGCCCCGGCGGGCGGGCGATCCGCCCGTGCTGGTCGCCGATCCCACGCACGCCATGGAGCGGCTGGGGTGGCGGCCGCTGCATTCGCGTCTGCCCCGGATCGTGGAGACGGCCTGGCGGTGGTATGAGGCGCGGGCCGGGTCTTGCCGGGAGTCTTGAGGAAGCCAGGCGGGCAGTGCGGATTACATGCCACCGGCACCGGCCTGGCTAGCCGATTTCCCGCCCCTCGCCCGCCTCCTCGTGGGTGCGGCCATCGCGAATTTGATAGATCCGGCGGAAGGTGGGGATGATCTTCTCGTCGTGGGTGACCACGATGATGGCGGTCTGGTAGTGCTGGGCCATACGGTTGAGGATGCGGATCACGCTGAGGGCCCGCTCGCTGTCCAGGGGGGCCGTGGGTTCGTCGGCCAGGATAACCGGGGGGCGATTGGCCAGGGCGCGGGCGATGGCGACACGCTGTTGTTCACCGCCGGAGAGATGGGCGGGCATGGCCTGGGAGCGGTGGCTCACGTCCAGGGCCGCCAGCAGTTCCCGCGCCTGGTCCCGGGCCATGCCGTTGGGCTGGCCGGCCAGCATGAGGGGCAGGGCGACGTTGTCGGTGACGTCCAGAAAGGGGATCAGATAGGGGGCCTGGAAGACGAAGCCGATCTTGTCCCGGCGCAGGGCGCGGCGGTCGGTCAGGCGCCAGCCTTCATCGTAGATGACATCCGCGCCCAGGGTCATGCGCCCGCCGCTGGGCTCGATGACCGCCCCCAGGCACTTGAGGAGCGTACTCTTGCCCGAGCCGGAGGGCCCGATCAGCCCGATCACCTCGCCGGGCGCCACCGCCAGGTCCACCCCCTTGAGGGCGTCCACCGCCGTATCGCCGGAGCCGAAGCGCTTGCGCAGGCCCTCGATGCGGATGCCGTGGGTGCCATTCATCAACGCATCATCAGCCACCGATGGCCTCCGCCGGGTCCACCCGGAGCGCGGCGCGGATGGCGATGAGGCTCGCCAGCACGCAAATGATCATGACGATCCCGAAACCGCGCGCGGCGTCCCCGGGCAGCAGCAGGACGTATTTAGGAAAGATGGGCGCCCAGAGGCTGGCGGCGATCTTGCCCACCATGAAGCCGATGGCGCCCAGTCCAAGTGCCTGCCACAAAATCATGGCGGCGATGGTGCGGTTGCGGGTGCCGATGAGCTTGAGGACTGCTATCTCGCGGATCTTGCCCAGGGTGAGGGTGTAGATGATGAAGGCGACGATGGCGGCGCTCACCACCGAGAGGATGACCAGGAACATGAAGATCTGGCGCGCCGAGGTGGCGATGAGCTTGGCCTGGAGGATCTCGTTCATCTCGGCGCGGGTATGGACCGTGAGGCGCTTCCAGCGCCGGATCTCGCCGGCCACCGCGTCCGGGTCGGCACCCGGGGCAACGCGGACCAGGATGGCGTTTACCGAGGAATTCACCGTTTGGGAGGCCAGCACCGCCTCCAGGACGCCGGGCTGACCGGGCCGGTTGAGGGCGGGATTGGCCAGGGTGCGCTGGCGCTGGTGGACGATGGCGTCGTTGTCCTTGAGGAACTGGGCCTCCTGGGCGTCCTTGAGGGGGATGAAGACCATGGGATCGCCCCCCGAGGAGACGGCGCGGCGGGTCAGTCCCACGACGCTATAAAGATTGCGGCGGATACGGATTTGCTCGCCGAGACGAAAGCCGGTGGCGAGGTCGGCCACCGCCTCGTAATGACCCTGGGTGATATGGCGACCGGCGACCAGGAAGCGCGGCTGACCCGGCTCGCCCGGACCGCCCGGGACCACGCCCACCACCATGGCCCGCCGCTCCCGGTCGCCTTGACCTACCTGCATGGTGAGATAGGTGACGTTGGCGGCACGGGCCACGCCCGGCAGGGTGAGGATGCCCCGATACAAATCATCCTGCAGGCTGGATGACTCCGCGTAGGGCCCCAGGGTATCGCGTTGTACTACCCAGAGGTCCGCCCCGCTGTTGTCCAGCAGGATCTCGGCGTCATCCACCATGCCCCGGTAAATGCCCGCCATGGAGAGGGTGACGCCGATGAGCAGTCCCAGGCCCAGGCCGGTGAAGACGAACTTGCCCCAGGCGTGGAGGATGTCCCGTCCGGCGAGACTGATCATTGGGGCACTCCAGGGAGGGACGCCACCACCTGGACGCGGCTATGCGGGCCAAGGGGGGAGCGGCTATGAGCCACGACCGCGTCGCCAACGCTCAGGCCGGACCGGATCTGGACCCGGCCGTCCCGGTCGGCCACCCCTCGCTCCACGGGGACGAAGCGGGGCGCATTGTCCTCCAGCCGCCAGACGCCGAGCTGGCCGTCGCGGCGGTGCAGGGCGGCGTTGGGCACCCAGGGCGTGGGTGGCAAGGGCGCCAGCAGCACGGTCACCTCGGCGAGTTCGCCCAGGCGGGGGAGGGGGTCGGGCAGGGGCGCGAAGACGATCTTGGCCAGCAGTTCCTCGGTGACGGCATCGGCCCTGGGCTCCACCCGACCGACCTCTCCGGCATGGATCAGCAGGGGCTGGGACCTGAGGCTGACCCGGGCTGGCAGGCCGGCGGCCAGGCCCCCGGCCCCAAGCTGGTCAAAACGGGCATTGACCCAGAGTTGCTCGGCGTCGATGACCTCCACTACTGCCTGGCCCGCCACCAGGGTGCTGCCCGGTTCCGCGTCCCGGGAGACCACCAGGGCATCCACCGGGGCCAGCAGGCGCAGGTTGGCCCGCTGGGTCACCAGGGCCTCGTGCTCGGCGCGCACCCGATTGAGCTCCTGCTCGGCGGATGCCAGGTTGGCTTGAGCGGCCTGGAGCCCGGCCTTGGCGACCAGGGACTCCTGGCGCTTGGCCTCCACCGAGTCCTCGCTGGCGGTCTTGGCGAGCAGCAACTGTTCGTAACGCTTGACCTGGGCGGTGGCGAATTCCCGCCGGGCCCGGGCGTCGTCGGTCTGGGCCCGGGCGGCCTCGATCCCGGCCTCGGCGCGGCGCTGGGCCGCCTCCTGGGCGGCGACCCGGTCATCCAGGTCCACCGGGTCCATCTCCCCCAGCAACTGGCCCGCCTTGACCCGTTCGCCTACCTGCACCTCCACCCGACTCACGCGGCCCGCGAAGGTGGGGCCGATGCGATAGGTGTAACGGGCCTCCAGGGTCCCGATGCCGAACAGGGTGGGGGTGATGGTATCCGCCGTGACGGTGGTCAGGGTCACCAGCACCGGGGCCAGGGGGCCCGTGGTCAGGGCGAGCCAGAGGAAGGTGGCCCCGAGGGGGACGAGAAAGCCAAGCAGGGGGAGGGCGCGGCGGGTTAAGGGAGGGAGGCGCATGAGTGACTCGGGTTGGCTGATGGGAGATTGAGGATTCGGCTTAGCCGCCCGCGGTCAGCCGGGCGTAAAGAAGGGGCAGGCGGGCGGGTAGCTCTGCGGGGTGGCGGATGACCACATAGCCACCGCTGCCGAAGAGGTGGGGGAGATAGTCGTTGCCTTCGGGATCGATGGTCACGCAAAAGGGCTCCAGGCCCTGGCGGCGGGCCTCGCCCACGGCGTGGCGGGTGTCCTCGATGCCCCAGCGGCCCTCGTAGCGGTCGAGATCATTCGGTTTGCCGTCGGTCAGGATCAACAGCAGGCGGCGGCTGGCACCCTCCCGCGCCAGGCGCTGGGCGGCATGACGGATACCGGCCCCGAGGCGGGTGTAATAGCCGGGCTTGATGGCCTGGATGCGGCCCCGGATCACGGCGCCATAGGGCTCGGCGAAAGTCTTGATCTGGTGGACCCGCACCGGGTCGCGGCGGCGGGAGCTGAAGCCGAGCATGGCGAAGCGGTCGCCGGTGGCCGCCAGGCTTTCGCCGAAGAGGAAGAGGCTGTCGCGGATGGCGTCGATGACCCGGCCCCGATCGTCGACCCAGGTATCGGTGGAGAGGGACAGGTCCGCCAGCAGCAGGCAGGCCAGGTCGCGGGCGCCGCTGCGCATGTCGGCATAGAGGCGGTTGGGGTCGCCCTGGGCACCGGCGTGGCGATCGGTAGCGAAGCGCAGGTAGGCGTCCAGGTCGATGGCCTGACCATCCGGGAGGCCGCGCCGCCAGGTGCGGGCCGGCGCCAGGGCCTGGAATTGATCGCGCAGGCGACGGGCGGTGCGGCGCAGATGCTCCGGGAGCGGGCAGGGCGGGGCCTCGGCGGCCAGCATCTCCTGGATACGGCAGTGGTCCGGCAGCAGGCATCGCTGCTTCCAGTCCCATTCGGGAAGGCGCTCGCCGTCGGCGAGGACCAGGTCGTCCTCGCTGGCGGCCGGGAGGTCCAGATCGAAGCGCAGGCGGGCCCCGCCGGCCTTGCGGTCGCGGGCAACGGCGATGCGGTCCATGTCCTCGGCGGCAGTCTTGGCGCGCTCCAGGTCGTCTTCCTCGTCGGTGGCGCGGTCCACCCGGACATATTCGCCCCAGGTGAGGATGTTCTCCATGCGGATGCCGATGAAGCCGGCGTCCTTGTGGGGCATCTCGGCGCGTTCGGCCTGCCGGCGGCGCCGGCCCAGGTCGGCGCTGGGGTCATCCGGGGCCCGCTCCTGCTCGTCGCCCTCCGGGCCCGCCGTCGCGCTGCCCATCGGCAGCGGCGGGTCCGGATGCAGCCAGAGGGGGACGGGCAGGGGGGGACGGCGGCCCCGGGGCAGGCGCGTGACGCTGCCGGGGGCGGTCAGGGCCTGGCGGATGAGCGCCTCGGCCTCAGCCTCCGGTGGCGGCAGGCGGGCCGGGTCCGGGCGTTCGGCGAGGTGGGCGGTGACCAGGCGGCGATAACGGTCGCCGAGGCCGGGGAAGCGGGCCAGGGTCGTCCGGGCCAGGTGCTGGTTACCGGTCAACCAATCGTCGTCCTTCCGGGCCTCGCCCGTGGCCAGGGCCGCGAGCCAGAGATAGAGGTCCCGGTTGAGCCCGGCCTCTGGAAAGCGGTCAATGAGGGGCGGCAGGAGGAGGGCGCGATCGTCCCGCCAGGCCAGGGCCATCCTGTCGCCGACCCCGGCGATGCGGGCCAGCAGGCCGCGGCGGGCGCCGTGCCGGTGCTCATCGGCGGCCTTGACCTCCAGGCCGGCATCGCCCCCCAGGGCGCGAAAGTAGATGCCGATCAATCCAACCATGTCCTCCAGCCGCACCGCGGCCACGGGGAAGCGGTGTGCGCTGGCTCGGGTAACGAGGCGGTGCCAGAGGGCGCCGACCTGCTCTTCCATCAGCCTTGGCCACCCAGGCTGGCCTGGATGACCTCTCGCAGGGCGGCGATGGTCTCGGCATCGTCGGTGAGGGGTTCCACCAGGGCGGCATGGCAGGCGTCCAGCAGGGACATGCCGCTGCGGATCAGGGTGGCGGCATAGACCAGGAGCCGGGTAGAGGCGCCTTCGTCCAGGTCATGATCCTTGAGGGTGCGCAGGGCACAGGCCAGGACCACCAGGCGCTTCGCCAGGGCGGCATCGATGGCCGTCTCCCGCATCAGAATGGCGATCTCCAGTTCGGGATGGGGGAAGCCCAGGCTCAGGGCGACGAAGCGCTGCCGGGTGCTGGGTTTCATGCCCTTGAGGAGATTCTGGTAGCCGGGGTTGTAGGAGACCACCAGCATGAAGCCGGGCGGCGCCTCCAGGGTCTCGCCGGTACGTTCCAGGATGAGGATGCGGCGGTCGTCGGTTAGGGGGTGCAGAACCACGGTGGTGTCCTTGCGCGCCTCCACCACCTCGTCCAGGTAGCAGATGGCCCCCTCCCGTACCGCCCGGGTCAGGGGGCCATCGGACCAGAAGGTCCCGGCGTCGCCGATCAGGTGGCGCCCCACCAGATCCGCCGCGGTCAGGTCGTCATGGCAGGCCACGGTGTAGAGGGGCCGGCCCAGGCGTTCGGCCATGTAGCGCACCAGGCGTGTCTTGCCGCAGCCGGTGGGGCCCTTGATCATCATCGGCAGGCGGTTGTAATAGGCGTGTTCGAAGAGGGCCACTTCCCGGCCCTGGGGCTGGTAGTGGATGCCAGGAGCCGGCGCGGAGGGGGCGGCGGGAGTAGCGCCGAGGACGGTGGCAGCGGACATCTAGGCTTCCTTGCCGAACATTCTTCGGCAATTTGGGGTCAGGTCCTGGACGCGCTGCGTAACAAGATACCTTGTCGGCCCGAGGCGGAAACCTCGCTGGCGGTTCCAGATTGATGGGTGCCGGCCCACCGGGTGGAGGGCCGGCCCCGTGCGCGGGGATGAGATCCCCCGCGGTGAACGCGGATCAGTTGCAGCCCATGGCCGCCTTCATCTCTTTCATCCGTCCGGCCTGGACCCCGGTGGCGAGCCCCTTGGCCTTAGCGATGTCACCGGCCTTGACGGCGGGGACGATCTCCCCGTCACGGGTCGCCTTGAAGGCGTCCCAGGTCGGCTTGAAGGCGTTTACCTTGGCGGCTTCGGGCCCACCGGCCATGGTGGCCAGGTCCGCGTCCACGGCGGCGGTCGTGGTCTTGATCTGTTCCACATAGGCATGCTGCTTGGTCGTATCGGCCTCGTCGAGCAGGGTGACCAGGGCCGTGCGGGTCGCACCCAGGTTGGCGCAGACGTTCGCGGGGGTGGCGGCCTGGGCCAGACCGGTGGCCAGGGTCAGGACGCCGGCCAGGAGGGGGAGGTAGCGCATGAGGAATATCTCCTTGGTGAAAAGGTGTTGCTGTTTCGGGTTTGGCCGCGGCTTCCGGGGTCTTCCCGGCTCGCGGGCTTTCCGATCGTCTAATGTCCCGTGCGCAGACTCCTTAACCTGGATCAAATCGCGGCCAGTCCGATCACGGGGTCCGGGTGAAGGCCAGGGTGATGAGTCCGCCAATCAGGGTGAGCCAGATGAGGATGACCCAGCGCCAGGGACCGCTCAGGCCATGGAGTCCCATGAAGAAGTCGCCCACCAGATGACCCTTGACCAGGGCGATGCCGAGGACCAGCAGGGAAAAGGGGAGGCCGCCCAGACCCAGTTCGCCCACGGCGTAGGTAGTGAAGGTGAGGGCGATGAGGATCAGATAGACCCAGGTGCAGGGACGAAGGGCAGCGGAGGAGCTGTTCATGGCGTCTGTCCTCAGTGCATCACATAAACCAGGGGGAAGAGGATCAGCCAGACCAGGTCCACCATGTGCCAGTAGGAGGCCCCGGTCTCGACGCCGGTGTGTTCCTCGGCATCATAGCCGCCCTTGCGGGCCTTGAGGGCGACCGCCAGCAGGATGACCAGCCCCAGGATGACGTGCATGAAGTGGAAGAAGGTCAGGGACAGGTAAAACATGTAGAAGCGATTGGTGGAGAGGGTGATGCCCTGGCCGAAGTGATGGGCGTACTCAAAGCCCTTCACCCCCAGGAAGACCAGGCCCATGAGGATGGCCAGCCCCAGCCAGCGCGCGCAACCCCCCCCCGCGCCGACCCGGATGGCGGCGACGGCCCGCACCACGAAATAGCTGCTGGTGATGAGGGCCAGGGTGTTGATCAGGGCGGCACCCCGGTCCAGGGTGGCCTGGTAGAGGTTGAACAACTCCGGGTTGTTCATGCGCGTAAAGGCATAGGCGACGAAGAAGATGGCGAAGACCGATAGCTCGGCCAGGATGAAGATCCAGATCGCCAGGTCGCCGGGAGGGTAACGCCTTGCCGCCGGGGTGCTCACGGCCGTGCTCATCGGGGGGTCCACGGGATTAATTCTAAAACAATAGGTTATGCCAATTTTTCGCCGCCGGCCTTGATGGAGGTCAAAGCGATTAGCCACCGGGAGGCTTCCCGGACGGGGAGTTCTGGCTAAACTTATCTGGCATGGGGTCGGCACCCGCGGGCGGGGCCACTCTGCCCCGGCGCCACCCCCCGGGAACCGCGCTGGCTTGACTTGAGTCAAGGGCGGAGGGGGTCAAAAGTCTTTAGCTTAGGCCCCATACCAATGCTGTCCAGCCCCTGCCGATGGGCGGGGGCTGGCTGGGGTTAAACCTTCGCATCGAGGAGTCAGGGCCATGCCGTCAGGCTTGCATATCTTCCTGGGCTGGGCAGCCGGAACGGCTGGCTGGCTGACGGTCCTCTCCGGGGCCAGCCTGGCGGCCTTGGCGGCGGTCCCGCCCCTCCTTGACTCGCCCCCCGTCCCGGCGGCGGTAGCCGTAACCGCCCCCGCCCCGGTCTCCCGGGAGCGGGCCGTCGCCCTGCGTCATTTCCTGACCCAGGATTGCGGCTCCTGTCATGGTCTCACCCTGGGCGGTGGCCTGGGCCCACCCTTGCAGCGCGAGCAGGTCGCCAACAAGCCGGTGCCCTATCTGGCCTATACCATCCTCAACGGCCGGCCGGGGACCGCCATGCCCCCCTGGTCCCAATTTTTTACCGAGGAAGAGGGTGAATGGCTGGCGCGCGAACTCCGGGGAGAGAACCCATGAGCCCCACCCGCTACCTGACCTTGGCGCTGCTTCTGGTCGGTCCCACGGCCCTGGCAGCCGCAACCAGCGGCCCGGCCAACGCCTTAACCGAGCCCCAAGGCCCTGCCGTGAGCCTCGCCCCCAACGCGGCTCAAACCGAGGCACCGTCCGTCGCCCCCTGTCCGCAACCGCGCGGTACGGGTGACCTGGGTATCGTGGTGGAGCGTGGTACGGGTTCCCTGCTGCTGATCGAGACTAGCGGCAACACCGCCCTGGGCCGGATCGAGGGCCTGGGGGACCTCTCTCATGCCTCGGCGGCCTTCTCCCGGGATGGCCGTTTCGCCTTTATCTTTGGCCGTGATGGCGGCCTCTCCAAGGTGGATCTGCTGGTGGGCAAAGTGGTCCGGCGCGTGATGCAGGCCGGTAATTCTATTGGCGGCGCCATCTCCCAGAATGGCAAGCTGGTGGCGGTGGCCAATTACGAGCCCGGCGGGGTGCGGGTCTTCGACGCCGAGACCCTGGAGCAGGTGGCCGATATCCCGGCCCTTTACGAGGACGGAAAACCGGCCTCCAAGGTGGTCGGACTGGTGGATGCCCCCGGCAACCGCTTTGTCTTCAGCCTCTGGGATGGGGGCGAGATCTGGGTCGCCGACCTGACGGACCCGGCCAAGCCCGCCGTCACCCGGCATCGCGGTATCGGCCGCCAGCCCTACGACGACCTCATCACCCCCGATGGCCGTTACTACCTCGCGGGCCTCTTCGGCGAGGATGGCCTGGCGCTGCTGGATCTCTGGCACCCGGAGCAGGGGGTGCGGCGCGTCCTGCCGGGCTATGGCCGGGGCGAAGAGCCCTTGCCCGTGTACAAGATGCCCCATCTGGAGGGTTGGGCGGTGGCGGGTCGGCGCGTCTTCGTCCCCGCCATTGGCCGTCACGAGGTGCTGGTGATCGATATGGACACCTGGGCCGAGGTGGGCCGCATCCCGGTGGCGGGCCAGCCGGTCTTCGTCATGGCCCGACCGGACGGGCGCCAGATCTGGGTGAATTTTGCCCTGCCGAACAATGACCGCGTCCAGGTGATCGATGCCGAGAGCCTGGCGGTGATCCATGAACTCAAGCCCGGCAAGGCGGTTTTGCATCTGGAGTTTGAGCCCCGGGGCGAGGAGATCTGGATCTCGGTGCGGGACGAGGATCGCGTGGATGTCTATGACACCCAGACCTTCGCGCGCCTCACCCGTATCCCGGCCAACAAACCCAGCGGCATCTTTCTCACCGACCGCGCCTTTCGCATCGGGCTATGAAGGGCACCCCACTCCTGGAACGGCTCGACGCCCTCGACCGTCGCCTGCTGGATAATTTCCAGTCCGGCATCCCCCTGGCGCCCCGGCCCTTCGCCCGGATGGCGGAGCAACTGGGCGTGACGGAGGGCGAGGTCATCGCCCGTCTGCAACGCCTGACCGAGGCCGGCGCCGTCAGTCGGGTGGGCCCGGTCTTCCGCCCTCGCCAAGTGGGCGCCAGCACCCTAGCGGCCATGGCCGTGCCCCCGGAGCGCCTCGCGGAGGTCGCGACCCTGGTCAACGGCTTTGCGGAGGTCAACCACAATTACGAGCGGGAGCACCACTTCAATCTGTGGTTCGTCCTCACCGCGCCGGATCAGACCCGCCTGGAGCGGGTCCTGGACGAGATCGGGCACCGCGCCGGCCTGCCGGTTCTGGATCTGCCCATGCTGGCCGAATATCACATTGATCTGGGATTTCCACTGCAATGGACATGACTGATTCAGCCGGGCCCGGCCCTGGCCAGCCGGGTGACGCGGCCCTGATCCGAGCCATTCAAGGCGGCCTGCCCCTGGTGGAGCGGCCCTTTGCCGCCATCGGCGCCGAACTGGGCCTGGAGGAGGGCGCGGTGATCGCCCGCATCCAGGCACTGATGGCCAGGGGCGCCATCAAGCGCCTGGGGGTGGTAGTCCGTCATCAGGAGCTGGGCTATGGGGCCAATGCCATGGTGGTCTGGGACCTGCCGGACGCGACCGTCGATGCCCTGGGTCGGCGCATCGGCCAACGGCCCTATGTCACCCTTTGTTATCGCCGGCCGCGCCGCCTCCCGGCCTGGCCCTACAACCTCTTCACCATGATCCATGGTCGCGATCGCGCGGCGGTGCTGGCGCAGGTCGAGGCCATCAAAGGGGACTTCGACCTGGGTTCCGTCCCCAGCGAGGTCCTGTTCAGCGGCCAGCGCTTCAAACAGCGGGGCGCCTACTACCAGCCCGCGGTCCTTGCGGGTGCCAGGCCAGCCACCGACACTCTGGGGGTGGCTGGGGTGAACTCAGCTCGCCTACGCCCACCAGGGGGCTTGCCCCGGGCGCTGGCCGTCCCCGCCTTGCACCCGATTTGGGGGGCGACCTTAGGCACCGTCCCAGGTCCCTTTCAAGTCCGGGCCAGCGAGGCCTCGGCATGAGCGCCGAGGCTGGGCCAGGTCTCTCCGCGCCCCCCCTGCTGGGCAACCTGGAACGGACCTTCATCAACCGCTACCAGGGCGGCTTTCCTCTCGTCGAGCGTCCCTTCGTAGCGGTCGCCCAGGAATTAGGAACCGACGAAGAGCGACTGATCACCATCATCCAGGGGCTGCTGGATCGGGGCCTGCTCAGCCGCTTCGGTCCCCTCTTTGACGCGGAGCGCCTGGGCGGCCGCTTCACCCTGGCGGCCATGGCGGTACCCGAGGCGGATTTCGACCGGGTGGCGGCCCAACTCGCCGCCCTGCCCGAGGTCGCCCACAATTACCGGCGCGATCACGCCCTCAATATGTGGTGCGTGCTCGCCACCCCCAGCGAGGCGTCCCTCGGGGAGGCCCTGGCGCATCTCCAGGACCTGACAGGTCTGGAGGTGCTGGATTTTCCCAAGCTGGCCGAGTATCACCTGGGCTTCTGGCTCCAGCTTGAGGAGGATGGTGGCCTGGGCATGCGCCGCTGGGTGCGGAGCCCGACCGCCAGTCCCATCCCCCTGGACGCCTTGGACCATGCCCTGGTGACCGCTACCCAAGGCGGCCTGCCGCTGGTGGCCGCGCCCTACGTCGAGATCGCGCGCCGCCTCGGTCAAGCCCCCGCGACCGTTTTGGAACGGCTGGCGGGGATGCTGGCGCGGGGGGCCATTCGCCGCATTGGCGCCGTCCCCAATCACTACCGGCTGGGGCTGCGGGGCAATGGCATGACGGTGTGGGATATCGAGGACGAGGCCGTGGACCGCCTGGGGGCTGCGATCGGCGCCCTGGAGGGGGTGAGTCACTGTTATCGCCGTCCCCGCCGGTTACCCCTCTGGCCCTACAACCTCTTCGCCATGCTGCATGGCCGCGATCGCGCCGAGGTCCTCGCCGCCGCCGCCCGCGTCCAGGACCTGGTGGCCGACCAGTGTCGCGGCCACCAGGTCCTGTTCAGCGCGGCGATGCTGAAAAAGACCGGGTTACGCTTCAAACCCCAGGAAACCTTGTGATGTTCAGACTCAGCCGCTACCTCCACCTGCTCGCCGACCCCGAGCGCCTGGCCCAGGCCGCCGCCGCGCCCCCGGTCACCCCCAGCGGCCCCGTGGTGATCTGGAATCTGATCCGGCGGTGTAACCTCACCTGCGCTCACTGCTACTCCACCTCGGCGGACAAGGACTTTGCCGGGGAACTGACCACGGCGGAGGTTAAGGCCGTGATGGCGGACCTGTGCGCCTTTGGGGTCCCCGTCCTCATCCTCTCCGGGGGCGAGCCCCTGATGCGCCCGGATATCTTCGAGCTGGCCCACCATGCCAAGTTACAGGGCTTCTATCTAGCCCTGTCCACCAACGGCACCCTCATCGACGCGGACCAGGTGGCGCCCATCGCCGCCGTAGGCTTTGACTATCTGGGCATCAGCCTGGATGGCCTGGCCGAGACGCACGATCGATTTCGCCGCCGCCAGGGCGCCTTTGCCGCCTCCCTCCAAGGGTTGCGCCTCTGTCATGAGGCCGGTCTCAAGGTCGGCATGCGCTTCACCCTCTGTCAGGACAATGCCCAGGACCTGCCGGCCCTGCTGGATCTGATGGGCAAGGAGGGGATCGATAAGTTTTATCTGTCCCACCTCAACTATGCCGGGCGTGGCAACAAGCACCGGGAACGGGATGCCTATGCCAGCATGACCCGCTCGGCAATGGACCTGCTGATCGAGACCGGCTGGTCGCGCCTCCAGCGTGGCCAGGCCGTTGAGCTGGTGACGGGTAACAATGACGCCGACGGCGTCTATCTGCTCCACTGGGCCGAGCGGCACTTCCCGGAAAGGCTGGAAGACCTGCGCCAGGTCCTGGTCAAGTGGGGCGGCAATGCCTCGGGTCAGCATATCGCCAACATCGACAACCTGGGCCAGGTCCATCCCGACAGCTTCTGGTGGAACTATCCCCTGGGCAATGTCCTTGACCGCCCCTTTTCCACCATCTGGGCAGACCGTTCCGATCCCCTTATGGCGGGACTCCAACAGCGACCCCGCCCGGTGACGGGGCGCTGCGGTACCTGCGCCCATCTGGCCATCTGCAACGGCAACACCCGCACCCGGGCCTTTCAGGTGACGGGAGACCTCTGGGCCGAGGACCCCGGCTGCTATCTCACGGACGCCGAGATCGGCCGTTAGCGCCGTCATCCCGGGTCCTCCCCCCTTCTTAGCCTGGTGCCTATGTCATGAAAAACATCCTCTTGGCCGATACCTCTTCCCTGACATCAAGCCGCGGCCTGGGCCAGCGCATCGCCTATGGCGTGGCCCTGGGGTCCTATCTGTGCGCCGTCCTCTGCCTGGCCGCCGTCTTTATCTGGCTCGGCGAGCTGGGGAGCGAGCATCCTGTCATCGCCAGCCTGGGGGCCAGCCTGGTCTTCTTCGTTGGAGTGGGCATCGTCCTGCACGTCATCGGCCGCGCCAACCTGCCCAGCCTGGGGTTTAGCCAGGACAAGAGCCGGCTTTAGCGGTCGGGGTGAATTCTGAAGAGGTCGGAAAATTGGGTTTCCCGGCCCTCCCGCGAGGCGTTGGGAGGCCGGTGACCAGCTCCGCGTCCGGGTCGAGCGGGACGGACGGGCGTCAGGACGCCGTCTGGAAGGGGCCGGGCGGGCGAAGGGGCGCTGAAGGACGAAGGGCACGGGGTCCTTGAGCAACACCGGGGTGCGCGCGGCGGCCATCAGCAGCATGGCCTCCACCTGCCGCCAGGGGGTTTCGGGTAGGCCACGATCAACCCGAAGGCCAGGGTCGCGAAGCGCGCCATCTTGTAGGTCGGCACGGTCCATTCCGGCGCAAAGCTGGCCAGCACGAGTCGTAGATCGGCAACGGTCGAACGCCAACATGCGCTTAGTTGTTAGGTACCGGGAGACTTTCCAGTTCCTTCAACCGCTTCATCGACTGCATCCCCTGGATGCGAGTCGTAGTTGATGCCCGCGGCATTCAGGCTGCTTCCCTGCTGGAAGGGATACTCCGGCAAGGTCACGAGGAAGCGCTTCAGCTTTTCCTGCACCGGCACGAACAGCCAGATGTTGTCCGCGTACCAGCGAAGATACAGCCCAGACTCCTCCGGGCCTTCTCATTGGGGTCGGCGCGCAGGCTGACGATCACCGGCCAGCCCGGCACTTCCCGCACGGCGGTCGCGGTCCGGCCTGAGTATCGGCGACGTGATCGTGGCTCACAGCCGCTCCCCCCTTGGCCCGCATAGCCGCGTCCAGGTGGTGGCGTCCCTCCCTGGAGTGCCCCAATGATCAGTCTCGCCGGACGGGACATCCTCCACGCCTGGGGCAAGTTCGTCTTCACCGGCCTGGGCCTGGGACTGCTCATCGGGGTCACCTTCTCCATGGCTGGCAGTGGGCGCCGATCGCATGCACCGACGGATTCGCCTCTCCCCAGGCCAGGGTCGTACCCTGTCCTGTCACTGCCGAATAGGTACCCTCCAGGGGACCGCGATGGCGTTGCAGGTAGCGCGCGTCCCAGCCCGCGGACCTGGCCACCGACTCGATCCGTTCCAGCCGTAACCTGTCACCCCGGGGCAGACGCTCCATCTCAAGTCCCCCGTGCGGTCATTCCGCTCGCTGGGCAAGCGGTGCGGTACACCGGACGGCACGGATGCGTCCGTCGGCCCTCAATCATGTTGCAATCTGGATAGTGGTCGGCAAGGAGCGAGGTTATCATGACCCTGGGCAAGACGAAACCAAGGTCCCGCTGGGGTTCCCGTGTCCCTGGGGCCTTCGGCGGCCCGGTCCTCGGCGTGACCTGCAGGTGGTGATCGTCGAAGCCGCCACGCCTGCGGACGAGGGGCCGGCCCTGCTACCCAACTGGCCAGGCGCGCGGCCGCTGCCCCGCGGATCGGGCGCGCCGACACGCGTAACTCCCGGAGGCCGACGCCTATGCGGCGCTGGCCGATGGGGTGATGCACGGGACCTACCTCGGCAACGCCTACGTCACCGGATCGGATCCCCACGGAGCTTCCATGAAACGACACCTGCCCGCTCTGCTTGCAATCGCGCTTGCCGCCCTGTCCCTGGCGGCGCCCTGGACCTCGTCGGCCGCCGCCAACGGCGGCCATACGCACCGCCCGCGCATCGGCCTGGTCTTGAGCGGAGGCGGGGCCCGGGGCTCGGCCCATATCGGGGTGCTCAAGGTCCTGGAGGAGCTGCGTATCCCCGTCGACGTGGTGGTGGGTACCAGCATGGGCTCCCTGGTGGGAGGGGCCTACGCGGCCGGGTTGTCGCCGGAGGTGCTGGAACAGCGGGTCACCCAAGTTAACTGGGATAAGCTCTTCAACGACGACCCACCGCGCAAGGACTGGCCCGCCCGACGCAAGCAGGCCTACGAGAACCCGACTTTCGATTTCCGCGTCGGCGTGCGCGACGGTGACTTCAGTCTGCCCCCAGGGGCCATCTATGGCCAGCAGGTTCAGTTGTTCTTCAACGACCTGGTGAAGGGCGCGGAGACGGTGCAGCGCTTCGACGATCTGCCGATCCCCTTCCGCGCCGTGGCCACCAACCTGGAGAACGGGGAGATGGCGGTCTTCGATCGGGGGCCGCTGCCGGTGGCCATGCGTGCCAGCATGTCCGTGCCTGGCCTGTTCGCGCCCATGGAGTGGGAGGACCATTTCTACGTGGACGGGGGTCTGGTCCGCAACCTGCCCATCGATGTGGCCCGAAAGATGGGTGTGGACGTCATCATTGCCGTCAACCTGGGTTCCGGGCTTCTGCCGCGCGACCAGCTCAACAATATCCTCGGCGTCACCAGCCAGATGGTTGCGATCCTGACCGAGCAGAACGTCCAGGTCTCGCTCAAGCAGATCGACCCCAAGCGCGACGTGCTGATCGCCCCGGACCTGGGCGACATCACCGCCGCCGACTTCGACCGTGCCGCCGAGGCCATCGCCACGGGTGTGGCGGCCGCCCGCAAGGTGGCCCCCCAGCTCGCGCGCTACAGCGTAAGCGAGGCCAAATATGCCGCCTGGCAGAGCGGGCGCTTTGGGCCGGGCCACCCGGCCAGGCAGGTCGGGGAGGTGAAGATCGAGGGACTCGATCGGGTGAACCCCAAGGTCTTCGACGGGTTGGTCAAGGCCCAGCAGGGCAAGCCGCTGGACCGCGCCCAGTTGGTAGAGGACATCCAGAAGGCCTACGGCCAGTATGACTACGAACGCATCAGTTACCGGTTCCAGCCCCGTTCGGATGGCAGCGACCTGCTCATCGTCAACGCGCTGGAGAAGGCTTGGGGCCCAGGCTATCTGGGCTTCGGGCTGGGCCTGATGACGGACAATAATGGCGACAGCCGTTTCGGCCTGCGCGCCACCTACGACCAGCACTGGGTCAATCAACTCGGGGCCGAGTTCGGCGCCGAGCTGACCCTGGGCAACGCACCGAGCCTGCGCGCGGAGTTCTACCAGCCCTTGAACCTCGACCGGGCGGGCTTTGTAGCCCCCTACCTGGACCTGAACCTGAGTCCGGACAGTATCTTCCTGGGCGATGAGCGCGTGGCGCGCTACGACGTGGTACGCGAGCGCCTGGGCGTGGATCTCGGCACGACCCTGGGCGGGACCGAGCTTCGCATCGGCCCCTATCTCGGCCAGACGAACGTAGTCCTCGATACCGGCTCGCCCCAGCTCCCGGAGGAACGGATCAACGACACCGGGGTACGCGCTCAGATCCGCTACGACACCCTCGACAGCATCGCTGTCCCGCGATCCGGCACGCGCGTCTTCCTGGAGGCGCGCAACCCCCTCGAGGCCCTGGGGGCCGAGGTCCAATACACCCGGGCCTTCCTCAGTGCCGACACCGCTTACAGCTTTGGGCCCAATACCCTCGCCCTGAGACTCAAGGGCGGAAGCAGCTTCGGCGACCAGATGCCCTATTACGACCAATATGCCTTGGGCGGCTTCCTCAATCTTTCCGGCTACGCCTACGAGCAGTTCCGTGGCAATGACATGGCCTTTGCCGGCCTGGCTTATTACCGTCAGATCGCCTCATTGCCCCCACCCATTGGGCGCGGCCTCTACCTGGGCGCCTCTCTGGAGGCTGGTTGGCTGTCGGATGGCGTCGTGCGCAACCCCGCGACGGGCCAGAACGTGATCATAAGCCCCGAGAAGACGGGGGTTGGGGGGAGCCTGTTCTTCGGCTCGGACACCTGGATCGGCCCGGCCTTCCTGGGGCTCGGGGTCTCGGGGTCGGGCGAGACCGCCATCTATGTGCTGATCGGGCGGCCCTGAGACTCCGAAACGCGGCCTTCCTCGTGGCACTGAAGCAAGCGGCAGTGACCTTCGCGAAGAGCTTCGGTTTTGTCCATCCGGCGACCAACGACGTCGTCTCCAGCCTGAGTCATATCGGAGGTATGAAATTCCGTTCGCGTCCCGATAGCGTGGGGGTGCCGCGAGCGCGCCGTGCGGCCGTCGTGCCGAGGCTCGTGCCTGAAAAAAGCGTTTGACAATATCAGAATGTTCTAATATTCTACTACCCCATGGACGGCGCACCGCACAACCAAGACGCCGCCCTTGCTGCCAACTAAAAACCAACGAGAGAGAAAATCACATGAAAAAGCTTGCTACTGCCGCCGCGATCGCTGCCCTGCTGGGTGTTTCCGCTTCTGCTTCCGCCTTCTGGGGCGGTGGTCCCTGGGGTAACAACGGCTACGGCAACGATGGCTGGGGCAACAACAACATGATGAACGACATGTTCGGCAATGGCGACGGCTACGGGGACTTCAGCATGAGTATGGGCGGTGGTGGACGCGGCTATGGTCGCGGCAACAGCCGCTACTACGACAGCTACTCCAATGGTTACGGCCCTTACGGCTACGGCGCCCCCTACGGCTATGCGCCTTATGGGGCTCCTTATGGCGCCCCCTACGGTGCCCCGCCCGCTCCCCCGGTCGCGCCCGCCGCGCCGGCCGCCCCCACCAAGTAAGGAGCCGACATTCTCACGCACAGGGAGGTGCGTTTCACCCTGGGTCCCTTTCGGCGTCGGGGGAGGGTGGTCAGCATCTTAGCGGTAGCAAGTACCTTTCTCTGACGCCACCTCTTCGGGTCGGCTGGCCCACCTCGACTCGGGCTAAGCGATCTGTCTTTCCAGACTCCTATTCTCATGCCTCGCGTCCAGCCGTCCCGATTAAGCAGGGTGGCTAGGGCTTTGTCTCGGTTGGGACCGGCAACAGCCGAATGCTTGCCGCCAGGGGCCGCACCAGCGGCTTCAGACGGCGCAACTCCCGTGGGAGAGCGGCCAGGGCCGCCTCGGCCTCGGTCTGGGTCGCGTAATCGCCCACCAGGAGGGCAACCCACGCCTTGCCGCGATGCTGGCCTTGCAGGGTGCGGAAAGGTCCCACCCCCTGGTGTCGTTGCGTGAAGGCGGCGAGGCCCGCGTCGTTGGCTACGGTCAGCAGTTGGATCGCGAAGCCTCCTGGGTCCCGACCTCCTGGCTCGGGCGGGAGGGTTTCGTCGCGGGATGGCGTCGGGTCGGGAGGTGCGACACCAAGACCCGTGCCAGGCGCCGCCGCGGCTCGGTTGGACAAGGTCTCGGAACCCGCCGTCCCTCCCCGGGGTCCATCCAGCATCTCGCCCGGCCCGGGTGCCGTCAGGCGACCCAATCCCAGCAACGCGACCAGAATGCCGCCGGCGCCCAGGACCCGGCGCCAGGGGGCGCGTGGTGGCGGTGGCGGCTGGTGCCCCTGGGTGAGCAGCAGGCTGTAGATCGGTTGCCCGCCCAAGGCCTCGGCGGTGAAGGTGGCCGCGAGGCAGGTGAGGATGATGGGCAAGCCCAGGTCCAGGGCGCCGGTGAGCTCGATCACCAGGATGATCCCCGTCAAGGGGGCGCGCACCGTGGCGGCAAAGAGGGCGCCCATGGCCGCCACCGCGAAGAGGCCGGGACTCAGGCCCAGCCCCGCCAGCAGGTGATCGAAGGTCACCCCGACCAGGGTGCCCAGCGCGAGCAGGGGGGCGAAGATGCCGCCCGGCAGCCCGGCGCCATAGCTGCCCACCGTGGTCAGCACCCGCGCCGCTAGCAGGATCAGCAGGAAGCGGGTGTCGGGGTGGCCCTGGAGCAGGGAGGCCACCAGGCCCTCACCGCCACCCATGGTCTCCGGCGCGTTCCAGACCAGGATACCCAGGGCCATCCCCAGGGCGCTGGTGGTGAGGTAGGCATGGCCCTCGCGCAGGGCCCGCAACCGCCCCAGCGACCCCAGGAGCAGGGCGTTGAACAGGACCCCCAGGACCCCGACCAAGACCCCGAGCACCACGAAGAGGGGGAGGGCGGACAGCGGGGCCAGGCCCAGCGGTGGCAAGGACAGGGCCGGCCCCTGCCCCAGGAGGCCGTCGCTGACCACCACCGCCAGGCAGCACGCCAGGATAACCGACTGCAGCGCGGCGAAGCTGTATTCGAAGTGCTCCCGCAGTTCCTCGGTGACGAAGATGATGGCCGCCAGCGGGGCATTGAAGGCGGCGGCGAGTCCCGCCGCTGCACCGGCCGCGATGAGGGTGCGGCCCTGCCGGGCATCCAGGCCCAGCCGCTCGGTCGCCAGTTGGCCCAGGGCGGCGCCCATGTGGACCGTCGGCCCCTCACGCCCCAGCACCAGGCCGGAGCCGAGCGCCAGGGCTCCGGCGACGAACTTGACCGGCAGCACCCTTTGCCAGCGCAGGCCGTGCTCACCGGCGAGGATGGCCTCCACCTCCTGAACGCCGCTGCCGGCGGTCTCCGGGGCGAAGCGGCGCACCAGCCACAGGGCGGCACACAGCACCAGGGCCCCCAGGGCCATCAGGACCAGCCAACCCGGCACCGGGGCCGCCTCCAGGGCGGTGTGCAGCAGGTCGCGGCCCTGATCGGCCTGGTCGAGCAGGGCATGGAATGCCGCCCCGACCAGCCCCGCCAGGGCGCCCACCAGGGCCGCGGCCAGAAAAGGCCGTGTTGTGGCCAAATGATCGGCGCTCAGGGCTTGCAAGTCGCCAAGGACTTGTCGCTCAGCCGCCGACAGCGGGGTTCAGGCTGTAGAAGCCGGACAGGGTCGCCGTGGCCAATACATGGCCCTCCAGGGCCTGGCGCACGGAGCGGCCGTCGAAATCACCACTAATCTCTAGGGCGGGGACATCGATGGCGTAGAGGGTGAAGACGTAATCATGCAGCCGCTCATCGTTCCAGGGCGGGCAGGGACCGTCATAGCCGAAATAGGGGCCGGACATCTCCGCGTCCCCGGCGAACCAACCGGTGTAGTCGTTGAGACCATGACGCAGGCCATCGGGCGCAGCCGGCCCGGATTTGCCACGGGGGGTCACGCCGCGACAGTGACTGCCTGCGGGGATCTCGGTGGTCGAAGGGGAGATATCCAGCAACACCCAATGAAAGAAATCGATCCGGGGCCGTGAGACGGGCAGGGTCTTACCCTCCTGATTGACGTCCTCACCGCTGCTGGGGACGTTGGCGTCATGGCAGATCAACACCAGGGATTGGGTGCCCGCCGGGATGTCCATCCAGGCGAGATGGGGGTTGATGTTGTCGGAGAGAGCGATATGGGTATCGGGCGCGATCCGGGCAAAGGCGTATTGGGCCGGAATAGCCTGACCCTGGCTAAAGCTGGCACTGACAAGTTGCATAAGGGGTCACCTGGGCTGGGTCATGGATTGATAAGTCGGGATAAGCCTAGCATGGGAGTCGCGACAGCTCACTCCTTGTGATCCCAGCCCCCTTATCCCCCAGTCAAACTAGTCAGCCGGGCGATGGCGGGTCCATGGAGGTGGACCAACAGCATACAAGTCGGTACCAGCAGCCCAAAGAGCCGCACCGGGTAACGAATAGCTGGCCGGGCCTGGCTAACTTCCAGAAATTCCTCGATGACCATGCCGCCCTTGAGGGCCGTGAGGGTGGCCACGATCAGGGTCAGCACCAGGCCGGGGGTTGCCCCCGCGCCAAGACGGGCGCCCGTCAGGGTGAGGATGACCAGGATCAGCCAGGTCAGGACCAGGGCGCGAAAGGAAGGGTTCATAGGCGCCTCAGGGCAGGACGTAGAAGAGGGGGAAAATCATGAGCCAGATGAGGTCGGTGGCGTGCCAATAGCTGGCGAAGGCCACCATGCCCCGATGGTTGCTGGCCGAGTAGGCGCCGGTGGCGAGGCGGGCCAGAATCCAGGCCATGCCCATCAGGCCCCAGCTCACATGCACCAGGTGATTAAAGGTCAGGTAGTAATAGGCCAGTTGAAAGACATCGCCGCCACCGTCCAGCCCCCGCGCCAGGTTCCAGCGGAACTCCAGGACCTTCATGATGGGATAGCCTAGGGCGGTCACCAAGGCGAGGACCAGCCAGGTCAGAGAGGCGCGCCGCCGGTCGGCGCGGATGGCATGGAGGGCGCTGGCGACCATGAAACTACTGGTCAGCATGACCAGGGTGTTAACGATGCCCGCCAGGGTCCACAGCTTGGCGGGGCCTTGGTGAAAGGCCTCGGGGTGATGGGCGCGGGCGATGAAATAGACGAAAAACATCAGGGCGAATTCAGTCATCTCCGCAAAGATGCCGACCCAGATGGCCTTGTTGCCAGGAATACCCGTGTCCCGGGATTCCGGGGAGGTCATTGCCGACGGTATTACCAAGACGTCCTGGCTAGCGGACATGGAGATTATCCGGTAGGGGAAAGACGATGCGGTAGAGGTCGAATTGGGCGTAGGCCAGTACTGGCAAAGTCAGGGCCAGCAGGGGTGGCAGCAGGATACCGACCAGGAGCCCCAGGATGATGGTCAGGCCCCAAGCCAGGGCTGGCCCTGGGCTGTAAAACATGGCCCGCACGCTGGCATGGATCGCGGGGATGGGTTGGGCTCGGCCCTCGTAGAGCAGGGGCACGGCGAAGGCGGCGATGAGATGGACGCCGGCCGCGAGGCAGGCCCCCATGAGGCTGGACCAGCGGAGGAAAGTCCCGATTTTGGCCACAGACCCGGTGCCGCCCGCGTCCAGCGCGGTGCCAGCCCCAACCAGAAAGGCATAGAGGATGCCGGCGTCCGTGATCCAAACGAGCAGGAGAAAGCAGCAGGCACCGGCGAGGGCCCAGAAACCCGTGTCCATTTCCTGGTAACCGTGCCACGCCAGGCCTAGGCTCGGCCGTTGACCCGTCTCCCGCGACTTGCGCAGGGCGAACCAGGGTGGCAGCAGGAGGGGGCCAATCAGGAAGAAGCCGCCCGCCAGGATTAGCGCCAGGGCTGGGGCGCCGACGGCGAAGGGGATCAGCAAGAG
Source organism: Chromatiaceae bacterium (assembly GCA_016714645.1). NCBI lineage: Bacteria > Pseudomonadati > Pseudomonadota > Gammaproteobacteria > Chromatiales > Chromatiaceae > Chromatiaceae bacterium. Next base: position 204,853 of record JADKCI010000005.1, on the reverse strand, counting down.
GCTGGTGGTGATGAGGGCCAGGAGGAAGCCCAGCAGCAGGCTGGGTCCTGGCATGGCGCGCAAGTGGCGCCACCCGGAGCCGAGCGCAGGGGGTATATCGGCAAGATGAAAGGGGGCGGGGGAGAGGTTACTCAAGGGAAGGGTGTCGCTCTGGTTGGCATCCGGACGGGTATTTGATCGCTGGCGAAGGGCATGCGGGGGTGATGTTGGCTCCGCAGCTTAGAGGGCGCCCCCGGGGGTGCCTTGATCCACCTCAATTCAGCTTGCCGGAGCCCCTTGACATAAGTCAAGGGCAAGCGGTTGAACTAAACTTAATCTCCGTGCTGGCTGATACTCGGTCGGCCCACGATCATCAAACCCAAGCGGAGAGGCACTTCATGAATTCGAAATTGTTGACGACCATCGGGCGCCATCGCGCCGGGGTGTTTTTAGTCAGCACCATGGCGTTTGCCGTGGGTAACGCCCTAGCCGCGACCGAACCCGCGCACCCCGACGCCAAAAGCCCCGAGATGTCCTACCAGGGCGCCCCCGGGGCCATGGATCCCGCGGCCACGAAGGACTTGATGGACGGCGAAGGGCCCAAGATGACCAAGGCCGAGTTTGCGGAAGCGAAGGAGATCTTCTTCCAGCGCTGTGCCGGCTGCCACGGCGTGCTGCGCAAGGGTGCCACCGGCAAGCCCCTGACCACCGACATGACCCGGGCCCTGGGTACCGATTACCTCAAGGCGATGATCACCTACGGTTCACCCGCGGGCATGCCCAACTGGGGGACCTCAGGTGACTTCACCGAGGCCAAGATCGATCTGATGGCCCGCTACCTGCAGCATGAGCCACCCCAGCCCCCCGAATTCGGCTTGCAAGATATGAAGGGGACCTGGAAGGTGCTGATTGAGCCCGAGAAGCGGCCCACCAAGCAGATGAATAAGCTGAATCTGGATAACCTCTTCTCCGTCACCCTCCGCGACGCGGGCGAGATCGCCCTGATCGACGGCGACAGCAAGGAGATCGTCAGCATCATCAAGACCGGTTACGCGGTCCATATCTCCCGCTTGTCGGCCTCCGGGCGTTATCTCTTCGTCATAGGCCGCGATGCCAAGATCAACCTCATCGACCTCTGGATGGAGAAGCCCGAGACCGTCGCCGAGATCAAGGTTGGCATGGAGGCGCGTTCCGTGGAGACCTCCAAGTTCCCCGGCATGGAGGACAAGTACGCCGTCGCAGGCACCTATTGGCCGCCCCAGTTCGTCATCATGGACGGCGACACCTTGGAGCCCCTCAAGATCGTCTCCACCCGCGGCATGACGGTGGACACCCAGGAATATCATCCGGAGCCCCGGGTGGCGGCCATCGTCGCCTCTCACGAGCACCCCGAATTTATCGTCAACGTCAAGGAGACCGGCCATGTCCTGATGGTGGACTATTCGGATATCGACAATCTCAAGACCACGGATATCGAGGCCGCCCCCTTCCTGCATGATGGCGGCTGGGATGGCACCAAGCGCTACTTCATGACGGCGGCCAACAAGTCCAACAAGATCGCGGTGGTGGACTCCAAGGATCAGAAACTGGCGGCCATTGTGAATGTGGGTGATATCCCTCATCCGGGTCGTGGCGCCAATTTTGTCGATCCGCAATTTGGCCCGGTCTGGGCGACCAGCCACTTGGGGGATGCCTCCATTTCCGTGATTGGCACGGATCCCAAGGGCCATCCGGACCAGGCCTGGAAGGTGGTGCGCAAACTGCAAGGGCAGGGCGGTGGTTCCCTCTTCATCAAGACCCACCCCAAATCCAAAAATCTGTATGTCGATACGGCCCTCAACTCGGTTGAGAAGTTGAGCCAGAGCGCTGCCGTGTTCAATATCGACAAGCTGGATGCCCCCTTCACGGTCCTGCCCATCGCCGAATGGGCGGATCTGGGCGAGGGGGCCAAGCGCGTGGTGCAGCCCGAGTACAACAAGGCGGGCGACGAGGTGTGGTTCTCCGTCTGGAACGGCAAGGATAAGAAATCGGCCCTAGTGGTCGTGGACGACAAGACCCTGAAGCTCAAGAAGGTCATCAAGGACGATCGCCTGGTGACCCCGACCGGCAAGTTCAATGTTTACAACACCATTCATGATGTCTATTGAGCGCTGATCCGGCCTAAGCCGTCAGGCTTCCCTTCCCGGCCTGGCCGGGATCGGGGCCAGGCGCTATCCTCATGGGGCAGGGAAGCCCCACTCTTTCAAATCGCCGGACGGGCGATTTTTTGTCAGTGATTTGCCATGGCCATGCCAAGAATTCTCCTGCTGTTGCCGCTGGCGATAGCGCTTAGTCACCCCTCCGCCTGGGCCGAGTCCACCCCGCTGGCGCCGCTGGCGACCGGGTCCCCCCCAGTGGCGGAGGGCCAACCCCGGGAGGCCGAGGCCCTTTACACCCAAATCTGCGCCGAATGTCATGGCGCCGACCGCCTGGGCATTACGGGCCCGCCTCTGATCCCCGAGAATTTTGGTCGTCTCAAGCGCGAGGAGGCCGCCAACCTCATCCTCCAGGGCCGGCCGGCCACCCAGATGCCGGCCTTCGCGGAACGGCTCTCCGCGGCCGAGGCACAGTCCCTGGTGGACCTGGTCTTCACCCCCCCGGCGGAGACCCCGGAGTGGGGCCTGGAGCGCATCCGCGCCAGCCATCTGGCCCTGGTGGACCCCGCGACCCTTCCGGATCACCCCCTCCATAACGCCGACCCGCTGAATCTCTTCGTGGTGGTGGAGACGGGCGATCACCATGCCACCATCCTGGATGGCGACCGCCTGGAGCCCCTCCATCGCTTTGCCACCCGCCGCGCCCTGCATGGCGGGCCCAAATTCTCCAATGACGGGCGCTTCGTCTACTTCGCCTCCCGGGACGGCTGGATCAGCAAATTCGATCTGCACAGTTTCCAGACCGTGGCCGAGATCCGCGCCGGCATCAACACCCGCAACCTGGCGGTGTCCGGCGATGGCCGCTATGTCGCCGTGGCCAATTATCTGCCCCACAACCTGGTGATCCTGGACGCCCGGGACCTGCTGCCCATCAAGCTGATCCCGGTCCAGGACGAAACGGGCAAGACCAGTCGGGTGAGCGCCGTCTATGCCGCGCCTCCCCGGCAGAGCTTCGTCGCCGCCCTCAAGGATATCCCCGAGGTCTGGGAAATCATGGTCGCGGACGATCCCCTGCCGGTCTATAACGGCCCCATGCACGATTATCGGCTGGGGGAGGGGACCGCTCGGGAGCCAGGCCCCTTCCCGGTGCGCCGGACCAAGCTCGACGGCTTTCTGGATGATTTCTTCTTCAATCAAAGCTACCAGATCCTGATCGGCGCGGCCCGGGATGGCAACAAGGGGCAGGCCATCAATCTCGACGTTCGTCAGCGCATCGCCGAACTGGACCTGGATGGCATGCCGCACCTAAGTTCCGGCATCACCTGGGAGCGCGACGGCCGCACCCTGCTGGCCACCCCCCACCTGTCCAAGTCCGAGGTGACGGTCATCGATCTGGGCACCTGGGAGACGGTGGCGAAAATACCTACCCAGGGCCCCGGCTTCTTTGCCCGCAGCCACGAAAACAGCCCCTACGCCTGGGTGGACGTCTTTTCAGGACCCAACAAGGATGCCCTGCATGTGATCGACAAGCAGAGCCTGCAAGTCGTCGCGACCCTGCGTCCGGAGCCCGGCAAGACGGCGGCCCATGTGGAATTCGACCGCTATGGCAAGTACGCCCTGGTCAGTATCTGGGAGGACGATGGCGCCCTGGTGGTCTATGACGCCCAGACCTTCAAGGAGGTGAAGCGGCTATCCATGCGCAAGCCTTCCGGCAAGTACAACGTTTACAACAAGATCACGCGATCCGAGGGGACGAGTCACTGAAAACGGGGAGAAGCGTCCCGAAGGACTTCTTCAGGTGCCTCTCGGCTTCACGGCCTCCAGATACGCTCCACCGAGCCCGTAAACTTGCCATAGAAGGTGGGGCCAGAGGAGGGCGCTTGGGTGTCCTTGACGTCCGCCGGGGTGGCGCAGGCGCTAAGCCCGAGGGCGAAGACAAAGAGGAGGAGCAGGAGCAGGTGGTTCATCGGCAAGTACCTCGGGGCTAATGGCTATGAGGGCACCGACGCGGCGAGGGTCGAGCTGTTCAGGGCCGGGATGCCAACGATCCTGGGGGTGATGATGAAGGACCCTGGACCCGGGAGTCGGTGCGACTCCCGGTACAGGTTAGGGCTGAGGCCCAGGCGACCGATCAGGCCTCCTTGCCACCCACCGCCTTATAGGCCAGGGCCCCGATGACGGCGCCGATGATGGGGGCAACCCAGAACAGCCAGAGTTGGCTCAGGGCTTGATTATAGCCGCCCATCAGCAGGGCGAGCGCCGGCCCCGTGCTGCGGGCCGGGTTGACCGAGGTATTGGTCACCGGGATCGAGATGAGATGGATAAGCGTCAGGGCCAGGCCGATGGCCAGGCCGGCATGGGAGCCAATGCCACGTTTGTCGGTGCTGCCCATGATGACGAACAGGAAGATAGCAGTCATCACCACCTCCGTCACCAAGCCCGCCATCATGGAATACTTGCCGGGCGACAGGTCACCGTAGCCATTCACCGCCAGCGCACTGGCCGACAGCGTGAAACCCGCTTGGCCGCTGGCGATGAAGTAGAGGAGGAAGGCCGCCAGGATGGCGCCCAGGACCTGGGCGACAATGTAGGGCACCAGTTCGCTGGCCGGGAAACGCCCGCCGACCACCAGGCCGACCGAGATCGCCGGGTTAAGATGACAGCCGGAGATGTGACCAATGGCATAGGCCATGGTCACGACCGTCAGGCCGAAGGCGAGGGCGACCCCCAGCAGGCCGATACCGACGCCGGGAAAGGCCGCCGCCAGCACGGCGCTGCCGCAGCCACCGAGGACGAGCCAGAAGGTGCCGATGAATTCGGCGGCGAGTTTGTTACTGAGGTTCATGGATTGCTCCTAGCGATGGGTGAAAAAACCGAGGTTGATGAAAGGCCGGGTTCGATGTGCCGAAGCCCGGGGGGGAATTATAGGGCATGGATGCCAAAGGCCATTGTGGTCAAGAACCCCATGGGTTCAAGTCCTACCCGGCTAGCCGCGGGACGGTTCGGTTCCCGGCGGGGGACGGGTAGGCAGGAATGGCCCTGACCAGGGCTCAAAGTGGCGTCGCGGTCATGGGGCCTGGGTGATGCTCGCCTTTTCGAGCAGCAGCGGGTACTTGTAGCCGGAGCCGAAGTCCAGGTCCACCATCAGGGTGCCGGTGACGGTAACGGTATCACCTATCGCGGCGGTGTCGTCGCTGGTGATCGTCAGGTCGTTGGTGCTCACGGCAGGGTCGCCGGAGCCGTCCTGGAGGTGGAGGAAGTTCCGGTTCATGATGTTGTTGTTGACCTTCACCACCTTGCCTTGGAGCTTCACCGGCTTGCCGGCGAGTTCTGCTTTTTCCTGGTAGATGTCAGCGATGCTCTTCTGAACCACCTCATCGGCGAAGGCGGGGGCCAGGAGCGCAAGGGAGAAGAGAGCAGCGAGGGTGCGGGTGCGATTCATGGTGTCTTTAGTCCTGTCAGGGGATCTGATGGCTGGATCGGAGGCTCGGGGTGCCGGTCAAATCCGGCAAGACCCCAGCCCTGTCTTAAGTACTGGATTAGAGGTTTTTGGCGGAAAAGGTGTCGCAGGCGTTGACGTCGCCCTTCTCCAGGCCGCGGCGGAACCAGGCGACGCGCTGGGCGGAGCTGCCGTGGGTGAAGCTGTCCGGGGTGACATAGCCCCGCGTCTGCTTTTGCAGGCGGTCGTCGCCGATGGCGGAGGCGGCCTTGAGGGCCTCCTCGGCGTCGCCGGCCTCCAGGATGCCACGGGCCCGGTCGGCGCGGTTGGCCCAGACACCGGCGAAGCAATCGGCCTGGAGTTCCAGGCGCACCGAAAGTTGGTTCGCCTGGGCCTTGCCGCGGCCCTGCCTGGCCTCCTCGACCTGATCGGTGATGCCGAGCAGTTTTTGGACGTGGTGGCCGATCTCGTGGGCGATGACATAGGCCTGAGCGAAATCCCCCGGGGCGCCGAATTTGCTGCGCAGCTCGTCATAAAAGGATAGGTCGATATAGACCTTGTGGTCTCCGGGGCAGTAGAAGGGCCCCATGGCGGCCTCGGCGAAGCCGCAGGCGGAGCGGACACTGTCAGAGAAGAGGACCAGCTTGGGTTCCTGATAACGCTGTTTTCCCTGGCGGAAGATCTCCCCCCAGGTGTCCTCGGTATCCGCCAGGACGACGGAGACGAAGTCCTTGAGCTCATCGGGCGTGGCCCCGGCCCCCGGGGCTTGCAGGCCGCCGGCGTGAGGCGGTGGCCTCGGTTGATGCGCGCCCGGTTCGTGCCTCGGACCAGGCAACTGAAGCTGTCCGCCGCCGTTATCGAGTTGGGGGGTCCCACCGCCGAGGAAGGCGGTCAGGTCAACCCCGAAGTAGAGGCCGACCAGGAGCAGCAGGATGGTGCCCAGGCCACCGCCAAAGCCGGCGCCACGGCTTATGCGTACGGGCAGGCGCGGCCCACCAAACCCGTTCCCGGCGGATCCGGAGTCGTCCCGCAGGTCCTCCACATTATCGCTTCGCCTGCCAGTTCTCCAGCGCATCATTCCCCCCGTGATCCAGAGTCGTGGTCGTCAATTCAAAGTCCGGCGGATCATAGCATTCGTTTGTCCCGAACAATGCCTCGCCCACCGCCAGCGCCGTCGATGAAGAGGGTAGGGACCCGGTAACGCCAAAAACGCCATAGCCGGCCGGGCGCAGGTCCCTTTGCCGAGGCGAGACGCCGGACCCAGGTCGGGCTCAGTAGTGATACCGGGCCTGCGCAATCCACAGGGCGTCATCCTGGACCCTGTAAACCAGGCGATGCTCATCGGTGATTCGCCGGGACCAATATCCGGCCAGGGCGTGCTTCAGGGCCTCGGGTTTGCCGATCCCGGCGACCGGGTCGCGCTGGACCTCGCGAATCAGGTGGTTGATACGGGCCAGGATCTTGCGGTCCTGGCCCTGCCAGTAGAGGTAGTCCTCCCAAGCCCGCTCGGAGAAGACGATCTTCACTCGGCCAAGTCCCTCTCGGTACCCCCACCCCGCCCCAATTCCGCGACGGACTCCAGCAGGCGCCGGGCGTTGGCTGGGCTGCGCAGCAGGTAAGCGGTCTCGGTCAGCGCGCTGTAGTCCTCCAGCGATAGCATGACAACGGCTTGCTCCGAGTTGCGGGTAATGATGACCGGGTCATGGTCATCGCAGACCCGGTCCATGGTGCGGGCCAGGTTCGCCCGGGCGGCGGTGTAGGTGATGGCATCCATTGGCTTCCTCTTGGGGTGGAACTTGGACAGGAAATGGTACGCGCACCCTTCGCCGCGGCCCATCTCACCATCTGGTCGAACCCGGCATCAATAGGGCGAATCCACCACGATATACTCCACGCTGGAGCCCACATAGCGGGGCTGGTAATAGGTGCCCCCGCATTCCCGATAGGTGACTGATCCCACCGTGACGCTCCTGCAGGAGGGCGGCAGCGAATAGACGATGGAGCCCACCACGGCGGCGCCGACGGCCACGGCGGCACCGACGGCGACGCCCGTCGCCACGGGATGATAGCCGCCGCGGTAGACATCGACATCCACATCGTGATGGCTGTTGACATTCACGTTGCGGTTGGCATTGACGTTGACATTGCGGTTGGCATTGACGTTGACGTTGGTATTGCGGTTGACATTGGTGTTACGGTTAGCGGCGCGATTGGCGTTGACGTTCCGGTTACTGTTGACACTCCTATTCACCGATGTACGGGCGTGACCACCGCCGCCACCCCGTCCTCCACGATCCGCCCAGGCATCGGTGAGCAGCAGGCTGGAACCCGCGATGACCAGCGCCGAGGAGAGTGCCATCAGGGCTTTTGCGTTCAAGAATTTCATCTCCAATGCCTCCTATTGCGCTGGCGCCACGACATCGATCGCGACGATCGGGATCGGGTGGTCGTCCCGGCCGGGCACGAAAGTAAATGATTTATCGTCGAATTTGACACCCGTATCCCATGTCAGGTTGGCGCTGTATTGCGGCTCGCCCGGTTCATCGAGGGTGGTAATCACATAGCGCAAGGGTAACGGCGCCTCGCCCTGGGCGATCCAGATCTGCCAATCCAGCCCTTCCTGACGGAAGGCGTAGTGATCGGTCAATTGGCCATTGATCCGACTGGGGCCAACCCGTATCGCCTCCTTGATGTCACTCGTCATCGAGTCATCCTCACCCCAGTGGAATAGATCCACCAGAGGGAAGGCGATACCGTATTTGGTTTCGACCGTATTCAACACCTCCTTGAGGGTGGGTGCGGCCGGCACGGTGACAAAAAACTGGTCCTGAGGGGCATAGAGGGTGAAGTTCTTGCCGTCATAGAAGATACGACGCGATTTGCGATCCGTCTCGATTTCCGCCCGCAAGCCATTGGGCTTACGCACGTCCAGTTTGAGAGTGGAGGAAAATTGGATCTTCTGCCCGGAGTCCAACACCTCGTCCAGGGTGTCATTGGCCTGGACGCTAAAGGACGTCAGGCCGCGCAAATGCGCCCCCATGGCATCCAGCGCCTTTAGGGCCGCCGGGTCCACCGGGGTCTCGTCCATGGCCCAGGCGGAGCCGGCCCACATCAGGCCGGCGGCCACCAGGGACGTCATTGCTTTTGCCTTGATCAACATACCTTTGTTTCTCCTCATCAAAATGAATGACGCAAGGGTGACCTTTTATTGAGTCCCCGGCTTCCCAAGCTGCTCCAGAAGTGCCTTGATGGCCGGGTCCCCCGGGGCCTTGGCGCCGAACTCCGTGAGCCAGCGCTGGGCCTCCTGTAACCGCCCCAGCTTGGCATTATATTGGATCAGGGCGATCAGGAGGTCCCGATTGGCCGGATCTCCCGGCTGGGCGGCCTCCAGCACGGCCACGGCCTCGGGGGTGCGGTCGGCGGCATCCAGGGCCACCCCCCGCACATAGGCAAAGCGGCTGTTGTCCGGGGCTAGCCGCGCGGCCCGCGCCAGGTCCTCGATCGCCACCTCCAGCCGGTGGGTGCGCACCCGCGCCAGTCCCAGGGCATGGAGCAGGTCGGCATTGTCTGGATCGGCGGCCAGTCCGGCCTGGAGTTCGGCCTCGGCGTCCGCCTCGCGCCCCTGTTCCCGATAGAGGTCCGCCAGGTTGGCGCGGGCGGGCGTGAAGCGGGGATCGAGTTCCAGGGCGGTGCGATAGGACTGCTCCGCCACCCTGGGCTCGCCCGTGGCGATAGCGATGAGGCCCAGGTTGAGGTGGGCCTCGGGGCGGTCGGCATTCACACGCTCCGCGGTCGCGTACTCCGCCAGGGCGGCCCGCATCTGTTCCGCCAGCTTGCCACCGATCCCCTGGCGCATCACGGGCGCCAGCACTCGGGCCGCCTCCAGTCGTACCGTGCGCGCCGGATCGGACAGGAGGGGCCAGGCCAGATCGATCCGGGTCCGCAAATCCACGAGATCCAGATAGCGCACGGCCTGGGCCCGCACCAGAACCTCCGGGTCGGCGAGCAGGCGGCGCACCGTTAGTAGAGTCGGGGAGCCCGCGCCGTCCTGGGGCTGGTCATGGAGCCGGTCCAGGGCGCTCGCCCGCGCGATGGCGGGGTGGGTCGGGTCCCCCGCCAGGGCCAGCAGGCGCTGGGTCGCGTCCGGGGCCTTATGGTCCGCCGCTTGGAGGGTCTCGCCAAAGTGAGGCCCCCGATACTGGGGATCGGGATACCAGGTCTCCACACTGGCCGCCGCCCAAGCGGCATCCTTATCCGTGTGACAGCCATTGCAGGCGTTGGGGGTGCCAAGTTTGAGGGACAGATCCGGTCGCGGCACCCGCAAACTATGATCGGCCCGCTCGTCCACCACCATATAGAAGCGCTGGGGCATGTGACAGGCCACGCAGGCAGCACCTTCGGAGCCGGCCGGATGGTGATGATGTTCGGGTGAATCGTAGCGGGGGGCGAGATGGCAGCGGGCACAGACGGCATTGCCGTCCGCGTGGAGGCGCAGGCTGTGGGCATCATGACAATCGCCGCAGACGACCCCCTGATGATACATGCGGCTCTGGATGAAGGAGCCGAAGACAAAGACCTCGTCCTTGATCTGGCCGTCCGGGAAATAGAGGTCCGGCTCCAGCAGGGCCAGCCGAAAGCCCTGGTGCAGGGGCTCGCCGGGCTTCATCTCATCCCAGATGCGGCCGCGCCGGGAGTGGCAGCGGGCACAGGTCTCGGTCTGAATTTGGGAGTGGCGGGGTGGCTGGCGACTGGGTTTGCCGGTCTCGCCGGAAAGCCGCCAGAGGCCACCATCGCGATCCTTCAGGTCCACCAGCAGCCCCCGGGTCGGATCATCCGCCACGGCGGCATGGGCCGCCTCATCCGTGCCGGTCCCGCCCGCCTGGGCCGACCGCGCGGCGGCGGCCTTGGCCCAGGCCAGATGGCGGGCACCGGCGCCATGGCAGGCCTCGCAGGCGACGTTGATCTCCGCGTAGCGGGTGTCATAGCCCTTGCTCTTGGCGTCATAGCGCTTTTGCAGGTCCGTGGAATGGCAGTCCGCGCACTGGTAGTTCCAGGTCTGATCCGGCGCCGTCCAGTGCAGCGGATGGCGGTGGTCCAGGGCCTGGTCGGGATAGAGATGGAACCAGTCTTGTCCCCCCTGCTCCCGGGGGCGGGTATCCCAGGCCAGGCCCAGGCTCTGGAGCCGGCCGCCTGGGAAGGCGATCAGATATTGCTGAAGGGGCGACCAGCCGAAGGTGTAGCGGATGGGGTAGTCCTTGAGTTCTCCGTCCGGGCCGTCGGTGCTGACGAGGAATTCGCCATCCCGGTGGAAGAAGCGGGAGGTCACCCCCAGGGCGGTGATGTCGGCCTCCTCGAAGTTGCCGCGCACCGTCTCGGGCGTCGCCAGGGTCATGGCCCGGTCATGGTAAGAGCCCCGCCACAGGGCCAGTTCCTTCGGGTGGCACTCGCCACAGGCTGCCGCGCCGATGAATCCCCGCTCCGCCCGTAAAGGGTCCAAAAGCGGGTCTGGTCCGGGAACCGACGGGGCCTCCTGGCCAGGCTGGGCCATGAGGAGGCATGGAAGGAGCACTAAGGTAAGGAGGCAGGCACGAAAAGCCATGGCATCAGGTACAGGTCAGGAGCGTTAAGGGGGTCCAGGATATCAGCCAGGGTTGGGTCTCGCCATGGCCGCCATTGGCAGATTGACGCAATCAGGCCTGCCGGAATCACGTTACCCTGCCCCTACTCACTGCCCGCTATACAACCGATTGATGAGATTCACCAGCACATAGCGCCCGGCAGCGTTGACCGCCAGTTCCTCGCGGGCCTGGACCAGTTGCAGCAGCAGGACCAGGATGGCGCTGTCCACCAGGGCGACCAGGGTGGTGTAAAAGCTCACCCCCAAGGCGCGGGCGATCTCGCCCAGGGGCTGAACGGCGGCGCTGGGGTCGATCATGGCCAGGGCCAGGGCGATGCCGACCACGGTACCGATAAAGCCCACGGTGGGGATGACCCAGGTCAGATAGCTTAGCAGGGTGTAGCGCAGATCCACCCGGTGCATCAGGAGTTCCAGGCTGGAATTGAGCACACTCACAGTCTGATCCACCGAGCGGCTGGCGAGAAACTGCAGGATGCACAGATCGATGAGACCTGGCAGAAAGCCCCGCTCCCCGTCATAGAGCCCCGCCACCCGGGCCCGCAGGGGCGGCAGATCGTGCGATTGCAGGACCACGGCGTAGGCCTCCGGCAACAGGCCCTGGCTCAGCCAGGCCTCCTCCCGAGCCGTGGTGCGCCACCGGCGGTAGATCTCGCCCAGCCCGATGAAGAGCAGCAGATGGGTCAGATTCTGGATGGTAAAGGGATAGACGAAGGGATAAGCCGGCGGTGGCGTGGCCTGATAATCGAGGATGACCAGCGCCGCCGGACTCCCGGCTGGCAAGGCCCAGGTCAGCAGGGCGATGCCCAGCGCCGCCACCAGGACCGCCAGGACCAGGACGGGCCCGGCCTGGGGCTGCCGCCAGAGGCTCACGACCAGGGAGCTGCTCATTGGCCGCACTCCGGGCAAGGGGCCTCGGCGGTCTTGATGCCGCCGCAGGGGCAGCGAATCAGCCGCCGCCCCTGGACCCTGGCCGCCTCCTCGGGAGTGGGGCCGGGAATCCCGGCCTTGAGGCGCAGGGCCTCCAGGAGTTCCCGCATCCCCAAGGTCACGCCGCCGAAGCGCACCCGGTCGAGGGGTGAGACCAGGCTTTGGCTGAGCCGCCGGGGCGCGCCGCCGTTCCCCAGCAGAAAGGTGCCGTTGGTGCTCTGGCAATCCGTGAGCAGCCACTTGCCGTCCTCCAGGAACTCCAGTTCGGCGTGATGCCCGCTCACCGAATCATCCGCCAGCGGGATGTCGCAGCTTCGCTCCCGGCCGATGCTGTATTTATGTCGCACTGCCTTCATGGTCACTCCTTGGGCCCCACCGACTTGTCGATATTGGGAGGCGGGAAACTCACTTGCCCTGGGGCCGGGTCTGGGGCCGGGTCCGGGGTCATCGCGGGTTCAGCCATCGCCGGCTTCGGCTGATCAGGGGCCGGCGGGGCACTGGCTTCGTGGGCCGGGGGTGCCGGCGTCCACCCCTGCCACCAGCCAACACCCAACCCTATAACCAGAGTCAGCAACAGGAGCGCCAAGGCCCATGGCCCTGGCCACCGCCACCACCTCCGGCGGATCTCCTCGCGGACGGGTGGCATGGGGCTAACTCGGGTGGGGGCATCCCAACCCTCGCAGGCCAGAATGGCCACCGTCGCATTGTCCTGATAGGGCCGCTCGCGCGCCCGTAACCGCCCGATCAGCCCCTCCGCGGCGGTCTGGGGATCGGCGTCCAAGCCCTCCTTCAGCTCGTCCCGGCTCAGGACGCCATCGACGCCATCACTGCACAGCAGCAGCCGATCCCCAGCCTCCAGGGCCAGGGGCCGCAAATTACGGTCGATCTCGGGGATCTCCGCCAGGCCGAGAAAGCTGATCAAGGCATTCCGCTGGGGGTGGTCCTCGATCCAGCCCGGGGTCGGGCCCTCCGCCGCAGTCTCCCGCCAGAGTTGCAGGGCCAGGTTGTGCTCTTCATTGCAAGGCGTCAGAGAGCCATCGGCGGCGCGGTAGAGATAGAGGCGGCTATCGCCAGCGCTGATCCAGAAGAGGTGCCCCTGGTGGATCGCCGCCGCCGCCAGGGTGGTGCCGACCTCCCCCTCGCCAGCGGTCGCCCGGGCCAGGTTATGGACGACCTGGTTGGCCGCCGTCATCGCCCCCAGGAGCCGCTCGGTCACGGCCAGGTCCAACGGCTGCCCAGCCCAGGCCTCTAGAAAGCCGGACACCGCCCCCTGGCTGGCCGCCCGGCCCTCGCTCAGACCACCCATGCCATCCGCCACCACCGCCAGGACCCCGTCCGGACCGGCCTGGCCACGGGCGTCAAAGCCAGCAAAGCCGAAGGCGTCCTCCTGTTCCTGGCGGGCGCCGATCCATTGGGCATTGCCGGGACGCAGCCGCCAGCCGGGGCCGGCCAGGGTCTCCGGGGCTTGCGGGCTCGTCATCGGCCGTCCCCGATCCCGCCCAGGCGCAGTTCGGTCTGGCCGATGCGCAGTAGGTCCCCCTCATGCAGCGGGGTCGGGGCCAGGAGCCGTACCCCATTCAGCCAGGTGCCATTGGTGGAGCCCAGATCCTCCAACAGCAGCCGGCGGTCCTGGATAAAGAGGCGGGCATGGCGCGCTGAAACCTCCTCATCTCCCACCAGCGCCAGGGCGCAGGCGCCGTTGCGCCCGATGACGCCGTCCGGGGCCAGCACCAGGCGGGCCACCTCGCCGCGCCGGCGGCCCTTCATGTGGACCAGGGTCAGGGTGGGCCCTGCCGGGGCGGCTGGCCGCCGGGTGGTGGTCACGGGCCCCGGGGGCGGGGGTGGCGGGAAGTCGATCGACGTTGCGGGTAGGGGCTGGGCCTCGGGCACCAGGACCGGCGGGGTTGACTCCGCCCCCCGGCCTTGCCGCCGCAGGCCGAGGAGGAGGAGCACCAGGCCCAGGGTTAGACCTACGGCACCCAGCAGCCAGGGCCACCAGGCGATGAGACCCGCGAGTGACGCCCCAAGGGCCGGTTCGGTTGCTGGCGGGGAAGCGGGTGGATCTGGGGGCGTCTCGGCGGGACTGGCCGTGGTTGCAGGGGTCTCCTCAGTCGGCGGTTCGCGTCCATCCGCCGGATCGCCTTCCGGACGAACATTCGTGGCCGGTGGCGGGTCACTGTCTCCCGGCGTAGCGGGCGAGGGCGTCGCCGCAACCGGGGGATAAAGCCGCACATCCACCCCATCGCTCAGGGTGCGTCCTTCCTGGGTCAAGGCGATTTGCAGGCGATAGCGATTACCATCCGCCACGCAGGTCGGGCACCGGACTTCCAGCCGCTCCACGGCGCGAATGCGCTCGCGCATCGCGGCGAAGGCCGGCCCCGGATCACCGGCGCTGGCGTCGATGAAGAGTCCGCCGGAACGGCGGGCCAGGCGACCCAGGGCGGCCAGCCCCGCCTCCCGCGCTGCCCGCTCCCGTATCCGGCTGAAGCCCATGGCATAGATGGGCACCGCCCCCTCCGCCATCTGCATCTCGACCTCCTCCGCCGTCATGCCGCCGGGGGCGTCATCGCGGCCATCGCTCAGGATCACCAGGGCGCGGCGCGAGGGCAGGTCGGCACCCTGTTGCCGCCCCAGGGTCAGGCCCTGGGCCAGGGCCTGATGCAGGGCGGTGCGGTCGTCGGTGGGCTTGAGGCCATCGAGGGCGGCCGTCAGGGCCGCCCGGTCCGCCGTCGGCGCTACCAGGGTATGGACCTGATTGCCAAAGGTCAGGATGGCCGCCCGATCCGAGTCCCCCAGGGCGGCGATCCAGTCCCGCAGCGCCTGGCGGATGCGCTCGAACTGGGCCGCGTCCAGGGAGCGCGACAGATCCACCAGCAAGATATACAGCACCCCCTCGCCCGTCGCGGCGAAGGGCGTGGCCGCAGCCACCTCCGCGACCTGGGTGCCCAGGGTCGCGCGAGCCTGGCCCAGGGCCTCCGCCGCCACCGGCGCGCCGGCCTCGTCGCGCACCGCCACATAGGCCGTGACCTCGGTCCCCCGCGCCAGCGCCTGGGTAATCCGGAGGCTCGCCGGCACCCCGGCCAGGGCGCCACCGGTGCCCAGACCGACCAGCAGCGCCAGCGGCAGCACCCGGGCCAGACGGCCGCGGTCGGCACGGGCGCCGGGCGGCCACCCCAAGCGGCGCGGTGTCAGCGGAACCACGGCATGAGGGGCCATCACGCCTGCTCCTCCACCGGCCAGGTGAAGCGCTCGCCGCAGAAGGGGATGAAGAGCAGCACCGTCTCCCCCAGTTCAATGCGGTCGTAGGGCGCCACGGCCACCGGGGTCAGCACCTCCTCGTCATTCAGATAGACCAGGCCCCGGCTGTCCCCCGGGGCCAGGCGGAAATTGTGTTTCTTGGGGTTGTAGCTGATGACGGCATGATTGTCGCGGCTGATGGTGGCATCGCCGGTGATGGCCACGTCCATGTTGGGCGCCCGGCCAATGAAGTTGCGCTCGCTGTGCAGGCGATAGTCGCGCCCGCGCTCCGGCCCCTGGACGCACACCAGCCAGCCCACCACCGGATCGACTCCGCCCATACGCTTGGCCCAGATATGACGCGTCGCCCCCGGATCGGGCCCCAGCCCCGGCGCGGGTGGCGCCCCCGCCGCGCGGGTGTGACCGGCGTCGCCCGTGGGCCGCCCAGGGGTTTCAGCGCCGAGAGGTCGGGTGGCGCGCAGATCCAGGCCCACGCCGCAAAAGGGGCAGTTCGAGTGCTCCTCGTTGTTATAGAAATGACCGTTCCCGCAAGACACCATGCTCATCGTACTGATCTTCCCTTGTATTTTAGTTAGTTAAGTTGGTACCGATAACCTTACCAGGGTGTGACCCGTACCCCGCCGGTCTCATCAACCCGAAACGTAGCCATACTCTCCCGCTGGCCTTCTCGCGAGAGCTGTACCTCTTGGAATTCATCAAAGCCATCCGGATGGTAGACTCTGCCCCAGACCTTCACAGGCTTATGGGTATCAACCATGGCCGACAGCTTTACATCTACCCCCAAATCACCCGACCGATACTGTACATTCAACCATATAGAACTTTTGCCGCCATTCCTGCGTGGCTCCACATTCCCGTGGGCTGGTGGCCAGTCGTACCATGCGGTTTCATTGTTCTCCCGCTTCATGACGATCAGATCAACCACATCGCTGGAAAACCATTCGACATAGAGTATCAGGTTGGGCGTGATGCCAGATTTGACTTGCTTTGCCAGGTCCTCGGCGATACGGCGCAGACGCTCTACCTCGGCCCGGGCCTCGCGGGCTTGGGTTTCCGCCGCCGCAAGGGCTGCCTGGGTCTGGCTGAGTTCGGATTTCGCCGCCTCCAAGTCTGCCTGGGTTTGGCTGAGCTGGGCTTCCAGCGACTCCACCTTGGCCTGGGCTTGGGCGGCAAGGGCTTGCGCCGCCTCGGCCGCACTTTCCGCGGCCGCCCGCTTCGCCTCGGCCTCCGCGACTGCTTGCCGCAACTCGGCAATGATCTCCTCCTGATTCACCGTTTCCTTCCCGTAATAGGGCAGCAGTATGACCATGAGAATGAGGAAGGCCGCCATGGCCCCGGCGATGACATCCAGCATCGACAGGCTGAGGGTGCTGATCTCGCGGTTGTGGCGCCTCATGACGACAGCGCCGCCTCGGCCAGGATCGCCAGGGCCGTGTAGTTGTCCTGGCCGGGCTTGGCCTGCCGGCGCAGACCGAGTGCCATGCGTTCCAGCCAGCCATGGGCATCGGTGGCCTTGGCCAGGGCCACCTCCATCTCGCCCTCGGTGACCGCCTCCCAGAAGCCGTCGCTGCAAAGCAGAAAGGCATCGCCGGGCTGGAGTTCGAGGGGCGTCGCCGCCAGGTCCGGGCGCGGCGGATTGCCGTCTCCCAAGGCCCTCAGGAGACGATTGCGATCCGGATGGGTGCGCACCCCCGCCGGGGTCAATTCTCCCGCTCTTACCAGGGCCTGGGGGACGCTGTGATCCTCGGTCTGGAAGCGGACGCGCCCGTCCCGCAGCAGATACAGGCGGCTATCGCCCACATGGGCCCAGAGTGCCCGCGCCCCGTCGGTGGCGAGCATGACCAGGGTCGTGCGCATCCCACTCAGGCCAGGGTCCTCGGCCTGGTGACTATGAATGGCGGTTGCCGCCGCCGCGAGCCCCTGGATCAGGGCCGTGGCCGTCATGGGTGCCGTCGGGCTCCAGGACCCAAGCAAGGCCTCTACCGCCAGCCGCGCGGCTACCTCGCCGCCACCGTGGCCGCCCAGGCCATCGGCGACCACCCAACAGCCGTCACGAAAGCCGCAGGCATCCTCATTATTGGCCCGCGCGCCCCTATAGCTCAGGCTGGCCGTGTCGAAGCACAAAGCCGTCATGGGTAATTTACCTTGAAGCTAATGGTGGACGCGGCAAGACGATGCGCTTACCCGCGGGAATTTGATAGGGAGCTGAATTGGAAAATCCAAAATTAGAAAATCCAAAGGAGCATGACCGGGATACGAGGTAAAGGGCTTTGGTTTTCACTGGCGCTCAACCTCCAATCTCTTTGAGCGCATCCCGTGCATTAGCCTGACCTTGGCTGGCAGCCTTACGGAACCAATACCTAGCCTGAGCGAGATCCCTTTCGACACCGACACCCTGCTCATAGATTTTGCCAAGATTGTATTGCGCATCAGCGAAGCCTTGCTCCGCCGATTTTAGAAACCAGCGCCTGCCCTCAGCATCGTTCTGCGCGATACCCTGACCCTTGACATAGGATAAGCCCAAATTACTTTGCGCCTCGGCAAGGCCCTGTTCCGCGGATTTGCGATACCAGCGAACGGCCTCGCCGTGGTCTTGAGCAACGCCAAGACCGCTTTCGTACATATAACCAAAATAATTTTGAGCCTCGGCGTCGCCGGCCTGGGCCAATGGGCGCCAAAGCGAGAAGGATCTTACATAATCACGCCGGTCGAAGGCTGCCTTGGCATCGGCTGCCGTGAAGTCGGGTTGGGATGATGTGGGGTTCGGTCTTGGAGTATTGACCGTGGGCTGGGCTGGTGGGGCTGGTATCCCCGTCCCGAGATGGTTCTTTTGGTATTCGTTGCAGACCTTTGGACTCGTGGAATAGAAATAGGAAATAACCTTTCCAGTCTCGTCATTACGTTTTGCAAGCAGGGTCCTGCTACCGTCACCATTGGTCGTGATTTTATCGTCGTAGAGAGCCGGATATTTGGTCTTGATTTTACGAAGTTGCTCTTCCAAACTAGAAACAATGAACTTGTAGCACAGAGGGGCTTCGGAAGGAATGTTTGCCGTGGGCGCGAGTTCGGCGGCAAAGTAAATAGGAGTTGGCGTGGCTGGTTCGGTAGAGATATTTTCCTTATATTGGCCGTAGCAGGTTATGGTGGTACCGATTTTTTCATAATACTCGTTCGCTTGATCCATCGTGGAGTATGGATATTGAAGCCTGTTATCGGCACCTCTGATTTGGCGTATGGAGTAATTAATCTCGCTAGGTTTCGCATCAAATATGACCTCGATAAAAAGAGGAGGGGCTGTACCTGGGCCTCTGCTGAAAGGGTCTCTAACACCATCACGTTCAATTTCCCAGCCGGAAACAAATTTAACCCTTTTCCCATAGACACGTATTTCCGATGTGGGCGCCAGGACAGGGATGCCATCACCTTTGAATTCAGTCAGTTTGAATGTCCCATTCGCAAGCATCGCCCGGATTGCCTTTCCCGGCTCCGGATTGTTGAGGCAGGCGAGTTGATCTTCGAGGGCCTTAGCTGTAGCGAGAGCCTTCGGATTGGAAGTTATAGCTGATTTCATGCGATCTTCTAATTCTTTAAGGGCGGCTTGGGCTGCCGCATGCCCTTGCTCTGCGGCTTTACGGAACCAGTGTACTGCCTCGACCTCATCCTTTACGACGCCCCGACCACCGGCGTACATACCACCAAGGAAGGTTTGCCCATCAGCAAGCCCTTGTTCAGCCGCCTTGCGGTACCAGCGCGCCGCCTCGGCCTCATTCTTGGCAACGCCCTGGCCATTGGCGTACATCACGCCAAGATTGGCTTGCCCACGGGCATCCCCTTGTTCAGCCGCTTTGCTGAACCAGCGCACCGCTTCGGTCGCATCCTTGGTGACGCCCTGGCCATTGGCGTACATCACGCCAAGATTGGCTTGCCCACGGGCATCCCCTTGTTCAGCCGCTTTGCGGTACCAACGCACCGCCTCGGCCTCATTCTTGGAAACGCCCTGGCCATTGGCGTACATCACGCCAAGATTGGTCTGCCCATCGGCATCCCCTTGTTCAGCCGCTTTGCGGTACCAGCGCACCGCCTCGGCCTCATTCTTGGCAACACCTTGGCCATATTCGTACATCACTCCGAGATTGTGTTGTCCGAGGACATCCCCTTGTTCAGCTGCCTTGCGATACCAGCGCACCGCCTCGACCTCATCCTTGGCAACGCCTCGGCCATTCGCATACATCACGCCAAGTTTAGCTTGCCCAAAGCCATCCCCTTGTTCAGCTGCCTTGCGGTACCAACGCACTGCCTCCACCGCATCCTGAGTGACGCCTTGGCCTTTTTCGTACATCCAGGCAAGCGACAATTGCCCAGCGACATGTCCTTGTTCAGCCGCTTTGCGGTACCAATGCACTGCCTCGTCCGGATCCTGGCCAACTCCTTGGCCCTTGTCGTACATCCCTCCAAGATTGAATTCCGCAGGGGCATAGCCTTGTTCCGCCGCCTTGCGATACCAACCCATGGCCTTCGTGAGGTCCTTGACAACACCTTGCCCTGTCTCATACATCTCACCAAGGTTGTTCTGGGCTTGAGGTAGGCCTTGATCGGCGGCCTTGCGGAACCAACGTGCCGCCTCGCCTTCATCCTTTGCAACGCCTTTTCCATCCAGGTACATGACACCAAGATTGTTTTCCGCCTTGGTATGCCCCTGCTCGGCGGACTTGCGGTACCAATTCACACCCTGGACTTCATCCTTTTCGAGACCTCGTCCCTCTGCGTACATCTTACCGATATAAAACTGTGCCACGGGATCGCCCGCGGCGGCCAGGGGAAGCAGGATGGCGCGAGCCCGGTCATATTTGCCTTGGTCGAATGCCATTTCGCCGTCCGCCACCGTGCCCAGGCTTGGCGGGGCAGGTGGTGCAGTAGTAATAGGCGCTGTGGATGGCGGGGCCGGCGTGGCCGTGGGTGGCGTGGCTGGTGGGGTTCCATCCCCAGCTAGCCATGGCGTTGAACGGATTGTTGTCTGCCAAAGGATCACGCCCAGGATGGCAAGGAGGAATAGGCCGCCACCCATCGCCAGGATTAGAGCTGGCCTGCCCCGTTTGAGGGGCTCCGGGGTTGCAACCGCATCCAAGGACCCGGTTGGAGCGCGCCGCTCACTTGCCGGATGCGACCCGGATAGGTCACAGGCGCGCCATGCCTGCTGCATCTCCGCCATGCCTTGGAAGCGTTGCCCGGCCTTGACGGCCAAGCCCTTGAGCAAGATTGCCTCCTGTTCGGGCTTGATGGGGATGCCCAACCGCGAGGGCGGCACCAGATCGTCGTTATCCAGCCGGTCCAGGGATTCGGTGGGAATCTGGCCGGTAATGGCACGGTAGAAGGTAGCCGCAAACCCATAAACATCGGTCCAGGGGCCCTGTTTGCCCTTGGCGCGATATTGCTCCTCCGGAGCATAGCCGGGTTTGAGAATGACGGAGAGGGATTTGCTGTGCTGGCCAGCGGCGAAGCGGGCGGCGCCAAAGTCCAGGAGCTTGATGCGCCCGTCTTGGGTCAGATAGATGTTATCTGGCGCCAGGTCACGATGGAGCAGGCCCTCCTTATGAACCGCTCGCAGGGCATCGGCCACCGGCATGAGCAGTTTCAGGGCGTCTGCGACGCTGATCCGGCCATCCCTTTGCTGGTCCAGGTACTGCCGCAAGGTGATCCCCGCCACATAGTCCATGACACAGTAGCCGGTACCATGGGCGCGGAAGAAGTTTTTGACGGTGACGATGCCCGGATGCTGGTCGAAGTGGGCCAGGGTGCGGGCTTCTTCCAGGAAGCGATCGAGACCGTAGGCGAACTGCTCGCCCGCTTGGCCGGAATAGACGGCCAGGCTGACCCCATCGGGTCCCCGGCTCACGCAATCGCGGGGTAGATATTCCTTAATCGCCAACCGCAACTGGAGGTTGTCATCCCAGGCGAGATAAGTGATGCCGAACCCGCCATGACCCAGCACTCGGCCGATGCGGTACCGGCTATCGAGCACCCGACCCAGGGCCAGGGCGGGCGGTGGGTTGTCTTGTCCCAATCGCCAGCCGCAATGAGGACAGAGTGTGGCTGATGACAGTTCGAAGCAATGGGGACAGCGAGTGGAGTCCAGCATGATCATGATATGTCCCTTTCTGCTTCCGCTGTATTGCAATTTTCGCAGGCTTGGAGTTTTTTCCGATTAGCGTTTTAGCGCTATCGGGAAATCCGGAATGGTCTGGGGCAGGGTGGTGGTGGGGGTCTGCTTGTTTCCGGTAAGCGCCTTAACGCGCTCGCTGAGATACAGATCAAGTTGATGGATGGTGATGCGGCCGTCCTTCGTATAGTTGGCGGCTCCGTCGAATCCCTCCACCAGGGCCTTGGTGAAGGCCCCATTGCCCCATTCGGGATTTTCCAGTGAATACTCTTTGCCCGTGGAACTGGCAAAGACCACCACCCCATTCTCGGCAGCGTTTAGATCGTTGATGACGCCCCTAATGTTAGCCACCTCCACCCGTGGCGGCGAAACTACCGGCTGTAGGGATTGGAGTATTTTTGAAGCCTTATCCGCTTCCCGCCTTGACCCTTCAGCAGCAATACGGAGACAGGTATCCGCAAAAACCAGAACCTTGCTCGGTAGGGCAGAGACGGTCTTTTTCACATCAAAAGTGGAGACGGCGGTGCGGCGCAGGCGCTCGGGGTCGGAATTTCGGGTCAGGTAATAGTAGTTGCCATCAGGGTCGTTCGCGCCGTGGCCAGACACGAAGATGACGGCGATGTCCTTGCTGGTGACTATGAGACGCAACCAATCGAGGCCAACAAGGAATTCCTCGCTGGTGGGATTCTCAAGGATACGGGTGACCACTTCCTGGTAAAGCCCGCCCGACTGACGTTGTAGTGCTGCGCCAAAATCCCTTGCATCCTTGGCGGGAAAAGTGAGATCAAGACGATCATCATCAAAGTCCGATACTCCGACTAACAAAGCATAGAGCCTGGGCTTTCTAACTGGCTCACCCATTGGGCTTGCCGTGGGTGTCGATGCGGGAGGCGGAGATGATGAAGGGAGTACAGCCACTGACGCATCAGGCTCGGTATGCGAAGTCGAGATAGCTGGCTGGGCTTTATCCGGAAGAAATTGCCAGATAGCCATGCCAATCAACACCAGAATGACCAGTAGGCTCCCCATCGCAAATTTGAGCCCCCACCTTACCCTGGTTACTGGCAGAGTGGGCTGATTACCCTGGGCATTCTCTGGCGGCCTGACTGCTTGATCAGGCATGGGGGCGAATTTCGGCGACACGCAAGGGGTTTGCCAGGCCTGTTGTAACTCGGCGATATCTTGGTAACGCTGATCGGCCTTGATAGCCAATGCCTTGAGCAGGATCGCCTCCTGTTCGGGCTTGATGAGTATGCCCAACCGCGAGGGCGGCACCAGATCGTCGTTATCCAACCGGTCCAGGGATTCGGCGGGAACCTGGCCGGTAATGGCACGGTAGAAGGTCGCGGCCAGACCGTAGACGTCCGTCCAGGGGCCCTGTTTGCCCTTGGCGCGATATTGCTCTTCCGGGGCATAGCCGGGTTTAAGAATGACGGAGAGGGATTGGCTGTGCTGGCCAGCGGCGAAGCGGGCGGCACCAAAGTCCAGGAGCCGGATGCGTCCGTCTTGGGTGATATAGATGTTATCCGGGGCGATGTCGCGATGAATGAGGCCTGCTTGGTGAACCGCCCGCAAGGCATCCATGACCGGCGTCAGAAGTTTCAAGGCGGAATCGACACTCATCCGCCCGCCCGGTTGCTGCTCCAGGTACTGGCGCAAGGTAATCCCTTCCACATAGTCCATGACACAGTAGCCGGTGCCATGGGCGCGGAAGAAGTTCTTGACGGTGACAATGCCGGGATGTTGGTCGAAGCGCGCCAGGGCTCGGGCCTCCGCGAGGAAGCCGTCGAGGCCGTAGGCGAACTGCTCACCCGCTTGTCCCGAATAGACCGATAGGCTGACGCCATCCGGTGCCCGCGTAACGCTATCACGGGGAAGGTATTCCTTGATGGCAAGACGGAGTTGGAGGTTGTCGTCCCAGGCGAGGTAGGTGATGCCGAAGCCACCCTGACCCAGGACTCTGCCTATGCGGTAACGCCCATCCAGAACCCGGCCCAAGGCCAGGGCGGGCGGGAGGTTGTCCTGTCCAAGTTGCCAACCGCACTCCTGACAGGGGGTGGCATGGGTGGCACCGAGGCAGTAGGGGCAGCGGGAAATGGCGGGTGACATGGATTGACCCTCGTGGTTGCTAATGCTGTTGTCGCCAGCCCTTACCGAAGTTCTTGCCGGTGCCTTCGATCCCGCCCCGACCATCATTGCGCCAGCCCTTGCCAAAGTTGCTGCCCGTGCCCGTCAAGCCGCCTTGGGGGTCGGCGCGCCATCCGCCGCCGAAATCATCGCCGCCGCCGACATAACCGCCCCTGCGGTCGGAACTGAAACGCCTCCCGAAGTTGTCACCCATGCCGATGTAACCACTCTGGCCGTCACTGCGCCAACTTCGACCAAAATTTTTTCCGGTCCCGATATAGCCGCCCTGGCCATCGGCCTGCCAGCCACTGCCAAAGTTATCTCCCGTACCCGTGAGATGCTGGGACCAGGCATTGGCCATCGACAGCAAAAGGGGCAGTAGGGCAAAGACTTGGATCATGGGGGACATGGTGTTTGATGCTCTCAGTTTAGGTGGCACGGTGCCTGCTGAGGCCTCTCATCCTGGGTTAAAACTCACTTCCGATGATTGTCCCGGTTACCACTAGGCCGGACGCAGCCAGTTTTCCAGGCGCAAATCCGCAACACGAGAAACTCATTGCTGTTGTCGGTGACCAAGGTGACATCAAGCGCCAAGGCGTGGGCGGCGATCATCAAATCGTAAGGTCCGATCAACTGGCCCCGCCTCTCCAGTTCGGCGCGCAGGGGGCCATAGATCCGGGTGGCGGAAAGGTCAAAGTTGAAGACGGGAAAGCCGCGCAGGAGGGAGGCGAAGACCTGGCGGTTGTGCGCTTGACGGGCACTCTTGGCGATGCCGTATTCAATCTCGGCCAGCACGATCGATGATAGGACGAGATCGCTGGCCAGACACTGGCCCAGTCGATCCATGACCGGCTGGGCCTGCTTGCTCAGGGCGATGACGATGTTGGTGTCGAGCAGGTAGCGCATCGGGCTTAGTCGAGGGTGACTTCCCGAGCGTCAAAGGGCAATTCCGGAATCGGTTCCAGGTCGAAACCGCCGAGTGCCCAGACCGGAGCCAGTGCCGCCGCCGCCGTTCTGGGCTGCTGGGGTTCTGGCACCAATCGCGCGATGGCCTTCCCCCGGCGGGCAATGATGATTTCCTCGCCCGTCTCGACCCGTTCGAGCAGTGCGGAGAGGTGGGCCTTGGCTTGAGCGACTTGGACTTGTTCCATTGGTTGTTTACCTTGAGCTGACCCTGTTGGTCAGATGATAGCCTGCCGCATGACCAAGCGTAATCCTTCTTGTCTGTGGGCGACCGGTCTCGTGCGCCCAAAGTGCCTGCCTATTACTTAGCATGAACGAAGCGGGGCGAGGGGGTAGTTCTGTCGCCGATTCTGGCCCTTACCTCTTTCCACCCGCGAGGGCCCGGCGCGAACCGGGCCGCTTGGCTCGCCATGCTTTCCTCAAGGGTCATTTTCAACTCCGTCAGGTCGCGTGCCTTGGGGCGATTAAGAACGGAAAACCTCGTCAAGGGTGCGCGCATCCAACACCCGGTCCACCCAGAGATCGATCTCCTCAACGGTGGCACCGGAGATGCGCGCGGTCACCTCGTTTGGCAAGGGTCCAAACCGGCGAGTGAGTTGGCGTTGAAGCACGAGGGTTTCTCCCTCACGTTTATAGTCTTGAGTCCCCTCCGAAAAGCCGTTTCTCCGGGGAGGCTCCCCGGTCGCGAGCCTGAACATCGGGAACGGACGTTCGCCGCGCATGCGAAGGTGGTGTTACACGATTAGGACACGGAAAGGGCCGCTCTGAGGCACTTGTCGGAGGGCAAGCCGCAATCGGAGCGGTTGAGGCGTGCTTGTGGGGCCCCCCACCGCTCAAACGAGTATCTCAGCGGATTTCACCTGGTAAATGACAAGGCGTTTTATGTTGATCCAAGCCGCTCGGCACACCGCCCAGAGCTGAACGGCACAGCGGCCGCGGTACTTCAGCTTCTTCTTGCGGGTGTGGTAGGAGAGCTGAAAGATGCTCGCCTCGACGTTACAGCGGCGGTTGAACAGCTCGCGGGGGAGCGCCTCGGTGCGCCGGCGGCAGGCCGCCGCCTCGACGGCTTGGTCGGTGATGTAGCGCCACTGGCTATCGGCGCGAAAACGATAGCGCCCGGGCTTGTATTCCTCGGCCAGTTGGCGCTCACCGCTATCGCGATCGATGACGACGACGCCATCTGAGGTGCGCTCGTAGTCGTAGCGTCCTGGCTTGCCCGGAAAGCCCGTGTAGTGGATGTCTTTGCCTTGCTCTTGGGCGTAGGCTTCGTTGCTCTCACTGTAGTAGGCGCCGTCGGCCGAGATCTCTTGGGCCGTGGTCTCAAGCACCTGCTCGCTGCTCTGCACCGCGTCCTTCAGATAGCCATTGTCGGCGGCGGTGGCCGGCTCGACTTGGACGTCGACGATGAGGTTGAGGGCCTCCTGACAGGTCTCGGTGAGGTTGACGCTGTAGCCGCGCACCGTCTCGTCGCGCTTCTTGCGGTAGGCAGCGTCTTCGTCATGCGGCGATTGGAGCGAGTCGGCGCTGATCTCCTGGGTGGGCTTGAGCACGACGTGGGCCGCTTCGTCGGCCTCGTTGATCTGGTACTGCTCGAGCAATAGCCGCTCAATGAGCGCGTAGCGCGGGCTGCTTTTGAGGTCGTCAGTCTGATGCAGGCGCAGCAGGAGCTGACCAAAGTCCTCCAGCCAGGCCTGCTTGGTCGGCTCCTCACGGCGATAGAGGTGCTGACTGGGGCGCTTGGCACTCAACCGATCCAACAGGGCGCTGTCGGCTTCGCTCAGACAGGCCTGCTGCTCAGCGCTCAGGCTCTTCCAGCGCGCCTGCAAGCAGCCAATGATCAACTGCAGTCGGGTGCATGCGGCCAGATTGCTACCGAGCAGGGTGCTGTCCATGCGCAGCTTCTCACCCACAACGCCAAGGCGCTTGGCTTGGTCGCGCGTGAGCTCCTGAAAGACCTCTTGGAGCAGGTTGACCCCCGTCTCCACCTGGTGGGCATACAAACGCTGCTTGAACAGGTAGTAGGTCGACTCGACCGGAACCTCGTCGGTGAGATTCAGCAGACCCAGGGCGCGTCGTACCAGCAGGTTGAAGTGGACCGCTTCGAATAACTCCTCGTCACTCCAACCGAAGCCTTCCTTGAGGATCAGCATCCCCACCAGCACGCGCAGCGGCGCGTTCGGGCGACCGGTGGCTTCATCGAACAGCTCGACAAAGCGCTCCTCGGAAACGCGCTTGACGACCTGATCGAGGAAGACGTTGTGCCAGGCGTTCGGATCGTTCAGCTTCTCCTGGTCGCGCTCGCGCAGAAACTGCTCAATGTTGCTGAAGAGATCGATCTGGCTGCTGTCTGGGCTGGCTCGGAACATACGCCCAGGTGCTCGGTTGGGCGCTCGGCGGCTACGCGCCATCCTACCAGCCACGGCACTCGGACCCCATCGCCTGGAGGACTTTTCGGAGGGGACTCAGTCTTCCGCCCATTGATCAAATTTTTCCGCAAGGGTCATTTTCAACTCCGTCAGGTCACGGACCTTGGGCAGGACCAAGGTGTTGTTGCTGCGGCGGAGCAGCAGGGCCCGGATCCACAGGGCAAAGGTGCGCTTGAGTTCCGGGCGGCCCGCCAGCCAGTCATTGAGCAGGTCAATCAGTCCCAGGAGCGCCTGATCATCCGCCGGGTGCTCGATAAAAGGCAGCGACCAAAGACGGCCGCTGGCATCCTAGTGGCGAAGCGCTAAGGATAAGATCCGGTAGCAGGCGGCAACTGCTCTTTGCGCCATTCCCTCAAGGCGTCATTCATCTGGCGGTTGGGTTGGTGGGGCCGGGAAGATCACGTCCTCATAGAGGGCATCAACCGCGCAGCGGAAGCCAAGGCTGTGCAAGTCCAGCCAGCCGTCCGGGGCCACCGGCGCCAGCAGCCAGCCGTCTGGCTGACGGCGAAAGACCTCCACGGCGCGGCGGCGCGAGTCGATCAGCAGATATTCGTTGAGGCTCTCAAGGGTACGGTAGGCGGCGAATTTGCCCCCCCGGTCGTAGGCCTCGGTGGACTCCGACAGCACCTCGCAGATCAGGGACGGGTGGCGCTTGGCCAGCGGTTCCGTGGTATCCCGGGCGTCGCAAGTCACGAAGACATCCGGGTAGAAGAAGGCGTCGGCGGCCTCCACGCGCAGTTTCATGTCGGCGATATAGACCCGACAGGGGCCGCCGCGCACCTGGTTGCGCAGCAGTGCCGCAAAATTCAGGGCGATGGTGGCGTGTTCTTCGGTGGCGCCGGCCAT
The DNA here is from genome assembly GCA_016714645.1 of Chromatiaceae bacterium. NCBI lineage: Bacteria > Pseudomonadati > Pseudomonadota > Gammaproteobacteria > Chromatiales > Chromatiaceae > Chromatiaceae bacterium. The sequence continues at coordinate 176,958 of JADKCI010000005.1, read as the reverse complement.
GGCAAAGACCTCGCCGGCGACATACTCGTGGCGGACGGGCGAGAGGGTCTCCCCAGCCAGATAGTCATCGGCGGTAATCGAGTAGACCCCGGCGAGATTGGACATGGCAACTCCTGGGTTTGAACAACCTGTAGCGCCCGTATGGCCAGCACCAATCCAGCGGTTGTCCGGGGTCGAGTGGTTTCAAACCGCCCTCCCGTGGCGATAGCACCGGGAGGGGGCTCAGCCGGTCATTTGGCCTGGTTGGCCTTCTCGTCCAGGTAGAGCCAGGTGTCGATGACGGTGTCGGGGTTGAGGGAGATGCTGGTGATGCCCTGATTGAGCAGCCAGTCCGCAAGGTCGGGGTGGTCGGAGGGACCCTGGCCGCAGATGCCGACGTATTTGCCCTGCTTGCGGCAGGCCGCGATGGCCATGGACAGCATCTTCAGCACAGCGGGATCGCGCTCGTCGAAGTGCTCGGCCACCAGGGCGGAATCCCGGTCCAGGCCCAGGGTGAGCTGGGTCATGTCGTTGGAGCCGATGGAAAAGCCGTCGAAGAATTCCAGGAACTCCTCCGCCAATACGGCGTTGGAGGGGATCTCGCACATCATGATGAGGCGCAGGCCGTCCTTGCCGCGCTCCAGTCCCTGGGCCGCCAGGGCCTCGACCACGGCCTTGGCCTGCTTGAGGGTGCGTACGAAGGGGATCATGATCTCGATGTTGGTCAGACCCATATCGTTGCGGACCCGCTTGAGGGCCTCGCATTCCATCTCGAAGCAGTCCTTGAAGGACTCGGCGACGTACCGCCCGGCGCCGCGGAAGCCGATCATGGGGTTCTCTTCTTCCGGCTCGTAGCGGGTCCCGGCGATCAGGTTGGCGTATTCGTTGGACTTGAAGTCCGACATGCGCACGATGACGGTATGGGGCGCGAAGGCGGCGCCCAGGGTGGCGATGCCCTCCGCCAGCTTGGTGACAAAGAACTCCCGGGGGCTGGGATAGGCGGCGATGCGCGGGGCGATGCGGGCCTTGAGATCCGCCGGCAGTTGGTCGTATTCCAGCAGGGCCTTGGGATGGATGCCGATCATGTTGTTGATGATGAACTCCAGGCGCGCCAGCCCGACCCCCGCGTTGGGGGTGGCGGCGAAGGCAAAGGCCCGGTCCGGGTTGCCCACGTTCATCATGATCTTGACCGGGATGTCCGGCATATGGGACATCTCGATAATCTTATGCTCGAAGGGCAGGGCGCCTTCGTAGATAAAGCCGGTATCGCCCTCGGCACAGGAGACGGTGACGGGCTGGCCTTCGCTGACCTTTTCGGTGGCATCGACGCAGCCCACCACCGCCGGCACGCCCAATTCGCGGGCGATGATGGCGGCGTGGCAGGTCCGGCCGCCGCGGTTGGTGACGATGGCCGCGGCCCGCTTCATGATCGGCTCCCAGTCGGGATCGGTCATGTCGGTGATGAGGACGTCGCCAGGCTGGACCTTATCCATGTCGTGGGTGCCATGCACCACCCGGGCCGGGCCGGCGCCGATGCGGTGACCGATACTGCGACCGGTGGCCAGGATGGGGCCCTTGGCGCGCAGGTGGTAGCGCTCCAGGACATTGCCGGAGCGGCTCTGGACGGTCTCGGGACGGGCCTGGACCACATAGAGGAGGCCGTCCAGACCGTCCTTCGCCCACTCGATATCCATGGGCCGGCCATAGTGGTTCTCGATCAAGATCGCCTGCTTGGCCAGTTCCATGACCTCGGCGTCGGTGATGGAGAAGCGCAGACGATCCTCCTCCGGCACCTCCTGGGTGAGTACCTTCTGGGCACCGCCAGGCGCGGCATAGACCATGCGCAGGGCCTTGCCGCCTACATTGCGGCGCAGCACGGCGGGCCGGCCCGCGGCCAGGGTCGGCTTGTGGACATAGAACTCGTCGGGATTGACGGCGCCCTGGACCACCATCTCGCCCAGGCCATAACTGGAGGTGATAAAGACGGCGTCACGAAAACCGGACTCCGTGTCCAGGGTAAACATGACGCCGGAGGCGGCGAGGTCGCTGCGCACCATGCGCTGGATGCCGGCGGAGAGGGCGACGTGGCGATGCTCGAAGCCCTGATGGACCCGGTAGGAGATGGCCCGATCGTTAAAAAGGGAGGCGAATACCTCCTTGATGCGGTGCTTGATATCGTCCAGGCCCTTGACGTTGAGGAAGGTCTCCTGCTGACCGGCGAAGGAGGCATCCGGCAGGTCTTCGGCGGTGGCGGAGGAGCGTACGGCCCAGGAGACCTCGCTGCCCGCCGCGGCCACCAGTTGTTGGTAATAGTCATTGATGCCAGCTTCGAGGGCGGCCGGGAAGGGCTGCTCCATGATCCAGCCCCGGAGGCGGGGACCGACCTGGGCCAGCTTGGCGACGTCGTCCACGTCCAGATCATCGAGCAGGGCCTGGATGCGCTCGTCCAGTCCGTCCTTGGCCAGGAACTCGCGGTAGGCATCGGCGGTGGTGGCGAAGCCGCCGGGGACCCGCACGCCGACTTCCGCAAGGTGATGGATCATTTCGCCAAGGGAGGCGTTCTTGCCGCCCACGATGGGCACATCGTCCATGCGCAGGTCGCGAAGCCAGCGGACGTACTCGGTCATGTCAAATATCCCTCAAGTTGCCGGGAAGAAACAGGGGTGTAGCGCAGCCAGGATTCCGGTCGCGTTGGGTAATGGCAAATGATAAAGGACGTTGATGCGCCGCATCAAAAAACTTATCTAGCCCGCCCGCGGCCGATAATTGTCCGGGATCAGGAGCGTCGGCTGGCGTTGGGCGGGGTCCTTGAACGGAAAGTCCAGGGTGAAATGCAGGCCGCGGCTCTCGCGACGGCGCAGGGCCGAGCGGATGATGAGGTAGGCGACTTCCACCAGATTGCGCAATTCGAGCAGATCATTGCTGACTGGAAAATTGCCATAGTACTCAATGATCTCGTGGTGCAGCAGATCAATGCGGCGCTGGGCACGCTGGAGACGCTTATTGGTGCGCACGATGCCGACATAGTCCCACATGAAGCGGCGCAACTCCTCCCAGTTATGGGAGACCACCACCGCCTCGTCGGGCTCATGGACGCGACTGGCATCCCAGGAGGGCACCTCCGGGGGCATGGGCGCGTCGCCCATGCGCGCCTGAATATCCGCCGCCGCCTGGGCGGCGAAGACCAGGCATTCCAGCAGGGAATTACTGGCCATGCGGTTGGCGCCATGGAGGCCGGTATAGGCCACCTCGCCGATGGCGTAAAGGCCTGGCAGGTCGGCGCGGGCCATCTCGTCGGTGACCACGCCACCACAGGTGTAGTGGGCGGCGGGCACCACGGGGATGGGCTGGCGGGTGATGTCGATCCCCAGTTCCAGGCAACGGGCATGGATGGTGGGGAAATGCTCGATGATGAAGTCCGCGGGCCGATGGGAGATGTCCAGATAGAGGCATTCGGCGCCCAGGCGCTTCATCTCGTGGTCGATGGCGCGGGCGACGATGTCGCGCGGGGCCAGTTCGGCGCGCTCGTCAAAGCGGTGCATGAAGCGGTTGCCGTTAGGCAGCAAGAGGCGCCCGCCTTCCCCACGCAGGGCCTCGCTGATCAGGAAAGTCCGGGCCTGGGGGTGATAGAGGCAGGTCGGGTGGAACTGCATGAATTCCATGTTGCCCACCCGGCAGCCGGCGCGCCAGGCCATGGCAATGCCATCGCCCGTGGAGACATCCGGGTTGCTGGTGTAGAGATAGACCTTGCTGGCGCCGCCCGTAGCAACCACCACGAAACGGGCCAGCAAGGTCTTGACCTCGCCGCTGGCATCATCGAGGACATAGGCGCCGAGACAGCGGTCCACCCGGCTATCCAGTTTGCGCCCGCTGATGAGGTCCACGGCGATGTGCCGCTCCAGGATCCGAATGTTGGCGCGGGCGCGGACTTGACTCTCAAGGGTAGTCTCGACCTCCCTGCCCGTGGCGTCGGCGGCGTGGACGACGCGGCGATGGGTATGTCCGCCCTCGCGGGTGAGGTGGTAGCCCCCGGCATCGACGGCCTTGTCGTCACGGGTAAATTCGACACCCTGATCGTAAAGCCAGCGAATGCTGGCCGGGCCGTGATCCACTACCAGCTTGACCCGTTCCGGGTCGCAGAGGTCGGCGCCCGCATCCAGGGTATCCTCGATATGCGAAGCCAGGGAGTCGTTGGCGTCGAGGACAGCGGATATGCCGCCCTGGGCATAGAGGGTGCTGCCCTCGCTCAAATCACGCTTGGAGACCAGGGCGATGGAGAGAGAAGTGGGCAAGCGCAGGGCTAGGCTAAGCCCAGCAGCGCCACTGCCGAGGATCAGAACATCAAAACGGTGGGCTTGGCTCATGCGGGAGACCTGAAGGGTACCAGTGGCGGAGAACCGAAAGGTTCGCCGCGGGCGAGCCCTTCGGGTGCAAAGTAAGGGTTATCACTATAAACTGAAACGCTCGCCGAGATGAGGGTCTTCGCGGGCTTGATGCCGCCAGCCCCGCGCCGCGCACTCTTGAACTTTCCACACGGGTGATTGTCCATGCAAACGGATACAAGGACGCCTTCGCCAGGAACGCGATGCCATGTCTGAACGGCTTGGTGACCAGGAACTGGTAGTGCGGGCCCAGGCCGGGGACCGGCGTGCCTTTGACCTGCTGGTGCTCAAGTACCAGCAAAAGGTCGCTGGCCTCATTGGCCGTTACCTGCGCGATCCCAACGAGGTCCAGGACGTGGCCCAGGAGGCATTCATCAAGGCTTACCGAGCCTTGGCCGGATTTCGTGGCGAGAGCGCCTTCTACACCTGGCTCTATCGCATCGCGATCAATGCCGCCAAGAACCACTTGGCTTCGCGGGGACGCCGGCCGCCCAGGGACGATATGGAGATGGAGGTGGCCGAGCAACTGGAGTCGGGTGGGCGCCTCAGAGAGATGGGCACCCCGGAGAATCATCTCCTTAGCGAGGAGATCGCGCAAACGGTGCAGCGGGCCCTGGATGATCTCCCCGAGGAACTGCGTACCGCCATCGTCCTGCGGGAACTCGAGGGACTGAGTTACGAGGAGATCGCCGAGGCCATGGACTGCCCCATTGGAACGGTGCGCTCGCGCATTTTTCGTGCCCGAGATGCCATTGACAAGCGGCTAAGTCCCTTGCTCACTTCATAAAGAGAGGGGTGATCCACCCATGAGCGAACAGCAGAGAGAACACGTCTCCGCCCTGGCGGATGGTGAACTCCAGAACCTTCTCGTCGGTCCCACCATCGCTGCCCTGGAAGCCAACGCGGACCTGAAGGCGGCCTGGGAGCGATACAGCCTCATCGGCTCGGCCCTGCGTGGCGAGGCCTTGCACCCTGAATATCGCCAGATCGCCGCCCGGGTGAGTGAAGTACTCGCCGCCGGGCCAACCCCCATAGCGGCGGCCCGCTCCGCCCGGGGGCGAGAACGCCCGCCAGCGGCCGAAGTCCTCCGCTCCCGGCGCGGCCACTATGCGGGTGTGGCCCTGGCCGCCAGCGCCGCCTTCCTCGCGGTTTATGCCCTGCCGCCCTTATTTACCGCGAGCGATCTGGCCCCGACCAGTCCCGCCCTGGCCCTGACGACACCCCCGGTCCCGTCACCGGTCGCCATCTCACCCCCGCCGTCATCACGGATGGTGAGTCTGTCGCCTTTACGGACCACCGAGGGCAGGCCGCGCTGGGAGCTGGCCGATCCGGGACTCGAATCCAAGCTCGATCGATTCCTGGTCAATCATCAGGCGAGTTCCCCGGCCAATGGCATCAAGGGCATCTTCCCCTACGCGACGGTCGTGGGTTATGAAGCGGGGCGCTGAGGCGGCGGCCGCGCGGCCCCTCCATCAGGTCCCACGGGCGCGGCGGCTGTGGCTCCTTCTGGCCAGCCTGGCGGTCACCCAGGTCGCGGCCAGTCCGGAGCTGGAGGTCGAGCCCTTCGAGCGCATGCGCCAAGCCCTGAGCACCCTTAATTATTCGGGGGTGCTGGTTTATTCCCACGACAATCGGATGGAGACCCTGCGCATCGTCCAGCGGGTAACCAATGGCCGCGTCCAGGCGGAACTGGAGTCCCTCAATGGCCCGCCCCGGGGCATGAAACAGGAAGATGGCCAGGTCACCTGCCGCCTCTCCGGCGAACACCTGATCGCGGTGGCTCAGCGCGCCCTGGGCCAGGATGGCAAGCCCCTGAAGGCCAAGGACCTGGCCCCCTACTATCTGGTGCAATCCCAGGGCGTGGCGCGGGTGGCCGATCGGCAGACCCAGGTGCTGGGCATCATCCCCACGGATGCCCTGCGCTATGGTTATCGCTTCTTTCTGGATACCCACACCGGCCTGCCCTTGAAGCTGGATCTCATCGGTGGCGATGCCCGCACCCTTGAGCAACTCATGTTTACCTCCCTGACCCTGGACCCGGAAACGCCGGCACCCCCGGCGGAGAAGGCATCCCAGGAGACGGGCGATCCCGCGGCCTCCACACCGCTGGCTGACCTGGCCTGGACTTTCGAAGGCCTGCCCCCAGGTTTTACACTGGTCAGGGCCGAGCGGACCCTGGAGGCCTCTGGGCGGACCCTGGAGCACCTCGTCCTCTCGGATGGGCTGGCCGCCATCTCCATCTATGCGGAGGCGGGTGCCGAGGAGGGGTTGCGGGGCGGTTCGCGCATCGGCGCCATTCACGCCCACGGCGGTAAAGTGGCGGGACATCAGATTACGGTTGTCGGCGAGGCGCCGGCGGCGACGGTGGCGGCGGTCTTCTCCGCCATCAAACCCCAGGCAGGAGATACGCCATGATCGAGGAACAGGGCCGGGTCGTCAGGGTTAACGGGGCATTGGCCGAGGTTGACTGCATCCGGCGCAGCGCCTGTGGCGGTTGCGCCGTCAAAGGCGCCTGCGGCACCTCCCTCCTGGAACGCTATCTGGGCCGCAAACCCCTGGCCTTACAGGCGGCCAACGCCATTGGCGCCCGGCCCGGCGACCAGGTGGTGGTGGGTGTCCCCGACGAGACCCTACCCCAGGCGGCCTTCGTCGCCTATCTGATGCCCTTGCTGGTGATGCTTCTCGGCGCCCTGGGGGGGGAGTGGCTTGCCGATCTGACCCGGGCATCCTGGTCCCAGGGCCTGGTTCTGCTGGGCGGCATCATCGGCCTGGGGCTCGGCTTCCGGTGGTCCGCCGGCTTCAGTGCCCGCCGCGCCGAGGATCCCCGCTTCCAAGCCGTGATCCTCCGACGGGCGGGCCTGGAGGTGGCGGCACCCGACCTGGAGCGGGCCCTGGACCCACGGGCTCCGTTGGACTTGCAGGCCAGGTGAACTCCGGGCCATATCCCTATTTTTTATTCTGTTAGGGGTACTAACTCCCCCTGAATCGAGACGATCCGGAGCATTCATGAAGAAATATCCTCTCCCGCTGGCTGGGCTGCTGACGAGCCTCATGCTGGTCCTGGCCCCCTTAGGTCTCTCCGCGGGGGCCTTGCCGGAATTTACGACCCTGGTGGACAAGGCCGGCCCGGCGGTGGTCAACATCAGCACCCGCCAATCCCAGAGCGCTGCGTCACCCGTCATGCCGCCCGGCCATGGCCTGCCGGACCTGCCCGAGGATAGCCCGCTGCGTGACTTCTTCCGCCGGTTTTTCGGCGAGCAGGGCGAGGACATGATGCCGGACGAGGACATTCAGTCGCGCTCCCTGGGCTCCGGCTTCTTCATCTCCAACGATGGCTATGTCATGACCAACGCCCATGTGGTCGATGGCGCCGACGAGATCATCGTGCGCACCAACGACCGGCGCGAGTTTGTCGCCACCGTAATCGGCGCCGACAAGCGCAGCGACATCGCCCTCATCAAGGTGGACGCCAACGCCCTGCCCACGGTCAAGATTGGCTCCGCCAAGGACCTGAAGGTCGGCGAATGGGTGCTCGCCATCGGCTCGCCCTTCGGTTTCGATCACTCGGCTACCGCTGGCATCGTCAGCGCCAAGGGCCGCAGTCTGCCGACCGAGAACTATGTCCCCTTCATTCAGACCGATGTCGCCATCAACCCTGGCAACTCGGGTGGCCCCCTCTTCAATCTGGAAGGCGAGGTCATTGGCGTCAACTCCCAGATCTACAGCCGTACCGGCGGCTTCATGGGGCTCTCCTTCGCCATCCCCATCGATGTAGCCATGGATGTCGCGGATCAACTCAAGCGCAGTGGCCGGGTTACCCGTGGCTGGCTGGGCGTCCTCATTCAGGATGTGACCCGCGACTTGGCCGAGACCTTCAAGATGCCTCAGCCCGTGGGTGCCCTCGTCGCCCAGATCGTGCCGGATGGCCCGGCGGCCGCTTCCGGGCTGCTGCCCGGTGACGTCATTCTGGACTTCAACGGCACCCCCATCCTGGAGTCCAGCGCCCTGCCGCCCCTGGTGGGCATCCACCCCGTGGGCAAGCCGGCCAAGGTGACCGTGTTGCGGCGCGGCCAGACCCGCGTCATCGAACTCATGATTGGCGAACTCCCCGAGGACAGCCAGGAGGGCCGCAAGGGTGATACGCAGGAGCAGCCGAACAAGGCGAATCGCATCGGTCTCGTCGTCGAGGATTTGAGTGACGAGGACCGCGAGCAGTTAGGCGCCGGCAAGGCGGGCGTCTTTGTCGCCAAGGTTGATAAGGGTCCCGCCGAGCGCGCCGGCATCCGGGTCGGTGACATCCTGCTGATGATTGATAACAAGGATGTGGAGAACGCCGCTAGCCTGCGCGAGATCCTTGACGCCATCGAGCCTGGACGTTCCGTCGCGGCGCTTATTCAGCGTAACGAAGGCCGCATCTTCGTCGCTGTCCGCATCCCCAAGGACTGATCGCGACAGGGGCCTCCGTGAAGGCAGGCGCCGGCATCATGCCGGCGTCTCTTTTGCCTGGGCGGGGTATCCCGCCGGGGTGAGATCTCCTCTTCCCAGGGCCTTGCGCATCGGTAACAGCTTGAATACCGAATCCCTAAAACTCCCCTGGCCGGCTTCTGCTATGATGCCTCGCTCCCCGGTCCCGGGGCCGGATAGCGGCCCTGCCGCTCTGAACGCCAGTTTCCAGGGGCCCAATTTCACCTCATTATCAAGGTTATAGATGGTCGATCTGAGTCATATCCGCAACTTTTCCATCATCGCCCATATCGATCACGGAAAATCGACCATCGCGGACCGTTTCATCCAGCTTGCGGGCACCCTGAGCGAACGCGAGATGTCGGCCCAGGTGCTGGATTCCATGGATCTGGAGCGGGAGCGGGGGATCACCATCAAGGCCCAGAGCGTGACCCTGGACTTCAAGGCCTCGGATGGGGAAATCTACCAGCTCAACTTTATCGACACCCCGGGCCATGTGGATTTTTCCTACGAGGTCTCCCGCTCCCTGGCTGCCTGCGAGGGGGCCCTGCTGGTGGTGGATGCCGCCCAGGGCGTCGAGGCCCAGAGCGTGGCTAACTGCTATACGGCCATCGAGATGGGGCTGGAAGTCCTGCCGGTGCTCAACAAGATCGACTTGCCCTCTGCCGAGCCGGAAAAGGTCATCACCCAAATCGAAGAGATCATTGGTCTGGAGGCCAAGGATGCCCTCAAGGTCAGCGCCAAGACCGGCCTGGGCATTCCAGAACTGCTGGATACCCTGGTCAAGCGTATCCCGCCGCCCCAGGGCAATCCGGACGGGCCCCTCCAGGCCCTGATCATCGACTCCTGGTTCGACTCCTACGTCGGGGTCGTCTCCCTGGTGCGGGTGGTCAACGGCGCCATCAACCGCCGCGACAAGATTCAGATCATGTCCACCGGCCGGAGCTTTACCGCGGATAGTATCGGCGTCTTTACCCCCAAGAAGACCGAGCGCAAGACCCTCGGCACCGGCGAGGTCGGCTTTCTGGTGGCGGGCATCAAGGAGATCGATGGCGCCCCGGTGGGAGACACCATTACCCTCACCGACCGCCCCGCGGACAAGGCCCTGCCGGGGTTCAAGGAGATGCAACCACGGGTCTTCGCCGGCCTCTATCCCGTGGATTCGGACGCCTACGAGGAACTGCGCGACGCCCTGCGCAAACTGCGTCTCAACGATGCGGCCATGTTCTATGAACCCGAGGTTTCCCAGGCCCTTGGATTCGGTTTCCGCTGTGGTTTCCTCGGTATGCTGCACATGGAGATCGTCCAGGAGCGCCTGGAGCGGGAATACGATCTCGACCTCATCACCACGGCCCCCACCGTCATCTATGAGGTTCTGCTGTCGAATGGCGAGGTAGTCAAGGTCGATAATCCGGCGGAGTTACCGGATGCGGCGGTACTGCGGGAGATCCGCGAGCCCATTATTGAGGCCCACATCCTGCTCCCCCAGGATATGTTGGGCGGTGTCATCAATCTCTGCATCGAAAAGCGCGGAATTCAGAAGAATATCCTGTACCTGGGTGGACAGATTCAGGCGACCTATGAACTGCCCATGAGCGAGGTGGTGCTCGACTTTTTCGACCGCCTCAAATCCGTGAGCCGGGGCTATGCCTCCTTCGAATATGAATTCAAGCGCTTTCAGGCGGCGGATCTGGTCAAGCTTGATGTCCTCATCAATGGCGAAAAGGTGGACGCCCTGTCAACGATCGTCCACCGCGATAATGCCGCCTACCGTGGACAGGACCTCACCGTGCGCATGAAAGACCTGATCCCGCGCCAGATGTTCGAGGTCGCCATCCAGGCCGCCATTGGCAGCAAGATCATTTCTCGTACTACCGTCAAGGCCTTGCGCAAGAATGTCACCGCCAAGTGTTACGGTGGCGACATCACCCGCAAGCGCAAACTGCTGGAAAAGCAGAAGGCGGGCAAGCGGCGCATGAAGCAGGTCGGCAAGGTAGAGATACCCCAGGAGGCCTTCCTTGCGGTGCTGCAGTTTGGCAAGGATAATTAACCCATTCCCTTTGAAATCCGTATCTGGCTCATGAACTTCGACTTTCCGGCCTTTCTCGTCATTGCCTGCGCCCTGACCGGCGGCATCTGGCTCCTCGATACCCTCTGGTTAGCCCCGCGCCGCCGGCATCGGGCCACGGAGGTGGGTGGAGCGTCGGGCCATGTGCACCTCAAGGAACCGGTACTGGTGGAATACGCCCGTTCCTTCTTCCCCGTCATCCTCGTCGTGCTGCTGCTGCGCTCCTTTCTGGTGGAGCCCTTCCGCATCCCCTCCGGCTCCATGATGCCGACCCTGCTGGTGGGCGATTTCATTCTGGTCAGCAAGTTTGCCTATGGCCTGCGCTGGCCAGTGCTCAATACTAAGTTCCTCGGACTGGGTGAGCCCCAGCGCGGCGACGTGGCCGTCTTCCGCTTCCCCCTGGAGCCCGGCACGGATTACATCAAGCGTATCGTCGGGGTGCCTGGCGACGAAATTTTCTATCGCAATAAGACCCTCTTTGTGAATAGCAAGCCCATGACCCAGACGCCGGATGGCACCTTCACCGGCGTGGGCGCCGGGGCCAATATGACGGGGGCGCGGATCGCCGACGAGCAACTGGGCGATGTCGAACATCGCATTCTGACTCACCCCCGCGCCCCGGATCTGGCTCCGGGTTGCTACGAATTACTCAAGGGCCCCATCAAGGTCCCCGCAGGTCATTATTTCGCCATGGGTGACAATCGGGACAACAGCAACGACAGCCGCTGCTGGGGCCTGGTGCCGGAAGGCAATCTGGTCGGCAAGGCCTTTGCCATCTGGATGAACTGGGATGGCCAACGTGATGGCTTTCCCATTGATTGGAGACGTCTAGGAACCCTCATCAAATAGCCTGGGTACATCCGATCAACGTATGGAGATCGCCATGATGCTGTCCTACCGAACCGCCAGCCGCGGCTTCAGCCTGATAGGCGCCCTCTTTTGGGTGCTGCTCATCGGCGGGGTGGTGACCCTGGGCCTCAAGCTGGGGCCCTATTACCTGCAATTCTGGACCGTGCGCTCCGTCATGGATGATACGGCCCGCAACCCGGAGGTGGCGGCGATGGGCCGCCAGGCCATCATTCAAACCCTGGAAAAAAAGCTATATATCAATGATGTGCGGTCGGTTAAGAACGAAAACTTTAGCTTCGAGAAGACCGATACGGGCCGGGTGCTGGGTGTTCATTACGAGGTCCGTGAGCACCTGGTCGCCAATCTGGACGTGGTCCTGACCTTCGACCACCAGACGCTCATTCCCTGAGTGTGATTGGGGACCCCAGCCGTCTGGCCCGAATCCTCGGGTACTCCTTCACCCATCCGGACCTCCTGATCCAGGCCCTGACCCATCGCAGCGCCCCTGGGGCCAGCAATGAGCGGCTGGAGTTTTTGGGCGATGCCCTGCTGGGCTTTGTGATCGCGGAGGCGCTTTGGGAGCTGTTGCCAGAGGCGGACGAGGGCGAACTGAGCCGTACCCGCGCCTCCCTGGTCAAAAAGGAGGCCCTGGCCAGGCTGGCACGACTCATCAAGCTGGGCGACTATCTCCGCCTGGGCCCTGGCGAGTCCCGTACTGGCGCCCACGGCCGGGACTCCATCCTGGAGGATACCCTGGAGGCGGTCTTCGGCGCCGTTTTTGTGGATGCCGGATTCGAGCCCGCCAAGGCATTAATCTTGAATCTGTTTCGTGAGCGCTTGGCCGAAGCGGTCAACCAGGGTCAAATCAAGGATCCCAAGACCCGGCTTCAGGAGGACCTGCAGGCCTTCAAGCGGCCCTTGCCCCTCTATGAAATCCTCGACATTGGCGGTAGCCAGCACGAACAATCCTTTCGCGTCTCCTGTCTGCTCCCGGATACCGGTCAAACCACCCAAGGCAGCGGCACCAGCCGCCGCCGCGCCGAACAAGAGGCGGCGGAACTCATGCTGAAACTGATCGCTCATGACATCTGACAGACCCCTTTCCGAGACCCCCCCGCCCGAGACTCCCCATCGCTGCGGTCAGGTCGCCATCGTCGGCCGGCCCAACGTCGGCAAATCGACGCTGCTGAACCGCATCCTCGGCATGAAGTTGGCCATCACCTCCCACAAGGCCCAGACCACGCGCCACGCCATCCTGGGTATCCAGACAACCCCCCACGGTCAGGCCATCTTCGTCGATACGCCGGGCATCCACCAACGCGGGGAGGGCGCCCTCAACCGCTACCTCAATCGGACGGCGCGGGCCGTTATGAGCGATGTCGATCTGGCCCTTCTGCTCGTCGAGGCCGGGCGCTTCTCCCGGGAAGACGAGCAGGCCCTGCGCGCCCTGGCCGAGGCCAAGACGCCGGTCATCGCCGTCGTCAACAAGATCGACCAGCTTGCCGACAAGGAACGGCTCTTGCCCTATCTGCGCGAATTGGCGACTCGACACCCCTTTGTGCAACTGGTGCCGGTCTCGGCGAAGCGGGGCGATCAGGTGGACCGGCTGCTGGAGTTGGTCATCGCCTCCCTGCCAGAGGGAGACAATATCTATCCCGAGGACCAGCTCACGGACCGTTCCGAGCGCTTCCTGGCGGGTGAACTCCTGCGTGAGCAGATCATGCAGCGTTACGGCCAGGAATTGCCCTACAAGACCACGGTGGAGATCGAGCGCTTCGTCGAGGAGGAGGGGCGGTACCTGATCAACGCCCTGATCTGGGTCGAGCGTGATAGCCAGAAGGCCATCCTCATTGGCCGGCGGGGCGAGGCCATGAAGGCCGCCGCCAGCCAGGCCCGCCAGGAGATGCAAAAGCTCTTTGGCTGCCCGGTCCATCTCGAGGTCTGGGTCAAGGTCAAAAAGAGCTGGTCCAGCGACGAGGCGGCCCTGGCGAGCCTCGGCTACGGGGACGCCTGATCGGGGTTGTGGCATGGGAGGCTCCGTCGCCCCTGAACCGCTGCGGCGCTGCTTCGTCCTGCATCGCCGCGATTATGGCAACACCAGCCTGCTCCTCGACCTCTTTTGCGCCGAGACCGGGCGCCTGCCGGTCCTGGCCAAGGGCGCCAAGCGGGGGCGCACCCCCACCGCCGCCATCCTCCAGCCCTTTCGGCCCCTCTGGGCCAACTGGACCGGGCGGGGTGAGGTGCGGAGCCTGACCAGCGCCGAACCGGCGGGCCGGTCACTGGATTTAGACGGCCAAACCCTCTTTTGCGGCTTCTATCTCAACGAACTGCTGACACGACTGCTGGGGCGGGGCATTCCCCATCCAGAGCTCTTCGCCTTCTATCACGCCGCCCTCGCCGGCCTGGCCACTGGCGAGCCTCCGGAAGCCAGCCTGCGGCAATTCGAACTGCGCCTCTTGGGCGAGATTGGCTACGGTCCCCTGCTCGATCGGGACGCGGGTGGCCCGGTATCCCCGGGGGCGCGCTACCTGTGCGCGGCTGGTCAACTACCGCGCCGGGTGCTGGCGGGGGAGGGCGGGCCCCAGGCCGTTTCCGGCGCCACCCTGCTGGCCCTGGCGACGGGGGAGCCCCTGGAGAATGACCAACAAACCCGGGAGGCTCGCCAACTCCTGCGCGGCCTCCTGGCGCCCCATCTCGGACCCAAGCCCCTCAAGAGCCGCGAGCTGTTTCGTCAGGCCAAGAGTAACCAGGGTAAAATACTCAACTGAAGGGCCGGGTGTATCGGTACGGCTCTTGCCCGCGCCGCCTCTCATTCCTGGAGTCTTCAGCCACCATGTCCATCCACCCCATCCTGCTCGGCGTCAATATCGACCATATCGCCACCCTGCGCCAGGTGCGCGGCACCCGTTATCCCGAGCCCATCCAGGCCGCTCTGGTGGCCGAACAGGCGGGCGCCGATGCCATCACGCTGCATCTGCGCGAGGATCGCCGCCACATCCAGGATCGGGATGTCGAGACCCTGTGCCACCTGCTTCAGACCCGCATGAACCTGGAGATGGCGGCCACCCCCGAGATGGCGGCCATCGCCCGGCGCATCCGCCCGGCCGACTGCTGCCTAGTCCCCGAGCGCCGCGAGGAACTCACCACCGAGGGCGGCCTGGATGTCGCCAGTCGCCAGTCGGAGCTGACCGACTACTGTGGCGCCCTGGCCGAGGCGGGCATCCGCGTCTCCCTCTTCATCGATCCCAACCCCTTACAGGTCGAGGCATCCCTGGCCATCGGCGTCCCCGTGGTCGAGATCCATACCGGCGGCTATGCCGAGGCCCGTGACCCCAATACCCGTGCGATCGAGCTGGATCGCATCCACCAGGCCGTGGCCCTGGGCACCGGTCTGGGGTTGCAGGTCAACGCCGGCCATGGCCTGGATTACCACAATGTGCGGGCGATTGCCGCTATCCCCGGCATCCGGGAACTCAATATTGGCCACGCCATCATCGCCCGCGCCCTCTTTGCCGGCCTGGATCGGGCCGTGCGGGATATGAAGAGCCTGCTAATCCGATCCTAGGGGTGCGACCGTGTCAAACGGAGGGATTGCTGTCCCTGGCCTGGTTTTCAGCCCACTCCAAGACGGCCTGGATGCGGCCGTTGACCAGAGCGAGGGCTTCATCGAACCGGACCCACCGGAATTCCTGATGCTCCGGCACGCCGAGTTCGGGGCTGATGGGGAGATAGACCTCGCCACTGGGGCTTTCCGCCAGATAGTAGCGGGCGACCTTGCCCCGGCTGTAAGGGGGTGTCTCGATAAACGCCTCGCCCCAGCGAAAGATCAGGTCCGCAAGCCCCGCCTCCTCAAGGACCTCGCGTCGGGCGGTGGCGAGGAGATCCTCGCCCGGTTCGACCTCGCCCTTGGGGAAGTCCCAATAGCCAAAGCAGCGGAGCAGCAGATAGCGCGGACCATCCCCAAACAGACGCCGGATCACGACGCCAGAGGAAAGCCTCGATAACAAGTTTGATCCTTTCATAACAACCACTTAAGCCGCCACCCCAGCCGTAAACGTGACAAATGAGGCCACCCATGGACCGCAAACGTCCACCCACTTTCACGCCACTTTCACGCGGGCGCGATCTCGCTCACCTTTCGCCCGGGCCGCTGCTCCATGGCGCGCTGGTTACCCTGCAGGGAGGACGTGCGCAGCATCCCCAGCAGCCCACAGTAACCCTCCAGGGTCAGACCTCCGGGGTAGTCCAGGCTGCCGAGCGCCGTCCACTCCTCGGGCGTGATGCGCAACACCCGCGCCATATCCCGCGCCTGCGCCAGGTCGCGCAGCCCCAGGGGGGCATCGTAGTCCGCCAGGATCTCCGCCGCCGAGGTATAGCGCGGGCGGCGCGGCTCCGGTGTGGGGCCGGTGTCATACCGGGACGGATCGTCGGCAATCGTCGGACTGGTTTCGTCCATGCCCAGCAACCAGGGCAACGACACCCGCAACACGCGCGACAATTCCTTGAGATTAGCGAGGGACGGGTCCTTATAGCCCCGCTCCCATTGGCCGGCCAACGCCTGCGTTACGCCCAACGTCCGGGAGAGTTCACTTTGCGTCAGCCCATGCCGTTGCCTGGCGCTGCGCAGCCTCGCCACATTTAATTCGGTCATCTCCACCTCGGCTTGCCCGAAAAAGGTACTTTAAGCGCTTTAATTAGCGCTATGAGTACCAAATAAAACGCTCTCAGTGCTAAGTTTAGGAGAAATATGCACACGAATCCAAGCAATCATGCCGCCCTGGTAGCCGGGCAGAATATCCGGTGGCTACGGCAGCAACAACGACTGTCCCAAGCCGCACTCGCGGAAGCGGCCGGCATTGGCCAAACCTACGTCGGCCAGCTTGAACGCGGCCAAAAGAACGCCACGCTCGACGTGCTCTCGGCCCTGGCGAACGCTCTCGGTGTTTCCGTCGCCGCCCTGCTGCAGCCGGGGGCCCGGGCCCGGCCCGGCAGCCGGTCACGCCCACCCCTGGCCCCACCCCCCGCCGCCTGAGGGGGCCGCCCATGAGCGTACAAGCGAGCGCCTGGGCCTGGTCCGTGCGGGGCCTGCCCTCCCACCTGAAATTGACCCTCCTCGCCGTGGCGGACGCCTGCAACGCCGACGGCTTTGGGTTCCCCGGCCAAGAACGCATGGCAGGTCTGGTGCAATGCAGCGAGCGCCAGATCCGCTCGAATATCGCCGCCCTGGCCAACTTGGGCGTCATCGAGGTCTTCCACCGCCCCGGCGATGGCGCCGGCCGCAAATCCAACGCCTATCAATTGCGGCTCGAAGTAAAAGATGTGAGCGCGGCAAGCGGAAGCAGACTTCCGGTTGCCCTGGACGCTGCGGCCGAGGCAACCGGAAGTGTGGCGCCGCCAGAACCCACCTGGCCGGAGGCAACCGGAAGTGTGGCGCCGGAAAAGCGGGGAGGGCAACCGGAAGTGCAGCGCAGGGCAACCGGAAGTGTGGCGCAGGGCAACCGGAAGTGTAGCGCACCCGAAAACAGTGCTTTTGGGGGGGGGCAACCGGAAGTCTGGGGGGGGCAACCGGAAGTCAGACTTCCGCCTAACGTTAGTAAAGAACGTCAGGAAGAAAGAAAAGACAGTCTGTGCGCTGCGCGCACGCTGGGGGCGGTCCTGCAGCGCAGCGCACTTCAGGAGCCGGAGGGCTTCGCCCGCTTCTGGGCCGCCTGGCCCGACGGCCAGCGCAAGCGCGGCCGCAAGATGGCCCTGGCCGCCTGGGTACAACTGCGCCTGGAGGACCAGGCCGCCGCCATCGTCGCCGATGTCGAGCGCCGCCAGGTCCTCGACGACTTCTGGCTGCGCGGCTACGCCCCCATGCCCCAAACCTACCTGCGCGGCGCCCGCTGGGAAGACGAACTCACCCAAGCCCCGCCCCAACGCAGCGATTCACCCACCATGCGGGGCATCCTGGCCCTGGAGGACCTCAAATGGGCACCACCCCTGCGCCCTGGTTTACCAGCGTAATCGTCTCCGGCCTGCAACGGCTGGCCGCCATGCGCCTGCCGTCAACGCCCCTGGACAGCGATCTGCGCCTGGCCGCCGCCGTCTGGATCGCCGCCCTGTGGGCAAGACGCGCCTGGGACGCCGAGCGCGACGCCCCGCGCCTGGAAGCCGCCTTCCTGGCCCTGGCCGGCCATGCGCGTCGCTGGCCAGGGCCCGCCGAGCTCATCGACCACCTGCCGCCCAAGCCCACCCCGCGCGCCCTACCGGCCCCCCGCGCCCGAGCGGGCCTGCGCCACCTGACCGCCATCAAGCACCTCCTGGGAGATCTCCAGCCATGAAGCCCTTTCGCCTCGCCCACCCCACCCCCAGCGAGCACGACCTCCAGGCCGCCATCCTGCGCTACCTGGCCTGGGACCCGCGCGTCGCCTGGGTGCATCGCTTCAACACCGGCGCCCATGTCGTCATCGGCGAGAAAAAGGACGGCACCCCCAGCCGCCGCTTTATCCGCTACGCCTTCACCGGCTGCGCCGACCTCCTCGGCCAACTCACCACCGGGCAATTTCTGGCCATCGAATGCAAACGCGCCGGCGGTAAGGCCCGGGCGGAACGGAAAATTTTTCTCCAGCAGGTCCGCGCCGCCGGGGGGCTCGCCCTCCTGGCGCGGTCCATCGCCGACGTCCAGGACGGCATCGACCACTTCACCGGCGCCCGCTGGACCTGGGGGGGCGGGCTGACCCGCGACGCGGGGCCCACCGCGCCAGAGGCTCTCAGCGCCCCGGAGCGGGCCTGAGACCATGGGGCGCCACCTGGGTAGGGGGCCAGGCCGACGGTGAGGCTGGCG
Organism: Chromatiaceae bacterium; assembly: GCA_016714645.1. Classification (NCBI taxonomy): domain Bacteria; kingdom Pseudomonadati; phylum Pseudomonadota; class Gammaproteobacteria; order Chromatiales; family Chromatiaceae; species Chromatiaceae bacterium. The sequence continues at coordinate 158,390 of JADKCI010000005.1, read as the reverse complement.
GACCCGCGAGGGGCCTCCTCGTCGATCGAGCGGGGGTGCCAGCCCCTCGCCCTCCCGGCCATCGCCGAGGCCCAACTCGACGCCCTCCTGCGGGCCACCGGCATCCCGCGCTCGGGGGTCTATCGCCCGGGGGAGGTGTGTCGCCTGCTGCGGATTTCCCGGACTACGCTCCTGCAACTGTGCGCCCTGCGCGAACATCCGGCAGTGGGTCAGCCCAATCCGCGCGGTCTGGGGTCCTTTCTGGTGGGGTGTCATCATCGGATACCCCATGAGGCCCTGGTGGAGTGGCTGGGGCGGAATCAGCATTATGAGCGGGAGAGTGCGTGAGGGGGCGCCAACGGCCATCTTGACCCAAATTATCATGATTTCTATGTTGTTCAGCGCACAGATGGCCCCCTGGAACGGGGCTAGATTAAAATCATCACGCCGCAAGCGACGAATGGCTGGCGCGCCGTCACGCCACGGCCCACGGCACCCCCCCGGTCCCGCCGGGATCTCGGGAACTCAAGGAGGCGTCCATGTCAGCCCCAGCGCTAACCCTACCCACCAACCGCTTGCTGGAGGGCTTGACGCCCCAAGCGCGCACCTGGACCTTGGCCCAGTGCGAGCGGGTGGAATTGGTCGCGGGCGATATGCTGTGCGAGGCCGATGAGCCCTACACGCATGCCTATTTCCCGCTGCGGGGCGTCATCGCCCTGGTCACCATCATGGACCCTTATCGGCCCTTGGAAATGGGGCTGATCGGCAATGAGGGCATGCTCGGCGCCACCCTGGCGCTCGGGGTCGGGACCGCCCCCATGCGGGCCCTGGTCCAGGGCGCGGGTACCGCCTGGCGCATCCCCCGCGACCGCTTTCAGCAGGAATTGCTCGCCAGCCCTGACCTGAGGCGCATCATCTACCGCTATCTCTATGTCCGCTTGACCCAATCCGCCCAAGCCGCCGCCTGCACCCATTTTCATGAGATCGAGGCGCGCTTGGCGCGCTGGCTGCTGATGACGCAGGACCGCGCCCACGCCGACCACTTTCATTTAACCCATGAAGTCCTGGCCACCCTGCTCGGGGTGCGCCGGTGCAGCATCTCCCTCGCCGCGGGGTCGCTGCAACAACGCGGCCTGATCCGCTATGTTCGGGGTAACATTTGGATTCTCGATCGGCCGGGGCTGGAAGCGGCGGCCTGTGGTTGCTACGCCGCTCTGCTCGCTGACTATGCCGAGCAATTCGCCGAGCCCGGCGCGCCGGGTGCGCCCCGCCAGCGTGCTGCCCCCCCCCCCGGCAACGCTTCCCACCGCGTCGTATCAGCCGGCGACAGCCGCTCCCGGCGCATCCGCCACGGCTGGGCCCCACCCTCCGCCAGATAGCGCAGGGTCCCCCACCCCCAGCGGCCATTGATGCCATCCAACACCGCCAGCAGCCGCGCGCGCCGCCCCCACCGGCGCCACTGGCGCGAACAGATCCCCGGTCACCGCTCCCGCCGGGCTCAGGTCCAGCAACACCACCCCGCCCGCTGGTAGCGAAACCCGCCCGGAATGATGAGCCCCAGGGGCCCCGTATCACCTGTCGCTTGGGGTCCATCGCGGACGAGTCTCTTCCGGGGGCTGTGCAGGGCAATGGCATCCGGCGGAAAGGCCTTACGGGCCGCTCAGGTTACCCAGGGCCGGGCCCAGATCGGCAGCAGGAAAGCCGCGGTGCCCGCGCAGGCAGCCGAAAAACCGAAGGCAACCAGCGCCCCGCCTCCTTGATACAGGGCACCAAACAACAGCGAGGCCGGCAGGAGCAGCAGCCCAGTGGTCAGGTTGAACCAGCCGAAGGCGGTTCCGCGCAGGGCGGGTGGCGCCAGGTCAGCCACCAGCGCCTTTTCCACGCCCTCGGTGGCGGCCATGAAGATGCCGTAGCCGGCGAACAGGCCGAACAGGGCCAGGGGCGACCCCGGCGGCAGCAGCCCCAGACCGAGATAGAAGCACCCATAGGCCAGCCAGCCCGCGACGATCAGGCGCACCCGGCCCACCCGGTCGGAGAGGGCCGCCAAGGGCGTCGAGAACAGCATGGCCACCAGCGCCACCGCCGCCCAGGCCAGGGGCACCTGCGCCTCGGGCAGGCCTAACTCACGGGCGCGCAACAGCAGGAACATATTCGAAGAGTTGCCCAGGGTGAAGAGGCCCAGCACCACCAGATAGCGCTTAAAGGGGGTTGGCAAGCCCGCCAGACGCCAGGAGAAGGCCGGCGGCGGTGGCCGTCCCCCGTCCGGTGGCGGCTCGCGCAACAGCAGAGCCATGATCAGGCAGGCAACGGCGGGGACAACGGCAAAGAGGATGACCTCCCGCAGCGTCCAGCCCAGGCCTAGCAAGAGGGCCGCCAGCAGCGGCCCGACCACGGCCCCCGCGTGGTCCAGGGCCCGGTGCAGACCGAAGGCCAAGCCGCGCACTTCGGGCGCGACGCTGGCGGCCAGCAGGGCATCGCGCGGGGCACTGCGCAGGCCCTTGCCGACCCGGTCGGCAAAGCGCAGCAAGGCCACCCCGAACCAACTGGTGGTAAAGGCGATCAGGGGCCGCGCGAAGCCGGCCAGGGCATAGCCTCCCACCACCCAGGGCTTGGCGCGCTGGGTGCGATCCACGATCACGCCAGAGAAGAGCTTCAAGAGGCTGGCGGTGGCCTCCGCGATGCCCTCGATCAGCCCCAGGGCGCGGGGGCCGGCCATCAGGACGGAGGCCAGATAGAGCGGCACCAAGGGATAGATCATTTCGCTGGCACTGTCATTGAGCAGACTGATCAGGCCGATCAGCCAGATGGTGCGGGGTAACGAGAGCATGGCGCGGAACATGGTGATACCTGTTTAACACCTGGGCCTTGACCTCTCCGCCCCTTGGGGCGGCACCCTTGGCCCGCGGGACCCTCTCCGCTAAGCTGCGCGGATCAACCCATCAACGACCCCATGGAGAGACCCGCTATGGCCTTGCGCAAGACGCTGTTACTGGCCGCTCTGCTACTACTTCCCATCGGTAGCCAGGCCGAACAGATCCGGGTGGCGGCGGCCGCCGATCTCAAGTTCGCCCTAGACGAGATCGCCGCCACCTTCAAACAGGCCAACCCGTCCGACGAACTGGATATCATCTACGGCTCATCGGGCAAGTTCTTCACCCAGATTCAGCAGGGCGCGCCTTACGATCTCTACTTTTCGGCGGACATCGCCTTCCCCCGCGACTTGGCCAAGGCCGGCTACGCGGCCACCGAGGTCAGGCCCTATGCCGTCGGCCGCATTGTGCTGTGGAGCGCTGACCGGGACGCCAGCCAGATGCAACTGGCGGACCTGATCGATCCGACGATCACCCGCATCGCTATCGCCAATCCCCGGCACGCTCCCTATGGGCAGCGGGCCGAGGAAGCCCTACGCGCCGCTGGCCTGTGGGAGCAGCTTGAGCCCAAGCTGGTCTTTGGCGAGAACGTCGCCCAGACCGCGCAGTTCGTGCAGAGCGGTAATGCCCAGGTCGGCATCATCGCCCTCTCGCTGGCCCTCAATCCAACCCTGGCCAGCCAGGGGGGTTACGGCCTGATCCCCGATCATCTGCATCAGCCGCTGGAGCAGGGCTACATCATCACTCAACGGGCGGCGGATAAGGCCCTGGCCAAGCGCTTCGCGGACTACATGGGTAGTGCCACCGCCCGGGCCGTCATGACCCGGTATGGTTTCGTGCTACCTGGTGAGGCAGCGGCCAAGTAGGACAATGCCATCCCGGCTGCCGCCCGCCCGGGCCCGCCAGGATGCCAGCAGCCGCCGCCTTACTCGCCCGCGGGGTCTAGGGCAGCTTGGTCGCCGGGAGCGCGTAGCCCAGCGCCAGCCCCAGCAGCAGGAGCCCTAAACAACCCTTGAGCCAGCGTTGGGGGACGTGGCGCTGCAGGCGCGCCCCCAGATAGGCCCCGACCAGCCCCCCGCTCCCGAAGGCCAGGCCCAGCAGCCAGTCGGGACCAGCGACGATACCCGGTGGGACAGGTAACCAGACGTAGGCCGCCAGGGCAATAGCCGAGGTCATCAAGGTCGCGGCCAGGGTCGCGCCGGCAATGGCATGGATCGGCAGGCGATAAACAGCCAGGCAGATCGGGACCATAAAGGAGCCGCCGCCGATGCCGTAGGCGGTCCCGATAATGCCGACCAGAAAGGAGAAGCCCAGCAGGGAGGGGACGCCACAGCTATAGTCCCCGTCGCCATAGGCAAAGCCCAGGCGCCGGACATTCCCGGACAGGCGTTTTATCCTTGCGCCCTTTGCCTCTGGCATCGGGTCCCGCGCCCGCCAATCGGCCAGCATCCGCCAGGCCAGGTACCCGAGGATAACCGCCGCAAAGGGCTCGAAGCTGGACTGTTCCGCCAGCAAATTGGTGCGCAACCAGGCACCCACCAGGGTCCCCGGGGCGCCGCCCGCGGCGATGACCAGGGCCAGCGGCCAGCAGAGCCGGCCCTCGCGCCCATACCGGTAAAGGCCGCCGGGGATGGCGACCAGATTGAAGACCAGATTGGTGGCGCTCGCGGCCGGGCTGGCAAAGCCCAAGACCGAAAGCTGAAAGGGCACCAGCAAAAAGGCCCCGGAGATGCCAACCATGCTGGTCAGCAGCGTAATGCCGCACACCGCCAGTATGGGCAGCCAGAGGGGCAGGGTCAGGCCGGCAATGGGAAAGGTGTACATGCGGTTATTCTCCCCGTCATCCTGGTCAACGCCGCCAAGGTCGCGATCCTCGGGGGGCCCGTCATGCCCAACGACTACCTGGCGGCGCGCAATCTCCTCCTGCTGCTTTCGGGCGACATAATCACTCCCCGCCTGGGCCGTCCCATTGGCGGTCGCATACTTCACCCTCACCCCGCCACCACCGGCGCCATCAAGTCCGCCCCTGCCTCCGCCACCCGATTCACGCGGTGACTGACCGGCCAGCAGCGCAGCGCCGCCGCCGGTGCCGGCACCAGCAAGGCCTGGGCCGCCGCCACCGGGCCCCCCAGCCAGGTCGCCCAGGAGCGCGGCGCCAGGATCAGCGGCATCCGCTCATGCACCGGCGCCACCCGGGCATTGGCGGCCGTGGTCAGAATGCAGCAGGTCCGTAACAGACCGCCATCCGGGACCCGCCACCACTCCCAAAGCCCGCCCAACGCCAGGACCTCACCCCCCGGGTCGCTGAAGAAAAAGGGCTGCTTCGTCCCCCGCTGGGCTTGCCATTCATAAAAGCCATCGGCGGGGATCAGACACCGGCGTTGCCGGAAGGCCTCCCGAAAGGCGGGCTTGGTCAGCACCGTCTCGCTCCGGGCATTGATGGGCCGCGGGCCGTCGGTCGGGTCCTGGCGCCAATGGGGGACCAGCCCCCAGCGCAGCAAATGCAGCACCGGGTCTCCCACGGGCGACCGCCGCACCACGGCGATGTCGCTGGCCGGGGCGATATTGGCGCGCGGCGCCAGGTCCGGACATTCCGCCAGACCAAAGACGCGGGTCAGTTCCTCGGGGCTACGGGTCAGGGCGAAGCGGCCACACATGCCACATAGTTTAGCCCACCCCCGGCAACTCCTCCCAACAGGGCTAATCCGTTCTAGCGATGATTCGTTGTTACAACCGGCAGTTGTCCGCAACTCTGGACAAAGCCCGCTCGTCCGGGTATCGGCTGCAGCAACAGGATCCGGTCGGCCGCCAAGTCACCAGGTTTCTTCCGTGACCGGTCATCAGAGGACCAGATTGAACACATAACCCACCAACATGATGCCGGTGGCCACCACCCCGACGAAGGTCGCTATCAGCGGCCAGCGTAACACCTTGCGCAAGATCATGATCTCGGGCGCGGAGAGAGCGATCACGCTCATCATGAAGGCGAGCGTGGTGCCCAGCGCCGCCCCCTTGCCGATCAGAGCCTCGACCACCGGGACTATGCCCGCGGCGTTGGTGTACAAGGGCACCCCCATGACCACCGCCACGGGCACCGCCCACCAGGAATCACGACCCATGAAGCTCGCCATGAAATCCGCCGGGACATAGCCGTGGATCAGCGCGCCCAGGCCGATGCCGACCAGGACATAGGGCCAGACCTTCCCAACGATCTCTCGCACATGGCGCAGGCCCGCCTCGAAACGCTCGCGCCAGACATAGTCCGAGCCGTTCGGGGCCTTCGACTGGCCCATGTGAATGGCACGGACCCAGTCCTCCAGATAGCGCTCCATGCCTAACTTGCCGATGACCAGCCCGGCGGCAATCGCTACCAGCAGCCCCAGCCCCAAATAGAGCGCCGCCACCCGCCAGCCGAAGAGCCCGAGCAGCAGGGCCAGTGCCACCTCGTTGACCATGGGCGCGGAAATCAGGAAGGAGAAGGTCACGCCGAGGGGCACCCCCGCCGAGAGAAAGCCGATGAAAAGCGGCACCGCCGAACAGGAACAGAAGGGGGTAACGATCCCGAGCGAGGCGGCGAGCAGGTTGCCGACCCCCAGCCGCCTCCCGGCCAAGAGGGCACGGGTGCGCTCCGGGGCGAAAAAGGTCTGGATGACCCCCATGAGGAAAACGATGCCAACCAGAAGCAGTAACACCTTGGGGGTGTCGTAGAGGAAGAAATGGATGGCCTCGCCGAAGCGCGTATCCCGCGACAGGCCGAGCAGCGCCACCGCCAGATCCGCGAGATCGGCGAGATGGACATAGAGCGCCACCCAGACCGCGGCGCCCAAGGGCAGACTCCAGATCCAGGGCAACAGGGAGCGGGATGCGCTTGTCTCGGTCATGATGTTTGTCCGGTTAACCAGGGTCTTATTACCCTGGGGGTTCAGGTAGCTTACGCCTCGGGGACCCCTGGATGAGTACCTATGGATCAACCGGCCAGTCGCCGGGCGCGGGCCATCTCGATCAGACCGGTGGCGATCTCGAGTTGGCCGGCATGGCCGCGGCCGGCATCGCCGCTCACCCGGTAGCGCTCATCGACGATGATGCTCGGCACCGCATTGATGCGGAAGTGGTCAGCGCTGGCTTGGGCCTGGCCCAACCGGACCTCCACGGCGAAGCTGGTGTATGTCTTCTTAACGGCGTCTGGATCCAGGCCCTGTCTGGCAACCCAGTCAATGATCGCCGCTTCGCTGTAAAGGTTGACGTGCTGCTTGCCGACGGCGTCGAAAACCGCCTGGTCGAGCCGCGCCAGAGTGCCGTCCACTTCCAGGGTGAAGTACAACCGCGCCAGGGCGGTCCAGGCCGTCCGGCCGAAGCTGACCGGCAGGCGCTGAAATTCGACGTCCGGGGGCAGCTTGGCCGCCCAGGCGGTTATCAGGGGATTGAGGTCGGCGCAATGGGGGCAACCGTAGGAGAAAAACTCCTGGACGAGGATTCGCCCGCCAGCATCCTTGGGCGCTGGGACCGGCAGGTTTTGCCAATCGCGGCCCTCGACCCACTCCGTCGCCCCGGCGGGGGGCAGGATGAGGCTGGCGGCAAGGCCGATCAGACAGGCATGAAAATCGCGACGAGTCATTGACATTCCCCTATTCAGGCGCCGGACAGGGCGCCGCTGACCAGGACGCCGGTCATCACCAGCAGCAAGACGCCGCAGGCGGGGCGCCCCAAGGCCAGGCCCCGATGCCGACCCAGGGCATCCAGCCAGCGCTGTACCAGGCCGAGGGAGCCGGCGGCAAGCACCACGCCCAGCAGATGCCCCAGGGCGAACATGACCAGCAGCAGGACCGGTAGCAGGAGGCCGCCAGCGACCTCTAGGCTGGCGACGCCAAGCACGGGGGCAATCCAGGCAAAGGCACAGGGCCCTAGCGCCAAGCCAAAGACCAGGCCCAGGAGGAGCGCGGTCCAGGGTCCGCGCCGGGTGGGTTGCGGCAGACCCTGGCCTAGGCTCGGCAGAGGCAGCCAGTCGAGCAAATAGAGCCCCCCGAAGAGACACAAAAGCGCCGCCAGCCAGTTCCCGGAAAAGCCCAGATCGCCCGCCAGGCGCCCCAGGAGGAGGGCGACCGCCCCCAAGGGCAGCAGGCTCAGCAAGATGCCCAAGGCAAAGGCCAGCACAATGAAGAGCCGACGGCGCCTCATCACCCCAGGGGATGGTGGGGTGCCGGCCGCGCCGACAGCCACCGGCGTGGCCGCCAGCCAACCGACCACCAGGGGCACCCCCGCCAAATGGCAGGGACTCAGCCAGATACTGGCCAAGCCCCAGGCGAGGGCGGCGGGCAGCGCGACCAGGGGGGCGCCGCCGAGAGCGTCGGCCATCACCGCCAACGCGGTCACGGGTTCGACCCCTGGGCAGCATCCAATGAAACCCCGGCGACGGCAAAGCGGGCCAGCAGGGCATCGGCGGTAATGAAACCCAGGTGACGGTCAACCTCCTGGCCCTCGGCATCCAGCAGGATTTGGGTCGGCATGGCACGAATGCGCCACTGTTCGGCCAGCGCCCGCTGCTCCAGGAGGTTGACCGTGACCACCCGCAGCGTCTCGGGGTAGCGTGCGCGGAGCTGGTCGAGTTGGCCCTTCATCGCCCGGCAACTGGCGCAGCTATCCATGCCAAATTCCATCAGGGTCGGTCGCGGTGTCGTGACAGCGGCTGGCGCGGCGGGTGGCGGCATGGCAACGGTTTCTGGTGGCTGGTCAGGGCCCAAGTAGTTATTCAAGGCCATACCTCCCCCGATCAGGGTGACGATAGTGACGAGCTTGAGGATGAAGGACCGGTACGGCATGGTGTTCTCCCGCGGGGAGGCGGCGGTCATGAGGAGGGAGGCTTGGCTACCTCCTTCCTTACGGATAGGTTTGATCCAGGTAGTCGGTATGGACGGGCATTTTCAGGGCGTGGGGACGTAGGCCCTGGACCTGGCGCACCACCTCGTCCCGGTCCATGCCGGACTCCAGCAAGAGGATGGCCGCCATGAAACCGGTGCGGCCCGAGCCGCCGCGACAGTGAATGGCGAGGGTGCCCTGCCCTTCCAGCAACGACAAGAGGGTTTGCTTCTGGGCGGCGAACGCGGTCGCAAAGCGCTCATCCGGGGCATGATCGTCCTCCACGGGGAGGTGAAACCACCGCATACCCGTTGCGGCGCAGGCATCGGGCAGCGACTCGGCGGCGAATTTTGCCAACTCTTCCTCTGGCATCAGCGTAACGAGGGCCTGGGCGCCCGCCGCCTTCAGGGTCTTGACCGCATCCTCCAGGGTGGTGTCCTTGGTTCCTGGGCAAGGGTGAAAATCAGGGTAGCGCCGCTGGCGAGGGTCAACTTATCGTAGGGGTGAGACATGCGGATTTTTCCATTATCGAGATTGAAATCAAGAGACTGCCGCCTGGATCAAGTGTTCCAGGCCGTGACCGCCGACGGGCGGCTCGGCCAGCCAGGGTACCAAGGCACACCGCTGGCTGAGGGTCGCGGCTACCTGGCGGATCAAGGGGGCCTCGGCCAGGCCGCGCTGGCGCAGCAGCGGATGGCGGGTACCGCTGGCCAGCAGACTCTGGTTGATCACCCAGGCGAAGGGCTCGATCCCGGCGCGTCGCAGGTCCCGTTGCAAACGCTCGGCCTCGTGGACCGGGGTCGCCTCGGGCAGGGTGACGACCAGCACACGGGTGAAATCAGGGTCGCGCAGGCGCGGCAAGAGTTGGCGCACCGCCTCGGGCAGATCGCCCTGGGTGCGCGTAACCTCGCGATGGTAGGCCTCGGCGGCATCCAGGAGCAGGAGGGTGTGGCCGGTGGGCGCGGTGTCGAGCACCACGAAGCCGTCCTGGCCGCCATCCACCGCGCGGGCAAAGGCGCGGAACACCGCGATTTCCTCGGTACAGGGCGAGCGCAGGTCTTCTTCCAGCATGGCCCGCCCATTGGGGTCGAGGTGAGCGGCGGCCTTGGCCAGCACCTCGGCCCGATAGGCGGTGACCTCGGCCGCAGGGTCAATGCGACTGACGCTCAGACCTGAAATCGACTCGCCGACGGCCTCGGCCACATGGGCCGCCGGGTCCGTGGTGGATAGGCGCACCGGATGGCCGCGCCGGGCGAGCGCGACGGCGATCGCCGCCGCCAGCGTGGTCTTGCCGACGCCGCCCTTGCCCATGGTCAGAATGACGCCGCGTCCGGCCTTGGCCAGCGCTTCCACCAGGCAGGACAAGGGCTCCGGCAGGGCGCAGTCGCTGTCCGGCAGATCGCCCGGCGGCTGGACCAGCGCCGGATTCGCCATTTGGCGCAGTGCATCCAGCCCCAGCGTCCCCAGCGGCAGCAGCGGCGTGACCGTCGTCGGCAGTGCGGAGAGACCTGCCGGCAGCGCCGCCAGCGCCTCGGTACCGCGCCGCATCATGGCCTCGGCGATGGCGTCGTCGGTCTCCGTCACGTCCAGGATGCCATTGATCGCCAGATGCGGATGGCTTACGCCAAGGTCCGCCAGTTCAGCTCGGGTGCGCTCGGCCTCGCGCAGTGCGGCGGTATCCGGGCGGCTGACCAGGATCAGGGTGGTCCGTGCCGGATCGGCGAGTTGCTCGACCGTCGCGGCATAGAGCGCCTGCTGTTGTTCCAGCCCGGCCAGCGGTCCCAGACAAGAGGCCCCGCCGGTGGTGGAGTCGATGAACTCGCTCCAGGCCGAGGGCAGGGTCAGCAGGCGCAGGGTATGGCCGGTGGGCGCGGTGTCGAAGATGACATGATCGAACTGCACCGTTGCGGTGGGGTCGCCCAGCAGTTTGGAGAATTCGTCGAAAGCGGCGATCTCCAGGGTGCAGGCGCCCGAGAACTGTTCTTCCATGCTGACGATGGCCGCGGCGGGCAGGAGGCCGCGATAGGGCGCGACCATCCGCTCACGATAATCGTGCGCCGCCGCTTCGGGGTCGATATTGAGAGCAAAGAGTCCTGGCGCGCCGGGGATAGCGGTAGGGGTCTGAGCGAGCGCGACCCCCAGCACCTCGTCCAGATTGGAAGCCGGGTCGGTGCTGACGATCAGTACGCGCCGCCCGGCCTCCGCGAGCGCCAGACCGGTAGCGCAGGAAAGCGAGGTCTTGCCGACGCCGCCCTTACCGGTAAAGAAAAGGTGCCGGGTGCGGGTGTTCGGGATGGCCATCAGCAGCAGCCGCTTCCGGGCTCACAACAACCGGAACTAACCTGGACGCGAAGGTGTGGCTTGGTTGCCGTGGCGGTGCTCGTGGGCAAGTCCAGCTTCTGGATCAACTGGGTGCGCGAGAGATAGGCGCCGGTGGCGACGATGCGCCCATCGATCAGGGTCAGCGGCAGGCGCTCCATCCCGGCCGCCAACTCCTGGAGCACCAGCGGATTGACCGCGAATTCCCCAGGATTTTGGGACAGGTTATAGCGGCTGACTTCGACCCCCTGCCCCGCCAGCCATTGCAGGTCGGCATTGAATTGGATCAGCACGGGATCGACCTCGACGCCGCATACGCCCGTGGAGCAGCACATGGCAGGTTCAAAGATTTCGAGCTTGTTCATGACCATCACCTTGGTTGCGAAGAGAGGCCTGCCTCGTACCAACCCTTGCTGGCATTGACGACCTTGACCACCAGCAGCATCACCGGCACCTCGATCAGGACCCCGACCACGGTGGCCAGGGCGGCCCCGGATTCAAAGCCAAAGAGGGAAATGGCCGCCGCCACCGCCAATTCGAAGAAGTTGCTGGCACCGATCAAGGCCGAAGGGCAGGCGACGCTATGTTTCTCGCCGACCTTACGGTTCAGCCAGTAGGCCAGAGACGAGTTGAAAAACACCTGGATCAGGATGGGCACCGCCAGCATGGCGATGATGAGGGGCTGGTTGAGGATCTGCTCGCCCTGGAAGGCGAACAGCAGCACCAGGGTCAACAGCAGGGCGACGATGGAGGCGTGACCCAGGGTCGCCAAGGTATTGTCGAACCGGGCCTGCCCCTGTTTGAGCAGGAAGAAGCGCCAGACCTGGGCGATCCCGACCGGGATCAGGATATAGAGCACGACCGAGGTCAGCAGCGTGTCCCAGGGCACCACAATGGATGACAGCCCCAGCAGCAGCGCCACGATCGGCGCGAAGGCGACGATCATGATGGCGTCGTTGAGGGCGACCTGGGACAGGGTGAAATAGGGATCACCCCCGGTGAGCCGGCTCCAGACGAAGACCATGGCGGTACAGGGCGCCGCGGCCAGCAGAATGAGCCCGGCAACATAGCTATCCAGTTGCTCCGCCGGCAGCCAGGGGGCAAAGACCTGGCGGATGAAGATCCAGGCCAGCAATGCCATGGAGAAGGGCTTGACCGCCCAGTTGATGAAGAGGGTCACGCCGATCCCCTTCCAATGGGACTTGACCTGGCCGAGGGCACCGAAGTCGATCTTCATCAGCATGGGGATGATCATCACCCAGATCAGCACCCCAACCGGCAGATTGACTTGGGCAACCTCCAGCCGGCCGAGGAATTGGAAGGGGGCGGGAAAGAACTGACCGAGCCCGATCCCGACCAGAATGCACAGGGCGACCCACAGGGTCAGCCAGCGTTCAAACAGATTCATGGGGACACCGGCGGCCTGCTTGCCGGCGACTTCGCATTGGGCGCTCAAGATGTTGCTCCTGTGGGTGGGTAGGGGCCGATCCGCGTCAGCAGGTCCGCGACGCGGCGGCGGATGTCATCCCGGCTGGCACGAAACACGGCCAGGATCTCGTCCTCGCCGCCAGTGGCCTTGGCGGGATCCGTGAGAGGCCAATGTTCCTTGCGGGTGCCTGGTGGCAGCAAGGGGCAGTTCTCCTCGGCATCGCCACAAACGGTAATCACCAGGTCGGCCCACGTCAGGTGATCCGGGGTCAATTCCTTCGAGGATTGGCGGGAGATATCCACCCCAGCCTCGGCCATGACCGCGATGGCCCGCGGGTTCTGGCCCTGGGGGCTGATGCCGGCGGAGTTGGCCGCGACGCTGCCTTCGCTCAAGGCCCGCAGCCAGCCCTCGGCCATCTGGGAACGGCAGGAATTGCCGGTGCAGACAAACAGGACGTTAGGATTCATGACACTACCTCTGTGGTTGTGCCCCTAGGGCATGGCGCCTTTGTACCGAAATTGCGAATTTCTCCGCATGGGTGCTTGGTTTCGCTCTCATGACTCTCCTCATGCGGGTGTCCCGACCCTGGTCGTGGTCCCCAGCGCACCGTGCGCGTCAGCGGCTCCGGCTGTAAGGTGGCGTGATGAATGCCAAACTGGCCGTTGAGCAGGGCGTGACTGGCCTCCATGACCTGCTCCCAAGCCGCCAAGTCCCGCACCACCAGATGGGCCGTGAGCAGGGTCTCATCTGCACGGACGTTCCAGAGATGCAGGTCATGCACCGAGGCAACGCCGGGAACCGCCGCCAAGGCCTGCCCCACCGCCCGCGGATCCAGGTTGAGTGGCGCCCCCTCCATCAAGCCATGCAGGGCCTCGCGCAGCAGGCGCAGACTGGAGAACAGAATCAGGGCGCCGATGGCCAGCGACAGCAAGGGGTCGATGGGGGTCCAGCCGGTGAAGGCGATGACCAGGCCGGCGACCAGGGCCGCCACCGAGCCTAGCAAATCACCCAGCACATGCAGGAGGGCGGCACGGGTATTGAGGTTCTTCTCTCCCCGATTCAGCAGCCAGGCCACCCCCAGATTGATGACCAGCCCGACCGCGGCAGTGAGGAAGACCGCCTCGCCCAGCACCGGCCGCGGCTCACCCAGCCTGGCCACGGCGGACAAGATCAACCAGGCCACCAGGGCCAGCAGGGCCAGGCTATTGATCAGGGCGGCGAGGAATTCGGCACGGCCAAAACCATAACTGTGGCGCGGCGAGGCGGGTCGCCGCGCCAGCCAGGCCGCTGCCGCCGCCAGGGCCAGGGCGGCGGCATCGTTGACCATGTGGCCAGCATCCGCCACCAGGGCCAGGGAGCCGGCCCAGAGGCCGACACCGGCCTCCACGGCGGCAAAACCCAGTGTCAGCAAGGTGGCCAGAATCAAGGGGGTCCCGGTCCCAGTATGCGAATGGTGGCCGTGGTGGTGGTCGTGAGTTTGGCTCATAAGGTGTTTTCCCGCCCTGCGGAATGCGGCGTATTTGGCGCCCTTAGTTGGTGCCCCACCCGTACAAAGCGAGCCCTTTGCTCACCGTTCGTAGCCCGAGCAGGGAATACAGACCTGCTTTTCGCCCAGGATGCGCAGACAGGCCCTGGCGGTCGACTCACCGCAGGCCGCGCAGGGGACAAAGCCCATGACCTCGGGCAGCCGTCACGCTCGAATTGAAAGACCATGCCGATTGTCCAAATGTCCGACTCCGGGGCATTCCACACCAGATCAAGCAGCTCCAGTTGCTCGGCCTCGGGGATGTCATCGGGCTCGATGCCCTGGCCGCGCTTGGTCATGAAGGTGGAGGCGCCGATCTGCTGCTGCAGACTCGGCTTGTAGCTGACGCGAATTGCCCGATTGCTGGTCCGCTCGACGAGGGTGACCGCGAGCTTGCCGTAGGGCGTCTTCTCCAGATTGCTATTGCACCCCGTCGCCGAAGCAACCAAGGACCGGCCCCTTCGCCGTGGCGATCCGAGCGTCGCGACAACCTCGTCGTCCTGGTTCAGCAGATCGACATCCACATCGCCATGGATATCTCGACGCTCCATGCCGCGTTTGGCGATCACACCCTCGACCACATAGCCAGCTTCGGTGGCTCCTTGCACAACATCGATGAGCTTGAACTTTTCGCTGTCGTCGATGACGGTTGGAATCCGCCGTTTCATGGTCGATCTCCGTTGAGATTGATGGGGTCGGGGTGCCGAGCAACGCCGCGGGAGAAACTCGGGTAGAGCACGGGCAGGACGAACAGGGTCAGTAAGGTCGAGGACAGCAGTCCGCCCACCACCACGGTCGCCAGCGGGCGCTGGATCTCGGAGCCCACGCCAGTGGCAAAGAGCAAGGGCACCAGGCCGAGCAGCGTGGCCAGCGCCGTCATGAGCACCGGGCGTAGACGCGACAGGGCGCCGTCCAGGATGGCCTGGCGGCTACCGAGTCCGCCCGCCAGGTTCTGATTGATGGCATTGACCATCACCACACCGTTCAGTACCGCGGTGCCGAAGACCGCGATAAAGCCGATCGAACTCGGCACCGACAGGTAGATACCGGAGAGGTACAGGCCCGCTACCCCGCCGATCATGGCGAGTGGCACATTGAGCATGATGAGCAGCGCCTGACCCACGGAGTGGAAGGCGAAGTACAGCAGCAGGAAGATCAGCCCCAGGGACAAGGGCACCACGATCATGAGCCGTTGCTGGGCGCGCTGCTGGTTCTCGAACTGACCGCCGAACACCACCGTGTAGCCGGTCGGGAGTCCTGCCTCGGCGCCGATCCGGCCGTCGATCTCCGCGACCACACTGCCCATGTCGCGGCCAGCCACGTTCGCCTCGATCACGACGCGGCGCTGGACATCGTCGCGGCGGATTTGCGGCGGACCCGATTGGATCGCCACCTCGGCGAGGTCGCGCAGACGCACCCGAGCGCCGTTGGCGGCGGTCAGGATGAGGTCGCCGATGGCCTCGACGCTGTCGCGGTGGTTGGGCGCGAGCCGCACCAGGATGTCGTAGCGCTCGTTGCCGCGGATCACCTGGCCGGCCTTGACACCGCCGATGGCGTCCTCGACCAGGGCCATCACCTGCGCCACCGGGATGCCGTAGCGCGCCAACCGGTCGCGGTCCGGACGAATCGCCAATTGGGCCTCGCCGGCGATAGGCTCCAGCGCCACATCGCGGGTGCCGGGCACCGCCTTCACGATCGACTCGATGGCCTTGCCGTACTGGGCGAGCCCGTCCAGATCGGGTCCGAATAACTTCACCGCGAGCTGCGCCTTGACTCCCGACAGCAGCTCGTCGACGCGGGTGGCGATGGGCTGGGAGAAGGAGAACAAGAGCCCCGGGTGCACGGCCAGGGCCTGCTCCATTCGCTCCTGGAGCGCTGCGCGGGTGCTTGCCGTGGACCACTGCGCCGGCGGCTTGAGCCCGACATAGATCTCGATGTTGGAGACCGGCTCCGGATCGCCGCCAAGCTCCGCCCGGCCGATGCGGCTGGAGGCGTAGGTCACCTCCGGAAAGCCAAGCAGGATCGGCTCCAGCTTGGCGGCCACCGCCAGCGCGGTATCCAGACTGGAAGACGCCGCCAGGGTGACGCGAATGTTGATGGTCCCCTCTTCCAACTCCGGCACGAACTCAGTGCCCAGACGGGGGATCAGCCAGAGGGTGCCAACAAACAGCGTCGCCGCGACCAGCACCACCAGCCAGCGTACTTGCAGTGCGCCTTGGAGCAACCGGCTATAGGCCCAGGCCAGCGGCACCAGCAGCGGACTGGTGCGCGGCACAATGGCGCGCCGAAAGCTGTAGCTGGCCAGCGCCGGCACCACCGTCAAGGCCACGGCCGCGGAGGCGAGCATCGCCAGGACGATCGCCAGCGCCATGGGTTGGAACAGCTTGCCTTCCACGCCTTCGAGGGTGAACAGCGGGGCGAAGACGATCAGGATCACGCCGACGGCAAAGAACACCGGGCGGCCAATCTCGCGCGCGGCCTCCTCGATGCGCAAGGCGATCCCGCCCTCGCTATCTTCGGGGTTGCCGCGCGAGAGGTGGGAGAAGATGTGGTCCATCATCACCACGGACCCGTCGACGATCATGCCAATGGCGATGGCCAAGCCGCCCAGCGACATCAGATTGGCGGAAACGCCCCACCAGGCCATCACCGCCAGGGCGAACCCGATGGACAGCGGGATAGAGATCAGCACCAGGAGAGTGGCGCGGATGTTGAGCAGGAACAGGGTGAGGATGATCACGATCAGGACGAAGGCCTCGGCCAGGGCGCGGATGACGGTCGCCACCGCCTTCTCCACCAGATCCGACTGGTCGTAGAAGGGCTCGATCACTACACCCGCGGGCAGCGCGCGCTGGATCGCCGGCAGGCGCGCCTTGATGCCGTCGATGGTGGCCTTGGTATTGGCCCCCATGCGCTTGAGCACGATCCCGGCCACCACTTCGCCCAGAGCGCGCGGCTGACCCGCGGCATCGCGCACACTCATGGTCACCGCCCCCTGACGGATTTCGGGGCCGAAGGCGACCTCGGCCACATCGCGCACCCGCACCGGCACGCCGTCGATGTCCTTGAGGGGGACATTGGCGATGTCGCGCAGGCCGCCCTCGCCCGGGCGGACCCAGCCGACCCCGCGAATCGTCAGTTGCTCCAGGCCGCGGTCCAGGTACCAGCCGCCGGAATTGCGGTTGTTGGCCTCGATGGCGGTCGCGATATCCTGCACCGACAGGCCGTAGGACAACAGGCGCTGGGGGTCGGCGCGGACCTGGAACTGGCGCACCTCACCACCGTAGGACAAGACCTCGGTCACGCCGTCCACCGGCAGCAGCAGGAGCTTCGCAACCCAATCGTTGAGTCCGCGCAGGGCCATCGGGTCGAAACGCCCGGGGTCGTCAGTGCGCAGGATGTACTGGAAGACCTGGCCGAGCCCGGAGGTGTTGGGGCCCAGCTCCGGGGTGCCCACCCCCGGCGGGATCTGCCCCTTGGCGTCTTGCAGCCGCTCGAACACGAGCTGGCGGGCAAAATAGATATCGGTGCCCTCGTCGAACACCACGGTGACGACCGACAGACCGGTCTTGGAGATAGAGCGCACCTCGGCCACTGCGGGCAGGGCGTACATCACCACCTCGACGGGAAAACTGATGAGCTGTTCGACCTCTTCCGCGGCCAGCCCCGGGGCCTCGGTATTGACCGTGACCTGGACAGTGCTGACATCGGGAAAGGCGTCGAGCTTCAGGCGCTGCAGTAGCAGCACTGTCGCTGCCATCCCCGCGAGCAACGCCAGCAGGACCAGTAACCGGTTGCGGACGGCGGCCTCGACGATTCGATCTAGCATCGCCGCCTCCTCAGTGGCCGTGGGGGTCGAACCCGCCTTTGGCGAGTTCAGACTGGAGGAAGAAGGCACCCTGGGTCACGACCTGGGTGCCGGCCGCCAGGCCCTCGATCACGGCCAATCCGCCCACCGTGCGAACCAGTTCGACCTCGACCGGCTTGAAGGTATCCTCGCCCTCGGCCACGAACACCTGCCAGTCCCCGTCCGGACTGCGCAGCACCGCGGTCTCGGGGATCGCCAGCACCGGCGCGGACGCGCCAACCAGGACTTCAATGTCGACGAACACTCCCGGGTGGAGCCGATGCCCCGGGTCGGGGACCTCAATGCGGACCGCCTGGGTGCGCGTGGTCTCGTCCAGCCGGTGATGGATTTGGATCACCTGTCCGTCGAGCCAGATCGTGTCGTTTCCAAAGGCGACGCGCGCCCGATCGCCCACGGCGACCCGCGCCGCGTCCTCGGGCGCCACTTGCGCCTCGACCCAGCGCACGGATTCGTCAGTAATTTCAAACAGCAGCCGCCCCGGCTGCACCTGTTCTCCCAGGATGAAATCGTCCTGGATCAGGGTCCCAGCCTGCGGTGCCAAGAGTTCGAAGGTGCCATCGGCGCGCCCCGCGGCGTTCGCCAACAAGGCCGCGATCTGCGGCTGGGTCATGCCGAAGGCGAGGACCCGCGAACGGGCCTTCTGGCGTGCCACGCTGGCCTGCAGATACTCCTTGTCGGACACGAACTTATCCTTGATCTTGTCCAGACGCTCCCACTCGAGTTCTGCGACCACCAGATCACCCTGGGCCTCGGCTAGGTCTACGCTGGACAGGGTCACCAGCGTTTGGCCCGGCACTACGCGATCGCCCAGGCGCGCATGGCGTGCGACCACTTGGGCCGCGATGCGCGGCGTGACCTGAGCGGTAGCGTAGGCGTTCAGGCGCACCTCGCCGGGGGCGCGCAGGCCATCGCCGATGGGGCGCGCCGTCAGCGACTGGGTGGCCAACCCCAGGGTACGACGCTGCTCGGGTGTGAGTTCGACCCGCGGGGGCGACTCGGCCCCGAGTTCGTGTCCGGTGCTGGGGGCGTCGGCCTCCCGGAGCGGCGTGGGCGCATCGGCCGCGGCCATTAGAGTCGCTGGCACTCCGGCCAATGAGACAGCGAGCAGCCAGGCAAACGAAAAGTTAACGAGCGCGCGCGGTGGTGCCGCGGCGGGATGAAAATAGTCCATAGAAAGCGTCCTCGATCCGGGAAAGCGGCTCAGCCGCGCACCCGGCGCGACTGCCATTCTGTCGATCGAATCAGGACCGCGGCGGTTTCAGCGGGGGGCAGCGCGGGCGCGTCAGGAGCACACCACCGGCGGGACGGACAAAGCGATCGGCCGCTAAGGCACCGATGGTCGGTTGCCATTGGTGGAGTCCCACCAAGTGAAGGCTCGCGTGGCAGATGTGATGACAGCCGGGGGTGGTATGTTCGGTATCAGTCGAGGTCCAGTGTGACGACGCCGATGTCCCCAAGGCCCCATCGTGCCCTGGGGCGGCGTGAGCCCAGGCGATCCCGTAACCGAGAAGCGTAAGGGCCAAGATGGATATGAGGAAGCGCCGGAGCATGCTGGAACGTCGTGTTTAGAACCTGGGAGGGTGTTATTACAGTTGACGAAAGTAGGGGCAAACCAACCAAATTGCAACGTGCCGAGGCACGGGGCCGGCTCCTACGCTTCTAAAGCTTAAAATCTATCATCCGTCCGTCCATCACCGCATAGCTCTCGAGCAACCGGCAACCAACGACCGGCCCGTTCGCCCGGGGGTACAGCCCTGCGTTTGCGGGCGACATCCATGAGGCAAGAGACCCATGCCTCAGGGGTGCTGACCGCCCAACCCTGCGTGGGCGACCCGCCACCGGCGTGACCGGCCGGGCCCACGCCCGGATGACGGCCGGCTCAGCCCGCCGGCTGGCCCGCCACCGCCTCCCCCTTTACCGGCGGCAGCAGGAAGGAGATCAGCGCCGCCGCCAGCACAAAGGCTGTGGACACCCAGAGGCAGCCCACCAGACCCTGGGTCTGATAGACCCAGCCCGACAGCACCGTCCCCGTCAGCCGGCCGGCGGCATTGGCCATGTAATAGAAGCCCACGTTCATGGCCACCTTATCCTGGTCCGAGTAGGCCAGGATGAGGTAGGAATGGACGGCGGAGTTGATGGCGAAGACGGCCCCAAAGGCAAAGAGGCCGATGATCAGCGACAGGCCCGGGTCCAGGCCCTTCATCAAGGCCAGGGCGATGCCGGCGGGGAAGACCGCCAGCAGCAGGGCCCAGTTCCGGGCACTCTTGCCCTGGGGTCCCTGGCCGCCATGACCCTGGCGCAACAGGGCCGGGGCCCCCGCCTGGACGAAACCATAGGCCACCACCCAGAGGGCCAGGAAACTACCGACTTCCAGATGGTTCCAGCCGGTCACGGAGGCGAGAAAGACCGGCAGGCCCACCACGAACCAGACATCCCGCGCGCCAAAGAGGAAGAAGCGCGCCCCGGAGAGGATATTGATCTCCCGGGTCTTGGAGAAGATCTGGCTGATCTTGGCCTTGACCTTGGTGGTCCCCAGCCCGGACGGCAGGGCCCAGGCCACATAGAGATAGAGGAAAAAGAGGCAGGCCGCCATGCCCGCCAGGGCCCACCGGAAGCCCACGGTATAGAGCAGCAGGCCGCCCAGGAAGAAGCCGACGCCCTTGAGGGTGTTTTTCGACCCGGTGAGGATGGCCACATACTTGAACAGCCGCGTCTCGGCGTCCGCCCCCTTGGGCACCACCATCTTGACGCTGGACTTGGCGCTCATCTTGTTGAGGTCCTTGGCGATGCCGGACAGGGCCATGGCGGTCATCACATAGGACACGGTCAACCAGGCTGGGTCCACCGCCAGCATGCCCAGGGCCAGGACCTGGAGGAAGCCGCCGGCGACCATGGTGCGGTTGAGGCCGACATGGGAGGCGATCCAGCCCCCCAAGCCATTGGTGATGATGCCGAACACCTCGTAGAGGAGAAAGAGGAAGGCGATCTCCAGGGGACTGAAACCCTGATTGTGGAAGTGCAGGACCACCAGCATGTGGATGGCCCCGTCCGTCAGGGTAAAGCCCCAATAGGCGCCGGTGACAACCAGGTAGGTGCGCAGGGCGGCATCCATGGCTACATCATCCGCGCCAGCTTGCGGGTGATATCCATCATGCGGTTTACATAGCCCCACTCGTTGTCGTACCAGGCGTAGATCTTGACCTGGGTACCATCGACCACCAGGGTGGAGAGGGCATCGATGATGGAGGAGCGTGGATCGCCTTTGAAATCGACGGAGACCAGGGGCCGTTCCTCGTAACCCAGAATATCCTTGAGCTCGCCGGCGGCGGCCTCCTTGAAGAGGGCATTGACCTCCTCCGCCGTCACGGGCCGGGCCGCCTCGAACACGAAGTCGGTGAGGGAGGCATTCAACAAGGGCACGCGCACGGCGTGGCCGTTGAGCTTGCCGGTCAGTTCGGGGAAGATCTTGGTGATGGCCTTGGCGGAGCCGGTGGTGGTGGGGATCAGGGATTGTCCCAGGGCGCGGGCGCGGCGCAGGTCCTTATGGCCGCGATCGACGATGGTCTGGGTATTGGTGATGTCGTGAATGGTGGTCATGCAGCCGCGCAGGATGCCGATCTTCTCGTGCATAACCTTGACCACCGGCGCCAGGCAGTTGGTGGTGCAGGAGGCGGCGGTGACGATGTCATGGACGGCCGGGTCGTAGAGGTGGTCGTTGACCCCATAGACGAGGTTGAGGGCCGGATCGGGCACCGGGGCGGACACCACCACCTTCTTGACGCCCTGATTGAAATAGGGCTGGAGGGCCTCCGCGGTCTTGAAGCGCCCCGTGCAGTCCACGACGATATCGATGCCCTTTGCGCCCCAGTCGATCTCCTCGAGGGTGGGGCCCATGCTGAAGCCGACCTCCTGGCCTGCGACGATGAGGGCATCGGACCGGGAGCTGATCTGGTCACGGCACCAGCGGCCGTGGACCGAATCGAATTCCAGCAGGTGGGCTTGGCAGACGGCATCGCCCTTGATTTCATTGACGTGGACGATCTCATACTCGGGGCTGCCCCAGCCAGCGCGGAAGCCCAGTTTGCCCATGCGACCAAAGCCGTTGATGCCAACACGAATAGCCATCTGCTTGTTACTCCCGTGGAGGTGGATTGAATATCTGCGGGGCTTAATATACGTTCTGGCGCATACATGGACAAGACTTTTTTACTCGGGGGGCAGCATAGGGTCAGGGTGGCGACGAGGCCCTTGAGGTCACCCACCAGGCCCGGCTTTGCCTCGGTCTCGGGTAAGCCGATCTTTCGCGAGCCCTGCCTAGTTTCTGCCTTCCGGGCACCCCCTTTACCCAGTCGATCATCGGGGGGCTGCTAGACTTGATAGCGGGTCACACATCAATGGGAGGTCATCATGGCTGGCAGCTTTAAAGAGGCGCTCGAGACCCTGGTCAACCAACGGATCGCGGCGGGCGAGGATCCTCAGGACTTGTTCGAGGAACTCACGCATGAGGCCAATCTCGTCTTCGGTCATTACAACCTGGAGTATGAAATCGGCCTCTTCACCAAGGAGGAGGGGAACAAGTAGGCCCGTTTCACCGGACCGGATGGCGGCTGCCGCCTGGCCCATGCCAGATCGCTTACCTAAAGGGCGAACTCCTCGTCATAAGGTTCTTCGCCCTTGACCACTGGCAGGGTGAAGGCGCGATCCCAGACCCCCCAGCCGCCATCCAGCAGCCGAATGTCCTGGTAACCCAGGGCGTGGAGTTGCAACCAGCCGAGGCTCATGCGGAAGCCGTCGTGGCAATAGAGGTAGACGGTTTTATCCTTGGGTACCTTCTGGTAAAACTCCGCCAGTTCGCCCTCGTTGCGCCACTTTTGGGTCAGCGGATCGGTGCCATCCAGGGAAACGACGTTGAGGGCGCCGGGGATATGCCCACCCTGTACCGCATGGCGGATGATTTGACCGCTGTACATCTCGGCGGGCCGGGCATCCACAAGCACCACGCCGGGATCGCGACGGGAGACCACGTCGTCATAAACCTGCTCCCAGCGCACGAATAGCGCGGGATTGGCGGGTTTGAGGGTGACGCCGCCTGGGGCCGGTGCCTGGCTGGGCTCCTTGGTCAGATCGTTAAAACCACTCCACTCCAGGGCGCCGCCATCGAGTACCCTGACGCGCGCCATGTCGAAGCCGTAGAGCCCCAGCAGGTAGTAAAGACGAGCGGCCAGGGCGGAGCGGGAGTCGTCGTAGATCACCAGAGTGGAGTCATCATTCACGCCCCAGCGGCGCAGAGTGGCCTGGAAGTCCTCCTGGGAAGGGAAGAGCATGATGGAACGACCGTCGTTGTCGCCCAGATCCTTGAATCGCTGCACTTGGATGGCACCGGGGATGTGGCCGACGGTGAAATAGCGATGGGGGTGATAGCGCACCTCAAGGATGATGACCTTGGGGTTGTTGGCCTGCTCGGCGGCCAGCCAGTCGGCGTCGACCAGAAAGTCGCGGGCGGCGTGGGCGGGGGCGAAGGTGAGAAGAGACAGGAGGACTGGAATCAGCAAACGTCTCAACATCGGGGGCTCCTTGTGTTTCGATGACATCAAGCAAATGCCCCGCCGATGGCGGGCAAGGGTTAGGTGCGGGGCGCCTAAGGGCTATTTGTTGGGATAGACATTGCCCTTGTTGGGCACCACCAGGTAAGGATATCCCAGATCCTTCCAGGCGGTGATGCCGTCGGGAGCGCGATAAACATTAGTGTAGCCCAGCTTCTTGGCCCAGGTAGCCGCGTTATGGGAGCGCCCGCACTTGGTAAAGCCGCAATAAATCACGATCTTCTTGGCCAAGTCCGAGCCCAGCACCTTGCGATAGTCATCCTGGGTCGCCCCGGTGACATCCACGTCCTTCTCCCACTCGCCGCTCATGCTCGTCAGGGCGTTGGCCGAGATGGGCAGGGCGCAGACGGCCCCGAACAACAGGGCCGTGGAAAGGGAACGAAAGCTTCTTGTCATCTGGATCACTCCTCGTGGAAAGTGGCCGCGGGGGCGGCTTCGGTTGGTTGCCCCTGGGGGTTGCTCCCAGGGGCTGGCAATCAGTCAGATTTGGCGACTCCAGCCGTCCTCAGATTGGCTGGGGCTCACGCAGCGACGCATAAACCTATTTTCCTCAGTTGACTTCGACAGAACGGCTGTAAGCTCAGTGCGGGAGCGGGCTTGCATCAGAACAGGAGGGTCACCCAATGGGTGAGGGGGTGTTTGAGCAAAAGGCTCTGGTCAAAGCGGTCGATAGCGCCTGGCAGGAGCAGCAGCAGGAGCAGCAGGAGCGAGCGGCGGAGGTGTTGCGCGTGGCGACCCCCGGCGGTCGGTTTCACGTTCGCTGGGACGAAGGCGGCAGCGCCACCGCCCTGGGGCAGTTGGTGTTCTTTGCCGAGTTTCTGGACGTCTCGGGGCTGTTCGCGCGCTGGGTGGATGGCTGTCCGATGGCCTACACGAGCCCCAACGCGCCCGAGGTGGGGAACGTCCTCGGCACCTGGCTGCTGTCGATCCTGGATGGGCAGCGGCGCTATGCGCACGTGACCGAACCAAGCCATACCCCTGCATACCTACTGGATCGGCAACCTGCGCCTGGTGCTCGATGTCGAGGTGCAAGGCGGCAAAGCCAGCGCGGCCAAACACCGCCTGCCCCGCCGGTGTCAGTTGCTCGAGCGGCTCGCCCCCGAGGAACGCCCCACCCGGGTGCGCGGCGACAACGCCTTTGGCAAGGAGGGGGTCATGCGCGAGATGGCAGCCATGGGGCAGCGCTATCTGTTCAAGCTGCGGCAGACCGCCGGGGTTAACCGCCTGATCGAACGACAATGGCAGCACGGCGAGTGGCATGGCGTGGGTCAGGGCGAAGCGGCCACACATGCCACATAGTTTAGCCCACCCCCGGCAACTCCTCCCAACAGGTCGTATAGCGGGGCGTCATCCGTGCCCGGCGCATCTGCCAGGGCTGCACGAACCCCTCCGCCAGATAGCGCAAGGTGCCGCGCCCCCAGCGCGCGTTCACCCCGTCCAGCACCGCCATCAGCCGTTCGCGACGCGCTGTCGCCGCCGGGGTGGTTCTGGCGAAGAGATCCCCCGTCACCGCCCCCACCGGTGCCAGTTCGAGCAGCACGACGCCAGCCCGTTTGTATTCGTACCCCGGGGTGTAGATCTGCCGCAGGCCGGCCCGGGCAGCGCGGAGCAGCCGCGGGGTATCGGCGGTGGGGATGGCGAGGGGTACCGTGGCCCCGGGGTGATACTGGGGCGCCTCGGGCTTGAAGGGGTTGGTGCCGATGAAGACCTGGAGCAGGCCGGCCTCTAAACCCGCTAACCGGAGCTTGGCCGCCGCCCGGGCGGTGTGGCTGGCCACTGCCTCGCTGAGCATGGAGAAGGCGGTCACTGGGATACCGAAGCTGCGCGAGGCAATGATCTGTTGCCGAGGGGGTGGGGCCGCTTCCAGTTGCAGACAGGCGATCCCATTCAATTCCATAACCGTCCGGGCCAGCACGACGTTGAATTGGCGCTGGACGGTGGCGACATCCGCCCGCATGAGATCGGCCACGGTCGTGATCCCCAGCGTGTTGAGCTTGGCGCTCCACCGGCTACCGATGCCCCAGACCTCACCCACCGCCAGCTTGGTACAGTAGTCGGCCTGTTGCTCCGGGGCGAGCTCCAGAAGATTGCAGACGCCCGCTGCCGCAAAGTCCGGGTGCTTCTTCGCCAGGCGGTTGGCCAGTTTGGCCAGGGTCTTGGTGACCCCGATGCCTACCCCCACCGGCAGGCCGGTCCATTGCAGGACCCGCGCCCGCAGTTGGCCGCCCAGGGCGGTCAGGCCCGCGGCCTCCCCCGGCGTGAAGCGCAGAAAGGACTCGTCGATGGAATAGACCTCCTGCTCCGGGCTGAACTGGCCGATGACCTGGATGAGCCGACTACTCATGTCGCCATAGAGAGCATAGTTGGAGGACAGGGCGCGGCCCTGGTGCTGGGCCAGCAGGTCCCGCACCTCGAAGAAAGGCTGCCCCATCCTGATCCCCAGGGCCTTGGCCTCATTACTACGCGCCACGCAACAGCCGTCGTTGTTGGAGAGCACCACGACCGGGCGGTCGCGCAGCTGGTAGTCGAAGACCCGCTCGCAACTGACGTAGAAGTTGTTGGCGTCGATGAGGGCGTAGGGGCGGATGGGCGCCGGTGGCGCGGGGCCGGGGGGCATGGGGACTCCGATAGGTGTAACGAGAATCAGATTATAGGGCAGACGTTCCCTATTTGCCTGGCTCGGCACACCCCGGGGCCAGCCGCCACATCGGCGTATTGCCCCCCTGCCTAGTGGACTTACAGGCCAGCCGTTACAGCTTGGCCTCGAAATACTCAGCGGTCGTCTCCAGGAAACTGGGGCTGAGGGCCCCCGCCAGGCCGAGTTCACGGATACCGTCCACCTTCACCATCAAGTTAGAGAAGGACAAGAACCCACAAATTTTATTGAGGGGCTTCGGCCGCAGCATAAAGGTTGGCCGTTTGATCTCGCGTTCCACCTTGGCTCTCCGGGTTTCAGGGGCGACGATAAAGAGCTTGATGTCAAGATTCGGCTGTAGCGCCATGAGATCGCTCATGCGCAACAGGCCCGAATAGCATCACCCCCGTCAGGTAGCAGAGAAAGACATCCCCCGGCTGGATCTTGGCCGCCAGCTTTTGGCGTGACGCCCGAAAGCCGCTGATCGTCGTCCCCGCCGCGCGGAATTCCTTCCAGGTCGTCCCCGTGAACAGGTTCAGCCAGTAAGTCTTAGGTGAGCTTGCCATGATGCCGTCTTCTCGCGCCGGGTATTCTTCGAGTGCGGTATATTGACCGTCCCGCCGCTGCTTGACCAACGGCGTGGGGCCTGGGCGCGGTCCCAACCGCACCCCTAATCTGACCGGACGTGACGTGACCCCCGACCAGTTCATCACCAAATGGCGAGACGCCAACCTCAAGGAGCGCTCCGCCGCCCAGGAGCACTTTCTCGATCTGTGCCGCCTCCTGGACGAGCCCACGCCCGCCGAGGCCGACCCCACCGGCGCTTGGTACTGCTTCGAGAAGGGTGCGGCCAAGGCCGGGGGCGGGGACGGCTGGGCGGACGTGTGGAAACGCGCCTGCTTCGGCTTTGAGTACAAGGGCAAGGGCAAAGACCTCAAGGATGCCTTCAAGCAGCTTCAGCTTTACACCCCCGCACTGGAATATCCGCCGCTCCTGATCGTCTCCGACCTGGACCGGATCGTCATCCATACCGCCTTCACCGGCACCGTGCCCGATGTCCATATCCTGCTCCTGGAGGATCTGCGCGACGCCAGCAAGCGCCGGCTGCTCAAGTGGGCCTTCAGCGATCCCGAGCGCCTGCGGCCGGGCCAGACCACGGCCGCCCTCACCGAGGCCGCCGCCGGGCGTTTCGGCGATCTCGCGCAGCGCTGGCGTGCCCGTGGTCACGACCCCTGGGCGGTCGGTCACTTCTGCATCCGACTGCTGTTCTGCCTGTTCGCGGAGGATATCGAACTCCTGCCCCGCCAGATGTTCACCCGGCTGCTGGATGCGGGGCTCAAGGACCCGGCCAGCCTCACCGGGATGCTGCAAGACCTGTTCGGGGCGATGGCGAAGGGCGGGCGCGTCGGCTTCGATCCGGTTGACTGGTTCAACGGCGGGCTGTTCGATTCCGCTGACACCCTGCCGCTGGAGGTGGACGACATCAAGACCCTGCGGGCGCTGGCCGGGCTCGACTGGTCGGCCATCGAGCCGACCATCTTCGGCACCCTGTTCGAGCGCGGCCTGGACCCGGACAAACGCAGCCAGTTGGGCGCCCACTACACCGACCGCGGTTCGATCATGCGCCTGGTCGATCCGGTGGTACTCGATCCGCTGCGGGACGCGTGGACGGCCAGGAAGGCCGAGATCGCCGCCCTGATGGCGAAGGCCACCGCCGCCAAGTCCCTGTCCGCCCGCACCAAGGCCCGGAACGAGGCCCATGGGCTCCTCCAAGGCTTCCTCGCGCGGCTCGCCCACTTCCGGGTCCTGGACCCCGCCTGCGGCTCCGGCAACTTCCTGCTGCTGGCCTTGCTGGGGCTCAAGGATCTGGAACACCGGGTCATCCTGGAGGCCGAGGCCCTGGGGCTGTCCAGGGCCTTCCCGATGGTTGGGCCGGAATGCGTGCTGGGGATCGAACTCAACCCCTACGCCGCCGAACTCGCCCGCGTCACCGTCTGGATCGGGGAGATCCAATGGATGCTGTCGCACGGATTCTCGCTGTCGAGGAACCCCATCTTGAAGCCGCTGCACACCATCGAGCAGCGCGACGCCATCGTCAACCCGGACGGGACGGAACCCGAGTGGCCGGCGGCGGATGTCATCGTGGGGAATCCGCCGTTTCTGGGATCTCAGAGCATGATCAGCGCTTTTGGTGAGGGGTACGTCAACAGGCTTCGCGGACTCTACGACGGCCGCTTGCCCGGAGGCGTGGACTTGGTGACCTATTGGTTCGAGAAGGCCAGGGTGCAGCTTGCCGAGGGCAAGACGCGGTACGCCGGTTTGGTTGCTACGCAGGCGATCCGCAAGGGGCGTAACCGTGCCGTTCTTGACCAGATCCAGGGTTCAAGTGAGATATTCGCCGCTTGGTCGGATGAACCCTGGATCAACGATGGCGCGGCTGTGCGCGTGTCCCTCGTGGCCTTTGGCCCCAAGGACCACGGGCGACCGACCAGGCTCAACGGCGCGCTGACTGAGGGGATCAACCCCGATTTGACCGTCGCCGGGTCGGGGCTGCGGCTTACCGATGCCGTCCCCTTGCCGGGCAACGCCGGCGTTGCGTTTCAGGGACCGGTTAAGGTGGGTCGGTTTGATATTCCTGGCGCCACGGCTCGCCAGTGGTTACCGCAACCCAACCCCCACGGAAAGCCAAACAGCGATGTACTCCGGCCTTGGGCCAACGGCCAAGACCTCAGCGGACGCCCATCCGATACATGGATCATCGATTTTGGCGTTGAATTGTCCGAGTCGGATGCCGCTTTGTACATGGCGCCTTTTGCAGAAGTTGCAGAGCATGTGCGCCCTATGCGTGAAGCAGGCCGCAGAGAAGGGCGTAAACGGTATTGGTGGCGCCATGGGGAAACCGTACCTGCGCTTCGACGGGCGATGTCTGGCATCCGTCGCTTTCTCGCCACATCCCGCGTCTCTAAGCATCGCATTTTTGTCTGGCTGGACACCGCCGTATTGCCAGACTCCCGTCTCTATGCCATTTGTCGCGCGGATGACGCTACTTTCGGGATTCTTTCGTCGCGTCTGCATTTGGTGTGGGCTCTAGCGAATGCCTCCCGTCATGGGGTTGGCAACGATCCAACTTACAACGCTGGTTCTTGCTTCGAGACCTTCCCCTTCCCCGCCGGCCTGACCCCCGCCGACACCGCCGGCCCCACCGAGGCCCTGGAATCCGGCATCATCCTCCCGCCCGTCGCCCCCGAGCGCCGCCCGGTCGCCCTCGCTATCGCCGAGGCTGCCCACCGGCTCAACGCCCTACGCGAGAACTGGCTGAACCCGCCGGGCTGGGTGGATCGGGTCCCCGAGGTCGTCCCCGGCTACCCGGACCGGATCATCCCCAAGCCCGAGCATGCGGCCGAGTTGAAGAAACGGACCCTCACCAACCTCTACAACGCCCGGCCGGCGTGGCTCGACAACGCGCACAAGGCGCTTGATGTGGCGGTTGCCGCCGCTTACGGCTGGGCCGACTACGGGCCGGAGATGGCCGATGAGGAGATTCTGCGGCGGCTGCTGGCGCTGAACTTGGCGCGGTCCGCGGGCTGAGGGGTTGACCCTGCGGATGAGTTGGGTCCTTGCCGCAACACCACCCCACCCGCTAGACCCCTATTGTTTCCCTACCATCCCCCCTAATCATCATTCCCAATCGTCCCCATCCCCCGCCCATCAAACAGCGTCGCCCCACTCGGGGTGCTCAAATCCACAAAAAAAGTCTCATTCCCCTCCTTAACCCGGTCCCCCCGCACCACCACGCTGACCGTCTGCACCCCCTGTCCGGGCGGAAAGCTCAAACTCCCGCTCTTGGCGACATAATCACTCCCCGCCTGGGCCGTGCTATTGGCGGTCGCATACCTCACCGTCACCGCGCTGGTACTGGCGGGCGTCAGCGTGACCCGGAAATTGGCGGTGCGGGTGCCGCTGTGGCCCTCCGCCAGGGTGACATCCCCGATGGCCAGCACCGGCCCATCGTCATTGAGGATCGTCCCCTGGCCCTGGGCGTCCGCCAGGTTGGCGCCCGTGGCCTGGGTGAGATTGACGAACAACACCTCGTTACCCTCCCGCGCCGTGTCGCCCTTGACGCCAATGGCCAGCGTCTTACTGGTCTGGCCTGGCGTAAAGGTCACCTGGCCACTGGCGGCGACGTAATCCGTGCCGGCCTGGGCAGTGCCATTGGCGGTGGCGTAGCGCACCGTCACCGGCCCGGCGCTCTTGGGGCTGAGGGTGAGGGTAAAGGTCAAGGGACTGGTGCCCGACTGGCCCTCGGCCCGCGCCACGTCATTGATGCGCAGGGTCTGCGCCACGGCGGCGGTGGGGACGACGAGATCCGCGAACACCGGCAGATGATCCGCCGCCAGGGTACAGACCCCCGCCGCCAGGGGCGCCCCGGACAGGGGCAGGCCGCCGGGCCGGCCCTCGTCGGCGCAGTCATAGACCTGGGTCGCCGGGCCGCGCCGCGTCAGGGTGGGGCTGGTCAGCAGATAGTCGAGGCGCCGCCCCGAGGCCTTGCGGGTCGCCAGGCTGCCATCCAATTGGCGGGCCGGGAGGAGCGTGGCCCGGGCGGTGAGGTAGGCGAAGGGGTCATTGCGCAGCCCGGCCCCGGACAGCAGGGCCTGGAGGTCGGCCCCCAGCACCATGCCGGCGGGCAACGTCCCGGGGACGCTGGTAAACCAAGTTGGCGTCAGGGGGGCATCGCCGCGGTCGGCGTTGAGGTCGCCCAGCATGATGAGCGGAATCCCCTCCCGAACCGCCTCGGCGGCAATCTGGTTCATCCGGAAGGACTCCGCCGCGCGGCGAAATTCATCGAGGTTATCGG
Organism: Chromatiaceae bacterium; assembly: GCA_016714645.1. NCBI lineage: Bacteria > Pseudomonadati > Pseudomonadota > Gammaproteobacteria > Chromatiales > Chromatiaceae > Chromatiaceae bacterium. Next base: position 127,454 of record JADKCI010000005.1, on the reverse strand, counting down.
TGCCGGACTTGAGATGGGCCGATACCAGGCCCAGCAGATGGCCCTGGCCGGTGACATCAACCCGGATCTCCGGCAGGAAGCGGGTCAGGTCATTGGCTTTGGCATCCCCGGACAGCAGGGCAGCGGTCCAGAGGGTGCTGCGGGTGATGGGGAAGTCGGAGAGCAGGGCATTGCGCAAGGCGCCGAAGGGGCCGCCGGGGGCGATCTCGACATAGGGATAGCCCAGTTGCAGGGCGAGGGTCTGGAGGTTGCGGGTATCGGTCGCACTGGCCACCTCCTGGATGGCCACCACATCGGCGTCGATCCGCCCCAGCACGGCGGCCACCGCCTGATAGGGGGCGCTGCCGGGGGTCCCCACCGTCTCCAGGTTCCAGGTGACCACCCGTATTGCCTCATCGGCCAGGGCCAGGGGGGCGAGGAGGGCCAGCAGTAGGGCCAGGCCAGCAGCCAGGTAACAGGGGGTATGGCGGGGACGGTGCATGGCAGGGGACCTCTAGCCTCCGGTTGGCACGCGTCGGATCGGTTGCAAGACCCACCGCGTGTTGATGGGTGCTCTCCAGGACAGAGTGATATTAGCCTCTTTAGGGTCACCACACCTGGCCATGAGGTTGCGAGGTTCCCGGGCCATGGGCAGGGGCGACAAACGGGCGGCGGGTGGCGGGTGGCGTCGTGACGCCGTGGGTGATTCCCCACGGCGCGGAGCATACCGCGAGGCACATGGAGGCCAGATGACGCTCGGGGAGCATCAACCGATATGCAGACTATTAGCCGGCTGATAATATCCCCTGACTCTTCTTCACCCCAGCAGGGTTGCCGCCATGCTCACCGCCTGTCTGAATATCTGTCGGCTGGCTTTCTTCGTGTGCGCGGTCTTGTTTAACCCGGCCGTCCAGGCGGCGACCCTGACCGTTACCTCTAGCGCGGATGCTGGGGCAGGGAGTTTGCGGCAAACCATCCTGGAAGCCGCGGCTGACGACATCATCCAGTTCGATGAGGGCATGCTGATAACGCTCACGTCCGGCGAGTTGTTGATCGACAAGAAACTGACAATCGACGGCGTGGGCCATGCCGTGACGGTCAGCGGGAATAACGCCAGCCGGGTTTTCCATGTTAGAGCAGCAACCGTGGTGTTGCAGAATCTAACCGTCACCGAGGGCCATGCCGATGTCGGAGGCGGGCTGCTTCTCGAGTATTCATCTGGCAGCCCTGCAGCAACGCTCACTAATGTGACCTTTGCCGACAACTCGGCATCATCCAACGGCGGCGGGCTTCATAACGATTACGGGAGCACAGCAACCCTCACCCACGTGACCTTTTCCGGCAACTCGGCTTCTTACGGCGGCGGGCTTCATAACATTGGCACAGCAATCCTCGCCAACGTGACCTTTTCCGGCAACTCGGCTTCTTACGGCGGCGGGCTTCATAACCATTACGGGAGCACAGCAACCCTCACCCACGTGACCTTTTCCGGCAACTCGGCTTCTTACGGCGGCGGGCTATATAGCACAGAACAAGCGACGCTTACCAACGTGACCTTTTCCGGTAACACGGCTTCTTACGGCGGCGGGCTCTTAAACTTGGCTGATATAGTGACGCTCACCTATGTGACCTTTTCTGGCAACACGGCCACCTCCGGTGGAGGTATTTATTCTTATTCTCATATTTTCCTCACCAACACACTGTTGGCGGGCAATACCGGGGGCAACTGCTCTGGCCCGGGCGAAATACATGACTTCAGCAAAAACCTCGACGACGAGACGTCCTGTAATTTTGGTACATACAACGGCTCCTTGAGCAACACCGTTCCCCTGCTGGGCGCCTTGGGTAATTACGGCGGCCCGACGCAGACGATCCCGCTGCTACCGGGTTCCCCAGCCATCGACGCCGGGGCCGGGACCACTGGCGGTTGCCCCGCTACGGACCAGCGGGGCGTGACGCGCCCCCAAGGGGCCGCTTGCGACATCGGCGCCTTTGAATCTCAAGGCTTCACCTTGGCCAAGACCGGCGGCGACCTCCAAAGCACGGCCATCTCCACGGCCTTCGCCAGCGCCCTGGCCGTCAGCGTGACCGCCATGGTGGCCGGTGAACCCGCAAATGGCGGCCAGGTGACCTTCACCGCCCCCGCCAGCGGCGCCAGCGCCACCTTGAGCACCAACCCGGTCACTATCGCCAGCGGCGCCGCCAGCGTCACCGCCACGGCCAATGGCACGGCGGGGAGTTACGCCGTTGCCGCCAGCGCCAAAGGCGCGGTGACGGTCAGTTTTGGCTTGACCAACCAACAGACGCAGACCATTACCTTTAACAACCCGGGCGCGCAGAACTTTGGTACTACGCCGACCTTAACCGCGACTTCGGATTCCCAATTGCCCGTCACCCTTAGCTCATCCACTACGGGTGTGTGTACCGTTAACTCTGCTGGCGTCTTGACCTTTGTGACGGCGGGTACCTGTACCATTAACGCCGATCAGGCCGGCAACAGCGACTACTGGCCGGCTACCCAGGTGAGCCGTTCTTTCAGCGTGAATGCGGTTCCCCCCGGCCCGCCGACCGGTGTGACCGCCACGGCCGGTGATACCGCGGCCAGCGTCGCCTTCACGGCGCCGGGGAATACCGGGGGCGTCGGCATTGTGGGTTATGTCGTCACGGCAAGCCCAGCGGACATAGTGCCCGTGGAGGGTGCCAACTCACCCCTAGTCGTTTTCGGTCTGACGAATGGCCAGAGTTATACGTTTACCGTAGCGGCCGTTAACTCGGCGGGTACGGGCACCCCTTCGGCCGCCTCCAACGCGGTCACACCACAAGCGGCGCAGACCATCACCTTCACCACGACGGCGCCCAGCGCCACGGTGGGCGGCCCTGTCTATACGCCCGCCGCCATCGCCAGCTCCGGGCTCCCGGTCAGCTTCGCCCTTGACCCCGCCAGCAGCGCCGTCTGCACCCTGACCGGCGCCCAGGTCAGCTTCCAGGCCATCGGCAACTGCACCATCAATGCCAACCAGGCTGGGAATAACACCTTCCTTGCCGCCCGCAGGTACAACAGACCGTTACGGTAGCTAAGGGCGCGCAGACCATCACCTTCACCTCGACGGCGCCCAGCGCCACGGTGGGCGGCCCCGTCTATACGCCCACCGCGACCGCCACTTCCGGGCTCCCGGTCAGTTTCGCCATTGACCCCGCCAGCAGCGCCGTCTGCACCCTGACCGACGGCCAGGTCAGCTTCCAGGCCGCCGGCAGTTGCACTATCAATGCGACGCAGGCCGGGAACAGTAATTACAACGCCGCGCCGCCGGTACAACAGTCCTTCAGCGTCCTGGCCACCCAGGTTACCGGGAACACTCCCGGCGGGCCGGTGACGGCCCGCATCACCGGCGGCTGTCTGGGCTTCCAGACCGGTAGCACCCAGTTCACCGTCCCCACCCGTCCGCCCGCCGGGGCCAACTTCCCCTATGGCGTCTTTGGCTTTACCGCTCTGCAGTGTGGCGCCGGCGGTACCCTCACCATCACCCTGACCTATCCCCAGCCCCTGCCGGCCGAGACGCGCTACTGGAAGAACATCAGCGGAAACTGGGTCGACTGGACCAACCAAGTGAAGATCGCCGGCAATACCGTCATCCTGACCATCACCGATGGAGGCGCGGGTGATACCAACCCGGCCGCTGGTGAGATCAGCGACCCGAGCGGTCCGGCATTTGGCGGTGGAGCCACGTCCATTCCCACCCTCTCGGAATGGGGGCTGATCCTGCTGGGGCTGGCCCTACTAACCCTGGCGGGCTGGCGGCAACGCCAGGGCTTTACCCCGCGCGGGTAACCCGTCGGCACCGAGCGGGAGGGTCGGGTGGCGGCGGGCGGGGGGTGTCGTCAGCAGGGATGCTGTTGCCAAGCCTACCGGGAGGTATTCACGGCCCTAGCGGCGCAGTACACCGCGGCCAGCGCGGGCTGGGCGATACCTAGCAGGCTGAAAAAACAGTACGAACCCGCCATAGGGGGCTCGCGACCGGCGTGAGTAGCCTGTCCCGAGGCCATGCCCCCGCCACCAGCACCCCCCGGGCCACGCCGCGTTACCGGGTGTTGTCCAGACGGGCAGCGCTTAATCGCGTCATCAGTCTCCCCGCCGCCGCGGCTGCCCTTCCCACGGTGGCCTCCCCTCAGGGCGTCATCCGCACCACCCCGGAAACAATCCCCAGGATCTCGATCTCATCATGCCGCAGGTACAGCGGCGCCATCTCGGGATTGGCCGGCTGGAGGCGGACCCCTTGCGCTTCCACATAAAACTTCTTGAGCGTCACCTGCTGGCCATTGATCAGCGCCACCACCGTTTCGCCATTCTCGGCGGTCTGGCGTTGCTCGATGACGATGATGTCGCCGTCCTGGATCTGGTCATCGATCATGGAATGGCCGCGCACCCGCAGGGCATAGCTGGCCTTGCGGGTCATGTGGCTCGGGACCCGGATGGTTTCCTGCTCCTCGGGCGTTTCCACCGGGCGCCCCGCACTCACATAGCCCAACAGGGGCACCTCGATCCCGGGCTCATCCTCCAGCCCCAGGGGTTCGAGGCGGGGGTCCCAGAAGAGGCGGGTCCGTTTGGGCATCATGTAGACGACTTGGGGCATCGGCGGCTCCGGCGGGGGGGGTGACAGGCGTTGGAGGCAGGCGGGCGCCCCGCCATCCGACGAATTCTCCTCCCTACCGTCCATTCCGTCCATAACCCGCCCGCCAACCCCGCCCATCTCATGAAAGATGGCTCCCATCACCACGGAGCCACTCATGCAAAACTTCCCCGACTGCATTGCCCACGTCCTCGCCGCCGAAGGCGGTCTCGTGAACGACCCGAAGGACCCCGGCGGGGTCACCAAGTTTGGCATCAGCCAGCGTAGTTATCCGGCCCTCGACATCCGCGCCCTGTCCCTGGACGAAGCGAAAGCCATCTACCAGCGCGATTACTGGGCGCCGATCCAGGGCGAGCGCCTCCCCGCGGGCCTCGACCTCCTGGTCCTCGACCACGCCGTCAACGCCGGCCCGGCCCGCGCCATCCGACTCCTGCAGCACCTGGTCGGGGTCCCCGAGGATGGCGTCATGGGCCCCGTCACCCTGGCTGGCGTCGCCATCGCCGACCGCGACGACCTCATCGCGCGCTACACCGAACTGCGGCTGGACTTCTACCGCGACCTGCCGAACTGGAGGCACTTCGGCGCCGGCTGGTCGCGCCGGGTCCACCGCGCCCGCCGCGCCGCCCTGGCCCTGGCCCGCGCCCGGGAGCCCCTGGCCGCATGATTTCACGACGTACCTCTCCGTTGTTAGGCCACGGGAGCAGGGCAGCAACCCCGCCGACGTGGCCCCTTTTTAGCCTGGAGACCCACCCATGAATCTCAACTGGCGATCCCTCCTCACCGAGCCCAGCACCTGGCGCGGCCTGGTGTGGCTCCTCACCGCCGCCGGTCTGGCCGTCAGCCCCGACCAGCAAGCCGCCATCGCCGCCGCCGGCATGGCCATCGCGGGCGCCATCGGCGCCTTTTTCACTGACACCCGTCCCTAAACCTAACCCCTCCACCCACTGACAGGCCCTCATCATGTCCAAATCCAGCACCTCCTTCCGCCTCTTCCACCAGGAAGAAAACGCCATTGCCACCCTGGCGCTCTTCGACGCCACCGGCGCCAGCCTGACGCCCGCCAGCATGGTTGACGGCACCGGCAACCCCGCCGGCTACCTGTCCAAGATCATCACCTTTGCGGTTGGCAGCGAGCCCCTGTTCGCCACGCCCACCTTTACCAACCCCGCCGGCCCACCGGTTCAGTTGTACCTGACCCGTGACGAGGGCGGTGTTTTCTACCAGGTTAACAACGAGAGCATCTTCGACAGCCTCAACCCCGGCCGCCCGACCCCCCGCGTCACCGCCGCCCAGGAGTTCCTGCTCTACGAGACCAAGAGCAACGCCGCCAACGGTGGCAGCATCTGGACCGTCAAAACGCCCGTCGATCCCGTCTCCCTGGTCAGTGCCCGCGGCAAGGACCCCATCACCGGCGAGACGCTGGAAGGCAACGATATTCTGTTCCGCTGGACCGGCAAATGCCCGGGCCTGCTCGAGGTCGAGGCCGACGTCGAGGACATCACCGACCCGTTAGGCTTCATCACCGTCGAGGTGGAGAACGTCACCACCTACGCCGAATCGAGCGTCGGCCTGTCCCTGGTCCAGTCCCTCGACCAGATCGTCCCCCGCGACGGCATGGGCCACGCGGTGGGCCTGCGGATGCGCTACAACGTCTCCGGCGATCCGGGCGCCTGGGTGAACCTGCCTAACGAGTTCTTCCAGTACGACATGGCCGCGCCCATGCCCTGCGTGTCCCTGACCTCCACCCTGCTGCGTGATCGCCAGGACGTCATCTCCGACCTGGTCGAGCTGACCTGGGTCAAGGACTCCGTGTCCCCCGGTACGGGCGTCGAAATCTTCGTCACCGACTTCGTCGGCAAGAAGCACTCGGTGTACACCAGCAACGGCAGCGAACTGTCCGTCCGCCTGGAGAACATCAGCCGCTTCGTCGTCCAGGACGTGGGCCCCGCCGTGGCGCGCCCCTATCGCTTCCACATCGTGGCCACCAACCTCAGCGCCAAGTCGAGCGAGACCTACGCCAGCCCCATCAACATCACCAGCAAGGTCAAGGCGGTGGTCCCGCCGACCCCCGACGAGGTGGCCGGCACCGCCCGCGACGTCCTCTACGCCGTGCTCAAGGCCGAGGTCTTCGCCGACGTGCTGACCGCCCTGGGCGCCCTGCCCACCGAAGGCCAAACCATCGTCAACAGCGCCTGCGACAACATCCTGCTCAAGATCAAGGACGTGATCGCCAAGGGCGGCAGCGTGGACCTCAGCGACTTCGGCGTCTTCGCCGCCAAGTGGACCAGTGAGCGCCTGGGCCGCAACCCCAGCAACGGCGAGCCGGTCATCACCCCCGCCTACCGTTCGCTGGGCTTTGCCCCTTCCACCGGCTTCAAGGCCGGCACCAAGGCCGGCAGCATCATGACCGACGCCCAGGCCAAGGCCGCGGCATAACCCCGCGTCAACCACCCCACCGCCCGCGCGTGAGCGCGTGGCGGTCTTTTTTTGCCTGGAGTCCGCCCCATGAACGCCACCGACAGCCTCGAAGCCAGCATCGGCGCCGCCCTCTTCCTGAACCAACCCATGGCCATCGCCCAATGGCAGGTCCACCTCTACAGCGTCGCCCCCACCGATGACGGCCTGGGCGGCACCGAAATCACCGGCGCCAGCTATGCCCCCGTGCGCTGCGACCCCGGCTCCGAGCGCTGGGCGAAAGATGCGGCCCAGACCAGCGGCGCCACCGTCTTCCGCAACCTGGCCCCCATCCCGTTCCCCACCGCCACCACCGCTTGGCCCTCGATCACCACCGTCGTCCTCAAGGACCAGGACGGCACCGTCCGCCTCGTGGTGCCCCTGACCACCCCCAAACCCGTCGCCCCCGGCGATGTCCCGGTCTTCCTGGCCGGCGAACTCGAAATTCACATCGGATAAGCCGCCATGAGCCATCCCGGAGTATTGAAAACAAGAGCCATCCTGCAACCACAGAACGGCGACGGCTACACCTGTTATTGCGCCGTCGATGGCAACGGCTCCCGCGTGGTGGTCGGCTGGGATACCGGCAACCAGCGCTGGCTGGATTTCTACGACCTCACCGAGGACGCCTATGCAAAGTCCAACGATTTGAATATATCCGGGATCATCGACGGCGAGATCAGCGGCATGGCCCTGGCCGCCTCGGGTCGCTTCCTGGCGGTCGGCGATCCCTACAACGGCAACGGGCGTGGCCGGGTCGCCTTCTATTACGGCGAGGACATCTGGGGGATGCGCTATTGCGGGCTCCTCGAGGCGCCGGGTACCGCCGATATCCTCTTCGGCTATGCCTGCTGGCTGAACGCCGCCGGCAACCGCCTCTATGTCGGCGCCCCCAGCTACAACAACGACCAGGGCGCCATCCTCGTTTATGACCTCATCGTGGACGGCAATTACAGTTGGATAAACAGTAACCTCATCGCCACCATCACCCTCCCGGGCACCGACATGTTCGGCTCATCGGTCGCGCTCTCTGCCGATGAAACCCTGATGGCGGTGGGCAACGACGGTGCCGACTACTACAACGGCAAGGTCTTCATCCTGGCCAAGGAGGGCGGGGGCACTTCCAACTGCGCGACACCCTGTTACCTGGGGACGACTATTACGGCATGTTCGGTAAAGGCGTGGCCCTCGCCCCCGAGGGCAACGTCCTCTTTGTCGGCGCCTCGAACTGTAGCTTGGGCCTGCAGAAAAACGGCGTTGTCGTCGCCTACGAGTACACCGGCGGGGCCTGGGTGCAGCGCTACCACCGCCTCCCCGAGGCGGGCTGGAGCTGGCAGAACCTGGGTCTCAATCTCGCCCTGTCCCACGATGGGCGCGTCCTGGTCGCGGGTCAGCAGGCCATGGGCCGGGTGTTGCAAACGGCGGTTTACGGCATGGCGGGTAACGTGGTCGATGACAACGGCCAGCCGGCCGCGCGCCGGCTCTTCCTGCACGACGCCACCACCGGCAAACTCCTGGACGACACCACCAGCGCCGCCGATGGCAGTTTCAACCTGGCCGCCGGCTCCCGGGGCAGTCACTACGCCCTCTGTCGGGATGATGCGGGCGGCGTGGCCTTCAATGCCCAGGTCCTCGATGGGGTGACCCCGCTATGAGCTACACCCCACCTCCCGGCCATGCCCTCGCCTTCAGCTTCATGGGTCAGGACGCCTACACCCCGCCCCCGGGCGGGGCCTTGGCCTTCAGTTTCCAGCCGACCGAGGCCACCCCGGGCGGGCTCGACCTGGCCGCTCAAGCGACCCTGGCGGTCATCGGCCAGGCTAACCTGGTCATCATGGCCCTCAAGCCGATGCAGGCCGTCTGCGCCCTGTCCGTGGCCGCTAAGGGCATCATGCGTTCCCTGGGCACCCTGATGATTAAGGCCCTGGCCCGCATCGGCCTGATCGGCAAGCGCACCGCTGCCCAGCCCCCCCGGGGCCTCGGCATGAAAATGCACCTCATCACCGACCCCAAGCGCCCGGACCTGGTCATCGACCAGTTCCTGCGCCTCTGGTACTGGGGCCTGCCCAGCGCCGTCCGGGTGGCCTACCAGGTGGACGATCAACCCGAGATCCAGCCCGCCGCCACCTGGGAGAATCCCGGCACCACCCAGCCCGCCATTCTGCGCATCGATGGCGCCGAGATCCCCGGCGATGGCCGCACTCACCGGGTGACGGTATCGGCCTGGCAGCAGGTGGGCACCGCCACCAGCCCGCGGGCGAGCGTGAGCGAATATCTGGCCACCCCGGATGTGCGCCCGACCGCTGTCCCCGAGTGGTGCGGCGCGACCCTCCAGCGCCAGGCCCTGGTCTGGCCAACCACGGCACGGGCCAATTGCCGGAGCTGGTCGAAGTCAAGTGGCGGCATCCCGGCGCGGTGGCCCTCTTCGTCAAATTCATGAAGGGGAGCCGGACCGTCATCTCCCAGATCGGCGTTGCCGACCACCAGGAGGAGCGCTTTCTTGCCGAGGGGGTTTCCGCCCTGATGGGCTACACCGCCGCCCCGGCGAACGTCTATTTCGGCGTGGCTGCCATCGCGCGCAACACCTATGGCGCCATCACCTGGCAAGCATCGCCCGTCAAGATCAAGGGCTTTGATGAGTTCCTGACGCCAGAGGCCGCGCACCCAGACGCGGCCACCCGGCAGGATGTGGGCACTTCCCCCTTCCAAGTCGCCGTTATGGACCTGCTCCAGGCCGAGCTCGGCGCCAACGCCCCCGCTAACCTGAGCGACATCGTCATCCGCACCCATCAAAAGCTGTTCCTGAAGATCAAGGACATCCTCCGCAAGGGCGGCACCGTCGAGCTCGACAACCTCGGCACCTTCAAGGCGAACTGGAGCCCGAGCGGCCGATCCGTCGGCTTTACCCCCAGCCTCGGCTTCAAAGTCGGCACCGCCCGCGGCAAGCCCCTTACCGATGCGCAAGCGAAGGCTATCCCATGAGCGAGCTGATGCGCCTGACCTACACCTACGACGGGGACACCCTGGGCGCGACCCGGACCGTCAATGGCCAGCCAGAGCAGGTCAAGCTGCGGCTGGCCTATATCGACGCCCCGGAGATGGCGCAAAGCCCCTGGGGCCTCCGCGCCCGGTCTTATCTGCGCACCCTCCTTTATGTCAACGAACCCATACTGGTGGACGTCATCGGCAGCGACAAATACGGCCGCCAGATCGCCGAGGTCCTGCGCAAGCGCGATTACGGCAACCTCGGCCTCCGGCTGGCCCTCGGTGGCTATGCCGCCATCTGGCTGTGCCCCAGCACCCAGCAGGGCTACCAGGCCGCCCAGGCCATCGCCCAGTACAAGAAGGCCGGCATCTGGTCGCTCCCCGGCACCCACCAAACCCCCTGGTTATACCGATGAGCCCCCCAGCCTACGACGACCTGGCCGAATTCCAGGAACCCGCCCGCGAGACGGTCGCCTATCGCATCGGCAGCGAGGTCCACCGCCACACCACCCGCCTCGAATTGCTGGAGGAGCGGCTAAACCGCGCCCTCGTCGAGCATGAAACGATGAACCGGGAACGCGAACAACTGTGCAACCGCTTCCAGGCCCACGAAGAGGAACAGCACCACGCCCAGCACCGCCTGATGCTGGTCATCATCCTCACCTTGCTGTCCGCGACCGGCGGTTTAATCGTCCTGACCGTCCAATCCCTGGTCACCATCGCGAAATAGGACCCCGGAGGGGGGGAGGGGGGATATAGGGGGGAGGGGGGCAGGTAAGGTGTGGGTGTATGTGGGCCTGTAGAGGTACGCACACAGGAGGGAATGAAAAAAATGGGCAGGCATCGCAAGAAATTGAGGGCCGGGAAGCCCAATCACCGACCGAAAACCCAGAGAATTCCTGACCTCGGCCGCACACCTGGCGACCGGGAGGCCCTGGACCGCTGGCTGAATCCCGCCCGGGCCGCCATCCTGACGCAGACCCGGTACATCGATGATGACTGGCCGTCCCACTGGACCTAGACGCCTGCCGACGGTGGCGACGCTGACCCTGGGCGCCATGGTGACGGCCTGCGCCTGTCGCCCGGATGCCCGACTGCACCAGCAACCCGCCGCCTGGTCGGACCTACCCGAGTCCCTGATGGTAGGCATCGCTTGCATCGAAATCCTCCCGCCCCGGAAGACCAGCGAATGATCCACTACCACGGCACCCCATTTGGGAGCACCCGCCAGGATACCGCCCGCTTTTTGGCAGGTCGTCATGCCCTGGTCCCCTATCCACGGCAGGATGACATGGGCATCGTGGCGGCAGTTTGTCAGAGTTTCGCCTTTGACAACGGGGCCTTCACCATCTGGAAGCAGGGCGGGGCACTGGATACCCGGGGCTATCTGGAATGGGTCAAGGCCTGGTGCCAGCATCCCGGGTTTGAATGGGCACTGATCCCCGACATCATTGAAGGCAGCGAAGAAGAGAACGATGCACTGGTTGAGGAGTTCCAGGCCGAAGGGGGCGCCTGGTACGGTGTCCCCGTCTGGCATCTCCATGAATCCATTGGGAGACTGGAGCGCCTCTGTTGCGATTGGCCCCGGGTCGCCCTCGGCAGTTCAGGGCAATGGGCAACGCCAGGAACAAAACCCTGGTGGAACCGGATATCGGCAGCCATGGATGCCATCACCGACGAGCAGGGGCGACCCATTACCAAGCTACACGGGTTACGGATAATGGATCCCCGCATCTTCACCCGTCTCCCCCTGGCCAGCGCTGACAGCACCAATGCCGCCGTCAACAGCGGCAGCATCTCCCGTTTCGGATGCTACCTCCCGCCCACCTCGGCCCAACGGGGGGCGGTCATCGCCGACCGCATTGAAGCGGAGAACAGCGCTCCCGTCTGGTTGAATTACGCCGGTCAGGGCGATTTATTTGACTGAAGCCCGCCAGAGCCTCGGCACCTGGAACGCTTACGTCATCCGAGGCACGGACCGCGCGGACCGCAGCGCCCGGCTGGCGGAGGTACCCGAGCATTGGCGCGAGCGGGTCAGAGCCCATGTCGTCTGCTACTTCGCCGTGAAGGCCCGCGCCAGAAATTGCGCAGAAGGAGCCTAGATCGAGCCCTGGAGCACCGCGCGCCCTGGAGCGCTGTTGAGTACGCAGCCCCGCTTGCGGCAACCCATGGGACCTAATCGCTAACCGCCGCTCACGGTCGGCGAATCCGCTTGCCCGGTCCCGGGAAAGGCGTTAGATTTTGGGTCAGAGGTTTCATAAACCCCGCCGTGCCCGCCTTGACCCTCAGCGTCCCCGGCTCCTGGCCTCATCAATCCCGCGGTGGCTCGCGGCGTTATATGCAACAAGTAGCTAAACTATGGACCCCCTCTCTGCGGCTTTTGCGTCTTATCTTGATCTCGTTTCTACGCGGATCACCAGCCATATGACGGATACCCTGGGCACGGAAATTCAGTCCGTTGTGGTGCAACACCAGGGCATCAGAATCCCTTACTCCTACCAAGTCTGGCAAATTCGCCCGAAATCGGTATGCAGTGCCTATCGTCAGCACGCTATTAAGTTCTCCAAATGCACCCTGGCCGCCCAATCGCTGTTTAAGGATACCTGTGCCTATCTGCAAGCTCATCCTCAAGAACACTGGAAGCACCATAAACTTACGAATATGTACTGTCTGGCGGCGGAATCCTATCAACCGACCATAGCGAACATGCAATGGACGCCTGAACCATCGCCGAAGGAGCAAGCGCAAACCGAGTGTAATCTGGCGGTCACGGCATTGATGAACGACCCCAGCGCTGAGAACGAGAAGAAAAAAGCAGCCGCTTGCCTGAAATACCAATCCCTGAATGTCAAAGGGGGCAATAACTAGACGGGTCTTCACCCGGGCGCTGGCCGCTGTGGGTGATCGCCACCACGCACGGCCTCGCCCTCTGAGAGCCTGGTGCAACCCGCACCCCGCTTGCGCTGGCCCCCGGCGCCCGGTCGGTTCGTGCCTCACCCACCGGGCTTGCGGGCCAGCACGGCGCTCCATGCCCCTTGCCGGCGCCTCTGAAGCTGCGGTGTTCGGCCCTGTCACGCGCCCTGCTTACGGCCAGCCCGTCGCCTCTCAGGTTCGGCCACGGTCTGCCCGGCAGGGCACGCGCCAGGGCCTCACAACCCCAGATGCCGCCATCGTGGCTCGATCCGCGCGCCGTCCTGGCTTGCGTGGCCACGACCTCAAGATTTGATTCTCCCCCCTGCCCCCCGCTGGGGGGGGTGGTGGTCGGCCCCAAGGGGGCCTTCCCCTGAAGAATCAGAGAGGCCATCGCGTAGTGCCGCCCACCGCCCGTCCCCCCGGGCGCCCCTCCCCCGGCGCGGCAAGCTCCGCAAGCTGCGCTTCGCGCGCCTCCGCCGTGTCGCCCGGGGTGCCAGGCGGTCGGCTGGTCGATTCCCCGGATCTGGCTCTGCGGCTTGGTTGGCTGCGCGCGCGGAATAGCGCGCCCAGCCAGACCCTGAAGATTTTGAGCCCCCCTGCCCCCGAGGGGCGTGGCGCGGCCGGTCTACCGGCTGGCGCAGCTCGCGGGCTCACTATGCCCAGCCGGCAGCCCGGCCCCTGCCTGAAGATTTGATCCCCCCCGCTGCGCGGCCCCCCAGGGGGAGAATGCGCGTCCAGCGCCGGCATCGTGCCTTGAATCCCCGGGGGCGTCGTGCCCCCGCCCACGAATGCAGCCATCCCCCCCGTGTCTTCCCACTGTACCCCGTACCCTGCCGCCTCAAGGTCGTGTCGCCAAGTGCCGCTAACCTCCTGCGTCGGTAAGCGGCACTAGGCGCCCTCCACCTTGACCCGTCAGGGGGCCCCCGGGGTGTGGGAAGACGTCGGGCGGGATTGGCTCGCTCGGATTAAGAGGGCGGCGTTATGAACATCCATCAGTTGCTTCGCGATCCGGTCTACATCAAGTCGGTGGGGGAGTTGGACAAGTTCTGGGTAGATCCATTGGACCGCGTGCGGTGGCAGTTGCAGGATCGGGAGTGGTTCTGTCCGATATGCGGTGATCGGATCGCATCCGGCCAGGTGGGCAGGTGCTTCTGCCGGGATGAGTGGTAGCCGGCTAGGGCAGGGGGGCTGCGCCCCCCTGTCCCCCGAGGGGACGGCTTTGCCGCCCGTCCCGTCCCCTGGCTGGCGAGGCTCGCAGGCTCACGCTTCCCAGCCAGGGGCCGAGCCGGGGCCTGAAGATTCCCGAGAAGGTCGCCCCTGGAGAGCCCGTCGCGGATCGCGGCCCCGCTTGCGCTGGCCGGGACAGCGGCGCGGGCGGTGGCGCCCCCGGCTGGCGCGTCGCCGTCCGTGGCTTGGGCGCCAGCCGGACGGCGCCTGTCCGCCCGCCCCGCCGCCCCGTCCAGCACGGCGCTCCTCTCCCCTTGCTGGCGCCTTGAGGTCTTGTGTGGGCCGGGCACGGGCCTTGCTTTGTCCCCCCCTGGCTGGGGCAAACGACGCCCCAGCCAGGGCGGGGCAAGGCCCGTGCCCGTCCCACGGCCTGAAGATTTGATTCTCCCCCCTTCCCCCCTCCGGGGGGCAAGGAGGGCCTGCGGCCCGCTATCAAAGCCATCCGTGGCGCTCGCCCCGGGCGCTGCGTTCGTCGCTGCGTCGGGACGCTACCTCCGCCGTCCGCGCCCTCCTTCGCTCCTCTCTCCGCGTCCACGGCTCGCCGTCCCGCTCCCGGCGGGAACAGGTCTTGTGGGCAGCGCGCGCGGAATAGCCCGCCCTGCCAGCCGTTCCAGAGAATGCCATCCATGGCGGGCGGGCGTCCTGCCCGGTGTCCCTCCTTCGCCATCCATGGCTGCGGGCCGGGGCCCAGGATTTAAGAGAAGGTCGCCCCTGGACAGTTCGTCGGGGTGGCGAGCCCGCTTGCGCTGGCCTGCGGCGCCCACGGGCTTCGTCCCTCAGCCCCTGGGCTTGCTGGCCAGCACGGCGCTCCCTGCTGTCGGCTAGGGCTTCAGGCATTGCCGTCGGGCCGGTCACCGGGCTTGCGGGGGCTCCCCGGTGGCGGCTGCGCCCCCCTCCGGGGCAGCCGCAAGCCCTGCGCCCGTCCCTCCCCCCGGATGCCGCCATCGTGGCTAGAACTCCGCGGCGTCCTGCCTTGGGTGGCCAGGGCCGAAGATTCGATTCTCCCCCCCTTCCCCCCCGCTGGGGGGGCTGGGTCGCTGACCCCAGCACCGCTTACGGTCTGGTTGGGCGCGCGGAACCCCTTTTCGTGCCGAGGTTCTAAAATATAAAGGTGAACAACCGTGCCCGCCGGGGCACCGTGTTAGGCTGGCGTCACGGGATACCCCCTCCGCGGATTGGGGGTGCTGTATTAGCAGGGATACCTTATGGACTGGTTCAAAGCCGGCGCCGCGAGCGCCAACAAGCCGGGTGGCGCCGAATATCCACCCCTCAACGATACCCAGGCGCAACGCTACTGGCTGGGCGGCTTTGGCGCCGCCTGGGCCGCCAGCGACGATGAAACGCCCCTGGCCGAGGTGCTGGCCGCCGCCCTGGGCGAGCGGGCGGCGCTGCGTGACCAACTCCTGACCCACGGTACCGGCCACCCCACGCCACCGGCATGAAGGCCGGCGGGCCGCGCGGCGGCCTCGCCGGCCTACTCCTGGGGCTGGTCCTCCTGGCCCCGGTCACCGCCGCCACCCTGACGGGGCGCGTGGTGCGCATCCTGGACGGCGATACCGTCGAGGTGCTCGACGCCTCCCAGCACACTGAACGCGTGCGCCTGGGCGGCATCGATGCCCCCGAGAAGACCCAAGCCTTTGGCACCCAGGCCAAACAACGTCTGGCGGACCTGGCCGGCGGCCAGACGGTGGTCGTTGAGTGGGAGAAACGCGACCGTAACGGCCGGGTGGTCGGCACCCTGCTCCGCGCGGACCGGGATGTGGGGCTGCAACTGGTGCGCGAAGGCTACGCCTGGTGGTATCGCGCCTTTGCCGACGAGCAAAGCCCAGTGGATCGCGTGCTCTACGCCGCCGCCGAGCAGTCCGCCCGGACCGCCCGGCGGGGTCTGTGGGCGGATGCCCACCCACTGGCGCCCTGGGATTACCGCCACCAGCCCGCGCCGACGGCCAACGACCTGAGCCAATGCCCCTGCGGTGGGGACCGCCGCTGCACCGGCAGCCGTGGCGGCCAGTTCTGCGTCACCCCCTCCGGGACCAAACGCTACGCTGCCCGTGCCACGCCGTGAGGCATTGAGGCGTTTACGTCCCTGTCATAGCCCGCCCCATCCCGGAGCGGCAGCAGGTCAGCGCACCGAAGACCGCGGGCGCAGCGCTCGCGCGTGACCGGGGCGCGGCCAGAATAGGCCGCCCCCCGTCAGGCCAGCTCATCACGCCATCCAGGCCGGGGCCACGGCCCGCAAATAGCGGCCCATCATCCCTCGACGCTCCGCCACCGGCCATCGGCAGTAGCCGGGGCCGGAGGCTACGCCATGCCCGGGTCCGTCCGGGCAAGAGCCATCCATGGCGACGATGCGGCGGCATCCTGCCCCCGCAGTAGCGGGTCCGCACCTAGTGAATGCTCCAGGGCACCAAACACGGAATCTCCGCCACCACCCGGTAGCGGCCGGGCCACTGCCCTTTCTGGCCAGTGCGCGTCCAGGCGGTGATGACAAAGCCGCCGCCCTGCTGGTAGTCGGGGATCAGTCGATCCGTTTGCTCGGCGACGAGGAGCACCGCGTAGGGGGCAGCGGAGCCATCTTCCCAGAGCAACTCCAGGGCGTCCCGGCCGCCCTCGCTGACCCAGGGGCCGCGCGAGACGATGACCTCGCGCGCCCCGCGCAGTTCGCGCAGGATAGTTTTCTGGGCGTCGGGGATGAGTAAGCGCCCGGAGCCGGCATTCCAGGACAGGTAGAAATAGCCCGCCTGGGCGTGGGGGCTATCCCAATAGTTCGTCTCGGCCAGGATCTGGCCCTGGTTGCGGATCATGAGGGGGTGCATGGCGTCTCTTCGGGGCGGGCGCTGGCGTCCATTGCCGCCGCACTGCTGGCCAACGTCTCCGGAACAAGCGGTTTATAGGACGGGGAGCGAATCATAACGGATTCAAGGTCAGCTCCAGTTGCTGGCACTTTACGTCCCTGTAACAGCCCGGCCCGTCCGGGGCCAGAGCAGACCGGCTTGGTGGCTGCGCCCACCTGGCGGATTTGATGTCCCGGCGTCAGGTCGAGCGCAGGCCAGGGGAGCGCGCGGAATAGCGCGCACCCCTGGCTTGCTGGCTGTATCGGGGCGGATAGCCCGGGGCGTGGCCCGCGAATAGCGGCCCACCGTCGCGGCTTCACCTCCCCGGATGGCCAGGGGAGCGGCCAGAATAGCCCGCACCCCTGGCAGGCTGGCTCTCTCGGGGCGGTTGGCTTATGGCGTGGCCCGCGAATAGCGGCCCACCGTCGCGGCTTCCAGGTCCGGGCGGGGCAGGGGCGCGGCCAGTAGCCCGCCCCCCCGCCGGCTGGCCCCTGGGGGCTGGCAGACCCGGCCATGGCCCGCAATTAGCGGCCCATCATCCCATGACGCTCCGCCACCGGCCCTCGGCAGTAGCCGGGGCCGGAGGCTGCGCCGTGCCCGGGTCCGTCCGGGCAAGAGCCATCCATGGCGAAGATTGCGGCGGCGGCCTGCCCCCGCAAAGTCGCGGCTTCAGCGTCGCCGCACTCAGGACCGGCCAGCCAACGGCCAGCACGGCGCCCGGGAGGGTCGCACGCTCCCCACCCGGGCTTGCGCTGGCCATCGGCGGGCCTGCACCGCTATTACTTGTAGCGTGGGGTGGCAAGGGTCCCGGGCCAGCCTTCAGGGCCAGGGTCGCGGCCAAATAGCCCGCCACCCTGGCCCTTCCCGGCTGGCCCTGCATCGTCGCGGCGGGTAGGGGGTAGCGTCCTGCAAGACGGCGCGCCTTCCCTGGCTTGCGAAGAAAGCTCGTGCGCACCCCATTCCCATGCCGGCACTTCGCCCTGCCCAAAGAGTACCCCAGGGCCTGACGCTCCATTCCGCCCTCCGTAAAAAAAACCCTGTTTAGATTTGGTTTTGTGTTTTTTTTCCTCCGGGCTCCACTCCGCGCCAGTCCCTGGGGTACCGAAGAGGGCAGGGCGAAGCGTCGGCATGGGAATAAAGGGGGTTGGGTATGCGCGCAAAGCCGGTTTGGTGCTGCGCAACCTAAAGATTTGATCGCCCCCCCCGCCCCCTCCGGGGGAGCAGGGCTCGCATCAACATGGGCGGGGCCTGCGGTGGGCGCGGGGGGGCTCTGGCGGCCTCCTGGGGGGCCTGGCGGGCCTGTCCTGGCCCGCGGCGCCCTGCGCTGGCCCTGGGGTTGGCGCTCGCGCCGGTCCCCGCCTGGTGGCGGTGGCGCCGTCCCTGGCCCGCGCCGCCTGGGCGCGCGCCGGCTGGCCGGGCGCGCGCTGCCGGGCGCCTGGCGCTTGTGTTTTCCCCTGTATTTTCATCGTCTTACTTGCAAATAGCGCTCCTGGTGCTATACTAATAGTACCGGGGGCGCTATCCTCCCCCGGTCGGCGTGCGGGGGGGCGCCCACCGGCCGGGCGGTTTCCCGGGGCTGGCCTGCCTGGGGGTGTGCCATGTCGGCTTCTTCTTCCGCTTCTCGCTTCCTTTCCGTCCCTGCGTCGTTCTCCGGGCGCGTGGTCCTGCGCGCGCACCGTTCCGGGTCGGTGTGGGCCTGGCGTGCCGTTCGCCGGGGTGATCGCCCTTCGCCCGCTTGCCTGTTTTTGCCCGCGCCTTCGCGCGGCCTGGCCCTGCGGTGGGCCGCTTGCGCGCGTTACCTCGGCTGGGCCGCTTATGTGCGCGTTGGTGTTGGTTGCGCCGTGTGGCGGTCTGGCCCGCTGGCCGCCGCCGCGCCGGCCTGGGCGTGCAAGGTCGTTCTCCCCTCCGGGGTCTCCGCCGCCGCTGGCCGCGCCGCCCTGGCCCGTGCTGATCGCGCCCTGGCGCTGCAAGGCGCCTGATGGCCCTCCGCTCCTCTTGGTGGCTGCGCGTTGGGCAGCCACTGCCGCCCGGGCCTCTTTGGCTATGGGCTTCCCCCTGGTCGGGGGGGCTGTGGCCCTGGGCTTTGGGGTTGCTCGCCCTGCGTCGCGTGGTACGGCCCTGGGGTTGGCGGGTGCGGGTGGCGGGCATTGCGCGCGCGGCTCGTCGTCGGGCGCTGTGGTGTCGTTGGGTGCCTGCGCCTCGTCGCCGCTTGGCGCTCGCGCGGTGGGCGGTGGCGGTGGGCGGTCAGGTGCTGGTGTCGGGTGCCGCCCTGGTGGTGCTGTTTTTCATTGATTGGCTATGGGGTTAGGGGTTGCCATGTTTGATTTATGTTCGGTTTTCAATGGGGCTGGCCGGCTGGCGGTGGGTGGCTCGCGCAATTTGGGCGGGCCTGGGGCCTTCGCCCTGGTGGATCTGGCCACGGCTTGGCAGGCTGGCGGGGGGTCTTTGGGCGTGGGTTGCTCCATTGGCGCGGATGCCATCGTCGCGGGTGGCGTCGCCGTGCCGCGCCGGCTGTCCCTGTTCGCCATTTGCTCGCCGGCTGGCGATGGGGCCTGGTCGGGGACTGCGCGCGCCTCTATCGCCGCCGCCCATGCGCGCGGGGCCTCGGTTTACTGGCTGGCGGGTGGCCCGGTATCGCTCCCGCTGCCTGCGCGCCTGGCCGCTCGCTCGCGCGCCCTGGCGCTGGCCTCGTCGGGGTGCCTCGTCGCCGTGTCGTCGCGCACTTCGCCGGGGTCTTTCCTGCTGGCCGGGTCGGTTGCGGCTCGTGGCCTGCCCGTCTGCGCCCTGGCCTGCGGGTTTCCCTGGTACTGCCTCCCGCCGCTGGCCCCGGGTGGCCACTGGCGGGGGCTGGCCAAGGGTGACGGTTTGGCCGCCGCTCTTTGGGTTGGTGGGCATTGATGGCCCTTCACTATTGCCCGCCCTGGGGGGCGGGTTTCACGGGAGATAGAGAGATGCGCTTTGCAGAGATCGCCGCGGAAGCCCCGCGGTATGGGGTTGAGTTCCGCCGTGTCCTGGGGCGGGATGGTTCCGATCATGGCTGGGTGGTAGAGCGGGGTGACGGCCTGCGCGCGGTGGTTTACCGCCTCGGGCCGCGGCTCTGGTCGGCTTGTTGTGGGTCTGGCCGCTTTACCGGGACCCAAGCCAACGCCGCCCACTGGGCTTTAGATGTCGTCGCCAATGGCGACCCTCTTTAGTGAGTCATCGCCCCGCTCGCGCGGGGCAGGAGTTGAGACCGTGAATATCGCTGCAACCATCCTGGAGCAGTTGGGCGGGCGCCGCTTTCTCGCCATGACGGGCGCGAGTTGCCTCGCGGATTATGGGGACGCCCTGTCCTTCAAGCTCCCCGGGCGCTTTGCGCTGCGGGGTATCAATTTCGTCAAGATCCGGCTGAACGGCATGGATCTGTATGACCTGCAATTTGGCCAGATCCGGGGCAAGACGTTTCAGGTGGTTGAAGAACGCGAGGACCTCGGCTGGGAGGAGTTGCAGCCGGTCTTTACCGAGGTTACGGGCCTGGACACTCATCTCTGATAGGAGCGCATCCCATGAACGATCTATATGCCGGGCGCACGCGTCGCCAATACCTGCACGACCTGGCCGGTGAGTATGAATTGCCGCTGGATGTGGTCCTGATGTTGGCGTCCATGCTGGGACCCAGCGAGGACTTCGACGGCCTGGTTACCGAGCTTTGCGACATCGCGGACTCGGGCGAGTTCGCCGGTTTTGATGCTTAACAATCACCGCGCCACGGACGGCGCATCAATCGAGGGTTTTGTCATGAGTGTTTCAGGTATTTGGGCGGTTGGTGGTTCCAGGTCACTTTCGCGATCTGGGCAGGCTGTCGCGCAATATGTGGTGAGCGAGCTTCTGGCCTCTGGCGAGCGGCTGGCGGTTGGCTGTTGC
Source organism: Chromatiaceae bacterium (assembly GCA_016714645.1). Lineage (NCBI taxonomy): Bacteria > Pseudomonadati > Pseudomonadota > Gammaproteobacteria > Chromatiales > Chromatiaceae > Chromatiaceae bacterium. Next base: position 106,531 of record JADKCI010000005.1, on the reverse strand, counting down.
CTGGGGGCCGATATGGCGGTTATCGGGGGCGCTGTCGCCGGTGGGCACGCGCGCCGCCTGCACATCTTTTCAGCGTTTGGCCCTCTCGTTGTGCGGCGCGGGGCGGTGGCCGCCGCCGGTGTATGTTCGCTGTCCGCCGTGGGCACGGTAGCCGCTGCCGTGGACCTCGGCGCCAGCATCACCCCATGGGCGGGTGGCGGGCCGGACCTGCACATAAAAGCCCGGCTGCGCAATCGCACCGGGCGGGTGGCACGGGCCGCCACGGCGGGCGGGGTTATCGTCGCGGATCGTGAGTTCGGGCCTGGATCGCTCTTGCTGGCCGCTCAACTGGCCGCCCATGGTTGCCCAACGTATGCGGTCACCTTGGCCGCCCTGGTCCCCGCGCCGGGGCCTGGAGCCTGGGTGTCCGGTTACTTTCTCGGCTTGCCCTGCTGGCGGTTGCCAGCCTCAACGCCGGCTGCGCTGGCCATCGCGGCTTGAGCCATGTTGCCGCTTGCGAAAAGCGCTCTGGGCGCTATAATTAGCGCCGGGGGTATTTCTGTGTCCGCAGGAAGCGCTTTAAGCGCTTCAATTAGTACCGGGGGGTACACATGAACACCACGTCTTATATCGATCAGGTTGAGATCCGGGCCGCGGGTATCCCCGCCCTGGCCGGGATCACCGCCTACGACTATCAGCCACCGTTCCGGGGGTCGCCGTACCTCTGCGCCTGTAGTGATGACTACTATGGGCATGACGAGATCGAGTGGGAGGTCCTGGACCGCCGCGGGCGCCCTGCGCCCTGGCTGGAGCGCAAGCTCTCCAAGGGAGAACGGGAGGAGATCACATCTCACCTCCTGGAGCTCGCCGCCGCCGCGCGCCGCCAATGGGCGGAGGAAGGTGACCTATGAGCACCTCAACCGCACTCGCCACGGTTTCCGAGCTACAGCCGTCGCCCGTATCGATGGGCATCCTGTCAGCGGCAACGCCTGGGGCACTCGTCCAAGGCGCTACCGTTATGGCTCACGCCCTCGCCGACATCATCCGGAGCCAAAAACTCGCTACCCGCATCCAGGGCCGGGAGTTCGTTCAGGTCGAAGGCTGGACCACCCTAGCCACCATGTTGGGCGTCGTCGCCCGCGAGGTGGCGACGGTCGAGCATCCCGACGAGCCGGGGGTTTTCATCTCCACGGTCGAGCTGGTACGCATGGCGGACGGGGCCATCATCTCCCGCGCCAGCGCGGAATGCGGGGCCCCCGATGAATTGGACCGGTACGGCAAACCCGTATGGGCCAATCGCCCCCGTTACGCTCGCCGCTCCATGGCGCAGACACGCGCCACGGGCAAGGCTTGCCGGCTGGCTTTCTCCTGGATCATGCGGCTGGCCGGCTATGAGCCCACGCCAGCCGAGGAAATGCCCAACGATCAACCCGCCGCGCCGGTCCCCCCACCGGCCCCCACCGGGGCGCCTCAGCCCGGGCGGCACTCTGGGGCACCTATCAGCGCGGCCCAGCATCGCCTGCTGGAGGCCCGCATCACCGCCATGGGCCTCGACCGGGACCGGCTCAAGAACTGGCTGGCCCGGGCCTGGAACGTCCAGCATCTGGCCGAGATCCCCGCCGGCAAATATGCCGAGTTACTCGTCCGCATGGAGTCGTGGGCCGCGCGGGACTACGCGGAGGAGCAGCAGGCCAGCGGGCGGGAAGAGCAATCGCGGGAAGAATGGTTGGCGGACTACGCCGCCGCCATTCACGGGCAATAAGGGGAGCACAAATGAACACGCAATTCAGTATTCACGGGGTCGCCAACATCGGTGTCGCCTTCACGCGGGCGATGACCACGGGCGGGACGATTTATTGGCAGGAATTCACCTTCTATGACCAGCACGGCCAGCCCATCGGGCGCGTCGTCGCGCACCTGGAGGGACCAGACGCCGCCCTGACCACCGGGCCGGTCTACCGGTCACCCCGCCCCTAACCCCCACCTGGCCAGGGACGGCCACCGGAGATCGCAACATGCACACCGCATTACAGACCAGCCACCCCCGGGGCCTAGACGCCGTGCTCGGGCTAAACGACGCGGTTCTCTTCACCCAAGACAACCTGGAACGCGCCCTGGAGATCCTCGCCGACGTGGCGGGACCCCTGGTCGCGGACGTCACCGAGGAGCAGGGCCGACGGGAGATCAACCGCATCACGCGCGCCGTGGGCGGAGCCATCGCCCGCCTGGATGAACGGCGCCGCGCCTATGTGGCGGACCTGAAGGCCAAGCCCAAGCAGATCGACGACCTCTTCCGCACCACCTTCCGGCAGCCTGCGGAACTGCTGAAGGAGCGGATAAGGGCACCCTTGACCGCCTGGGAGGAGGAGATCCGCCTCGCGGACGAGGAGACGAACCGCCTGATCGGGTTGCTGAACACCCCCATCGCGCACGGCACCCCCGCCGCCGCCATCCGCCAGCGCCTGGAGGCCGCGCGCGAACTGGACCTCCCAGACTGGCTGACCGGCACCCAGCGCGGGGAAATCGTCGCCGCCATGGAGCGCAACATCCCCCGCCTGGAAACCGCCCTGGAGGCCGCCAGCCACGCCGAGGAGCAGGCCGCGGAGTTGGCGCGGTTGCGAGCGGTTGCGCGTGAAGCGGAATTGCTAGCCGCGCGTCAAGCGGCAGCCGAGGAAGCCACGCGGGCCGCCCATGCCCAGCAGGCCGCACGGGAGGAGCAGATCCGGCAGACAGCCGCCGCCACCGCCCGGGCCGCCGCCCTGGCGGAGGTGGCCGCCCAGCGAGCACCCGCGCCAGCGCCAGCAACCGCGCCCTCCGCGGCACCGGAGCGGGATGACCGCGCCCTGGTCCATCGCGCCCTGGTGGCGGATCTCGAGGATCTCGGCCTAGCCACCGACATGGCAAAGCGCCTCATCGCCGCCATCGCCCGGGGCCAGATCCCCCACCTGGCCATCACCTACTAAGGAGCATCCCGATGAAAGCCGACAAATGGGGCACCCCCAGCGAGAACATCCGCTTCGCCGCCCACTGGCTGCCCGCCACCGCCGCCAAGCTGGCGGGGAAGTGCGTGCGCTGCAGCGACTGCCACGACTTCACCGCCGGACCCGGGCCGCACCTGCGTACCGGTCCCTTCTGCGAGCACCTGGGCCTTGCCACCCGGCAAGGCGCCTGGTGCAGCCACTGGCGCGAGCGCCAGGCATGAGCCAGGCCCTCGCCGCCCTGGCCTGGGTGATCGCCGCCTATACCGGCGGCATCGCCCTGGCCCTCACCCTGGAAGGGTGGCTGCGCCGCCCGGATCGGGAACCATGAACCCCATCGCCATGAACGACGCCGAGCAGTTGAGCGACGCCGAGCGCCTGGAGCTGGCCCGCGAATTGATGCAATGGGCGAGCTATTACCTGGCCCACGTCCAAGCCACCCACACCACCCACCGCGCCCGGGTGGACCTGTCCATCGCCACGGACACCACCCGCGAGGCCCTGGCCGAGCGCCAGGTCCCCGGTTTCATACCGACACCACCCGACTTATTCAGCACCATGGAGTAACTGTCATGTCCAGATCACTGAACCGCGCCCAGATCATCGGCAACCTGGGCACCGATCCCGAACTCAAGGCCCTGGCTTCGGGCATGGCCGTCTGTCGGCTGTCCGTCGCCACCAGCGAAGCATGGAACGACAAGACCACCGGCGAGGCCCGCGAGGAAACGGAGTGGCACCGGGTCACCCTCTGGGGGAAATTGGCGGAGATTGCGTCCCAGTACCTGCACAAAGGGGACAAGGTTTTCATCGAGGGCAAGATCCGCACCCGCAAATGGCAGGACCAATCCGGCCAGGACCGCTATTCCACCGAAATCAACGGCGACAATATGCTGATGCTGGGTGGCCGGCCCCAAAACGAGGGCTATGGTGCCCAACCGCAGACCTATTACCAGCCAGCACCCCAGGCCAACCCGCCCCGGCAGGCACCACCACCGGCTCAACCGCGGTCCAACTACCCGGCAGCCGCGCCGCAGCACTTCCAGGCGCCACCGCCGGGCCTGGATTTCGACGACGATATCCCTTTCTGAGCAATGGACGCGCCGCACCTTCTGAGCCTGGAGACCGCCGCCGACCGGCTGGCGGTCTCCGTTCGCACCCTGCGCCGCCTGCTGGCGGCCGGGGACCTGCCCTCGGTCCGCATCCGCGCGGCCCGCCGCATCCTGGCCAGCGATTTAAGCGCTTACATTGCCAGTAATAGCACTGTCAGTGATAATCAACCCGGGGTGGCGGTAAACGGAGAGACCAAATGCCACGAAAACAAGTACGTGACCAAGACGGAATATACCGGCGGAAGGACTCGCCCTATTGGTGGGCCAGCCTCCCGCGCGTTGGCGGGGGCAGCACTCGCCGCAGTACTGGGGTTCCCATCGCCGAGGACCCCGAGGGCTTGAAGGCAACAGCCGTGCGCGCCCAATGGCGAGCCGAGGGCATCACGCAACGGACAGGGGAGGGGGCCACCTTCGATGACCTGCTCTTGATGTACCTGCGAGAGGTGGCGGACCACAAGCGGGACGCGGGCCGCTACCACAGCGCCGCCCGGGCATTGTTCCCGCACTTCACGGGCCGGCTAATGGCGGACATCGGCGCCCAGGAGGTCCGCGCCTACATCGCCCACCGGCAGGCCCAAGGACGGCAGCCGGGGGGCATCAACCGGGAGTTAAGTCTCATGAGTGGCGCCACGCGCTGGGCCAAGAGCGAACTGGAGTGGGACCTCCCGGCTAACCCATGGGCATCGCGATTCCTGAAGCCATCGCCGCCAAGGACGCGGTATCTCAGCCAGGAGGAAGCCGCCGCCCTGCTCCAGGCCGCGGATGGGATGCACCACGCGCCCTATCTAGGGGATTACCTGCGCCTCATGCTGGCAACGGGTCTCCGCCCGGGAGAGGCCCGGGGTCTGACCTGGGAGCGTGTGGACCTGGGGCGGAGGCTCATCCGCTTCGAGGTGGGGGACCAGAAAAACAACAAGGCCGGGACGATCCCGCTGAACGACGCAGCTCGCGCCGCCCTGGTGTCCCGCGCCCGCTTCCGCGCCAGCCATTGCCCGGGGTCGGCCTGGGTGTTCTGCAACCAGCAGGGGAGGCCCTTTACGGATATCCGCTTTAGCTTCGCCACCGCTTGCCGGCTGGCGGGGGTCGCCGACCTCCATCCCCACGACCTACGCCGCACCTTCGGGAGTTGGTTGGCGCAAGCCGGGATACCCATCGACCGGGTGTCAAAATTGTTGAGGCATGGCAACGTGGGGGTCACGGCTAGCGTGTATGCGCACCTCCGCCCGGAGGACCTGGCGGACGCCGCCGCCACCCTCGACGGGTACGGACTCTCACGCTCGGTTTCACGCGCCGCGCCCGAGGAAGAAAAAGCGCCCGCGAAGGCCACGGCAAGCTAGTGTTTTAACGCGGGTTTTCCAGAAACCAATCGGGCGGGTCAATCGTCATCGGGGCCAGAGGAATGCCGGGTTACCTTCATCTTCTGGATGGGCGCGGGGCGTCATTGCCCCCGGGGGGCATCACCGTTCCCGCCGCCGGGTCCGTTTCTGCTGCAGGCGCGCCAAGGCCAGGATGGGACCCGAGAGGGCATAGGTCAGGAAGCCGAGAAAGAGGATCACGGGCGGATGCAGATAGATCAGGGCGAAGCCGAGCATGATGACGATGGCGGCGACGAAGGGCACCCGATTGCGCAGGTCCAGGTCCTTGAAGCTGCGATAGCGGAAGTCACTGACCATGAGGAGGCCAGCCAGGGTGGTGAGGATGGCGGCGAGCCAGTTCAGATTGGCGCCGGTCACGCCCTGATCGGCGCCGATCCAGACACCGGCGGCAATGATGGCGGCGGCGGAGGGGCTGGGCAGGCCCTGAAAGAAGCGTTTATCCGAGGTGCCCAGCATGGTATTAAAACGCGCCAGGCGCAGGGCGGCGGTGGTGGTGTAGATGAAGGCCGCCAGCCAACCGACCTTACCCAGACCGCCGAGCGCCCATTCGTAGGCCACCAGGGCCGGGGCCACGCCAAAGGCGACCATATCCGAGAGGCTGTCGTATTCGGCCCCGAAATCGCTTTGGGTGTTGGTCATTCGGGCGACCCGCCCATCAAGACCGTCGAGGATCATGGCCGCGAAGATGGCGACAGCCGCCGCCTCGAACTTTCCCTGCATGGCCCCGATGATGGCGTAAAAGCCAGCAAAAAGGGCGGCGGTGGTAAAGAGATTCGGCAGCAGATAGACGCCGCGCCGGCGCTTTGGGGGTTGAGGCTGGGTTTCGGGCTGGGTAACGATTTCGTCCATGGCATGGATTCGCTGAGGGGGGAATGCGGGTCAGTATAGCGAGGGGGGCAGGGAGGCGAAAGCGGCCGCCCGCCATTTCCGGATCAGGTCCGGCAGGATGAAGAGGCCGCTATCCGCCTCGAAAAAAAGGGGGGAAAGCCAGTGCCCAGGCGCCCCCGGACTTAGCCTCCCCGGACCTTCAGATCCATGAAGGGGCCTCCTCGACCTGTCTTAGGGCGGCATGGGCATGCGCGAAGCGCCCTTCCAGCGCCATCGCCTCGGCGGCCGGTGCCGGGCCGGCGAGGAACCATCGCTCTATCAAATGGGTACTCGTCGCCTGGGGATTACCCTCGCCCATGGCCAGATGTTCCTGGAGACGGTTGACCTGAAAGGCCAGTCGCTCCGCGGCGCATTCCGGAGGTGAGTCGATCTGGGCCAGAATCTCCAGGCGCAGGCAGATCTCGGCGCGTTCACGGGCATTGGCGACGCGCTGATCGGCGAGATCGGTGGCGCCAGGGGTTGCCGATTCCCGGGCCCGCTGGCAGCGAGCCTCCATGCCCTGGCGTAGCCGGTCGTTCGGGTGGGGGCCCAGGGCCTGCCATTGGGCCTCGGCGGCGGCGATGGCGCGGGTGGCATCCTCACCCTTCTCCAGGGCGTGTTCCAACTCGGAGCAGACCTGGGCCTGGCGGGCCAGGAGGTCGAGGGTTTGGCGACGTTGCCGGGTCAGCCGCTCCTGGCGCCCGGTCTGGATCTGGAGCAGGGCCTGGCGCCAGCCGCGATCCAGGTCGGTGGCGGCCTGGCGGGGTACGGGTAGCTGTGCCGCTTCCTGCCAACGGGCCTCGAGGGCTGGCAAGGCATCCGGGCCATCGGCCACGGCCTCCGACTCGGCGCGGGCCAAGGCCTCGGCCTCGGCGCGAATCGCCTCGCGAAGGCGCAGATTGTCCCCCATCTCGGCGGTCTGAGCCTCGTGGCGCTGGCGGCGTCTTTCGAAGACGACATCACAGGCGGCGCGGAATTGCTGCCAGAGGCGGTTTTCGTCCCGCTGGCGAGCGGCGACGGTGGTGTGCCATTGGGACTGAAGACGCTTGGTCTCTTCGATGGCTCGCTCCAGATCCGGGGCGGTCGCCAGGGCCTCGATCCGGACGATCAGTTCCTGTTTGAGCCTTTGATTAGCCTCCCGTTCAACGCCGAGACGGTCATCGAGCCGCTTGAGCGCGGTGCGAAAGCGCCGTTCCAGGCCGCGCTTGTGGCGGTCTTCCACCTCGCCGAGATGCTCCCAGCCTTCGCGCATCTCACGCTCGGCGCGTTGGGCCTGTCGCCAATCGACGCGTCCCCAATCGACCTGGTCGAGAAATGCCTCGAGTTGGGCGCAAAGGGCCTCGCGGGCGGCGCGGGCGGCCTCGCGCTCCCGGGCCCTCTGTTCCAGCCAGGGCTTGCAGAGGGCATGGACCCGATCGGCGGCGGCGGCAAAGCGTTCCCAGAGGGGATGATTGGCCGGGGAACCATCACGCTCCAGTTCCTTCCACTCCTGCCGCAATTCCTGCAGACGGCTGGCCTTGGCGGCGAGCGGGAGGTCTGCGGATTCAAGTTCCTCCATGGCCTGACAGAGGCCTTCGCGATGGGTATCCGCGCCCCAGCGCCGCCACTTCTGCAGATCGCGCAGACGCGGGGTCAGGGCCTGAAGACGCTCCTTAAGGTGCCTGGTCCCGCCCAGGGGCAGGCCGCTGGCCGCGGCGGCATCAATGGCGGCCTGCAGGCTCTGGTACAGGGGTTCGGCCCGCTTGAGTTCGCCCGCCGCGAACGCCGCTTCCAGTTCGGTCAGCTTGTCACTGGCCTGGGCGAGCCGCTGTTCGGCGTGGCGATGTTGCCGGCTCTGCCGTTCCGCCAATTGCAAACGGGCGGCGGCGACGGCGGCAAGCAATTCCTGATCCGGACCCGCCAGAGGGGGCAGGTCCTGGACCTGTGACAGCAGGCGGGCCAGCCGGCGATGCTCGATGGGTCGGGATTGGTCGAGGGCCTCGTGGGCCTGGGCGAGCCAGGCGGAGAGGGCTACGAGAGATTGACTGTCGCGGGCCAGGGCCTCCTGGTGGGACTCGGCGGCAGTCAGGGCGGCCTGGTAGCGGCGCGCCAGGCCGCTGGGCGGGTGGCCCAGTGCATCCCAGTCGGACCTGATGCCCTGGAGTTGCTCGCGTAGCCGTGCCTCGTCGGAGATGTCGAGGCAGGGGGCCAGTGCCGTTATCAGCGCCTCCCGTGCCGACTGGTTGGCGGTCTCGGCCTCGGCCTCGGCGAGTTGACTGGATTGGGATTGCCGATGGGTCTCGTAAGCCGCCAGAAAGCGCTCACGCTGGCGGGCATAACGATCCCGCTCGACCTGGTCCGTTTGTTCGGCGATCTCGCCCCATTGGCGGTCGAGCAGATCCAGCAGGGCCCGATCCTGGCTCCAGTTTTCGAAGCGCCCCAGCATTTCGAGCTTGGCACACAAGTCTTGGCACTGAGCGCGCACCCGGGCGGGGCGCCCCTCCCGCTCGGCCAGTTCCTTCAGGCGGGTATGGACCAAGCGGTAGACGTGCTTGTCCTTTTTGCCGATGCCCCGCGCCACCCGTTCCAGGGCCTCCCGATCCTCCAGTCGCTGGGCGGCCGCGGCACGAACCGCCGTCGCCGCGTCGCCCAGTGCGCGGCTGGCCAGCGCGGCTTGGTCGGTGAGACGTTCGATAGCGGCCAGGCGGATCTCCGCTTCCCTGGCCTCGGCGGCGACCTGCGCCAGGATGGACTGATCCTCAAGATGGCCGACCTCGGTCTTGCGCGATATCAGGTCCAAGGGGGACGTCTCATGTCCACACAGGAGTTGGCGATAGCGCGCGCCGGCGACCTCGCGAATCTCGGCGTTGGGATCCCCCTGGGCCAGAGTGCGCAGCTCCTCCAGGCTGGTGAGGCGGCGGTAAGCCTGGAGATGCTTGGGCCCTTCATCCGCGCTGGACGGTTTGCCAATATCAGGAGTGGCGGTTGCTTGCCGGCGACGGGAGAAGAATCGCGTGAAGATCATGGTAGTTCCTGAAGTGTAGGAATCGCGCCAAGCCCTGGCGTACCAAGGCAAGCACGGCTATATCCGGTTTGCCCGGTGCATAACGGAATCGCCCACGAAGGGGTTGTGGCGTCGCTCGTCACCGACGGTGGACATGGGCCCGTGGCCGGGGATGAACCGCAGATCGTCACCTAGAGGAAACAGACGGTTGCGAATCGATGCGATCAGATCCCCATGGTTGCCCCGCGGAAAATCGGTGCGGCCAATGGAACCCTGAAAGATCACGTCGCCGACCTGGGCGAGCCGGTCCGCGGCGGAGTAGAAAACGACGTGTCCAGGGGTATGGCCTGGGCAGTGGAGGACTTCGAACTGACTGTTACCCAGCGCGATCTTATCCCCGCTCTCCAGCCACTGACTCGGGGTGAAGGCCTCGATAGGCGGGAAGCCAAAGGTAGCGCACTGGCCGGGCAGGCCATGGAGCAGAAAGGAGTCATCGGGATGGGGCCCCAAAATGGGCAACCCCAACAGCGCCGCCAGGGGACCCGCCGCGCCGACGTGATCGAGGTGGCCATGGGTCAGCAGAATCTTGACGAGGGTTACGCCGCTCTTGTCAATCAGTGCCAGGAGACGGTCCAGGTCTCCACCAGGGTCGACAATAGCGGCCTCGGCGGTCTGATCGCACCAGAAGAGGGTGCAGTTTTGCTGGTAAGGCGTGACCGGCAGAATACGATATTTAAGCATTGAAATCTTTGTTTAATATGCCGTTATTCATGGTGGGCATCAAGGGCGCGGGCGGAGGACCCCAGGTAGGGAGAGGGGAGGGCAGCCACCCTTAGGGGGTTAAGGGTGCTGCCACAAATCCTGATGGTGATCAGTTGCCCTTGGCGGGCGTGGGATCTTTGCTCGGTTTGGCTTCCTTGCTCGGTTTGGCTTCCTTGGCCGGCTTAGCCTCTTTCGCGGGCTTGGCAGCCTTGGGTGACTTGGCATCCAACCGCTTGATCACCTCATCGGTCAGATTCTTGTCGGCCTCCACATAGAGCAAACCGCTCTGGCTACGCTCGAAGATGGCGGTCAGCTTCTTTTCCTTGCCCAACTCGGTGATGATCTCCTGGGCCGGCTTGATGATGCCACCGCCCAGCTTGGCCTGGTCCTGGGACAGCTCCTGCTGGGCCATGGCCGCCTTGCGCTGGATTTGGCTCACGCGCTCCTGGAACTCCGCCTTACGCTTGTCGAGCTCGGCCTGACTCATGAGGGCGCCATCGCGGGCGAGGCTTTGCTGAAGCTGGAGGATGCCCTTTTCTTCCTTTTCCAGGGCCGCCTGGGGCTCGGCATATTTATCCTGGAGGGCGGCGAAGGCTTGCTTACCCAGCTTGCTCTCCTCGATGACCCGCTGCATATCGACATAGCCGATGGTGATGGGTTCGGCGGCGGCCAAGGGGGCGCAAACAGCGGCTAGGGCAAGGGCGCAAGCAAGGGATCTCATAAGGGGCTCCTATCGAGGGTCGAATTGAAAGTCATAACGGGGGGATTTTAACCCCCCGCGCGATTCGCGGCATCGTGAATCTTTTGCCACCCCATATAGCCAGGCATCAGGCCCCTGGGCCAAGCTGGCAAACAGAGGAAGTGGCTTGGGCTTGCGCCACAGGCCCCGACTGTTACATCCTCCTATCTATCCGCTCCCGACCAGGGGAGCGCTTGGCTTTGCTCTACCCGGGAGACTATAGGTGGCCAATTCGCTCCAAGACCAGTTAATGAAGGCAGGCCTGGTCAACGCTCAGAAGCTCAAGCAGACCAAGACTGATAAGCGCAAGGAAAATAGACAGTCCCAAGGAAATCCTAAGGCCCAGGAAGAGATTCGGCAGCGGGTTCAAGAAGAGGCAGCCGAAAAGGCCCGGCGCGATCGAGAACTCAATCTAAAGCGCCAGGAGGAGGTCAGGCGTCGGGAAGAAGAGAACTCCATACGCCAACTCATTCATTCGCATCGACTCGCGCGCGCGGGTGGCGACATCGCTTTCAACTTTCAGGACCAGGAGCGGCTAAGGCGGATCTATGTAACCGCTGAACAACAACGCGCCTTGGTCTCGGGCCGACTGGCCCTGGTCCGCCAGGATGCGGAGACAGAACTGGTCCCGCGCGAGGTCGCCGAGAATCTAATGACCCGGCATGCGGCCCTGGTGCTGGTCCTCAACCACTCCGAGGCGCGGGGCGAACAGGAATCCGCCGAGGATGACCCCTATGCGGCCTACCAGATTCCGGATGACCTGATCTGGTGAGCCACCCAGGCCTCCCGAACGGCGATCGCTGGTGGGGCAAGGCGCTAACCTATCCAGGGCCCTCGCAAGACCCATGCTGATCGACACTCATTGCCATCTGGACGTCGCCGACTTTGACCTGGACCGGGACCAGGTACTGGCCGAGGCCCGGGCCGCCGGAGTCGGCCGCATCCTGGTACCTGCTATCCAGGCTGCTGGCTGGCAAGGACTTATCAGCCTTTGCCAGCGCGAGGCAGGACCCTTTCCGGCCCTGGGCCTGCATCCCGTATTCCTTGAACGGCACCAGGCCGGGGACCTGATCGAGCTGGCACGACTTATTGCCACCGTTCGACCCGTGGCGATAGGGGAGATCGGCCTGGATTTTTTCATTCCCGATTTGGATCGGGCCCGACAGCAGGCGCTGTTCGAGGAGCAGCTCACACTAGCTGTCTGCGCTAATCTGCCGGTGGTGATTCATGCCCGCAAGTCCCACGACTACGTTATTGCCTGTTTGCGCCGCATCCGCACCCGAGGCGGCATCGCCCATGCCTTTAGTGGCAGTATCCAGCAGGCTCACCAATACCTCGATCTGGGCTTTAAGCTGGGATTTGGTGGCATGCTGACCTTCGAGCGCTCCAGCCGCCTGCGCGCCCTGGCCAAGGCCTTGCCCCTCGATGCCCTGGTACTTGAGACGGACGCCCCGGACCTGACGGTTGCCGCCCATCAGGGTGAACGCAATAGTCCCGCCTACTTACCCGATGTGTTGTTAGCGCTTGCCCAGGTGCGTGGTCAGGACCCTGAGTTCCTTGCCATGCAAACCAGCAACAACGCCCTGGCGGTTTTCGACTTTGCCGCTTGGGAGAGAGCCAGGGCAGATCAGGCGAGATCCGAATCACGATAAAAACCTCAAATGGGATCACCCGACCGGGTGTAGCCATCGGCTGCCCATCTGACTTTACATAATACCCATTATACGCAATCATGTGCCTGGCTAATCAGCCCTTGCTCTAGAATGCCACGGGACGCGCCGGAACTAAGGCACTGACATCATGATAAGATTCGCTCCTTAATCTGGCACGGACTCTGGGCATCCGTAATCAGAAAGGCTGACAAAAGAGGAATTATCGTTGAACTTGCGTGGGTTATTGAATTTACTAGCTTTATGCAGTCTGGGACTGGTCTTGGTCGGATGCGCCTCGTCGCCACGATCGGGACAGTACGCGGATTCGGAAGATGCGATGTCTCAACTCGTCCCCGACCCGAATAAACCCAGCATGTTCTTCTCTGGCGGCAATATTCAGCAGGTCCGGGGCGCGGCCATGGGTGCGGCGGTCACTCAGGGTTGGGAGGTCCAGAAGGCGGGCCGCGACAGCTTGATTCTGCAACGCAACCTTGACGATGCCGCGGCGGAAAACCTCGCGCCTGGGGCTTCGCGGGGGCCTTTTCCGCCGGTTATCGAGGTTCGGACAGACTTTTTCGACCGCTCCGGCGGCGTCGAGGTGCAATTGGGCGCCGAGGCCGTGACGGCGCGCGGTACCGACAAGGAGGTGCGGCAAGACTATACCGAGACCTATCGCAACGAACTGACCCACTCACTCTCGATCCTACAAAATTCCTGGCACGAGGCTCGACCCCGTATTGCCAACGCCCTGCCGCCCATTGGTGGCATGAGGGATACCGCGCCAACCGATTCTTCCGCCTCCGAGTCGATCACGAATGCCGCGCCGGTCAGCCACCCGTCGAATTCCATGGTGGACATCCCCGAATCGGTAGCCGAGGACAATCAGCCAAGCTCGGCGGCAACCTGGGCCTTGCCACCGGCGGCAGCCACCACGGCGACCGCCGCAGCCCTAACGAGGGCTAATACGCTCCCGCCCAAGCCCGCGCCGGTCATGCCTGTAACCAAGGTTTCCCAAGCCCCCAAAGCAGCCCCGCCAGCCAAGACGGCCACCAAGGTGGCCTCCGCCCCAGCCCAGTCCCTGATGCCAAAACCCCCTACCAAGGCAACCAGTTCCACGGCGACTGGCCCTAAGGCAGTTTCCCTCTTCGCTAAACCCACGACCACCGCGCACAGCGGCAAACCGGCCGCGAAGACAGCCCCAAAATCGGCAACAGCGGGCACGGCGAAACCCCAGGTCGTGGCGGCTAGTCCGAAAACGGCACCGGTGGTCACCCCCAAGCCTGCCACCAAGACCCCGGCACCGGCGAAAACGGCCACGGTCACCGCCAGCAAGACTCCTGCCTCGGCGACCTCCAAACCCGCTAGCCCCGCCACCAAGGCGGCGGCGAAAGCGGTTCCGTCCGCCACGAAAGCCCCCGCAGTCCCGCCTGCCACCAAATCCAAGGCCACGCCCACAGCCAAGGCGCCCGCGGTTCCTACGAAAACCGCTACGGCTACTAGCCCAAATTCGTCCAAAACCAAGGACAAGTAGCCTGCCTCGCGCTTCAGGCCACAAGGCAGGCGGGTCCTTTTCCGAACCACTGCGAGAACGCATTGGCGTTAGCCAGGGCTGGGCGGAAAATGCCTGGTCATGAACCTCCTCGCCACCTCCCCTACCCCGCCTCTCGGCCTGATCCTTGGGTGCCTGCTGATTTTCACGGCCTGTTCGCGGGTATCCCCGGAACAGACCCAGGATGCACCCGATCCCCCGCTGGTTCTGCTCGCGGAGCGCGGTGATTTTCCGGCCATCGATGCCCTGCTCGCCGCGGGAGCTGCCCCCGACCCCGTGGATGGCTGTCACTGGACGCCCCTCATGAAGGCCGCCCTCAAGGGCTATCTGGCGACCGCGCAACGATTGCTGGACGCGGGGGCCGATCCCAATGCCGAGGATAAGGGTGGTTACACCGCCCTCATGCTGGCCGCTTCCCGAGGGCATGGGGACCTGGTTCGTCTTCTGATCGAGCGTGGCGCGGATGTGGACCGCCAGGAGCGCGACGCGGGTTGGAGCGCCCTCCTTTGGGCCGCCAAGGATGGTCGTCGGAACAGCGTCGCCATCCTGCTCTCCCAGGGCGCCAACCCCCATCTCCAGGATGCGAATGGCCGCATTGCCCTCGACTGGGCCCGGGAGAATGGCCATGGGGACATCCTGGAGTTATTGACTGCCCTACCGCCGGGAAGCCCCTGAACGCCATCTGAATAACGGGGCCGCTTGTCATGCCCGGTGGCCAGCCACACTTCTTATACCTACCTTATTACCGTCCGGGGCCAGCCCCCCGAGGATCCAAACGCCATGAGTCGTGCACAACGCATCCAGAACCACCTTACCCGGGAGCTAAGTCCACTCCATCTGGAGTTGATCGACGAAACCACCCAGCACAATGCGCCCCCGGATGGAGAATCCCACTTCAAGCTGCTGGTCGTCAGCAATCACTTCACGGGACTCAAACCCATCGCCCGACATCGCCTCATCAATGGTCTGCTGGGAGACGAATTCGCCGCCGGCCTACATGCCCTGGCAATGCATGCCTGGACGCCGGATGAATGGTTCCTCAAGGGTGGCCAGGCGCCCGCATCGCCCCCCTGCCTGGGTGGCGGTAAAGATTAAACTCCCAATTTATCAAATAATAATCGGAGAATTTTAAGCCTGATACAGAGACCCGTACCCCGGTGATGATTGTCTCCCCTCGTTACGAAGGTCTATCATCTCTCTTCTCGAAAAAGTCCGACGAAATCCATTAGCCCCCTGGCTGATTCACGGCCCTGGGGATGAAATTAATTCGCCGTTTATTCATGGCTTGAGTCCAGTTCCAAAAGCCCCTCCCCGTCCTAACCCTGGCTACCCACATACCGATCCCGGGCCGCCTTGGCGCGCTCGAAGACCTCCAGCAGGGCCTCCCCATCCCCGCCTTCGACGTCGGCGGCGAGTTCGGCAAGCTCGCGCTGGAACCGGGCGAGCATCTGGCCCAGGGCCTGGCGATTGGCGAGGCAGATATCCCGCCACATGATGGGGTGGCTGGAGGCAATGCGGGTAAAGTCGCGGAAACCACCGGCGGCGTAGCGAAAAATCTCGTCGTTTTCCCGCAGCCGCGCCAGGCTATCGACCAGGCCATAGGCCAGGAGGTGCGGCAGATGGCTGGTGGCGGCCAACACCTCGTCGTGATGATCCACCGCCATTTGCGTTACCTCGGCGCCACAGGCCTCCCACATGGCCTGGACCTGGGCGGTGGCCGCCGGGTCCGTGTCCGGCAAGGGGGTCAGGATGACGCGCCGGTTGCGGTAGAGTTCGGCAAAGGAGGCATCGACCCCGCTCTGCTCCGTGCCCGCGATAGGGTGGCCGGGGACGAAACGCGGGGGCAACCGACCAAAGACCTGACGGGCATCCGCCACCACGCTGCCCTTGACGCTGCCACCATCGGTCAGAATGGCGCCAGGGGCCAGGTGATCGCGGATAGCGGCGAAGGTGGTGGCCATGGCCCCCAGGGGTACGGCGATGAAGACCAGATCGGCGCCGGTTACCGCCTGGGCCGGGTCCTGGTAGTAGCGGTCGATCACCCCCAATTCGCGGGCCCGTTGCAGATTGTCCCGTGAGCGCCCGCAGCCCACCACCTCGCCCACAAAGCCGGCCCGGCGCAGGGCCCGGGCCAGGGAGCCCCCGATGAGGCCAACGCCGATGACCGTGAGCCGCTGAATCATGCCGACAAGGCCACCGCCAGGGCGGCGAGCAGGCGGGCATTTTCCGCCTCACGACCGATGGTGACGCGCAGGTGATTCGGCATGCCATAGTTGGCTACCGGACGGGTGATACAGCCGGCGCGCAGCAGGGCCTGATCGATAGGGGCCGCCGGGCGGCCCAGGTCAAGGGTGATGAAGTTGCCTACCGAGGGGATATAGCCAATCCCCAACTGGCGGGCCCCCTCCTCCAGTTGCCGCATGCCGCTCCGGTTCAATGCCAGAGAGGCCCGAACATGCACCTCGTCGGCCAATGCCGCCAGGGCCGCCGCCTGGGCGATGCTGTTGACGTTGAAGGGCTGACGGACGCGGTTGAGCAGGTCGGCGATATGGGGGTGGCTGAGGCCATAGCCCACCCGCAGGGCCGCCAGACCATGGACCTTGGAAAAGGTGCGGGTGACGATAAGGTTCGGGAACCGGTCCAGCCAGCGGGTAGCATCCGGGAAATCCGGATCCTCCACATACTCGGTGTAGGCCTCGTCCACCACGGCGACGCAGGTATCCGGCAGTTCCCCCAGAAAACTGGCCAGGGTGTCGGCATCGAGCCAGGTCCCGGTGGGGTTGTTGGGATTGGCGATCCAGACCACCCGGGTGCGCTCATTGACCAGGGCCGCCATGGCCTCCAGATCGTGGCCATAATCCCGCGCCTTGGCGATGCGGGCCCTGGCCCCCACCGCCTGGGTGCCGATGGCATAGACCGCGAAGGCGTGCTCGGAGAAGACCGACTCCTGGCCCGGGTGCAGAAAGACGCGGGCCACCAGATCAAGGACATCGTTGGAGCCATTGCCGAGGGTGACGGCGACCGCCTCCAGGCCGTGATGCTCGGCCAGGGCCCGGCGCAACTCGAAGCCGCCCCCATCGGGATAACGCCCCAACTCAGTCAGTGCGGCCATGGCCGCCTCCCGCGCCAGGATGCCGGGACCCAGGGGGTTTTCGTTGGAAGCCAGCTTGATGGAGTTGGAGATACCCAGTTCCCGCTCCAGCTCGGACAGGGGCTTGCCAGGGATATAGGGCTGCAGGCCAGGCAGGCCGGGCGCCGTCAGTTTGAGAAAGGGGTTGAGAAGGGTAGTCATATTTGGGCCTCGGCGGGAGCGATTAGATCACGGCCTTGGGATAGGAACCCAGGACCCGGAACAGGCTGGTGGTCCGGCGCAGGGTCTCCAGGGCCGGCGCGACGGTCGCGTCTTCCCGGTGGCCATCGATATCGACAAAAAAGACATAGTCCCAGAGTCCCCGCCGGGAAGGCCGGGTTCGATGCGGGTCATGCTGATGCCATGAGCCGCCAGGGGTTCGAGCAGGCCGTAGAGGGAGCCGGCCTCGTTGTGGCAGGAGAGCAGCAGGCTGGTCTTGTCGTCGCCACTGGGGCGGGCATCCTCGGTACCGATCACCAGGAAGCGGGTCGTGTTGCCCGGTTCGTCCTCGATGCAGTGCTCCAGGATGCCCAGGTCGTAGATGTCCGCCGCGGCCTCCCCGGCCACCGCCGCCGCGGCGGGATGGTTGGCCGCCAGCCGCGCGGCCTCGGCGTTGCTGTCCACGGCAATCCGCTCGGCCAGGGGCAGGTGGCGATCCAGCCAGCCCCGGCATTGGGCCAGGGATTGCTGGTGGGAAAACAGCGTATGAATTGCCGCCAGGTCCGGCTCCCGGCTCATGAGGTGATGATGAATGCGCAGGCTGACCTCGCCGGCGATACTCAGGGGGGAGCGTATGAAGGTATCAAGGGTGTGGTTGATGACCCCTTCGGTGGAATTCTCCACCGGGACCACCCCATAGTGGCAGGATCGGGCCTCGACCTCCCGGAAGACATCGCCAATGCTGCCCACCGGCACCGTGTTGGCGGCGTGGCCGAAGTGCTTGACCGCCGCCGCCTGGGTAAAGGTCCCCGCCGGACCCAGGAAGGCCACCGCCAGGGGCTGCTCCAGGGCCAGGCAGGCGGACATGATCTCGCGGAATAGACGGGCCATGGCCTCCCCGCTCAGGGGCCCCGGGTTGCGGGTCTTGATCCGCCGCAGCACCTCCGCCTCGCGGCCCGGACGATAGAAGTGGCTATCGCCGACCTCAAGCTTGATGACGGCCACTTCATGGGCGCAGGCGGCGCGGGCGCTGAGGAGGCGCAGAATTTCCCCATCGATGGCGTCAATACGCTGACGCACATCCGCCAACTGTTCTTCGGAGGTCATGGCCCCACCCTCCCCCGCCCGCGCTTAAGCCAAGACATCAGGCCGCTTCCTTCTCGCAGCCCAGGCAGCGCACCGAGAGCACACCGGGGATGGTACGTAACTGGGCCACCGTCTCCTTGGGCACCCATTGATTGACATCGATGAGGGTCACGGCGATGTCCCCCCGCGAGCGATTGAGCATGTCGAGGATGTTGAGGCCCGCCGCCGCCAGGTCAGTGGAAATTTGCCCGACCATGTTCGGCACGTTGCTGTTGACGACCGCGAGGCGGAAGCCGCCGTTGCGCGGCAGCAGGATCTCGGGGAAATTGACCGCATTGGTGACGTTGCCCGCCTCCAGCCAGCCGCGCACCTGGTCGGCGACCATGATGGCGCAGTTCTCCTCCGCCTCGAAGGTCGAGGCCCCGAGGTGGGGCAGGGTCACGACGCGGGGATGATCCTTCAAGAGGTTGCTGGGGAAATCGCACACATAGGCGTAAAGATGGCCGGAATCCAGGGCCGCCACCGCCGCCTTGTCGTCGATGATGCCGTTGCGCGAGAAATTGAGCAGCACCCCGCCCTTGCGGATATTGCGCAGGCGCTCGGCATTGATCATGCCGCGGGTCTCGTCGGTGAGCGGCACATGGAAGCTGATGAAATCGGACCGGGCGACCAGGTCGTCCACACTCAAGGCCTGCTGGACATCGGCGGCCAGTTGCCAGGCCCGCTGCACGGTAATGGTGGGATCGTAGCCGACGACCTTCATGCCCAGGGCGCGCGCGACATTGGCAACCTGGACGCCAATGGCGCCGAGACCGACCACCCCCAGGGTGCGGCCGGGCAACTCGAAGCCGACGAAGTGCTTCTTGCCGCTCTCCACCGCCTTGTTGATGGCCGCGTCGTCGCCCTCCAGTCCGCGGGCGAAGGTCCAGCCCTGGGCGATATTGCGCGCCGCCAGCAGCATACCCGCCACCACCAATTCCTTGACGGCATTGGCATTGGCGCCGGGGGCGTTGAAGACGGGCACCCCCCGCTCTGACATGCGCGCCACCGGGATGTTGTTGACGCCCGCACCGGCGCGGCCCACGGCCCGCAGGGAGGCCGGGATCTCCATCTCGTGCATGCTGGCGGAGCGCACCAGAATGGCGTCCGGATGGGCGATCTCCGAGGCCACCTCGTACTTGTCGCGGGGGAGCCGGTCCAGGCCGGCAACGGAGATATTATTGAGAGTCAGTATCTTGTACATGATTCTTTTAGCAACCTTTAGCCGTATTTACGCTCGAACTCGGCCATGAAATCGACCAGGGCCTTGACGCCCGCCTCGGGCATGGCGTTATAGATGCTGGCCCGCATGCCCCCGACGGAGCGATGGCCCTTGAGGGTCAGGAGTCCGGCGCCCTTGGCCTCGGCCAGGAAGCTGGCGTCCAACTCCGGATTGGCGAGGGTGAAGGGGACATTCATCCAGGAACGGCAATCCGGACGCACCGGGTTGGCATAGAAGCCCGACGCATCAATGGCACCATAGAGGAGCTTGGCCTTGCGCTCGTTGATGGCCCCCATCTGCTCCAGTCCGCCCAATTCCCGCAGCCATTGGAACACCAGGCCCGCCAGGTACCAGGCATAGGTCGGCGGGGTGTTGTACATGGACTCGTTATCGGCGTGGATCTTGTAGTCGAACATGGTCGGCGTGCCCTCCATGGGCTGGCCGATCAGGTCCTCGCGGACGATGACGATGGTCAGGCCCGCGGGCCCCACGTTTTTCTGGGCACCGGCGTAGATGAGGCCGAAGCGGGAGACCTCGATGGGACGGGACAGGATGGTGGAAGACATGTCCGCCACCAGGGGGATGTCGCCGGTTTCCGGGACGTAGGGAAATTCGACCCCTTCGATGGTCTCGTTGGGGGTGTAATGGACATAGGAGGCGTCATCGCCCAGGAGCAGGTCAACCTGGGCCGGCACGCTGGTGAAGCGACCCTCGATGCCCCCTTCCGTAACCGCCACGGTGCAATAACGCTTGGCCTCCTGGATGGCCTTCTTGGACCAGGAGCCGGTCTTGATGTAAGCGGCGTCCTGACCGTGGCGCAGCAGGTTCATCGGCACCATGGCAAACTGACTCGAGGCGCCACCTTGCAGGAACAGGACCTTGTAGTTATCGGGGATCGCCAGCAAGGCGCGCAGGTCCGCCTCCGCCGCCGCGGCAATGGACATATATTCCTTGCCGCGATGACTCATCTCCGCCACGCACATGCCGCTGCCATGCCAGTCCAGCATCTCATCCCTGGCCTGGGTAAGGACGGAGTCCGGCAGCATGGCCGGACCAGCGCTGAAGTTATAGGGTCTTGCCATGGTCGTAACTCCGTATCAATAGGAATATCATAAAGTTGTTAAATGAATTGCCCCGCGGGCGCAGCCCCCTCAAGCCAACTCCTCGCCTTCGGCGCCCCCGTCCGCGCCTTCGCCACCTTCTCCGGCTTCCTCGGCACCACTTTCCAGGGCAAGAATACGTTCCACGCCCGCCAGGCGCTCGCCCTCGCCGACGCGGATGAGCTTGACGCCCTGGGCGGTGCGGCCAACGGTGGGGATCTGCGCCACGGTGGTGCGCACCAGGGTGCCCCCCACGGTAATGAGCATGATCTCATCCTCGGGAAGCACCAGCACGGCACCCACCTGGGGCCCGTTGCGCGCGGAGGTGCCGATAGCGATGACGCCCTTGGTGCCGCGCCCCTTGGTCGGGAAATCCTCCACCGGGGTACGCTTGCCATAGCCATTCTCGGTCACCCCGAGCACGGTGCAGGCCGGATCGACCACCAGCATGGCGATAACCCGCTGGCCTGGGTCCAGCAGGATGCCGCGGACGCCATGGGCACCGCGCCCCATGGAACGGACCTCGGTCTCCCGGAAGCGCACCGCCTTACCCGCGGAGCTGAAGAGCAGGATCTCCCGCTCGCCGTCGGTAATGGCCACATCAACCAGCCGCTCATCCCCGTGCAGGTCCAGGGCGATGATACCCCGCGACAGGGGCCGCGAAAATTCCAGCAGGGGCGTCTTCTTAACCGTGCCCGCGGTGGTGGCCATGAAGACGAAGTGGCCCTCATCATACTCCCGCACCGGTAGGAAGGCGTTGATGCGCTCGCCCTCGCCCAAGGGCAGGAGATTGACCATGGGCCGGCCCCGGGCGGCCCTCCCCGCCTGCGGCAACTCATAGACCTTGATCCAATAGACCTTACCCAGGCTGGAGAAGCAGAGGACGGTGTCGAGGGCATTGGCGACGAACAGCTTGTCGATAAAGTCCTCGTCCTTGGTCGCCGTCGCCGAACGCCCCTTGCCGCCGCGCTTCTGGGCCTGATACTGGCTTAGAGGCTGGGCCTTGGCGTAGCCCGCGTGAGACAGGGTCACCACCATCTCCTCCGGGGTGATCATGTCCTCCAGGGTCAGGTCGCTGTGATCCGTCTGGATCTCGGTGCGGCGGGCGTCGGCATACTGGTCGCGGATCAGCACCAGTTCGTCGCGAATCACCGCCATGAGACTGTCCGGGCAGGAGAGGATGGCGAGTAGATCGGCGATGGCCGCCAGGATCTCCTCGTATTCCTTGATGATTTTATCCTGCTCCAGGCCCGTCAGGCGATGCAGGCGCAGGTCGAGGATGGCCTGGGCCTGGGCCTCGCCCAGTCGGTAACCCTCCGCGCCCAGGCCCAGCCCCGCATCCAGGTCGTCGGGGCGGGTCTGGCTGGCACCGGCCCGCGCCAGCATGCCCGAGACGGCCCCCGGCCGCCAGAGGCGCTCCATGAGCCCCGCTTTGGCTTCCCCAGGGCTGGCGGAACGCTTGATGAGGTCGATGACCTCGTCGATATTGGCCAGGGCCACCGTCAGGCCTTCCAGAATGTGGGCCCGGCCCCGGGCCTTGCGCAGCTCGAAAATGGCCCGCCGCGTCACCACATCCCGGCGGTGACGCAGGAAATATTCCAGCAATTGCTTGAGGTTGAGCAGGCGCGGCTGGCCGTCTACCAGGGCTACCATGTTGATGCCGAACACCGACTGCATATTGGTATGCTGGAAGAGGTTATTGAGCACCACGTCCGGGTAGTGGTCGCGCTTGACCTCGATGACCATGCGCATGCCGTCCTTGTCCGACTCGTCCCGGAGTTCGGCGATGCCCTCGATCTTCTTCTCCTTGACCAACTCCGCCATCCGCTCCAGCAGCCGCGCCTTGTTTACCTGGTAGGGCAGCTCGGAGACGATAATGGCCTCGCGGCCGCTGCGCTTCTCCGTCTCCACATGGGTGCGCGCCCGCATCACGACCCGCCCCCGCCCGGTCCGATAGGCCTCGCGGATACCCCGCACGCCATTGATGATGGCGGCGGTCGGAAAGTCCGGCCCCGGGACCAGTTCCATGAGTTCCTCGATCCCGATCTCCGGCCGCTCGATCACCGCCAGACAGGCCTCGATCACCTCGCGCAGGTTATGGGGGGGGATGTTGGTCGCCATGCCCACCGCAATACCGGAGGAACCGTTGACCAACAGATTGGGAAAGCGCGCCGGCAGGACCTTGGGCTCGTGCTCCGACTCATCGTAATTAGGCGAGAATTCGACGGTTTCCTTGTCCAGGTCCTCCAGCAAACTATGGGCGATGCGCGACATGCGCACCTCGGTGTAACGCATGGCTGCCGGGGCGTCGCCGTCCACGGAACCGAAGTTACCCTGCCCGTCCACCAGCATGTAGCGCATAGAAAAAGGCTGCGCCATGCGCACAATGGTGTCATAGACCGCCGTGTCGCCATGGGGGTGGTACTTACCGATGACGTCGCCCACCACGCGCGCCGACTTCTTGTAGGGCTTGTTCCAGTCGTTCCCTAGCTCACTCATGGCAAAGAGGACGCGCCGATGAACGGGTTTGAGCCCGTCGCGCACGTCCGGTAAGGCACGGCCCACGATCACGCTCATGGCGTAATCCAGATAGGACCGACGCATTTCGTCTTCCAGATTGACGAAGAGAACTTCTTTGGCAAACTCCGGCATAAGAATCGCTAACCTACTAGAGGTAATGGCAAACAGGAACTAAAGGCGATGGTAGACAGGCCTGTCCAGGCCCCCTGGGACGCGTCTTGAGCCCATCGAATTAAACTGGTTAATTCTACCACGCGGGGGCACTAAGCCGCACTTCGAGATAGCTTTTTGATGAACCTGCGACCCGCCCGGGTGGCACTTGGGCGGGTGGGCTGTTGAGGGCGCGAGCAGCGCTGGCTAACCGTGAGAGGCCGCTGCCTATGCCGCCTTCCAGCTCGGAATCTCCCCGTTGCCGAGGTCGAACAGGGCCAGGTCGCGGTCATGGGTGCAGGGTTTCACAAGCCACAGTCGATCAGGTTAGGATGCCGGGTAAGATCGCCTGTCCCCCGACCCCGGCGGGGATGGCATCTCCGGCCACCTTGGATTTTCGAGGTCTCCTCCCGCCTTCACCCCAGCATCTTGCCGCTGCCATGCCTGTCATCGACGAAAATTCGACCTTCCGCCAGGTCTGGGATGCCTGCATGGTCCTGCTGATCATGGCCACCTGTGTCATCGTCCCCTTTCAACTCGCCTTCCATCACCAGGTCTTGCCGTTCGGAAGCCAGTTGGTTTATGGAATCGATTTTTTCTTCTGGTTGGACATCCTGTTTAACTTCTTCACCTCCTATCGGCGCCCCGGTGAGAAGATCATGGAGGTGAGCCAGACCGCCCGGCACTATCTGCGGGGCCATTTTGCCCTGGATCTCATCGCCACCTTGCCGCTGGACGCCCTCCTTCTCGGCCAGGAGCATTTGGCCATCGCCGGCCTGCCCCTGGTCCTGGTGCTTCGTCAGTTGCGTCTCCTGCGCCTGATCAAGCTTTTTGTCATCTTCAGGCGCTGGGATCGCCGAGCCTGGAGCAAGGCCGGTTACCTGCGTTTGACGCTCTTGATAATCGTCTTCCTCATCCTGATCCACTGGATTGCCTGCGTCTGGTTCCTCGCACCCTACCTGGCTGACTTTCCGGAAAATTCCTGGGTGACGGCCGAGGGCATCGCCACGGCGGAGCTGGCCACCCAGTATATCCGCTCCCTCTACTGGGTCGTTACGACCGTCGCCACCGTGGGCTATGGCGATATCCTGCCAGCCAACGATTTTGAATACCTCTTTGCCACCGGCGTCATGCTGCTCGGGGCCTTTATGTACGCCTTCATCATCGGCAACATCGCCAGCCTGGTCCGCAACCTAGACGCCGAGCGGACGCGGTATTTCCAACGCGTCGAGTCCATCGGCAACTATCTGCATGAACGGGGGATCTCGGCACGGCTGATTGAGCAGGTCCGCGATTATTACGACTATCTCTGGGCCCATCATCGAGGTTTGCGGCAGGCCTCCTATCTGGAGGAATTGCCACCTCCCTTCCGGCTCGAACTCCTGGTGCATCTGACCCAGGACCTGTTGGCCACCGTGCCCCTCTTCAGCTATTGCGCGCCGCCCCTGCGTAACGCCCTCCTCCTGGCGCTCCGGGCCTATACCTATGCCCCCGGCGTCAAGATCGCGACGGCGGGCGAGGCGGGTCGCGAGATCTTTTTCCTCAGCCACGGCAAGGCGGCCATCCTGTCCGAGGATGGCAGAGAGCATTACGGCATCCTGGAGGATGGCGATTATTTCGGGAATCTCTCCCTGCTCCTTGGCGAAAAGCGCACGGCCTCCGTCCTGGCCTTGACCTATTGCGAGGTCTTGGTCCTGCCGAGGAAGGCCTACAACCAAATCCGGCGGGAATATCCCGCCTTTCAAGAGGTACTTAAGGAGGTGGCCGCCACCCATACGGGACGGGTCGCTGCTCTGTTGCTCAAAGGGGTCGTCTTGTAACCCAAGGGGGCGATTTCCCAAGGGCCCGGGTGGGCTGCCTCAAAGGATCGCGAAGCTTAGATCCGAGCCGTGACTCAGAGCATGGGACGCAGGAGCGTCTTCTCCAGACGGCGAGCCGCAAGGACGATAATCGAAACCAATACCAGGTAAACCATTCCGGCCATGAGATAGGCCTTGAAGTATTGAAAGTTCCGGGTGGCCAACTCTTGGACCTCGGCAAAGAATTCGGTGTATTGGATCAGGAAGGCCACGGAACTGTCTTTCAGATTCAGGATGGCCTGGTTAGTCAGGGCCGGCACCGACAGGCGGAGGACCTGGGGCAGGGTGATGTGCCTGAAAACCTGCAGGCCCGATAACCCTTGGGCGCGGGCGGCCTCCAATTCATCCTGATTGAGGCCGTTATAGGCGGTCCTGAGGTAGCGGGCGTTGTAGGCGGCCACATTCAGGGTGAAGCCGATGACCGCGACGGCCAGGGGCGACAGGTGCAACCCCCATTGCGGCAGGCCGTAATACATCAGGAACAGGAGCACAATCAGGGGTGTCCCGATGAAGAAGGAGATATAACCATCGGTCAGGCGATGCGTGATCGATTTAGGGCTCAAGGTCATATAGAAAACCAGGACACCCCCAACCAGTCCGTTAAAGGTGATGATTAACGCCAGCAACAGGGTGTTGCCGAGCCCCACGAGAATCTGGGGTCCGTACTCCAGGACCTCCCGCAGGAAGGCCAGCCAGGCGGTCATGGCTTTTCGGTCCCGCGGCCAAAGAAGGCTCGAATATGCGGGTCGTCATGGTCCTCCAGCAAGTGATCGGCATCACCCTCCGCCCGCACTCGGCCATGGTCCAGGAACATCACCCGATCGGATACGTGGCGGGCCAAAAAGACATCATGGGTGACGCAGAGCATGGTCACATTATCCAGATAAAGCTGGTTGATCAGGGCCACGACCTCCCGTGCCATGCGTGGATCCAGGGCCGAGGTCGGTTCGTCAAAGAAGAGCACCGCCGGGTCCATGGCCAGGGCCCGGGCGATCGCCACTCGCTGTTTTTGTCCGCCAGAGAGTTGGGCCGGAAACTTCCGCTCGTGGTCCTCCATATTCATGCGGCGCAGTTCATGCCTGGCTCGGGCGGTGGCCTCGCTGTCGGGCAGACCCCGGAGTTTTCGCAGGCCCAGCTTGATGTTGTCCAGGGCACTGAGATGACGGTAGAGGGCAAAGTTCTGGAAGACGAAACCAATGCGCTGACGCAAGGCGCGCACATCCGTTTCAGGACGGGTGACCTCCTCGCCGCGAAAGAACACCTGTCCCGAGGTGGGGTCGGTCAAGCGGTTGATACATCTCAGCAGGGTTGATTTGCCACAGCCGGATGGCCCCATGATGACCTTGACTTGCCCCTCCTCAAGATTCAGATCGACACCGTTCAGGACCGGCTTGCCCTCGAACTCCTTGACCAGGTTTCTGACTTCCAGTAACGCCATATCTGACCTCAGAGTCGGATGAATCCCGGGACGGAGAAGCGACGCTCGATAAGCCGTACCAGGAACAGCATAAGTTTATAGATGCCGAAATAAAGCACACCGATGGCAAAATAGATCTCCAGCCCCCTCAGGGTGGTGGCGGCCAAGGCCATGGCCTGCTTCATGATCTCGGGCAGGCCCACGGTATAGGCAAAGGGTGAATACTTCAGCACCGTCGTAAATTCATTGAGCATGCCGGGTACGGCGAAGCGCAACATTTGCGGCAACTCGATGGCCAGCAGGATCTGGCGCCGACTCATCCCCATGGCCTCGGCAACCATGATTTCATCGGGATCGACGGACGCAAAGGCCCCCCGAAAGACCTCCGCCAGATAGGCCCCGGCTATGAGCCCCAGGCTGAGCATCATGGCGACGAGGGGTGGCACATTGAGACCCACGCCGGGCAGGCCAAAATAGACGACAAAGAGCAGCACCAATACCGGTACGCCGCGAAAGACGTAGGTGTAAGTCGCCAGCAGGTGATCCAGGGCGCGCAGCTGCAGCCGCGCCAGCAGGGCGACAACCAAGCCGGTGACCAGGCCGGTGGCGATACAGGCGAGGGTCACCAGAATGGTATAACCGGCGCCTGCCGCGAGTTGGGCCAGAATTTGCCAAAAATTCATTGGCCCTGGGTCTCGCGGGTCAATTGAGCCACTTGTCGGCGATGGCCTTCAGCTTCTCGGGCCCGAGTTCGGTCAGATAGCGGTCAAAATCTTCCCGCAAGGGTGAACCCTTGGCAAAGGCGAAGCCAAAGCGATCGAAGCCCGTGAACACATAGCTGTCCTGGATCGGCAACTGCCGCCGATACACCGAGGCCACGGTGCCATCAAGGAAGGCCAGATCAACCCGCCCGTTCTGCAGATCGGCCAGGACCTCGTTGTAGCTGGGATAAAGTTTAACTTTATCGAGGCTGTAGAGGCCCTTGGGCTCCATCTGCGTTTTAATGAAATCCGTGTAGGCCATACCACGGGGGTACCCGGTCGTATATTTTTTCCACTCGGCCAGATCCTCGAATTTGATGTTATTGCTCTTTAGGCTCATCAGATTCCAGGTGTTTTCCAGATAGGGCTGGGAGAAGTCCATGACCTCCTTGCGCTTGTCGGTGATGGAAATACCCGAGAAGGCCACATCGGCCTGGCCGCTGACGACGGCGCCCAGCATCCCTTGCCAGTCATAGGAGGTGATCTTCAGGCTACAGTCCCGTGCCTGACAGTAGCCCTCGAAAATTTCGAGATCCATGCCCTTGGTCTGGCCATTTTCCTCGAACAGGTTGGGTGGGGAGGCCGGCGAGACGGCGACCCGAATCTCTTTGGCACTAGCCGGCATCGCCATACCCAGGGTCAGGCACAGGCCTGCCATCATCAACACCATTAATCTCTTCATGTTTTAGCCTAAAATTGAGTGAAGTGCGCTTACCTGGCCACGAGGGCCGGATAGATTATGGCGTTTCCACGCCCACCTTAATGCGCCTTTTTGGATCCGTCCGGCGATCGATGTGGTCGAGGGCCAACCCCAGGACCCAGATGACCAGAAAATAGATGGCCGCCACCATGATCAAGGGGAAGAAGGCCTCGAAGGTGCGGCTGCGGATGATGTCCCCGGCCTTGGTTAGATCCTGGACACCAATATAGCCGACGATGGAGGTCATCTTGACCAGGGAAATGAATTCGCCGCGATAAACCGGCAGGATGCGCCGCGTCGCCTGGGGCAGGACAACATACAGGAAGGTCTGAAGGCGGGTGAAGCCCATGGCGATACCGGCCTCGGTCTGGCCCCGATCCACGCCCTCGATACCGGTACGGAACATCTCGGAGACGTAGGCGGCGAAGTTCATGCCGAAGGCGATGACGGCCACGATCAGGGGATCGATGTTCACCGAGGCGAAGGCGACGTAAAAGATCAGCATCAGCAGCAACAGTACCGGCAGGCCGCGGATGAGGAAGATGTAACCCGATCCCAGGAGCCGCGGCAGCGTCCGGCGGGACATCCGCAGGTAGCAGATCAGTGCCCCGAGCAGGGTGCCCAGGAGGGTGGAGGCCACCGAGATCAGGAGGGTGGCCCAGAGCCCATTCAGCACGAGTCGCCAGCGTTGTTCGAGGACGAGGTTGGAATAAAAGCTCGCCTCCAACTCGGCGAGGAAGCCAGGTGCCGGCTCCGTCTCCACGGGTCTGGGCGCCTCCGCTATCCCCTGCCCCCCTGGGCCCATGTTCTTCTTCAGGGCCAGGGTGACGGAGGAGACCTCGGCGTAGGGGGTGGAGAAGGTGACCTGTTTTTGACGCTCCTCGGTGACCGCCAGGGCCGAGGCGATCAGGTCCAGTTTGCCGGCGGTCAGGGCCGGGATCAGGGTACTGAACTCCAGGGGCGTCAGCTCCAGGCGCATCCCCTCGTGAGCGGCAAAGCGACGGGCCAACTCGATGTCGAAGCCGACATAGTGGCCATCCACCAGGCCCACATAGGGCAGGCCAACAAAGACCGATATCCCCAGGCGCAGAACCGGGCCCGTCTCGGGGAGCGGGATGTCCGGCATCAGGGCCTGTTTGGCATCGGCCTCGAACCAGCGGGCATGCATGTCGGCATGGGTCCCATCGGCGAGGATGGTCGCCATGAAGCGGTCGAATCGCTCCCGTAATTCCCGGTCACCCGGGCGGAATGCCGCGGCCTGGGACACGGGTAGGATGGGCTCACCCAGCAAGCCGATATCGGGATTGGCCTTCAGGATATCCGGTGCGCTGGTGGCGATGATGATGCCCGCGTCCACCTTGCCCGTTTTCAGGGACGTAATTAGATCGGCATGACCGTTGAGATGGATGACCTGCGCCTCGGGATAGGTATGCACCACATAGTGATCCTGGATGGCCCCGGCGAAGACAGCGATGCGTCCCCGGGCCAGGTCGTCAAGGGACCGCCAGCCGCCATTGGCGGAGGTGGAGCTGGACAGGGGGGCATGCGCCTGGGATTCCCCGCTCGCCTCCCCCCGGCTCGGGGCCAGATTTTTCTTCTGGACCAGGGCGGCCGAGTATTCGTGGTCATAGGGGGTGGAAAAATCGACCTTGGCCCGGCGTTCTTCGGTGATGGAAAGTCGCGACATGATGATGTCGATTTTGCCGACGGCGAGAGAGGTGAGAAGGGCGTCGAACTCTAGGGGCACCATCTCCAGCCGCAAACCTTCCCGAGCCGCGAAAGTCTGGATCAGCTCCATGTCATAGCCAATGAACCGTCCCTGGTCCTGGGCAACATAGGGCAGACCCACCATGAGCGAGGTGCCAACCCGCAGGGGTTGGCCGGACTCGGAGACGGGAATCATGGGCATGACCACCAACTCGGGGTCGGCGATCAGCCATCGGCGCTGAATCTCCTCAAGGGTCCCGTCCGCTTTCGCCGCCGCGATAAAGCGGTCAAAGCGCCCGCGCAGCGCGTCAGCCTTCTTGGGGAAGGCTGCCCCGATGGGCATATCGTAAAAGTCATCCGCCAGAATCGCCAACTCCGGATCGTCCCTAGCGATGGCCCGAATAGAAACCGCCTCGGTGATGGCGGCATCCGCCTTGCCGGTCTTGACCGCCAGCACAAAATCGGCCTGGCTGTTGAGGCGCAGGATCTCCGCCTCGGGAAAGGCGCGGGTGGTGAAGAGGTCCTGGGCGGTACCCGTGAAAACCGCTATCCGGCCTTGGGCCAGATCAGCCAGGGATTGCCAGCCGCCCGTCCCCGCTGCTGTCGCTGGCGCGGTGGGCGGGTCGGCGGGCCCGGCAATCATCCCTCTCGCCAGGCGGAAATTGAGGGCCAGGGCCACCGCGCTGCCATGGGCGTAAGGGATGGAGAAGTCCAGGGCCCTGCTCCGTTCCGCGGTGATCGCCATGCCGTCAGTAATGATATCGACCTTACCCGCGGCAAGGGCCGGAATCAGGGCACCGAAGTCCAGGGACAGAATCTCCAGGCCTATACCCTCCTCGGCGGCGAACCGCTGGAGGATTTCGATATCCAGGCCCACATAGCGGCCATCCTTAATCGCTACATAGGGCAAGTCGGCAACGGACACCCCCAGGAAATAGCCTTCCCGGGGATCAATAACCGGGAAATCGGGCATGACCGCCTGTGCGGGATCCGCGACCAGCCAGCGGCGTTGGATCTCCTCATAGCCGCCATTGGCGCGGAGCTTCTCCAGGAAGCGATTGAACCGCTCGCGCAGCTCGGCCCGGTCTCGGCGAAAGCCGATGCCCAGGGGATAGGTGAAAAAGCCCTTGTCGAGTATCCCCAGCTCGGGATGGGCCCTGATGAGGGTCTGGGCACTGGTGGCGTCGAACAGGGCCGTGTCTACCTTCCCGGTCTTGAGGGCTACCACCTGGTCCGTAGTGCTGTTGAAGGTGGTCACCCGGGCCCGGGGATAGTTCTGCTCGATATAGGGGGCAAAGACGGTGCCCAGGAGGACACCGATTCGCCCCTGGGCCTGGGCCAGATCGCCCAGGGAGGCCCAACCCACGTCCCGGTCCGCCGTCCCACCGGACTGGCCCGCAACCGCCGCCAACCCGGGCCGCGCCGCACCCGCCCCGCCGCTCGTCGGTTGCTGGGATCCCTGGTCGCAGGACATCAGGATCAGGGATGCCAATAGCAGCAGCCACCGGGCGATACCGGCGACGGTGAATATCATCAGCCCTCCTGGGCACTCAAGTGCTTGATCAGGATTAGTTGATTGTGGCCATCCTGACGCTGGTAAGCGACTTCATCCATCAGAGTGCGCATGAAATGAATACCCAGGCCGCCAATCGGCCGATCCTCGATGGAACCATCGAGGATGGCGGCCGGGGCCTCCTCAAGTGGATTGAAGGGTTTGCCGTCATCCGTGAGGATGGCGGTAAGATGTCCGGGTTCCGCGCGCAACCGCAGGCCGATCTCGTGGGTCAAGTCGTCGTCGTATCCATAGGAGACGATATTGGTCAGCAGCTCGTCCAGAACCAGGTTAAGTTGATAAATGTGCTGGACCGAGAGGGCACCCTCCTTGCCGAAGGCCTCGATCTGCTCCGCGAGTTGGGAGATATCCCTAGGGTCGTTCCGCAGCGTAAAACTTTGTTCCAGGACCATGATATTTAATCCCTTCAGAAGTGGTGCGGCCCCTGCCGCCGCAGGATGGGCATGGTGGTAGCGTCGGACCAGGCGGCCCCGGTAGTCGCCATTGGGCTATCGGGACTGGGGTGGGCCGGCAGTTTAACAAAATCCCCAGTGGGTCGGCGTTGCGGATACAGGCTGGCAACCCGCCAGGACCACCAGACCACCCGGGACCACCATACCAAATTGCCAGCAAGGTGCGGCTGTGATAGCGTCTTTGGCGTTCAGATGTGCCCCTTCCCTCCCTTGCACTGGTGCCGACATGCTCACCTTCGCCGAAGAATTCCTGCTGCTAGCCCATGACGAGAAGACTGGCGACTTCGCCGATGTTGGCTTTAGCGTCATGAGCGCCGCCCTCGCCGGGGCCGCCCTGATGGACCTTGCCCTGCTCAACCGCATTGACATGGACAGGCAACGGCTGATCCTCGTTACTCCTGGCCAGACGGGTGAACCCGTCCTGGATTTTTGTCTGGCCCGCATCGGTGGCAGTGCCGACCTAACCACGACCGAGGACTGGGTGGATGAGCTATCCCGGGATGGCGAGGCCCTGCGCGACATGGCCTTGGAGCGGCTGGTGGCGCGCGGTATCCTCAAGCGCGAGAACAAGCGCTTCCTCTGGGTATTTAATACCCGCGTTTATCCCATGAAGGACAATCGGGAGACGGTCGAAGTCAAGCGACGCATCTCCAACATCCTCTTTAGCGACGAGATCCCGGACCCCCGCGACACCTTCCTCATCGCCCTGGCCGATGGCAGCGACCTGCTGAGCCGGGTCTTCAACCCGGACGAGGTGGATCGCCGCCGGGAGCGCATCAAGGGCATCGTGCGGCTCGACATGCTCGGCCAGGTGGTGTGCGATTATGTGCGCGATACCCTCAACGCCCCCCTGATACCACCCCCGGGGCTCTGACCCGCCCGGCCAGAACACGCGCCCAAATCGCCCTGCCCTAGCCTGATCATCGCCGCTATCACCATGCTGACCTTCGCCGAGGAATTCCTGCTGCTGGCCCATGACGAGGACAGTGGCGACTTTGCCGAAATCGGTTTCCCGGTCATGAGTTCCGTGCTCGCCGGGGCGGCCCTCATGGATCTCGCCCTGCTGGGGCGCATTGACTCCGACCCACGCCACCACCTCATCCTGGTTGACCCCAAGCCGGTTGACGAACCCATTCTTGACTTCTGCCTGGCCCGGATCGCCGAGGCCCCGGCATCAAAATCCATCCAGGACTGGATCACTGCCCTGGCGATCCATGGCGCCCGGTTGCGGAGCCTGACCATCGACCGCCTCCTGGCCCGAGGCATTCTGGAGCGGGCCGACAAGCGCTTTCTCTGGGTCTTTCACACCCGCGTCTATCCCCTCGTGGACGAACGCGAAATGGTCGAGGTCAAGCGCCGCATCGCCAACATCCTCTTCACCGACGACATCCCTGATCCTCGGGATACCTTCCTCCTGGCCCTGGCGGAACGTAGCGGTCTGCTGGCCGAGGTCTTCAGTCAGGCGGTGGCGGAGGACCGTCGGGAGCGCATCCAGCAGCTTCTCCACCTCGACCTCTTTGGCCAGGCCGTCAATAGGGCCATCCGCCATATCCAGCTCGCCATGCTGTCCGGCGGCCACGGCGAGGGGTAAGGCGGCGCCGGCCGAGCGGTATCAGGCCCCCCGCAAACGGGGATCGAAGGCGTCCCGCACCACGTCGGCCAGCAGGTTGGCGAAGAGCACCAAAACAAACATGAAAAGAAAGGCGCTGGCCAGGGACCACCAGACGATGGGCTCCCGCGCCAGTTCCAGGCGCGCCCCATTGATCATGTTGCCCCAGGAATTCATGGTCGGGTCCACGCCGATGTTGATGTAGGACAGCACCGCCTCCGCCAGGACCAGCCCACTGAAATCCAGGGCCAGGGCGATGATCACCAGATGCAGGACATTCGGCAGGATATGGCGGGCAATAATGCTCAGGTTCCCCACCCCCAGGGCCTGGGCGGCCTGGACATAATCCACCTCCCGCAGCTTGAGGGCCTCGCCCCGCAAGAGGCGGCAGAGCCCGGTCCAACTGGTCACCCCCAGGATGAGGCAGAGGAAAAAAAGCCTCAGGTCAGCCCGTTGCGCCAGGCTGGTGAATTCCGCCTCATGATTGCTCATGTGGACCTGGAGCATGAGCACGGCGGCGGCGATGAGCAGAACGCCGGGGATGGAATTCAGGGTGGTATAGAGATACTGAATGACATCGTCGGCCAGGCCCCGGTAATAGCCGGCCATGATGCCGAGCAGGATGGCCGCCGGCAGCATCACCAGGGTAGTAAGGGTGCCAATGACCAGACCGGTGCGGATGCTCTTGAGGGCCTGATAAAGCACGTCCTCGCCCACCTTGTCGGTGCCGAGGACGTGGTACTTGACCGCCAACTCCGCGGTGACGGCCCCCAGGATCAGGATCAGCCCCAGGGCCAGGAGCCCGGTCCGCCACGGCCATTGGGTGCCGCCCCTAGCCAGGTCGCGCAGCGCATGGCCCCAGTCCCGGATCAGGCCCCGCGGCGGATTCCGCTCCCGCCCCCTCCGCCGTCGCCAGGCCAGCAGGGCCACGGCCACCATTGTCACCAGGGCCCAGAGGGCCAGGCCCTTCGTCAGGCCGGACAGGCTCGTCAGCATGATGTCGCGGCCCCGCTCTCCCTCCGACGCCGCCAGATGGGCCCCGCCATGGACCAGGCGCGGATAGTCCCGCCGGCTGGTGCCGTCGGGCTGGGCGAGGGTCTCCATGGCGTGAAGATGGGTGGCGAAAGGCGCGGAATAGGTCTTCTCCTGCCGCTCCCGCAGGGGCGCCAGCCAGAGATCAAGGAGACTCAGCACCTCCGAAGACTTGCCCCCCACGCCACCCCCCGCCGGGGCCTCCAGGCGCGGATGGAAGTGGACCGTGTCCAGCAAACCGATGGCCGCGTAGCTGCCCAATATCACCAGAGACACGACCCCCACCCGGCTCTGGACCACCCATCGCCAGGGCGCGCGCAGGTGCTCCCGGCGCGCGGCGTAGAGGCCAAAGGCCAGCAGCAGCCCCACCAGCAGGAAGACGAAGATGTCGGTCAGAAGCAGGACGGGCATGCTTATCTCCGGGACGGCATCAGCTCAGGCGCACCCGGGGGTCCACTAGGGTGTAGGAAATGTCCGTCAGCAGCAGCCCCAGGATGTACAGCACGGACCCCAGAAAGACCATGGCCCGGACAATGGCAAAGTCCTGATTGTTGATGGCATCCAGGGTGTAGCTGCCCAGCCCGGGGATGCCGAAGAAGGCCTCGGTGAGCAGGCTACCCATGAAGAGCAAGGGCAGCACCACCACCACGCCGGTGAGGATGGGAATCAGGGCGTTACCGAGGATATGGCGAAAGAGCACCAACCGCTCCCCCAGGCCCTTGGCGCGGGCCGTGCGGACATAGTCCTTGGCCGCCTCTTCCAGAAAGAGGGTGCGGTAAAGCCGGGCCCCGGAGCCGATGCCGCCCATGACCCCGATGATCACCGGCAATACCAGAAACTTCCAGGCCTCCAGCCCCAGATCGTAACCGGAGATGGGCGCCAGGCGCAGCAGCTTGCCCAGCAGGTACTGGCCGCCGATGATGTAAAAGAGGCTGGAGATGGAGAGCATGGCCACCAGGAGCACCACCCCGGTCAGGTCGAGGGTGCCGCCCCGGAACAGGACCAGGAAGAGCGCCAGACTGATGTTGATCAGCAGGCCCACCAGCAACACCGGAACCGCCACCGCCAGGCTCGGCCACATGCGCTGGCCGATATCGTGGCTGATGTCCCGCCCCGCGTCCGAGGCGCCAAAGTCGAAGACGAAGAGCCGTAGGGAGCGGTCGAAAAAAATGGTCTGGGTCAATCGACCCAGGCCCTGCGCCTGGTCGTTGAAGAGCAGCGGTTGGTCGTAGCCCCGTTCCGCCTTCCAGGAGGCAATGGCCTCCGGGGTGACCCGCTTGCTACCCAACTGCATCCGCGCCATGTCATCGGGTGAATTCACCACGAAAAAGAGGACAAAGGTGATGAGGTTCACCCCGATCAGGATCGGCAGGGCGTAGAGGAGGCGGCGGAGGATGTAGGCCGTCATGTTTGGCTAGTCCCCTGCCCCTTCTCCCGCCGCCGCCAACTCAGGACGGCCGGCACGGCCCCCAAACCCAGCAGGCCCAACCCCAGCCAGAGAGGCCAGAGCACCGGCCGGTTCCACGCCTGCCGCAGCCGCTGGCGCAACTCGGGGTCCAGGCGGCGATACTTGAGGGTGTTGTTGGCCATGAGATTCGGCTTGAGGTTGGTCAGCCAGGCGTGGTGCAGACTGAAGCCCTTGGGGAAATAGCCCCAGACCCAGGGGGCGTCGTGGCGGGCGATGGCGATCATCTCATCGATCAGGGCCTGGCGCTCGGGGCCGTCATCCAGGTCCTTCATGCGCTCAAAGCGGGCGTCGAACTCCGGATTGGCGTAGTTGGAGGCGTTCTCGCCCTCCCCGGCCATCTTGCTGTTGGGGCCGTAGAGCAGAAAGAGAAAGTTCTCCGGGTCCGGATAATCGGCGTTCCAGCCCCAGGTGTAGATCTGGCCCGTGCCCTGGCGCATCTTCTCCTGGAAGCGATTGTAGTCGGTGGCGCGCACCACCAGCTCGATGCCCAGCTTGGCGAACTGCTTGCGCAGCCAGTTGAGACGGGCCTTGTCGTCGGGACCGCTGGCCACGGCCTCGAAATTCAGGCTCAGCGCCTGGCCGGTGGCCGGGTCCCGCCCCTCGGGATAGCCGGCCTGGGCCAGCAGTTCCCGCGCCTCTTCCAGGGTCCGCCGCACCGCCTGGCCCTGTTGCCAGCGATAGACCGTGGGGTTGAGCCCCGCCTCCCCCTCCCGGTAGCCGAAGATCCCCGGCGGCAGGGGTCCCTGGGCGGGGACACCACGACCATTGGCGAAAATGGCGATGTACTCCTCGTAATCCACGGCGATGGTGATGGCCTGGCGCAGCAGGCGGGCGCGCTCCTCGTCCCCACCGACCACCGGGTCGCGCATGTTGAAGCCCATGTAAGAGATGGAGGTCTCCACCGAGGTCAGCAGGCCAATCCCCTTGGCCGCCATGGCCTCCGTCAGGCCAGCGCCGCCCTGGGCGTCGAAACGAATGGCCTGGTCGAAGGCGTCGGAGGAGATGCCCGAGCTGTCATACCAGCCTTGCAGGAACTTGTTCCAGTAGGGGATACCCTCCTTCTCCAGGGCATAGACAGCGCGGTCGATAAAGGGCAGCGGCTGACCGGCATCCGCCAGCAGGCCCGCGGCGGCATCCTCGGGCAGGCCCTCGCTGGGATAGGTTTCGCCGTGAAAATAAGGATTACGCGTCAACTCCATGCGCAGGTTGGGATTGTTCTCGCTGAGATAGTAGGGTCCGGTGCCCACCGGATACCAGTCCAGGGTCAGGTTACGCGCCTTCATGCCCGGCTGGTCGTAGAAGCGCTCCGCCTCCCAGGGCATGGGGGCCAGGAAAGGCATGGCCAGCCAATAGGCGAACTGGGGATACTTGCCCTTGACGCGAATGCGATAGGCGTAGCGATCCAGAACCTCGGCGCCGGCGAAGGGGATGGCGTCCAGATCCAGGTAGGGTCGCTCGCCATCCTCCCCGGTTGCGGGGGCCTGGGCCTCGATGCGGGCCGTCAGCTCGCTAAAGTCCTGGATATGTTCTCCCAGGACCCCTGCAATGGGCGAATGTCGCCAGGGGACCGCCAGCCGCTTGATCTGATAAACATAGTCTGCCGCCGTCAACTCTCGGGTGCCGGTCTCCGGGAAGTCCCCCAGGCGGTTGACATCCTCAAGGTCGGCGGGGGCCAGGTGGTGATAGCGGTAGCCCCCGGCGGCGTCCTGGGCAAAGGCTGGATGGGGCTGGTAGTGGCTGCCGGGGCGAATGTGGATCTGATACTCGGACCAGGCGATGGCCACCGCCGGGGCATCCTGGGGCAATGCCTGGCCCGCGGCATCGAAATAGGACGGCTCCGGCAGGCTCTCCGCCGTCAGCGGGATAAGCCGGTAAGGCCGCAGCAGAAAATGGTACTGGAGGGGGGGCTCGTAAATCTGGGCCAGGAAGGCGTACTCATTGGAGCTATAGGACCGCGCCGGGTCCAGATGCTTGGGCCGCTCCTCGAAGGAGGAATAGAGGACGTTAGCCCCCGCCTCCCGGGCCGGCCAGGGGTTGTTCCAGGCGCCATCGCCACAGCCAGCGAGAAGGATCAGGACCAGCAGCGCGCCCGGCAACCCCGCCATCAGGCCTTTTTGCATCGCCCGCCCTTCCGCCCGTCGCTCAGTTTCGGTAATGTTGCCGGCCTAAGGGGCGTCCGCGCCGCCCATGCCCGGCCGCCACGTCCTTGGGCCAGGCCCTGGATTTTTCACCACCACTAGAGGTTTGAACGTCATGGGGTTCCTGCAAGACAAAAAGATTTTGATTACCGGCGTCGCCAGCACCCGTTCCATCGCCTGGGGCATTGCCCAGGCCATGCATGAGCAGGGCGCCACCCTCGCCTTCAGTTACCAGGGCGACAAGCTCCAGGGCCGGGCGGAGGAAATGGCCGCCAAGTGCGGATCGGAGCTGGTGCTGCCCCTGGATGTCTCCAGCGATGCCCAGATCGACGAATGTTTTGGGGAACTGGGTCGGCGTTGGGACGGCCTCGACGGTATCGTCCACTCCATCGGCTTCGCCCCCCGCGACCAACTGGAGGGCGATTATGTGGATGCCGTTACCCGCGAGGGTTTCGCCATCGCCCACGACATCAGCTCCTACAGCTTCGCCGCCCTGGCCAAGGCCGGCCGCGACATGATGGCGGGCCGCAATGGCGCCCTCCTCACCCTGAGCTACCTGGGTGCCGAACGAGCGGTGCCCAACTATAACGTCATGGGCCTGGCCAAGGCGAGTCTAGAGGCCAATGTCCGCTATCTGGCCGCCTCCCTGGGTCCCAAGGGCACCCGCGTCAACGCCATCTCCGCCG
This sequence comes from Chromatiaceae bacterium, assembly GCA_016714645.1. Classification (NCBI taxonomy): domain Bacteria; kingdom Pseudomonadati; phylum Pseudomonadota; class Gammaproteobacteria; order Chromatiales; family Chromatiaceae; species Chromatiaceae bacterium. The sequence goes on along the minus strand of JADKCI010000005.1, from coordinate 67,729 downwards.
GCCCCATCCGCACCCTCGCCGCCTCCGGTATCTCCGACTTCCGCTCCATGCTCAAGCAGGTGGAGGAGAAGACCCCCCTGCGCCGCAATGTCACCATCGAAGAGGTCGGTAACGCCGCCGCCTTCCTCTGCTCCAACCTCGCCTCCGGTATCACCGGCGAGATTATCTACGTGGATACGGGGTACCACATTCTGGGGCTTGGCTGAGGCCCTTTGGGACGGGGATCAGCCAACTGAGCGAGGCCCGCCCCGCGCGCCCCCATCCAGGCAACCAACCAGGAAGCTAGCCCACCATGCCTAACCCCCCTGACCTGAAATCCGCCTATCCGCGTCACGCCCGGTCATGCTGGCTGGCCGGGGCCTGGCTCGCGGCCTGGCCGGCCTTCGCCTGGACGCAAGCCTTGCCGGTCTCCACCGGCGAACCCATCCCCGTGGCGCGACCCTTCGCCACGGTCGAAACCAAGGACACCACCCCCCGCGGCATGAGCGGCCTGGCCTGCCTGCCGGCCGTCACAGGTGTGCGCGCCTGCCTCGCCGTGAACGATGAAGAGCGATTCGCGGAATGGGCCAACTTCGACGGCCAGAGGCTTACGCCCACCGGCCAGCGCCTGCAACTGCTGACGCCGGCCAAGAAGCAGAAGGATGACATCGTCGGGACCATGCCCCGGGGCCTCTGTGACCGGGAGGATGACTTCGGGGAGTTCGACGGCGAGGCCATCGCCATCGCGGGCGACCGGATCTACGTTACGGGCTCCCATGCTTGCTCCCGGGCGAAAGGGAAATTTCGGCCCTCCGCCTTCATCCTGGCCCGGGCCCCGGCCACGGCGAAACCCCTTGAAGCAAAAGACGTGGAACGGAGCTGGCGCCTCGCCGACATGATCGGCAACAGCCCCTTGGCCAGCGCCTTCGGCAAGGCGGGTAACGAAGGGGCGGGGATTGAAGGGATGGCCCTGGTCGGCAACCGCCTCTATCTGGGTTTTCGCTCGCCCGCCACGGCCAGCACCGCGAACATCCTGAGCGTAGAGGTCACTGAACTCTTCAAGCCCGGTAACCAGCCCGCCACGGCCAAGCCAGAAGTGCTGACCCTCGCGCTGGGACCCAACACCGGCGTCCGGGACCTGGCGGTCCTGGATGACGGCCGCCTGCTGGTGTTGTCGGGGCCCGCCGATTCCGCCGCTGGCGACTACCTCCTCCATCTCCTGACGCCCGCGGATGGCACATCCCGCCCTCTGGTGGAGCTGTGGACCGATGCCATGGGCGAGAAAAAGGACAGGGGCGGCCGCGAGATCCCCAAGGCGGAGGCCATCGCCGTCATTGAACAGACCCAGGACGCCGTTACCCTCCTTGTGATGTACGACAACATTGATGATGGCGGCCCGCGCCTTCACCGCATCAAACTGCCCACGGATTGATAGCACCCAATCCGGGTGGAATCGCGCGCAACCTCAACTCCTTCAGAGGGTTGCCTGCTCTTTCGCCCTGGTTACCGTGCCCTGCCGCCCTACCCCGCCGGCTCCGTACCCTCCCCAGGCGCCCGCCCAAAGGTCGCGGCGTACTCCGCCGCATAGGGCCGGGTGGCCTCATAGAGGTGATAGGGCACGATTTTGACCTCCATCTGGGGGAACTTGTCGCGCACGTAACTGTAGTTGCGCAACAGCTTCATTTCGATGATGGCCCGGGCAAACTCCAGGCCCTTGGGGCCGCGCCGGCGTTGCAGGAAGGCGATGAGCAGGCGGACGAGCTTGGGCGGTTTGCCCGGGGTTTTGGCCAGCATCTGGATGTAGCGGGGCATACCCCGGGTGCGGTCGCCGCTCTCGCTCAGGGGGCGGGATTCCAGGTCCGGACGCAGCAGGTCCAGCAGTTCGGCCCCCCGGGCGGTGCGGGCCAGCACCCATTGCCAACCCAGGGGCGCGCCCATGTAGCCGATGGTGAGGTCCGCCAGGGCATTGGGGTAGTCGAAACAGGATAGACAGGCGGAGGGGAAGATGCCCTGCAGCTTGTCCATGGGGAAGTCGATAAAGTTAACCCGCTCCCGCTGGCCGTCCTCGTGGCGGAGCCAGAGGCTGAAGTCCGGCATGAATTCGTAATGGACCACCGTCCCCGGAGAGCGGGAGATGGTCGCGAGGAAGAACTGCTGGTCTTCGTAGGTGACATTGTCGCTGCAGGGGATGCCGATGATGTCCAGTCGCTCCAGGCCCAACTCCGCCTCGGCCTGACGCAGGATTTGCACCTGGCAGCCGGTGCCAATGACGGCCAGGCGGCGGATGCCGGACTCCCGCGCCTGGTCCAGCAGGCTCAGGTTGGGGGACAGGCAGGGTTTGTTGCCCACGCAGACGGCCACCTCCGCCGGGGTACGGGGGCGATCATGCTGACACAAGAGACCCTCGACGAAATTTCCAGACGCATCGCCGCGGATCTGCATCCGGAGCGAATCATCCTGTTCGGGTCCCATGCGTGGGAACTCCGACCGAGGATAGCGATGTCGATCTGCTCATTATTCTCTCGGCTTCGGACGAACCGCCCCACCGGCGCGCCGTGCGGGCACATCGCGCACTGCGAGGCTTGACCATTCCTTGTGACATTCTGGTTAGAACTCAGGCAGAGATCCAGGGGCTCAATCCCGTGCGTTCATCCCTGCTGTTCAGGGCCTTGACCGAAGGACGGCGCCTGGATGCCTGACCTGAGTTACCCAACCCAGATTCCGGACCCTGGCATCGAGGAGGTTAGAGGTGCTCTCGAATTGGCCGAGCGCCTGGTTGCAACTATCGGGATCGACATAAAAAGACGCTTTTTAAGTACCTAGCGGACACCCCCTCGGGGTGAATCTCGGTTACGTGCGAACCGCATCCGTTCAATCCACTATCGGAAAGGTCACCGCGATGGACCACGCGAAGGCCAGGCCGATGGCCAGGGCACCCACCAAAGGATGACGGGTGCGGTGATAAATCCAGCCGCCCACCAGGCCGTAGAGCAGGAAGAAGACCAGGATGGCCGGCACGATAATGATCAGGAAAAAGAGCTGGCTCAGGTTGAGGGCCACGGCCCCCAGCAGCGAGAGCAGGAACAGGGCCTTGGTCAGCAGGGGGGCGAGGCGGGGCGACCCCTGACCCTGGGTGAGCCAGGCGTCGGCGGCAAAATAGGCCAGGGTTCCGGGCAGGATGCCCAAAACCAGCCAGATGCGTCCGGCCCCGGGCAGGAAGGCGGTGACGTAATGATCCAGGGGCAGCGCGACCGCCAGGGTCAGATAGGCGGAGGCGGCCACCGTGCCGATCGCCAGGCCGGGCCAGAGGACGCGCCCCGGCGGGACGGACCCGCCAGCGGGCGCGGCAACCGCCCCTTGATTCAGCGACCCTAACCGAAGCCCGGCCAGGGTCAGCAGCCCGTAAACCCCGAAGTGCAGGGCCAGATAGTCCCCCAGCAGGATCGGCAGGTAGTCGCTGGGGACGAAGCGCAGGATCGGCGGAGTGAGCACGGCGGGCAGAAGGGCCACCGGGAGCAGCCGCCGCCAGCCGAGCCCCGCCCCCAGGGGTTGGGTCGCCGCTCGCGGCAGCCACCGGGACAGGGGCCAGGCCAGGGCCACGATGCCGAGAAAGAGCAGCCCCAGCGCCCGCCCCCGGGTGTCGATAAAGCCATCGCCCGTGCGGCCAAAGGCCTGGTTGAGCCAGTCCAAGGCGGCGCCGATGCCCCCCTGGCCGTACAGCACCCCGATATGTTCCACCCCCGGAACCAGCACCAACCGCCGGGCACTGCCATCGGCCAGATCGCCATAGGTCACGCCGGGCGTTACCGCGGCGGCATCGGCCAACTGGCCTTCGCTGGCCGCCACGATAGCCTCGCGGCCCGCCTGGTGGAGCATCTCGGGCTCCAGGGCACCGAAGACGAAGAGCAGATCGCGCGGCTCGGTCTTGGGGGCAGTCGCCGACATGTAGGGCGAGATCAGGACCGTGGCCACTACTTGATCGCGGTGGGCCCTGGCATAACGCAACAGCACGTCCCCGGCCATGGAGTGGCCGAGCAGCGCCAGGCGCCCATCACCGCCCGGCAGCCCCGCCGCGAAGTCGGTCACCTGCTCCAGGGCCCCCAGCAGGACACCGACCCGCCGCGCATCATCCTCCAGACGGGCCACGAAGGGTTGGGGGTTGCGGCCATGCCCCGGGAAGTCAAAGGTCACCGCGATGTAACCGTTGCGGGCGAGGGTCACCGCATAGGGCTGCATCAACTGCTGAGAGCCGGCGAAACCGTGGGCGATGACGACGATGGGCGCTAGGCCGGTGTCCGGTGGCGAGGCGGTCATCGACTCCGCCGCCGCCGGGCGAAAGACGGTGACCGGGACCTCGCCAACCCTCAAGGTCTCGATACGGAGTCCCGCCGTCGCCCGGGTCAGATCCCAGAGGCCGGTGGCGATGGCGGCCAGCGCAAGGAGGGCGACGAGGAGCGCGGCAATGCCGACGGCCCGGCCGGAGCGCCCCGTCGCCCGCGCCCCAGCGTTTCCACCCTCGCTCCTCATGGCTTGACCCCAGCCCCCGGCGAGGACGAGTCCGCTCTAGCCGGCGCCTCGGCGAGGTCGATGAGGACCTCGTTACGGCGCAGGAAACCGGGCGTGAAGGGATCGTTATAAAAGGCATAAATGGCCGGGGCGGCGGCTGTCAGATCCCGGGCCGCCAGCCAGGCGCGTAACGCTTCCTCCTTGCTTGCGATCAGTTCATCCGAGGCCCTGCCGCTGAAACGGATGGCCGCGACCCGCCGGGGCGGGACCTCGCTCAGGCGAATGTCACTCCCGGCGGGGGCGGGCAACTGCTCCAGCCCGTAACGGGCCGGCATGATGAAGCGCACCGCCCAGTCGTCGCCCTGGGCCACGTCAGGGAGAGCCTCGGCGGTGGTGGCTGGGGCAGCCGCGGGTGGGGTCGCGCCGCTGGTCACGGCTGGGTCGCTCGTTTGGGCGGTTGCCTCGGGTGCCCCAGCGGGCCTTGCCGCCGGGGGAATCGCCTGGGCGGTGACCGGCGCCGTCATGCTGATTCGCTCCGGCCGCTGTTGGGTCACGGGGGCGGTCATGCTGATCCGCTCCCCGCCACGCTCCTCGGCAAAGATGTAACGGGCCAGGGGGCCAAAGCCGGCCCTCAGGGCCTCCTGGCGGGGTCCCTGGCGCCGGACCTCGGCCACTACCAGGGGCGGGTAATCCCGGACCTCGAAGTCACCTTCCTGGGTGACGACCCGATAAGCGGGGGTCTCGACGTTCTGCACGTAGAAGACGAACACCGCCATGGCCACCAAACCCAGCAGGACCAGGCCACCAAGCACCATCAGGGCGATCTTCATGGGGAATACCTCGGGGTAATGCCAAAAAGGGGGGAGCCAGGCCCTCGGCGGGGCTCTGGCCCGGGAGGCAAAGGAAAACACCTTACCCTGGCCAAGCCGGCATCCGTCAGGCCATACGGGCCCGGAGCCAGGCGTACCAGGCATCCAGGCCCTCGCCGCTGCGGGCCGAGACTTGCAGAATCTCGATACCCGGATTGACGCGGCGGGCATAGTCCAGGCACCGCGCCATGTCGAAATCCAGGTAGGGCAGCAGGTCGATCTTGTTGAGGATCATGAGGTCGGCGGCATGGAACATATCCGGGTATTTCAGTGGCTTGTCCTCGCCCTCCGTGACCGAGAGGATGGCGACCTTGTGGGCCTCGCCGAGATCGAAGGCGGCCGGGCAGACCAGGTTGCCGACGTTCTCGATGAACAGCAGGCTCTTCTCCGCCAGACCCAGGCTCTCGATGGCATGACCGACCATGTGGGCGTCCAGGTGGCAGCCCTTGCCCGTGTTGATCTGCAACGCCGGAATGCCGGTGGCGCGGATGCGGTCGGCGTCATGGCTGGTCTGCTGATCGCCCTCGATCACCGCCAGGGGATAACGACCCTTGAGGTCCTGAATACTGCGCGTCAGCAGGCTCGTCTTACCCGAACCCGGACTGGAGACCAGGTTCAGGGCCAGGATGCCCCTGGCCCGAAACCAGGAGCGGTTGGCGGCGGCATATTGGTCGTTCTTGCCCAGGATGTCCTGCTCGATCTGGACCATGCGGCCCTGGCTCAGGCCAGGCGCATGGGCGTGGGCCGGGCCCAACCCATAATGGTGGTGATCGTCGCCATGGCTGTGTTCATGCCCGTGAGCAAGGTCGTGATCCGGATGGGCATGATGCTCGTGGTCGTGGTCGTGATCGTGATCGTGATAAAGATCATGCTCGTGACCATGGTCATGGTCATGCTCATGCTCGTGGCTATGAGGATGAGCATGTTCCTGACCAGGTCCGTGGCTATGGGTATGGCTATGAGGGTGATGGTGCGAATGCTCATGGCCATGTTCATGAGCATGGTCCTGCTCCTGGCCCTCGATACGCGTCTCGCCCTGGCCGCAACCGCATACAGTACACATCTATTCCACCTCCAACTCTTTGATTCGCAGTTCTTCGCCGTGAGTAATGCGGACACCGTAGCCGCCACATTCGGGACAGGGGTCGAACCGCTGGCGCACGGGCACCGACTGGCCGCATTCCAGACAGACCCCCTGCCCCGGGATCTCGATGATCTCGAGCCGGGCCCCCTCCGCCAGACTCCCCCGGACCACGGCGTCGAAACAGAAGCGCAGGGCCTCGGGCTCTACCCCCGCCAGGGGGCCGATCTCCAGCCAGACCCCCTTGACGCGCTGGAAGCCCTGGCGTCCGGCCTCCTTTTCCAGGACCTGGAGAATCCCCTCGCAAATCGACATCTCGTGCATGGTGGCTGATGCGGTTGGGGTCTGGTTGACCGAAAAAGGAGCGGATCAGGACCGAGACTGCGGTCGGCGACGGCCGGGTCCTGGGCCTGGCGGATCAATAAGGGCGGAATTATAGTCAGTCCGCGTCTGGCGGGCCTTGATTTCCCCCGCCTGCGGGGTACCAGGGTAACCCTACGGACCCCTCTCCCCAACCCTCCCCCGCGAGGGGGGAGGGAGCAAGAGAAGCAGTGGCTTGAGCTAGCGAATCCAACCGATGCGGCCGGGGGATCTGAACGCCTAGGTGCCAGGTACCAAGCTACAAAACCACTCCGCCCTGGGGGTGCCCACGGGGTGAGGCATTTGCCACAAGCACTGCCGCGCATGACCCATTTCGCCCTGGCCTTGACCTGGGTCCATTCATCCCGGGTCCAGCCTGCGCTAAGCTGAAAGCTGTTTTCGGCTCCGCCCTCGCCGATGCCGGCCAGGGTGGCCTATCTCCAGGGACTATCAGTGGCAACGAGTTTGATAAGGGTACCGGCAACCCAGGCCCCCGGGCGGAAGTCGGGCCTTTTTCTCTGGGCCTTGGGTCTGGGCGGGCTCCTCTTTGCCCTGACCTTCGTCCATGCCAGCCTGGCGAGCCGCGCGGCGGCGGCTGACATCGCCCAGCGTCGGGAGTTGGTGGCCGCCCTCGACCTGACGGACCTGGCCCTCTTCACCGAGGCCCGCTATACCCGTCACCCAAGCCAGGCGGATCTACACAGCGCCTTTCAGGATCACCCCCTGGCCCTGGATCACTTCCCCACCGGCACTCTGGTACCCGCCCCGCGGCCGGGCCTGGAGGCGGCGCCACCATGATCAGCTTCCTGCGCCGGCAGCGCTATCTGCTGGAATACAGCCTCTCGTCCCTGGCCCGGCGGCCGGGCAAACATCTGGGACTGATGCTGGTTTACGCTACGATCGTCTTCCTGCTGGCCTCGACCCTGCTCTTCACCCAGTCCCTGCGCCAGGAGGCGGCCCTGGTGCTGGCCGAGTCTCCGGAGTTGATTGTGCAGCGCCTGCTCGCCGGACGGCATGACCTCATCCCCGCCAGCTATCTGGAACCAATCGGCGCCATCCGGGGGATCGGCGAGCGCTATGGCCGGCTCTGGGGCTACTTCTACGACCCGGCGGTCCGGGCCAACTATAGCCTGATGGTGCCGCGCGAGGACCCGCCGGCGGCGGGCGAGGTCCAGCTTGGCGCCGGCGTGGCCCGAGCGCGGGGCCTGGGCCCGGGCGACTACCTGAGCCTGAGATCCGCCCGGGGCGAGCCCTTCTCCTTCCGGATCGCGTCCCTCCTGTCGGCGGACACCGAGTTGGTCTCCAGCGACCTGATGCTGCTGAATGCGGAGGACTTCCGCCGCTTCTTCGACTTCCCCGCGGACCGCTTCACCGATATCGTGCTGCGGGTCCGCAACCCGGTCGAGGTGCGCAAGGTGGCGGAAAAGATCAGCCTGGCCCTGCCGGATACACGGCCCATCCTGCGCGAGGAGATTCTGCGCACCTACGACGCCGTCTTCGGCTGGCGCCAGGGCCTGGTCTTCATCCTGCTGACCGGGGCCCTGCTGGCCTTCGTCATCTTTGCCTGGGACCGGGCATCGGGGCTGAGCGGCGAGGAGCGACGCGAGATCGGCATCCTCAAGGCCATCGGCTGGGAGACCGGCGACGTGCTGCGCATGAAGTTCTGGGAGGGGGCGGCCCTGTCCCTGACCGCCTTCCTCCTGGGCTACCTGCTCGCCTACGTCCATGTCTTCTACTTTTCCGCCGCCCTCTTCGCCCCCGTGCTCAAGGGCTGGGCCGTGCTCTATCCCGACTTCCGGCCCCTGCCCTTCGTGGATGGGTTGCAGGTGGCCACCCTCTTCTTCTTCTCCGTCTTCCCCTACACGGTGGCGACCATCATCCCCATCTGGCGCGCCGCCATCACCGATCCCGACCAGGTGATGCGATGATCCGCCTCGACGCCGTCAGCAAGGTTTACAACCAGGGCCGCCACAACGAGGTCTGGGCGGTGCGTGACCTCAGCCTGGAGCTGGAGACCCAGGGCATCACCGTCCTCAAGGGTCCCAGCGGTTCGGGCAAGACCAGCCTGCTGGCCATGCTGGGCTGCCTCTCCCGGCCCAGCAGCGGCCGCATTCATCTGGAGGGACGCCTCCTCTCGAACCTGCCGGAACGCTTCATGACCCAGGTGCGGCGTTCGACCTTCGGCTTCATCTTCCAACGCTTCAACCTGATCCGGGGACTGACGGTCCTGGAAAATGTCATGCTGCCCGCCTACCCCCTGGCCCCGGACCCGGGCCAACTCCGGGATCAGGCCCTGGGTCTGCTGCGGCGGTTTCGCCTGGAGGAACGGGCCCATAACAAGTCCGAGTGGCTCTCGGGCGGCGAGGCCCAGCGCACCGCCATCTGCCGGGCCCTGATCAATGACCCGGCCATCATCATCGCCGACGAGCCGACCGCCAACCTGGATACCCAGCTCTCGCGGGAGCTGTTGGCCCTCATCGGCGACCTGGCGGATCAGGGCAAGGGTATCCTCATCAGCTCCCATGACCCCCTCGTCTTCGACCACGCCCGGGTCTCGCGGGTGGTGGAACTGCGTGACGGGCGGCTGTCCTAGCACGTCATGCCCTTGACCCCCGCCATCCTGGCCCTGAATCTGGCCTCCCTGACCCAGAGCCTCCTGCTGGTGGTGGCGGCGGGGTTTACGATCCAGATCCTGCGGCATTGGGACCTGAGCAGCGGCAGCGAACGCCAACTGGAACTGGAGCGCCGCACCTATCTGATTGCCACCCTGATCGCGTGGGTCTTCGGCGGCAATCTGCTGTCTCTCTTGCTGTTCGTCTATAACGCCGAACAGCTCTCCACCCAATTCGTCGGCGCCATGTGCGCCACGGGCGTGCTCAATGCCAACCCCTGGGGCTGGCCCACCCTTTTCCTCAAGATCACCCTCTTCTTCGCCGGCGCGGCCTGGCTGATCCTCAATGGGGTGGACAACCAGGCCCCCGATTACCCCCTGGTCCGCCCCAAGTACGCCCTGCTGCTCCTGATCGCCCCCCTGGCCCTGGCGGAGGTCACGATGCAGGCGCTCTTTTTCACGGCCCTGAACCCGGACCTCATCACCTCCTGCTGCGGCTCCCTCTTCAGCCCCGAAGGGGGCGGCGTGGCGGCGGAGGTTGCCGGGCTCGACCCGGCCGTCAGCCTCGCCGCCCTCGCCGTGAGCGGGCTCGCGCTGCTGGCGACGGGCCTGCGTTATTGGCGCCGGGGGCGAGGCGGCAGGCTCTTCGCCCAGCTGGCGGCACTGGCCTTTGGCATCGCCCTAGCCGCCATCGTCTCTGGGGTGGCCCTCTATGTGTACGAACATCCTCACCACCACTGCCCCTTCTGCCTGCTCAAGTCCGGCCATGACTTTGTCGGCTATGGGCTTTACGTCCCCCTCTTCGCCGCCACCGCCCTGGCCCTAGGCGCGGGCCTGATCGAGGTCTGGCGCTCGACCCCGAGCCTGACGGCTATCATCACCCACCAGGGCCCCCGCCTGGCAGGCATCGCCCTGCTGCTGTTTGGTCTCTTTTATGGCTTCTCGACCTGGCTGGTGTTGAGGTCAAATCTGCTCCTACTGGGCACGAACTGAGGAACTTAACCCTATGAAATGCCTAATGGTCAACGTTCAGACCTCTCTGCCACAGGGGTTGAGTTCGGCAGTTCAAGCCACTGTTTTGCGGGCTCCCTCCCCCCTGGCGGGGGAGGGTTGGGGAAAGGGGGCTAAAGGGTCACGCCGGTTGTTCATCGGCCTCCTCCTGGCGGCGCTCTTCCTGGTCGCCTGCGGCGAGGAGGCGCCCAAGCTCCAAAACCACCAGCCGGCGCCTGCCTTTGCCCTGACGGACCTGGACGGCAAGATCTGGAATTTCCCCCAGGACTTTCAGTCCCAGGTGGTCGTGGTGCGCTTCTGGGCGGACTGGTGTCCTTTCTGCGCGCCCGAGATGCGCGACATCGAGCCCATCCAACAGGAACTGCGGGATCAGGGCCTGCGGGTCTTGGCTGTCAATGTGCGCCAGGATCGGGAGACCGCCGCCCGCTTCATCGCCAAGCTGGGCATTTCTTACTCGGTGCTCCTGGACGAGGACGGCGCCCTGGCTCGCCAATACGGCGTCACCGGCCTGCCCACCACCTATTTCATCGACCGCTCCGGCCAGCTCCACAACCGCATCCTGGGCGAGGCGTCCCCGCAACTCTTCGATAAGCTGGTCCGAGAGCTGCTGTGAACAGCGAACTGACCCTGGCCATGGCCTTCGCCACCGGCCTCTTCGGCGGCCTGCACTGCCTGGGCATGTGCGGGGGTCTGGCCGGGGGTTACTTCGTCCAGCGGCAGGCCCAACCCCGGCTGGCCCCTCAACTCATTTACCATGCCAGCCGCATTCTCACCTACGTCCTGCTGGGCATGGCCGGTGCCTGGGCGGGACGCAGCCTGGCGCAAACCGGTCTGACCGGCAAGGCGCAAGGCATCCTCATGATGGGGGCGGGTCTCCTGATCCTGCTTCTGGGGCTGAGGATGCTGCTGGCCCGCCCCCGGCGCCCCGCCCCGGCCCCGGTCGGGGGCCTGGAAGTGCGACTGGAGCCCCTGCCCAGCCCCGCGCGACCCTATACCCCAACCAGCCCGCCGATGGCGGCCACTAGGATGAGCCTGGAGCCCCGGCCCCCCAGGCCCTGGTCGCCCCTCCTCTTCGGGACCCTCAACGGCCTGATCCCCTGCAGCCTGGTCTTCTCAATCGCTCTCAAGGCCGCCGCCACGGGCGACCCGAGTCGCGCCGGGCTGCTCATGCTCGCCTTCGGCATCGGCACCCTGCCCATGATGGCGACGGTCACCGGGTTGGGGGCCTTCGCCGGTGCTTGGCCGCGGGGCTTTGCCGCCCGGATCGCGGGGGGGCTGGTGGCCGTCCTTGGCCTCTGGACGTTCTACGAGGGCTACAGCTTCTTCGATATCATGCGCGGCCTGGCCAATGGCTAGGTCGCGCGCCTCCACCCACCACAAACAGGAGAACATCCCATGTGTGATCATCACCCCAATCAGGGCCGGCGCGAGGCCCTCAAGGTCCTCGGCGCCCTGGGTCTTGCCGGACTGGGCACCCCGGTCCTGGCCGCGGATGCCGCCACTATCGGCGCCTTCATGCCCGGCAAGGGCTGGATGCCCGCGGGCGCGAGCTGCGAGGGTGATGGCACCCCCCTCCAGTTCATTCCCAAGACCGCCCCGGACGCCGTCCCCCTGGTGGATGAGCTGAAGAAATATCCCAAGTGCCCCTATTGCGGCATGGATCGCACGGAATACCACTTCAGCCGTCACCTGGTCCAGTACGAGGATGACCTGGTGGATGGCACCTGCTCCATCCACTGCCTGGCCCTCAGCCTCATGCTCAACATGGATCGCGGTCCCAAGGCCATCTATGCGGCGGACTTCGGCTCCCCGGCGGAGATCAAGCCCTTGGTCCTGGTGGATAAGGCCACCTACCTCATCGGCAGCAAGCTCAAGGGGACCATGACCGCCAATAGCAAGCTCGCCTTCGCGGACAAGGCCCAGGCCGAGGCGGCCATGGCCAAGGAAGGGGGCGCCCTGGGCACCTTCGACCAGACCCTCAATCAGACCATGGTGGATATGGCCGCCGACACGGTTCGCATCCGCAAAAACCGCGCGGAAAAACGCCAGAAAATGATGCCCAAGGTCTGAGTTCGCGACTAACGCCGAGGGCGACGGGGCTCGACCCCTCGCCCTCGGGTCACCCGCCCCCGGTCGCATTCCAAACCACTTGACCCCCGAGGGCCCGGCCTTGCCTGCCACCCGATTCCGTCCTTTCATCCTGGTCTTACTGGCCCTCCTCTGGGCCCCCGGCCTGCCAATAGCTGAAACCGGACTGCCCTCGCTACCCGATCCCGGCCCCAAGGACACCTGCCCCGTGTGTGGCATGTTCGTCGCCAAATATCCCCACTGGACCGCCACCCTGCTCTATCGCGATGGCCATGCCCATCACTTCGATGGCGCCAAGGATCTCTTCAAATACCTGTTCGACATACCTAAATGGGCACCGGGTCATAAAGCCGAGGACATAACCGCCATCGCCGTCACCGAATATTACGGCCTCTCTCGTATCCCGGCTCGCGACGCCTGGTTTGTCATCGGCTCGGACGTCCTGGGTCCCATGGGCCACGAGTTGGTCCCCCTCGCCTCCGAGGCCGATGCCCAGGAATTTCTGCGCGACCACGGGGGCCAACGCATCCTGCGTTTCGACGACGTGACCCCGGAGTTACCCGGTCATCTCGACGCGGCGAAATTTGATTGAGTGATCCCCGCCAGGGCCGCCAAAGGCGGACCCCCACCCGCTAGGCGGGCCGATTCGCGATCCAGATGCCGGCCCCGACCAGGAGGAGGGCGACGAAAATGGAGAGGGTCAGCGGCTCATCCAGCAGGATGATACTGGCAAGCACCCCCATCACCGGGGTGAGGAAGGAGAAGGACGACAGCCGCGTCGCCGGATAATGGCGAATCAACCAAAACCAGCCCAGATAAGAGGCCCCGGCCACGATCACCGCTTGAAAAAAGAGGTTCGCCCACAATTGGGGCGTGGGGGCAAAGACACCGGGTTCGCCCATCGCCAGGGATAAGGGCGGCAAGAGGACGGCGGAGATGGCGAGTTGGTACAGCAATATCTTTTCCGCCGATGAGCGTCCCAGGGCGCTGGCCTTGACCGCCAAGGTAGTCGCAGCCCACAGCATGGCCGCCCCCAGAATCATCAGGTCCCCCATCCAGGCATTGTCCGCTGGTAGCCAGAGGTGCTCGCCAAAGAGCAGGATAATCCCGACAAAGGCGAGGGCCATGCCCCCCCATTGCGCCCTACGTATCTTCTCCCCGGGTAAGAACCAGCGCGCCCCGAGGGCCACGAAGAAGGGGGCGGTATAGAGAAAGATGACTCCGCGGGAAGCCGGGGTGTAATCCAAGCCCAGGAATATCAGCGCAAACTCACCCGAAAACAGCAGGCCCACCAGCAGGCCGGGCCACAGGGTGCCATCGGACCCGAATAGCTTGATCCGGCGGGACAGCACCCAGAGCAGAATGGTCGCGGTCGCGCCCAGGGAGCGCATCCCCGCCTGCCACACCGGCGAAATACCCGCGTTAGCGACCTTGATCGCCACCTGCTGGAGACCCCAGATGGAACAGAATAGAACCATGAGTCCAATGGCCAGGCGGTCGAGTTCGTGCTTAGGCATGGTCTTGTAAAAACGTCATGGTGCCAGTCCAGGGGTTTCATCTGTAAAGGGTGAGTCACCGGGAGGACGCCGCCACGGTTTCCCGCGTGGCAATTTTCTCGGTGCGCCCTATAATACGCCCCCTTGATGTCTCGGCTCGGGCGAGACTGGCGGGTTCTCGGAGAGGTGCCGGAGTGGCCGAACGGGCTTGACTCGAAATCAAGTGAAGGCGTAAGCCTTCCGTGGGTTCGAATCCCACCCTCTCCGCCAATTTATTCCTAAAATTCTAGCAATCTCAATTGGTTGCCTTTAGTGATACTCTCTCAAGCTACCATTCAAGCTACCACTTGGCGCCGATACCCTCCCACAAAGCCTGCATTTCGGGCGATTCACAAGACACTCTCCACCGGGGCGGCGTGATGAGATACCCGGTCGTGATCCACAAGGACCCAGACTCGGATTACAGCGTGACCTTACCCGATCTGCCGGGCTGTTTTACTGCCGGGGAGAGCATCGAGGAGGCGCTGGCCATGGCGGTTGAGGCTGCGGAACTGCATATCGAAGGTTGCATAGAGGAGGGAATCGCGGTGATGGACCCCAGTCCCATCGCGCCCTTGCGGGATGTCTATGCGGGTGGCACCTGGGCCTGGGTAGAGGTGCGGCGATAGGTGGGATCCGATGCCACTCTCCCCGCCAAGCCCCCCGCCGATGATGCCCTCGGCCTGCACTCCACCCAGGGCAGGGCATGAAAAACCCCCGCAGGGATCCACCTTGCCGGGGTTCTTGGTTTTCGATCTTTGTGCTGGGTCTGGCTGGCCTACAGCTTGTCTTCAACCTCATACCAAACGGCAGATGCCCCATCAATAAAGCCTTCCGGGAACTTATCTCCCATGCTGACCACTGCCTGAAGACCTCCAGGCACCGCCCTTTCCCAGAACCGCTCTGACTTTTCCATGATCTCGTCGTAGTTGGTGTCCTCAATAACCACTCCCTGAAGTTCTAAGGCAAGCAAGCGAGCATCATCAAAGGCATGTTCAACAAACTTATCCTTGATGAAAGGATCAGCCCGCTCCAGTTCATGATAGCTGGCGACATGCTCAGCCCAAACTCGCCCGGCTTTTTCCCCGAGCTTGTAACTCTCGTCCTCCCCTTCCAGCTTGCTGGCTTTCAGCCTGGCGATAATGTCGCTCATGTCCTTTTTCGGTTTACGTGCTGCGATCTCGCCAAGGAGTTTCTCGAAGCACTTGGCAGCCTCGGCTGACCAGTTGACCGGCTGGTCAACCTCGTCCATGCGAGCCTTCAGGTCGTCAGGAAGCGAAATAGTGGTACGCGTAGCCATCGGTAACCCCTCTTATGTATGATTGCATAAAGTGCGCATAACCATTGTATGCCATCGTTATGCAATGTCAATACTCATTGTGCATAACCGTAATGTACGCGGGCCTATGCCCCGACCGCCAGCTTCTCGCCCTTGGTCGTTACCCGCTGAGTGGGTAGCGAGAGCTTCCAGGTATGGGCGATAGCCCCTGGCACGGGGGCGCCATGCCGCGCCACGGCAGGCCAAAGGCTAGGGGTTGGTATGGCTGGCGGGATGGATGCCTCTACGGGGCTCCTTGGGCCTCTGGTGGCGGGGGTCAAGCGGCCCCGCCCCGTGGCGGTCTGGTGAGCCAGGCCAGGGCCAGGCTAGTGATGTCTGCCGGTCCCTGCTCCCGGTCGAAGCTCCGGCGCCGCCTCCTCCAAGGTCACCCGGTCCCAGTCCACGTCCAATGGATGAGCCACATCGGCCCCGACGAATTGGTCCCGCTTGCTGGTGGAAAAGTCAGGGACTAGGCTTGAACCTGAAGCGGGAGAAGGCGAGTTACCCTTCTTGGTTTCGGCAACCGTGTCTGTCCTCGGGTTGCCCCCGCTTCCCTCTTTCTCAAAGGCCGGTGGCGGGGCGGGCGCGTCTGCTCCAAACTCCAGCCTATCGGTCTTCCAGTCGGCGCCCAGGCGGGTCATCAAGGTGTCCAGGATCATGATCGTCGGCTATGCCCTCGGGGCCTTCACTCTGGCCGCCAGCATCGTCGGGCATCAAACTGAGTATGGTCTTACCCTGCCAGCCTGGCACCCCCCCAGCCGGGCCAGGCTTACTTGATCCAGCCCAACCCTAGCCCAGCCTGGCCCTGGACCTCTCCGTTACCCGAATTCCCGGTAACCACACCAGCCCAGCCGGGCATCACCCTTGCCCAGACTCCCGCCAGCCGGGTGGCTGTGCCTACGGGCCTTCTGGCGGCCAGGGGTGCCTGATTCCTGGGCGTAATGGAAGGGGCGCAGGCTTCGCCATGGCTCCGTACGCGTGCCCTGGGCGGCGCTTAATTCGGGCGCCGGACCAAGCGCCCCGCACGGGTCATCCCCGCACCCGGACCGCCCTCAGGCCCGAAACTTCTCCGGCAGCTTGGTCTTCCACTCGCTCATCAACACCAGATCGCACTCCACCGTGGACCCGTCCGGGTTGACCATCGACAGTTCCCCCACCCGCTGGGTCTGGTCAATCTGGAACGCCTCGGTCATCAGTTGCAGCACGGCCCGCTTGTACTCGGTATCCCGATTGCCCTGAAGATGATCGCCCTTGGTCTCCAGGACCACCAGCCGATTGCCTTTGTGGTACTGGTTGCCGGGCCGCACGGCAAAGACGAAATCGGGATAGATGCGCTCGCGCCGCCAGCCCTGCACCACGTACTGGTGTCGGGCGACATTGCGATGCCACCAGACCAGGGACTGCTCCGCGTCCAGGTAGACGGCGACCTCGCGCTCCCGTTCGTTCAAGTCATTCTTGTAGATCGGCGCGAACAGGCTGCGGTGCAACGGTTCGCCGCCGGCACCGGGTAACTGCTCCGCGCCCTCGGGCTCGTGGGTCACCGAGTCCCAAGGCATCTGCCAGTTGTGCCGGTCCGCGCGCAGCCGGAACTGGATGCGCCCCGCGGCGACCTCCTGGCGGAACAGGGTCTCGGCCATCCGGTCCCGCTCCGCGGTCAGCCATTTGCGTAGCTCTTCGATCAGGAGCCCGTGGAGCTTGCCAAGTACCTCGTCCGCGAAGCCCCGGCGTTTAGCCCATCCACCAGGCCACCAACCAGCGCGCGGGCGATCCAGGCGTTCGGCACGATGTCCGACACCATGCGCACGGCATAGGCCGGGTCGAAGGCCAGCCGCTCCCCGGTCGCATCGGTCACGTCCGCGACGATGCGCTCCTTGCCCGAGTCCACCAGATGGATGCGCCGCATCTGCCGCTCGGCACTCGTGAAGTTCTCCGGGATCTTCGCCACCAAGGGCGCCGGGTCGATCCCGGTCCAGTCCAGGGCAAACAGGATGTCCTGCTCGTAGTCCAGTGTCCGCACCGCGCCCGCTTCGACGTGCAAGACCTGGGGCAGGTAGATTTCAGTCTTGGCGAAGCCCGGGCGACGCAGGATGGTGCGCGGGCCTTTCCCGCCCCCGCCGCCGCCTTCATCATCGTCCGGGAGCCGAATCTCCTGCACCAGGTCGGCCAGCCCGTCCTTCTCCAAGCCCTGCTTGATTGCCGTCACCACGCGCGCCGTGTCGGCGTGGTGAGTGAAGACATAGCACTCGTCCAGGGCCGCGACGCCGGTCTTCTGCGCCTGGGGTTGGCGCAGGATGCGCCCGACAAGCTGGGTCAGGGCGGCGGCATTGTGGCTCGCGGAAAGCGAACACAGCACATAGGCGAAGGGGCAGTCCCAGCCCTCTTGCAGGGCCTGCTTGGTGACGATCGCCCGCACCCGATTGGTCGGCGCCAGCAGGTCCTGGTTCTCAGGCGCAGCCAGGTCGTTGGTATCCGCGGTCTTGATGGCGATCTCCGCCTCGTCCAGGCCCGCCGTCATCAGCCAGTCCTTGGCGTCCAGGGCATGGATGAAGGCACCGTCGCGCTGCTCGGCGCCGGTGCGTTCCACCTGTACCAGCAGGATGGGCCGGATATAGCGCCCCGACTCCCCCTGGAACCGTCGCGCCTCGGCATCCAAGAGGTTGAGCCGCTCCAGAGACGCGCGTAGTGTCTCCCGCCAATCGGCGCCGCCACGCGGGTCCAGGTTGAGCGGCATCTTGATCATGTCTTCCCGGTCCAGGTCCAGGCCCGTGACCTCCACCAGCACGTTGGCCGGGCGCCCCGGCCTTGGGTTCTTCCCGCCGCGGGGCTGAACATCCTTCGGGGTCGCGGTCAGTTCTAGCACGAAACAGGGGTTGAACCCGTACAGGGTCTTGAAGGCCAACTCCGGGGTCGCCTTGTGGCCCTCGTCAATGACTACTACCGGCCGGATCAGCCGCAGGGCGTTGCCGAGCGAGTCCTTGACCATGGGCCAGAAGGAGCCACTGGCAGCGGACGCGGCATAGGCGTCCAGGTTCGGGGTATCGGCAAGCATCCGGGCCTGGGCCTCCTGATCGCCCTCGTCCGGGAAGAAGCCGCGCACGTCGCCCCGGTCCTTGAATATTCGCAGGGTCTCCTTGCTCTCCCGGTTCGCGGACTGGAGCATCAGCAACATGACGCACAGGCTCGCCTCCACGTCCCGTGCGTCCAGCTTATCCCCCTTTTCCATCAGCAGGAGCCGGTTGCCCGAGAGGACATCAAGCATCTGCCGATAGGGGTGTTGGCGCTCGGTGAGTTGGCGCCTGGTTTGGGCGTAGATCGCTTCGTTGGGGACTATCCACAGCACGAAGCCGGTGCTGCGCCCCAGATAGCGCCCGAAGATGCGCGACAGGGCGGAGACGGCCAGATAGGTCTTGCCACCGCCGGTGGGGACCTTGAGCACGGCATTGGGGACCGGACGACCCATGCCGTCCTTGCGCGGCGAGAAGGGCACGCCGGCCCGACTCTGGGGGAGTTGGCCAGCCTCCTTGAAGCTGCGCCAGGTCTTCGCCGGAAACTGGGGTACCTCACGCACCAGGTCCGGGTCCGTCTCCTGGGCATTGGCCGCGACGATCTTGTCGGCCTTCGCCTTCTGGGCGGACAGTTCGGTCAGATACTCGTCGAAGCGGGTCAGTACCCGGGCCTGATACTCCAGATCGCGCAGGGGCATGGTCAGCCCGCCTCTTGCGTCAGGTAGGCACTCAGTCGCCCCAGCAAGCGTCGGTGGCGCTCCGGTGCCAGGGCACCAATAGCCCCCAACAGCCGGTCCTCCGGCAGGACCGCCAGGAATCCCAGGCGGATCAGCGACGGCGCCTTGAGCCCGCTCGCGGGAAAGTCGGCGTCCCCGGGGCGGACCGCCTCATCGAATCCCGGGACCTCTTGGCGCAGTTGGGTACTGATCCCGCACACCAGCCAGTCCCCGAAGCCGGGCATCCGCCGCAGGGCGACACAGGGCCGGTTCTTCGCCCAACCGTCAGCTTGGGGCAGTGGGGACAGCACTACATCACCCTCGTTCATGGTTGCCTCAGATCGTCGGGGCCGTACTCCGGTTCGTCGTCCCCGTAGGCGCGGGCCAAGCCCCTGGCGGAAAGGGTGGCCCACAGTGCCCGCGTGGTGTCGGTACCCGGCTCCAGGACAGTCACCAGCAGGCGGGTGTCGGGGGCAAGCGTGAAGGGCTCGTCCAGTTGGATGGCGCGGCCGTCGTAATGGGCCTTGAGCGTGACAGCGGGCATTGGGTGACCTCCTCAGGTGCGCTCGACGCGATAGAGTGCAAAGGGCAGGGGGGCAAACTCCACCTTCACCGGGAGTTTGGCCTCGTCCAAGATCCGTTGGGAAACAAACCGGGCCGGGGCGAAAACCAGGTGCGGTTTGTCCGGCTTGGCGCGGGCGATGGCCTCGGCCCGGTAGAGGGTCAGGGCGGCCTCGCGCGACTTGAGAAAGGCCAGGTCCGGGCGATAGATCAGCCACAGGTGTTGTGCCGACGACGCCCCCAGATAGCCGCACCCCGCGACCTCTTCAGGTTGCAAGTCGATCGGCCTGGCCTGCGTGGTCGCCATATGGAACAGGAGCGCCCCCAATTGCTCGAAGTCCGGCAGGTTCTCGCCGGTCAGGAGTTTGTCCATCTCGACCGCCTCACCCAAGGTGCAGTAAGTGAACTCGCCCCCCAGGCCCTCAGTGCGCTCAGTCACCTGGCGTTCGCCGGTCACGATCAGTTCGCCGTCCTTGACCACGGCCTTGATCTGGTCGAAGCGATGGCCCTCCAGGTTCTTGATCGACTCCAAATGGTTCAGCAACCTATCCGCCTTCTTGAGGCTGGTGAAGGTCAGCGGCTCCCGGTGCAGTTCCTCCCGCTGGGTGCCCCGGAAGGTATAACCCTTGATCACCCGGCGCACCCGCTCGGCGGTCAGGGTGTCGGCGTAGTCCTCGCATTCCACCAGGATGAAGCGGCGGTTGCCGCCGTCCTTGGCGTTCGCGTTCAAGACTGCATGGCCGGTTGTGCCAGCGCCAGCGAAGGAGTCAAGTACAACCGAGTCCATATTTGCTGCCAGAGCCAGCACCCGATCGATCAGTGGAACTGGCTTTGGGGTGACGAACACATCCTCAGAGGCGTTGAAACTCAGCATCGCGATCAACGCCTTCTTGGCGTCTTGCGTATGACCGACTTCGGTCCAATCCCAAAACGTCTGAGGCACCCGACCTTGCTTCACTTCTGACAGATAAATCTTGGGAGCGGGTACATTATTTCCATCTTCACCCCACCATATTCGGTTGTCCCGATGCAGCGCCCAAAGCTTGTCTTCACTGACACGCCAATATGAGCCAGATGGCGGTCCAGGAATTGTCCGACCTCCTGGACAATTGATGGAATAGGTGCCTTTGCTGTAGTAATTTCGGGCGGCAAGGTTATTTGGTCGCCACAGCCCACGCGGGTCGCCCGTATCCCGATAGGCAGCGTTTTGCTCCTCAGTACGGGCCAAAAGGTTCGGTGTCCACGTTGCCGCGTCCTTGGCGTAGACGATGAGATAATCGTGATCTTCTGAAAAATGCCGTGCGCTGCTCTTGGGAGCGTAGTTCTTGCGCCAAATGCATGTCGCAACGAAATTCTCTGCGCCGAAGACCTCATCCAGCATCGAACGAGCCCGATGCACCTCGTTGTCGTCTAATGTCATCCAAAAACTTCCCTTCTCCGACAATAGCTCATGCAATAACCGCAACCGCGGCCACATCATCGCCAGCCACTTGTCGTGCCTCAGCCCGTCCTCAATGCCCACTGGGTTGCTGTTCAGCCAGTCCCGCATCATCGGACTGTTCACATTGTCGTTATAGCACCAGCCCTCGTTGCCGGTGTTGTAGGGCGGGTCGATGAAGATGCAGTCCACCTTGCCGGCATAGAGGGGCAGGAGCGCCTTGAGGGCGTGCAGATTGTCGCCGTGGACGATCAGGTTGCCGTCCAGGCGCCCCTGCTCGCCCGATTCGCCGACGGAGCGATTGGGGTCCGGGATCAGGGGGCGGAAGGGCACCGCCAGGTGATGATTAAAGACGAACTCCTTGCCCTTGAAGAACAGTTCCGGCATGAGGTGGGTTCCGATGGTCTGGTTTCAGAGGGGGGAGTTCGCCGGGCGAGCGTTACGCTCGTCCTTGGGCTCGAATAGGGTATGGGCCGCGATCCCGAGCGCCGTTTCTACCTGGCCCGCCGCCTTGGTCAGTTGGTAGAAGTCCAGGCCCTCAACCGTGGTGTTCGCCTTCGCGTAATCGGCAAGGTAGCTTTCGGACTTGGACGTGATACCCCGGCGCTTGCAGACCAGATAGGCCAGAGACTCCGCCTCAAGCTCGGCTTCCGCGTGGCCGGGCCTGGGGCGCTGGTCGATGCTCAGATGCTTGTCCGACCCCAAGTGCCCCAGGAACAGGTGTCCCAACTCATGCACCAGGGTGACGAACCGCACGGTGGCGTCGTGGTTCTGGTTGATCCGCACCCGGTAGTCCGGGCGCACCTTCTTGTCCTTCGAGCGGCGGACCGCCTCGATCTCCCCAGCCCAGCCGTCCCCCTGGTCAACCTGCTCGACAGCGATGCCGATTTTTTCGAGCCCTGCGGTCGCCTTCGTCAAGGCCGCCTCGTCCATGGGGCCGGTCGCGTGGAAGGTCTGGGCCGCGTCCTCCGGCACCTTGTCCCCTTCGGTGTCCAGCACGTCGTAGACGAAGGCCACCGGACCAAAGGGCCAGAGGATCAGCAAGGGGCGGGCGTCCTCCTTGACGGTGCGGTTGAAACGGGTCCGCCAATCGTATTCCGATGCCGCGTAGGTCAGCCCAGGCCGCTGAATCTGCAACAGCATCGCGTTGAAGGGCGCGAAGTTGCGCAGCCGGGAGACGAACTTCAGCAGGTCCAGGTAGTCCTTGCTGGTGCGATACAGCCGCGAACGCTCCAGCAGGTCGGCCAGCAGGGAGCGTTCGGCGTCCTGCTGGTCCTGGCCCATCTGGTCCTGGCCGGGTCGGTTGTCTGGTTCCGTCATGACGATAACCCGTGGGCTGGTTGGCAGATCGGCACAGCCGGGGATTACCTGGCTCCGCCGCAGTGTACGCCAGAATACGGCGCGTAACGGCCAGGGGCAACGCGAAACCTGCCACCGCGAGTTGGCGAGCCCCATCAAGCACCGGCAGACCGGGATCGGGCCAGGCAGACGCACCAGAGCGCCGCAGCGCTGGCCCTGGATCGTGTGCGGAAAGTGCCGCCAAGGCGGAAGGGTCCCGCCGATTCCAATCGGCCCCTGCCCCAATCGACGCAAGGCAACGAACTAGGACGCAACTGGGCGTTAGGCTATGCCCTGGGCTTTGGCTTTGCCGTTCGTGTGGCCAGCCGGATGGACGCGCCTACGGGCCTCTTAGGGCCACTGGTGGCGGGGTACTAGCGGCCTCGCCCCGGTGGCAGTCGGGAGAGCCAGGCCAGGGCCAGCGTGGTAATCCCCATCCCCGGCGGCAGTTCCTGAAAGGCCCGCAACACCTGCTCCCGGTCGATGGCGTCAAGCACTCGAGTAGATCATAGAAAATCTACTTAGTTTTGTTAAGTGGAGTTAGCTTTTAATAAACAAATTATATGGCAAGATTAGAATTTCTTATGACATGTCGGGCTTCTCGACTGCAATGTCGATCTCGGTGTTCGATGCCATTTCGTTAGATCCCCGTGCTGGCGGCCGTTGCCGCTGTTGCGTTGTCAACATCCAGGGAAAGCAGGGCATCCGCCCAGCGTCGTTTGCCGAACTTCGGACCGGCAATTACCAGCCCGTCGGCATGGGCGGCGGCGCGATAGCCGGATGGGAGGGTCAGAACTCCACGATCCTTCTCCGGGATCGGCGCGGCGAAGCGGAGCAGGTCGCGCAGCCGGTGGCGTTCCGATGTCCACCAGTAGGCCCGCAACTCGCGATCCGTCAGCAGCTTCTTCGTCTTGACCGTCGGCAAGATCGCGGCTACCAACTCGGTAGGGTCAACGGGCAGGCCCCAGCTTTCGAGCCGGATCACGAACCCCGCCAGGTCGGCCAGGGTCAAGCCGTCAACGCCCGATGCCCTGTTGCTGCGTCCCGACGGGCGCCAACGAAGACACTGAACCGGAGCTTCGGCCAGCCGCGCCATCTCCGGCCAGCGTGCGCTGATCTCCCACGGCGCTCCCAGGTCGATCAGTAAATCCTCGATTTGCCACCCCGCAGCCCCGCCCTGTCGGACGATGTCGGCCAGACGGGCGGCAGGCACGGCTTTTGGGACCAAGCCGTGTTCCGACGTGCGTTGCAGCGCGCACCACAGGCCCCGCACGGCATGGGCTTGGTCGTTGTTGTTTATGTCCATCGTCAACTGTCTCCGTTGGTTAAATGCGCCCGCCGCGACCTGTCGCGGTGCCGGGCGGGGTGTTTTGAAAGGTTACGCGGCTCGCCACCCTCGATGCAGACGCGGGCGCGAGGACCGGGCGGCCCAAACCTTTTCGGCCCATGCGGCGCGATAGCCACGAGCGGCGGCGAGGGCTTTCAGGTCATCAAGGGTCCGGCAGGCGGCCTGTTCGCGCTTAGCCTGTAACCGTCGGTCGTCAGGACGGACCTCAACCAAGGTCCCG
The DNA here is from genome assembly GCA_016714645.1 of Chromatiaceae bacterium. Lineage (NCBI taxonomy): Bacteria > Pseudomonadati > Pseudomonadota > Gammaproteobacteria > Chromatiales > Chromatiaceae > Chromatiaceae bacterium. Next base: position 43,745 of record JADKCI010000005.1, on the reverse strand, counting down.
TCCACTTGCGCGATCTCGCGCGGTTGGACGGGGTACTCGAAACTGCACTCGGGGCAGGCAGGCGCGGGCGCATGGGCGCACTCACACTGGGGGCAAACCTTGAGGGGGTCCTTGTCTGCCTCCCTGGCAGGCGTCTTTGTTCCTGCCACAGAGGAAGGTCCTCCAGCCAGGGCAAGATGGGTAAGGGGTAGCTTTCCCGGTTTTCCCGTTTTTCCGTTTTTCCGGGAATTCCGGGACACTTCCTCACTTCCCGGTTTTCCCGGACCCTTTTTATAGGGTCCGGGAAACCGGGAAAAGCGGGAACGGGGGGGAAGGGGTGTCGTCATGGCAGCCACATCCAACCGTTCTGGTAGGAGAGATGCCCCTTCGCAACCAGGCTGGTAATCGCTTCCTGTGCCCGTTGGCGACGGTGCTTGTCGTCGGTGGTCATGCGGGCGGCGGCGGCCTCCATGGCCTGCTCCCAGGTCACGCAGGGCCGCGAGTCCGGGGCGCCTTCCTGCGCGTAGTCATGGGACGCCTTGAGGGCCACGCTGATAGCGTCAAGGGCGATGCGCATATTGCCCCCCGATGGCGGTTTGGTGCGCTTCACCTCGTCCTCGGTGCGCTCCCGAGGCTGCACCACGCAGGAGGTCAACATATCCCCGTCCTCATCCGCTCCCAGTTCAACCACGGATAGGGCGAAGGGAATCGGGTCGGATTCCGGGATGTCCTTGCCCCGCTCCACCCGCCAGTGGCGCCGGTCCCCCGATTCATCGCGAGAGACTTCGATAATCACGTCCACGGCGCCGGTCAAGCTGGAATGGCCCCGCAGCCCTCGACTCGCATCTTTGCCAGAGTGATGAATCAGCAGGACCAGCCCCCCCACTTCCCGCTGCAACCGTTTGGCGCCGCCAATGATCCGGCTCATATCCGCACTGGCGTTTTCATCGGCCCCCGGAGATGCGGCGTTCAGGGTGTCAATAATTGTCACCCCGTCCACGCAGCCGGCCCCCCGAATGGCGTCCGCCAGCGCCACCAGGTCCCCCGATGCCAGGATGGACCACGGCGCGGTGATAAAGCGCAGTTCTGCCTGGCGGGTCTGGCCCTTGATGCGGTCATACGCCTCCCAGCGCTGGGCTAGGCCGGCCTCGCCCTCCAGCCCGACATAGACCACGGGCGCCGGGCGCGTGCGGTAGCCGAACCAGTCCCGGCCCTCGGTGATGGCGGCGGCGCAGTCCAGTGTCAGAAACGTTTTCCCCGACTTCGGCGCTCCATACAATCCGCCTACCCCATTGGCGGGTAGCACGTCCTTGATACGATAACCGGCCCGAGGCAGGGCCCCCAGTTCATCCGGGGTCATCAGGTGATACCGGGTCTTGGGTGGTTCCTCCTCGGCTGGCGCGGGGTCCGGCCCCGTGTTTGCCTGCTCCTCAGCCCGGTGCATGGCCTCAGCCCATTCCTGTCCCGTGCCTGGCCAGTCGGCAGCATCGTTGCCCCAGAGGCCGTGCGGAAATGTGACGATTTTAGGCATGGGCGGCCTCCCGGCAGACAATCACCTCACTCCCTGGCCAGCGGTGTTCGACTTCCTCAGCTACCGCCCGCAATCGTCCGGCCCCAAATGCGACGTAGACAGCGCAATTCCCGCCCATGTGCTCCAACATCTTGGCCCCCGTCGCCCACCCTTCCACGACGTAGCGGGGCAGGTTCGGATCAAGATCGTTGCCCAGCACCAGCCAGCCACCGGACTTCGGCCCGAACGACTGCCGGAGAAACTTGCCGTTGGCGTCCCGGTTCTCGCTCAAGCACTCCACCGCCACCAGAACCCCATCGGGATTACGCACGGGGACGATGATGCAGTCAGCGCCTTGCCCGATCAGCCGGCCCGAGGCGCGGGTCCGACCGGCTCCAAAGGCCCCGCCAAGCCGCTTGGCGATGGCGTAGGGATGCGCCGCGACGATGGCCCCCTCCCTGTTCACCCGGCCCCACAGGGCGCGGGCGTAGGCCCCTGTATCCCGTTGTGGAGCGGGAGCGGGCGGCGGACGATGGGATGCTAGGGGCTTCCTGGCAGGCGGCTGTGCATCGCCCGCCACTCCCAGGATTTCTGCCACGGCGCGGAAGGTTTCGGGCTTGCTCCAGCCGAAAACGTGGGCAAGCAAGTCGAAACCGTCGCCGGTCAGGGTGTCTCCCCCGCCGCCGCAAACGAAGGTGCCGCGACCCGCCTTATCGTCCCACCGGTAGCGGTCCCGCCCCCCGCAGCCCGGGCAGGGACCATGGCGGTTTTTGAGAAATTCAGAGGCGATGCCCAGGGCGGGAAGGATTACGCGCCACTTGTCGCGGGCGAGATAGGGGAGTTCATCAGCAGTGTTTGTTGAATAACGCATGTCCGCCCCTACGCCGCCTTGCGGGTTTTGGCTATCTGCGCGGTAATCCAATCCTCAATTTCTGACTCGACCCATCCGACAGCCTGCGATCCAAGTTTTACGGGCCGAGGAAAGGTCGGGTCGAATTCATGGGGCTTATTCGGGTTTTGTTTAAGTTTTCCGTAGATGGCCGACCGAGACAGCCCGGTGCGCCGCTCTACCTCATCTCGCCTCAATATAACTGTTGCCATGCTGCCAAATCCCAGTGTGACGATTCCGCCCTGTGCGGAACCATTGCGATAGGCTAGGCAGAAAAAATATCCTTGTCACCCGGCACGTTAGGACAATTCAGCGGACAATTAAACCGCGATAATTGTCCTCCCCCCCATGATCCAGGCATAAAAAAACCGCCCTGAGGCGGTTGTGATCTTCATGAGTCGTTACTTCGTCGTCGTACCGTGCGCAGCACCGACTCTGGATTTACTCCGTAAACCTCAGCCGCTTCCAATGCTGCTACTTTCTTGGGTTTTCTGTCAGTGATGATCGCGTTCAAGGCTCTATCAACCGCCGCCGCCATTTCCGGTTTCTGCCGTGGTCCGGGCTTTTTCTTCTCGCTACCGCCACTTGTTTCGTCCTGCCCAGCCATCTCGTAATCCATCCGCTCCGCCCAGGCCCGCACCTCGTTCATGCTCACTGGCCAGGTGAGATTGACCGCTTGGACCTCCTCCAGAATGCCCAGCTTCTCCTCCGCCGACAGGTGCAGGGCCGCCATCTCCGTTACGTCCGGCAACAGGGATCGCACCCCGAGCTCGTCCACCATAAACTCAGGCTCCAGCTTCTCCTCGCTGTAGTGGGAGACAAATACGCACCGCCCTTGCGCCCGGTCCCATGCCGTCTGTACCTCCCCCTCCTCGGCGCGCGGCAGTTCCCATTCCGTCCGTACCTCCACCTCCTTGATGGGTGGCGGGTTGATACCGGGCACGATCTGGAGCAGGGGCCGGGGCGGATGTCGGGGGCTCCAGGTCATCATCTCGCCCGAGGGGACTTCCCTGTCGAGTGCCGCGTCCCCGGTCTTCCCCTCCAGCGTCACCGGCTCCTCGGGCTCGCCGGGGAGGGTGAACAGGCGGATGAACTCCGTCAGGCCGATGATCTTGGCGTCGTCGCTCATGCCGCTCTACGCGCATCCAGGGACACCACCTCGGCGCCAGCGGTCAGGCAGTAATTCGCCCATGCCTCCATCAACAGGCGCCGCTTCTCAAACAGGTCACCCCGCCGATACGCGGCCTCGACCTTGTTTTCGATGGCATGGGCCAGGGCCATTTCGCACACATCGCGGGGGAAACTGGACACCTCCCCGCTCCAATCGCGGAAAGAGCTACGGAACCCATGCGGCACGGCGGAGGACAGCGACCCGCCGACGCCGTGCCCCAAGCCCCGCATCAATTGCAGGAGGCTCATGTTCGACAAGGGCCTGCCCGCTTTGGCGCCCGGAAACACGAAGGGAGTGCCCACGACACGCGGCAGGGCCTCCAGGAGCGCGACCGCTTGCGGCACCAGGGGTATCCGATGCTCCCGCCCGCCCTTCATGCGCCCCAGCCGCCCACCGGGGATGGTCCACACCCGGTTTGCCAAGTCGATCTCGGACCACTGCGCCCCCAGGACCTCATTGGTCCGGCTGGCGGTAAGTATCAGGAGTTGCAGGGCGGATGAGGAGATGGAGGGATGGCCACATAGGCGCCGCATGAAGGCGGGCACATCGGTATAGGGCATGGCTGGGTGATGGTCACCGCTTTGCACCTTGGCCGGTTTCGGTAGCAGCTTGTCCAGGTGGCCGCGCCAGCGGGCCGGGTTCAGCGGATCACGCCACTTGCGGGCGGCGGCGTAGTCGAGGATGTTTTCCAGGCGCCCCCGTACCCGACTGGCGGTCTCGTTGCGGGTCAACCAGACCGGAGAGAGGATTTTCAGCACATCCTCGGTGCCGATCTGGTCAATGGGCTTGGTGCCGATGATCGGGCGGGCATAGGTCTTGAGGGAGGCAACCCATTGGCGCCCGTGTTTACGATTACGCCAGCCCCGCCGATGCGCCCGGATGAACGCGGCGGCGCAGGATGTGAAGGAGGGGACCGATTGCACCGCCAGCCGCTCCGCTTCCCGGGCCGCCTTCGGGTCCTGGCCTTGGCGGGCCAAGTCTTGCCACTTCTCATTATCCTTGCGGGCCTGGGCCAGATTTGACCCCTTGGCCAGTCCCAGCCCCATCCACTGCCGGCGCCCGGCGAATGTGTAACGTGCCTGCCAGGATCGCGATAGACTAGCCGTGACCACCAGGTACAGCCCATCGCCATCCGGATGCCGCCCGGGGCCGATGGTATCCACCTTACGCGAGTTGAGTTGCTTTGCCGCCATATCTGCCCCCTAAACCAAGCTACCATTCAAGCTACCACTTGGTGAAGATTATAGCGGATTGGTGCGGCAGGGCAAGGACTATAAACTACTGATGTGGAAGAAATTTAAGGAGCATTCGGAATGATGAAGACAAGTTCTCAGAGGACACCCTCTCCGCCACTCAATACAAGCTCTTGGTGTGAACCAAGGGCATTTTCCTGATCGATCCCTCTAACCACAAGTTGGTTTGCAGGTCCGACTTCCCCGTCCTCACCGCTGCAGGGTGGCGAGGCAAACCGGATCGGCGACGGATTTGACTCGGCCGGCTGGATTGCCATCCTCTCGCCAGCGCCAGCGCCAGCGCCAGCGCCAGCGCCGGCTTTCGGCATTTTGCAAGACAGAGCCAGCGAATGGGTCGTGGCGCGGATCATCAAGACCGTCTCCTGACCGCCAGAACCTGCGCATCATCCCCAACACCGCTCCGGGCAGAGGAGCCAGTCACCTCAACCGCCCGGCGTGCCAGCCACCCATACGGTAGTGCCCCGATCAGCAGGATAGAATTTTCTAAAATGCTGATTAATATCTATAAGCTTCGTCATCATCCTGCTGATTGGGGCACTACCCAAAGCGCCAGGAGGTATCCATGAAATGGGGAGAGGTTCGGACCGAGTATCCCAACGAGTGGCTGATCGTCGAGGCGATCCGGTTCCATGAGGAGGGCGACGTATTCGTGGGCGATGATGTGACGGTGGTCGAAAAATGTCCCGATGGCGCCGCGGCATTCGCGGCCTACCGGCGTCTTCATCGAACATATCCCGCGCGTGAGTTCATTTTCGTGCATACCAGCCGCCAGGATTTGCGGCTTGAAGAGCGGCGCTGGATGGGTGTCAGGGCAGGCGCATGAAGCTTGTACTGCGCGAATCCCTGCTGTTTTCGTCACTCACCTTAGCCTATCGCGGTGCCCGGTTGGAGATTGACGATATTTTGGTGGATACCGGTTCGTCCACGACGCTGCTCTCCATCGATGCCGTCGCCCCGCTGGGCATTCATCCGGAGCCCACCGACATCATCCGCCGGATACGGGGAGTGGGTGGGGTGGAGTATGTGTTTTCCAGACAGGTCGACGCGATCGCCCTGCACGGATACGAAACCGCATCCCTGGAAGCGGAATTTGGCGACTTGAACTTTGGGCTCAAAATGAATGGCATCTTAGGTCTGGACGTACTGCTCCGGGCTCGAGCCGTTCTCGATCTCGGGAATCTGGCCATCAAATTTTCAGTCTGAAGTTATACCCAGCGCTGATCACGCTTCGGCGGCGAGCGGGAGGGTCGGGTGGCGGCGGGCGGGGGTGTCGACAGCAGGGATGCTGTCGCCAAGCCTACAGGGATGTATTCACGGCGTCCCCCGCCGGACGCCACCCGGCCCGGGAAACCGAAAACTCAAAGTTGTTGGGTATATAGATGGGGTTGGATTGGGCTAACCTCACCGCGGCAGGGTGGTGAGCCGCACCAGTTCGGCGACGGATTTGATCTGCAGCTTTTTCATCAGATTGGCGCGATGGGTTTCGATCGTGCGGACGCTGTTGCCGAGTTCCCAGGCGATGGCCTTGTTGGCCTTACCCTGGACGATATGCTGCAAAACCTCCCGCTCGCGCGGGGTGAGGGTCTCCAGGCGGGTGGTCATTTCCTCCAGGTCGCCATATTCCTCCCGATAGCGCTGATCCACCGCCAGGGCCTTGCGCACCCGCTCCAGGAGGTACTGATGATTGACGGGCTTCTCCAGGAAATCCACGGCGCCTAACTGCATGCTTTTGACCGCCGTGGGGATTTCGCCATAGGCGCTGAGCATGATCACCGGCATGGCCGAGCGGTGCGCCCGCAGGGCATGCAACAACTCCAGGCCATCCATCTCCGGCATGCGCAAATCCAGGATGGCGCAGCCCGGGGCCTTGATGTCCAATTCCTCCAGATAGGCCCTGGCGGAGCTAAAGTCCCTGACCTTGAGCTGGACCGACTCGAAGAGCCAGCGCAGCATTTGCCGTTGGTTATCATCGTCGTCGATGACAAAAACGGTGGGTTCCGCGTCCATCGGCTATCTCCCGCCAGAGTTATCAGGGGTCTGAAGAGCGGCTCCGCCTTCGGCCGGAGCCTGCTCCCGCCAGGGCGCCAGGGCCGCGATCAAGGTCGCGAGCCGGTCATCCAAATCCGCCAGCCCAGCATCGAGGTCGGTTTCGCCCCGGTCGATGGCCTCCTCCATCAGTCTAGCCGCTCCCATCAGGTCCATGGCGCCGAGACTGCCGGCGTTGCCGCGCAGGTTGTGCAGCCGCCGGGCGGCGCTATCCCGCTCGCCCCGCTCCAGGTCTCCCCGTACCTCGGCGACCAGGCTGCCGTAACTGGTGGCGAATTGCCCCAGGAGTTTCAGGAACATGGCCCGATTCCCGCACAAGGTCTCGGCGGCCTGGTCGCTATCGATGCCGGCAATGGACGGAAAGGCACCCCCCATACCGGGGGCCAGCGGCGGCAGGATACCGGGTTCCGGCAGGCGGGGTGCCGGGGCTGCGGGGTCGGTGGTCGAGGGCCGGGTCTGGACCCATTGCCACAACAGCGCCACCATCCCCTTCAGTTTGAACGGCTTGGTCAGGACGTCATTGCACCCGGCCCGCCGGGCTTCTTCCTGCTGCCAGGGTAGGGCCCCGGCGGTCAGGGCAATGATGGGGAGTTCGGTCAGGGCCAGTTCCCGCCGGATCAACCGCGTGGCGCTCAGCCCATCCATGACCGGCATCTGGACATCCATCAACACGGCGTCATAGGCACTGGGCTCGCGCTGCAAAATCTCCAGGGCCTCCTGGCCATCCACCGCCAGGCGGACCCGGGCACCCTCAAGCTCCAGGGCCTGCCTCACCACCTCGCGGTTGATTTCGCTGTCGTCCACGACCAGGAAATGCCGATCGGTCAGGCGCGGAACGGCGGTGGCCTCGATCTCCCGCCCAGGCTCCAGGTCCGACTCCCCGTTATCGGCCCTGGCAAAAGGGAGTTCAAACCAGAAGGTGCTACCCCGGCCCGGCAGGCTGGCAACGCCGATCGTGCCGCCCATCAGTTCCACCAGGTGCTTACTGATGGCCAGCCCCAGGCCCGTGCCTCCGTAGAGGCGAGTCGTGCCGTGAGTAGCCTGGGTGAAGGGGGTAAAGAGCCCTTGTAAGGCCTCGGGGTCGATGCCGATCCCCGTATCCCGGACCTCGAAGATCAGCCGGATGGCCGTATCGGACACCGCCACGGGGTGGACCAGGAGGGACACCTCGCCCCGATGGGTGAATTTGATGGCATTGCACAGCAAATTGACCAGGACCTGCTTCAGGCGCAGCCCATCCCCCACCAGGATGCCCAAGGGCTTCGATGGCGTAATCACGCGGAGTGTCAGCCCCTTGTCCCGGGCGGTGATGCTCATGAGGCCCTCGATCTTGGCCAGGTGGTCCGCCAGGTCGAGATGGCCAAGTTCGATCCGCATCCGGCCGGCCTCGATCCTCGACAGGTCGAGGATTTCATCGATGATGCCAAGCAGGTTCTCGCCGGCCTCCTCGATGCGCTCGACCATGCGGCGCTGGCCGTCCCCCAGGGGCTCGCGCCCCAGGAGTTGGGCCAGGCCCAGCACCGCATTCAGCGGCGTGCGGATCTCATGGCTCATGTGGGCCAGGAACTCGCTCTTGGCCGCGTTGGCCGCGTTGGCCTCGGCGGTGCGCGCCACTACCTTGCGCTCCAGATCGGCGCTGAGTTTACGACAACGCCGTTCACTGTCGCGCAGATTCCGGTCGGCCAGCCGGCGCGCGGTAATGTCCTCCATGACGATGCTGATGCCAATGACCCGCTCATGGAGGCTTTTCAGGGGAAAAAAATGCGTTTGCCAGGTCCGCGTGACCCCGGGTTGATCGGGGGTCTGACCGGTCGATTCATAGTTGCGGACGGCTTTGCCCGTGGTCAGGACGGAGCGGAGCAGGGGTTCGACCTGGGCGGCAAAGTCGGGGAGCACCTCGCGGAGGGTACGGCCGGGGTAGGCCCCGATCGCGGGGCCATACAACTCCGCCATCTGGGCGTTGATGCGCAAGAAGCGCAGCTCGCTATCCAGGGCGCAGAGTCCCACCGGGGCGCTATCGTAAAAGGCCTCGATTTCGGCCAGCCTCCGCCGGGCCGCCGCTTCGCTCTGGCGCAGCAGGGTCTCCGCCTGTTTGCGTTCGGTGATATCCATGACCAGGATGATGGCGCCCGCCGGCTGCCCCGCCTCCGGGTCGGCAATGGGCGCCGCGGCCAGGTTCATCCACACCCATTCCCGGTTCTGGCGATGGCAACGTGCCTCGACCGTGCCGGCTTGCCGTTGATCGAGCAGGTCATCTAGCCACCGTGGGTCCTCGGCGTCATCCCCGGGGAGGATGATGTCCGACCAATGCTGGCCGAGAAGTTCCTCGCGGCTATAACCCAGGAGGGTGCAAAAGCGGCTATTGACATCCACCAACCGGGTTTGCTGATCGATTTCGACCACTCCGGCCAGGCCTTGCTGGACGAGGGCGCCGAGGCGCGATTCGCTCGTGTGCCGGGCGGCGACGGCCCGGACCTCCGCCAACTCCGCCTCCCGACGCAGGCGGTCCGTGATGTCACCCGCGATACCCCGCATGCCCAGGAATTCGCCCTGGGCGCCAAAAAAGGGGGTGCCACTGACGCCGGCGACCCGCGGGCGGCCGTCGCGATGCGGCAAAGGACATTGCAACCCAGAAAAAGGCTTTTGGCTAACCAGGTAATTCAGGTTCCGCCGTGAGGCCTCCCGTCTTGCCGCTTGCGGGAGGAGTTCCTCGGGTTTCCTGCCCAGAAAGTCCGCCGGCGGATGGCCCGTCAGCGCCTCGAATTGGGGACTGAGATAGGTGAAGCGCCCCTGGCGATCGGTTTCCCAGATGCAAGCGCTGATGGTCTCGACCAGGCCCCGGAATTTTTCCTCGCTATGTCGCAGGTTCTCCTCGAATTGCTTGCGCGCCGTGATGTCGTCGTCGGTCCCGACGAACAGGAGGGGCTTGCCCTGGGCATCGTATTCGGCGACGCCCCCCCGCGACAGAATCCAGCGCCAGGCGCCATCTTCGGCTTGTAACCGATACTCGTAGGCGTCCGGGGTGGCCTGACCCGCGAAACGCGCATCCATCGCCGCGACCAAGCCCGGGCGATCCTCGGGATGCACGAGCTGCAACCAGTGCTGCACATCCAGGGTCACCTCGCCCACCGGGAGGCCCAGAAGGGGCGCCCCATGCGGGCTGGTCCAGAGCTGGTTCGTCGCGCAATTCAGTTCCCAATAGCTCTGCCGGGTTCCCTCCAGGACCCGTTGCAAGCGGGCCTCGCTCGTCGCCAGGGCTTGCTGATCCCGCCTGGCTTGAGTCACGTCGAACAGCGTGGCCAGGATGAGGGGGTGACCCGGGCGACTCAGCAGTTCCCAATAGACCTCGACCTCGATTTCTTCGCCATTACGCAGGCGGTGCCGGCTGGCCAGCGGTGCCGGCAGCATCCGACTGTGCGCCGCTATGGCCAGCTTCTCCAGGCACTCCTCGCGACTCAGGGTATGAATCTCCCAGAGGTGCATCTGGCGCAGTTGCTCCCGGGGATAGCCATATAAGTTCGCCGCCGCCGGAGACGCCTCCAGGAGTCGCCCCGTCGCGGGCTCGACCAACAATTTAACAAGCTCGCGACTCTCCATGCTGAGGATGAAAAGCTCGGCCTTTTCCCGCAGGCTCGTGGTGCGCGCCCGGTAGCGTTGCTCCCGTTCGGTAATGTCCAGCATGGCGATCAGGCACCGGCGATCAGGGCTGGCGGCGGAGGGCGTGCCTTCCAGTTGCAACCGGCGCGGCGGGTTATCATCGGTGGCCAGAAACACCTGGCACATCTGCCGGGCCCCCGCCCCGAACAGCCGGTCGATAAAGGCGCTGAAGACTACCCGGTCCCGCGGGGCGACAAAGATACCAAGGCGTTTGTCGATCAGTTCGTCACGGGGATAACCGAGCAGGTCCGCGCCGACCAGGTTGATCGCCAGGATGGAGCCCGTGTCGGTGAGGGAACCATAGCCGATGGGTCCCATTTCGAAGAAATCGGCGGCGTTTTTCAGACTCGCTTCCAGTTCCTGGCGCGTCTCGCACAGGGCCTGGTTCTGCATCTCCAGCTCGATCTGATGGACTTGCAACTCATGGACGAGCCGCTGAGCCTGGCCCGCGACCCAGGGCTCGGTCTCCCGGGACCCGGATGCCTCCTGCCGCTCCAGTTCCGCCTCGGCCAGACCCCGCAGCACAGAGCTCCCCGTCGGCGTCACCGGAGCCGCCGCCGACGCATCCTTACTGTTTTTCATGGTTGTTAGCGTCTAAGGGTCCGCGGAATGATAGTGGCCTGGCCTTTTCGGGGAGGGGACAACCGCGGCGTCCCCGGCGCGCAGCCGCGTCAATTCCTCCCGGGCCATGGCAAAGATGTTCCAGTTGAGCTGGCCGCTGGGGGGCTCCAGATACTTGCCGGTACGGCCACTGATGGAGAGGATGTCGCCCTGGGGATGGGCAAGCACCGCCGCGGGCGAGAAGCGCCGTAACAGCATCTGCTCGAACTTCGACAAGGGCCATGCGCCGTTCGATGCGCCGATAAAGCGAGGGCTTTTTGTAGAGGGAGAAGTCATGCCCCGTATGGGTGCACAGCAGGATCAGCACCTTGTACAGGGCGCTCTGGTCAGGCTCCTCGGTCGGGTGCCTGGCGGGAACCGGACGGAGGCCGCTATGCAATGGGGAAGGGCTGGCGCGGGAAGGGCTTCGCCGACTCCGGAGAATCTGGCGGCCGCGGCGACTCCGGTACCACGGGCGCCTCGGCTGGCGAGGCCATCGAGGCCTCCGCCGGTGACGGCGCCAAGGGTGGAGTTCCAGCGTGGACGGGACCATGGCGGCTGGCGAGGCCGGGTCGAGTGGCTGGCCCGGGGCGGCGGGTGGCTTTTCCATGGGTTCTGTCCCTGATGCGGGGCTTGGAGGTCTGGCCGGGCAGGCACCGAACCTGCTCAAAATTCCTTTTTATTCCGAAAACCCAAGGATGTCAAATTTGACAAGATGTTTGCTATTGACGACGCGTTTATAAATAAACACAAGGAGTTGCGACATTATCGGAGACCGCCATCCGGGCGGTAGGGGAGTGCCAACCAACCCCACCCCCCGGGGTTCATGCCTCCGCTGAACAGACGCGATCACGTCCCGCGGCCTTGGCGACATAGAGGGCATGATCCGCCCGCTCGAACAGGTCCCTGGCCAGATTCAAGCCGAATTCCTTGCCCAGTTGCGGCAGGGAGCCCAATTTGAGCTGGGCCCGGGAGAAGGATTGACTGGTGGCGATGCCGATGCTGAGGGAGACAAAGGGCCGACCGCTGGCGGGGGCATGGGGGATGGCCAGATTCCGCAGGTTGGCACGGATCTTCTCCGCCAGGACGGCCGCTTCCTCCTGCTTGGTGCTGGCCAGCAGGGCGGCGAATTCCTCGCCGCCATATCGGGCGACAAAGTCACCGCCACGGGTGAGGGTGGTGGAGATGCCCTGGGCTACCTTGCGCAGGCACTTATCCCCCTGGGCATGGCCAAAGTAATCGTTGTAGGCCTTGAAATGATCGATATCGATCATGAGCAGGGACAGGGGCTGGTCATCGCGCAGAGCCCGCCGCCATTCCATGGTTAACCGCTCGTCCAGGGCGCGCCGATTGGCGATGCCGGTGAGGGGGTCCTGGCTGCTCAGGGAACGGAGCAGGTCGTTTTGGGCCTTCAGCTTGAGATGGGTCATGACCCGGGCCCGGACCAGGGGGGGGCTGATGGGCTTGCTGATGAAATCCACGGCGCCGGCATCCAGAGCCCGGACCTCGCTGGCATAGTCGCTGACGACGGTCACGAAGATGACGGGTAATTCCGGATGCTCCTTCTGCAGCATGCCGCAGGTGGTAAAGCCGTCCAGGTTAGGCATAAGGGCGTCCAGCAACACCAGATCGACGCCGCCCTTCTCCACTATCGCCAAGGCCTCGACGCCGCCATGGGCGGTATGCATCTCGCCCAGACCCTCCAGGGCGTTCTTGAGAATCATGATGGCGGTGGGATCGTCGTCCACTATCAGGATGCTGGCGGGTGATCTCATGCTACTGCTTTCCTCTAAACACTCTCGGGGGTCCGATGCGGGGTCAGGGCCCGGGATAAGATGAGTTCGAACCCAAAGGTCGTTCCCCGACCGGGTTGACTGACGGCGCCAAGGGTGCCACCCACCGACTCAATCAGGCGTTTAGAGGTCGCGCTCCAGGTCCGGCTCGCGCGGCGGCGCCACCGCGGGTGCCGAACAGGCCTGGATGGCGCGATGGCCGGCAGCGCCGCGCGCAATCCGGGCTGGGATATTGACTCGTTCTATTCATCACCCTGAATGTTCCTCCTTCCAGCCGAGTAATCTGGGCCAATAGCTGTTCTCTATTTCGACCCCCGCGCCACCCCGGGGATTATGGGTGACCATGCCCCGCCAGCCTTTGCCGTCTGTCCGCTACCAAGGGCCTGGAGTTTACGCATCAGATTGGCGCGGTGGGTTTCGATGGTGCGCACACTGGTGCCCAGATCCCAGGCAATGACTTTGTTGGCCTTGCCCGCGATAATCAGGTTCAGGACATCGCGCTCTCTGACCGATATTCCCTGATCCTGGGGCGGGTCAAAATTGTTGGCCACTCGTGGGTCAGTTCTGGTGGCCATTGACACTTAGGCATCATGAGGCTGCGAATGAGTCCATCCGCCAACCTTGGGGCTGGGCCCGGTTGCGGGATTGCCGATGGATATGCCCTGCACTTCGATGGGCATGACCAGGGGGTCCAGGTCGAGAATAGCCGGGGGTGACCAAACGAACACCCGGCGTAAGGTCGACGGGACGGAACCGGTCGCATAGGGCGACAGGGTGGATTTATCCAGATCGAGACCTTGAGTAAGGATGCCGAAGACGCCCCGTTTAGTCAGTTCCTTAGCGAACAGAATCAGAGCCGCCACTCCGGAGTCGAAGATTTGGGTCACTCCCGTCAAATCCAGAACGGCCTGGGTAATGCTGTCATCCACGGCCTGGGCGATGGCCATGAGACGGAAGGCGCAGCGCAGGTCCAGCGGACCCCTGATATGAATACGCAGGCAATAGTCGACTAGGTCATAGTCAATATCCGCCGCCAGGTTGCTGGGCTGCCAGCGAGGTCCGCGCCAGGAGGAGACATCGGGTTCCGTACCGGTCAGGCGACCCCCGAAGGTCATCGCCTGTCGCCAGAGTTCTGGTGTCTGCGAGGCCAATGGTGGCAATTCCATTTTTTTCAATTCTTATCCCCCTCTGCTATTGAGAGCCTATCCAGATTCGTCGTCACAGGGTCACCCTTGGGACGACGGGCTAAATGGGACTGCTGTCAAGCGGCCGGTAGCGGCGGCCACGTTAGGGTGAATGATAGGTAGGAATAACAGCCAGATACTATCCGGATTGTCCACCTGAATTTCAGTAGTATTACTTAGTCGACAACAGAAGTTGGCGCCAGATTGATGGCCAGGGGAACGGCCGGGGATGAGGTGTCGGCGAGTAGCCTCGCCGCTAATTCGATGGCGCGGCGATCCAGGGGCTGGCTAAGGCCCATGCGCTCCGCCATGGGTATTATCGCGCGGAGCAACGCCGCCTTCCTCCAGGCCGCCTTGCTCAATCTGGTGCTCAACGCCCGCGAGGCCATGCTGGATGGCGGAGATCTTGGCCTGGAGGCGCGGACGGCCGAGTGGGACCATCGGAGCCCGCTCGCGGTCGGTCGACTGGCTCCCGGGATCTATGCTCAGGTACGGGTCGTCGACACCGGTTACGGGATGGACCAGGAGGTGCTCGCCAGGCTGTTCGAGCCGCTGTTCTCGACCAAGGCGAAGCAGCGCGGCCATGGGTTCGGTAGGTTCATGGTGCAGGGGTTTGTCACGCGCCCCGGAGCCGGGCTCGCCGTGACGTCACGGGCCGGAGAGGGCACAGAATTTCGGCTCCTGATGCCGCTTGGCGGGCGAGATCCCGAGGATATCAAACATCCCCCGCTGCTGCCGGATGGCGCCAGCGGGCGACTGCCGCGAATGGTTGGGGATCGGGTCTAGGCGGCCGCCCAAGCCGCCGACAGCAATTCCGTCTGGGCGAGCACCGTCTTGACGGCTTCATCCTGCAAATCCGGCGGGTAGCCATACTTGTTCAGGATGCGTTTGACCATCACCCGAATCCTGGCCCGGGCACCCTCGCGCAGGGCCCAGTCGATGGTCACGCTTTTGCGCACCTGGGTGATCAGCTCGGCGGCGATGACCTTGAGCTTGGCATCGCCCATGGCGACGACGGCGGATTCATTGGCGGCGAGGGCATCGTAAAAGGCCACCTCATCATCGGTTAGGCCCAGTTCCTCGCCGCGCTTGGTGGCGGCGTCGAGGTCCCTGGCGAGCTGGATCAGCTCCTCGATCACCTGCATCGTCGAGATGGCGCGGTTGTGGTAGGCGTTGAGGGTCTTCTTGAGCTTCTCGCTGAAGACCTGGCTTTGCACCAGGTTGCGCCGAGCTCGGACTTTGAGTTCGTCCTTGAGCAGCTTTTCCAGCAATTCGGCGGCGACGTTCTTGTGCTTGAGGCCACGCACCTCGGCGAGGAACTGGTCGGAGAGGATGCTAATATCCGGCCGCGGCAGGCCGGCGGCGGTGAAGACATCGATCACCTGGCCCTCGGTAGTGATGGCCTTGCTCACGAGCTGGCGGATGGCGGCGTCGATCTGCTCGGGGGTCTTCTGGGTGTGGGTAGCCTGCTTGGTCAGGGCGGCCTGGATGGCTTGGAAGAAACTCACATCGTCGCGGATCACCGTGGCCTCATCGCTGGCGGCGCAGAGGGCAAAGGCGCGGGAGAGCTCCGTCACCACCTTCCCCCAACGCTGTTTGCCATCCTCCTGGGCGAGGATGTGCTCCTGGCCGGCGGGGATGAGGGCGAGCCGTTCGGTGGGTTTGCCAGTTGTCCAGAGGTCCCAGTCGCAGCCGTGCATCAGGTCGCGGGCGATGGCGTGCTTCTCCATCATGACCGCGATGGCCTGGGCGGTATCGAAGGTCGGATCGCCCTGGCCGCCGCTCTCGGTATAGGTCACCAGCGCCCGCTTGAGCTGATCGGCGAGACCCAGGTAATCCACCACCAGCCCGCCGGGCTTGTCCCGGAAGACCCGATTGACCCGGGCGATGGCCTGCATGAGGCCGTGGCCCTGCATGGGCTTATCGACGTAGAGGGTATGGAGGCACGGTGCGTCGAAGCCGGTGAGCCACATGTCCCGAACGATGACGATCCGGAAGGGGTCCTTGGGGTCCTTGAAGCGGTTCGCTAGCTTGCGGCGCCGGTCCTTGCCGCGGATGTGGGGCTGCCAGTCAGGGCCGTCGTCGGCGCTGCCGGTCATCACTACTTTGACCACACAGCCCCTGCCCTGCTCGGCGTCCGGGTCGTCGTCCGGGGCGCTGGTCCAGGCGGGGCGCAGCCCGATGAGCGCCTGGTACAGGTCCACGCAGATGCGGCGGCTCATGCAGACGATCATCGCCTTGCCGTCCATGGCCTCCAGGCGCTTCTCGAAATGCGCCACCAGATCGGCGGCGATCAGCGCGATGCGCTTCGGGTCGCCCACCAGGGCCTCCAGCGCGGCCCACTTGGTCTTGAGCTGCTCCTTCCTGGTCAGCTCCTCGCCTTCGGTGATGTCCTCGAACTCCGCGTCGAGCCTCGGCAGTTCGGCGGCGTTCAGGGCCAGCTTGGAGATGCGGCTCTCGTAATAGATCGGCACCGTGGCCTGGTCGGCGACGGCGCGCTGGATGTCGTAGATGGAGATGTAATTGCCGAAGACCGCCCGGGTGTTGGCGTCCGTCTTCTCGATGGGCGTGCCCGTGAAGCCGATGAAGGAGGCATTCGGCAGGGCGTCGCGCAGGTTGCTGGCGAAGCCGTAGGACATCTCGCCGGTCCTGTCATTGACCTTGCCGCCAAACCCATACTGGCTGCGATGGGCCTCATCCGCGATGACTACGATGTTCCGCCGCGCGCTCAGCGCGGGCATCGCCTCGCCCCTGGCCGGCATGAACTTGTGGATGGTGGTGAAGACCACGCCGCCGCTGGCCCGGTTCAGCAGCTCCCGTAAATGCTCCCGTCCGTCCGCCTGCACCGGCGTCTGGCCGAGGATGTCCGCGCAGCGCTGGAACTGGCCGAAAAGCTGGTCATCCAGATCGTTGCGATCCGTCAGCACCACCAAGGTCGGGTTTTGCATCGCCGGATGCCGCACCAGGCGCGCGGCGAAGAAGAGGATGGACAAGCTCTTGCCACTGCCCTGGGTGTGCCAGACCACGCCGGCGCGGCGGTCCCCCGGCTGGCCGCCGGGCATGGTGCCCGCCCAGTAAGTGCCCAGCTCATCGCTCAGCGGTTTGCCGCTCGTCCCCATCCCGCTGGCGCGCACCGTCTCCTCCACCGCCGCGTTCACCGCATGGAATTGATGGTAGCCGGCGATGATCTTGTGCAATGTGCCCGAATCCGGGTCTTCTTCGAAGACGATGAAGTGCTGGAGCAGATCAAGCAGGCGTTGCCGCTCGAACACCCCGCGCACCAGGACCTCCAGCTCCAGCGCCGACGAGGGGGCGACGCCCGCGCCAGCGATGGTGCGCCAGACCTTGAACCATTCCTGGCTGGCGGTGACGGAACCCATGCGCGCCTGCACGCCGTCGCTGACCACCAGCAAACCGTTGTAGTGCAGCAGGCTGGGGATCTCCGCCTTATAGGTCTGCAGCTGGGCGTAGGCGCTCCAGAGGGTCGCGTCCTCATCCACCGGATTCTTCAGTTCGATCAGCCCCAGAGGCAGGCCGTTGATAAAAATAAGGATGTCGGGCCGGCGGTGGTGCTGGCCCTCGATGACCCTAAACTGGTTCACCACCAGCCAGTCGTTCGCGGCCACCTCTCCAAAATCCACCAGCCGGGCATGATCGCCAGCGATACTGCCATCGGGGCGCGGATATTCCACGGGAACGCCATCCCGCAGCAGGCGGTGAAAGGCGCGGTTGGTTTGGGTGAGCGATGGCGTCCCCACCCAGAGGACCTTGCGCAAGGCCTCCTCCCGCGCCTCCTCGGGAATGGTCGGGTTCAGGCGCTGGAGCGCGGCGCGCAGGCGGCCCACCAGGATGACATCGCCGAACGAAGCCCGCTCCGCCGCCGGTTCACCGGGCGCGAGGTGTGGCCCATGCCCGACCGCATAGCCCAGCTCCCCGAACCATTCGAGGGCGGCGTTTTCGACGATGGATTCGTTGAGGATCATGGCTGGGCCTCATTGGCGGTCGAATAAGCCCTAATTGGCCCGAATGAGCCCCAATTGGCCCCGACAGGTCCTGATAGACACTCCAAATGCCTCATGACAACCTCCATCGTGAACCGCGACCATGCCCTGTTGCTTGAGCCAGACCAAGGATTCGCAGTGCTTCCAAGTCGTTGCGGGCCTGGCGCTCGGTGATTCCCTGACCAATCATGAGCCCGAAGCCCCGCAACATCTCCACCGAATCGCGCGTCCCGGGGTCATCCGCCCGCCCGCGCCGGAGGGGATTCCTCCAGCGTCCGGTCTGAAACCATCTGGCCGGTCATCCGCCCATCTGGCTCGACCCCGAAAATTACGTGACCGCCCAGATGATTCAGCATCGCGCAAATCGTGCGCGCCGCCTCTCGGCGCTCACTCGTTGTCCGTTTGAATTCCAGGGTCTCGGACTCGCCGCCGCGCACCCAGGCTTCGATATCAGCGAGCAGGATCATGCGGGATTCCTCACGAAGCTGGACTGCATCCCATCGCCAAACGAGAACGGGATGCGGGTCCGGCCATCCTCTGTCTGGTAGAAGAGGATTTCGGCTTGGGGTAACGGCTGGTCGCTCACGCGGAGGCTTTCAGATTGGATTCAGGCCCCGCCACGCTTAACTCCCCGCTCAGCAGCTTCGGCAGGAGCGTGTCGCGCAGGGTGGCGAGGGTGCGGGATTGGTGGATGTTGCGGTTGATTTGGTCGAACATCGGCTTGGCGATGGTCGTGAAAACTTCGACCAGCTTTGGCGGCGGAATGACGGTCCTCATCTCCAGCACGCTTTCTGGGCGGATGCGCTGATGGCTGCCGGTGGTGCCGGTGACGAGCGTGCCGTAGGTCGTGGCGAATGCGGCGCTGGTAAAGAGCGAGAAAAGGAACTCGCGGGAAAAGCCGGAGCGCGTTGAGGCGACGATGAACTCGGTGGAGCACGCGGACCGGCGCGTTTCGTGGAGGTCGGCCAGCCAGATGCGCGGGATGTGCGGGTTAAGCTTCGAGAGCAGCACGCTGTTGCGCGTCACGACGAGCTTGTTGCTCATGATGGCGCTGCCGAGTTCTGCTTTCGGGGTTCGCCCTTCGTCAAAAGCGGGTAAGCTGTAGTGGTCGAACGTCTCCTCTGGGAACTCCGCCGGATTGATGGATGAGCGGCTAAAGTCGGATAGTTCGGCGACTCGCCCCACACGCCAACCCTTCGGAATTTGGCCGAGCTCGGAGCCTTGGAAGGAGTCGGGGAAGAGGGCGGCGGTGGCGGGGTCGAGGGCGGGGGGCTGGCGGCCGTCGAGTTTGGCGCGGACGGGGTCGAAATCCACGAACCAGCTCTGGAACAGCGCCCGCGCCATCGCCTCCAGCGTCGCGTTCATCCGCCGGTTCAACTCGATCTTGTCGTCCAGCGCCCCAAGCACCGCCGCGATGGCTTTTTGCTCGGCGAGGGGTGGGCGCGATCGCGAACTCGCAGCGGTCGTTCTCTGTGAGATTAGATCGGCGCGCCGACTGCAAGTTCTTGAGGAAAGGTTGGAGGTCGGTTGCGCGCGAAGTAGTCGATGAAGCGAGGGTGAGCACGCGTTGGGTCGAGGCGGACGATTCCGACCGCTTGATTGGTGTTGGCGGGAAGAATGTTGCTGGGAACGGCGGTTTTCCGATGTAAGCGCCGCCATCGAAAAGGACGTCTCCTTCCTGAGCTTGAGACACGTTGGCGCCGCGTGGGTTTCCGTGTCGATTCGCAGCGAACTTTCGAAAGGTCGATCCATCCGTCGAAAGGAACCGACTCGCCATCGGCGAAGGGATTCCCGTGGAAGAAACGGCCGAGCGCGTTGGCGTCGTGCCCGCATCACCTCGGACAAATCGCCGAGTCGCACTTCAGGCCAATCACCCGCCATAACCCAGCCCCCTCAGGTTTGCTTTGATGGCCTGCTCCAGTTTCGCGGACTCGGCGAACTGGGCGTGCAGTTCGGCGACGAGGCGCGGCATCTTTTCCTCGAAGGGTTCGCCGTCGTCTTCGACTTCCTCGGCGCCGACGTAGCGGCCGGGCGTGAGGACGTGGCCGTGCGCGGCGATTTCGGCGGTGGTGGCGGATTTGCAGAAGCCGGGGATGTCCTCGTATTTCGCCGCAGGCGTATCGGGTCCAGCGTCACGCTGGTCGCCGCGCCAGGCGTGGTAGGTGGAGACGATTTTCTGGATGTCGGCGTCGGTCAGCTCGCGGTGGACGCGGTCGATGAGGGTGCCGAGTTTGCGGGCGTCGATGAAGAGGGTTTGCTGGCGGCGGTCGCGGAAGCCGCGCTTGGTGTCGGCGCCTTTGTTTTTCGCGAGGAACCAGAGGCAGACGGGGATCTGGGTGCTGTAGAAGAGTTGGCCGGGCAGGGCGACCATGCAGTCCACGAGGTCGGCCTCGATGAGGGCGCGGCGGATGTCGCCTTCGCCGGACTGGTTGGAGGACATGCTGCCATTGGCGAGGACGAAGCCGGCCATGCCCTGGGGCGCGAGGTGGTGGATGAAGTGCTGCACCCAGGCGAAGTTGGCGTTGCCCTTGGGCGGCACGCCGAACTGCCAGCGCACGTCGTCGTCCTTGCGGAACCAGTCGGAGTCGTTGAAGGGCGGGTTGGCGAGGACGTAGTCGGCGCGGAGGTCGGGATGCTGGTCGCGGCGGAAGGTGTCGGCGTGCTCGGGGCCGATGTCGGCCTCGATGCCGCGGATGGCGAGGTTCATGATGGCGAGGCGGCGGGTGGTGGCGTTGCTCTCCTGGCCGTAGATGCTGATGTCGCCAATCTTGCCGCCGTGGGCCTCGACGAACTTTTCCGACTGGACGAACATGCCACCGGAACCACAGCAGGGGTCGTAGATGCGGCCCTTGTAGGGGCCCAGCATCTCGACCAGGCAGCGCACGACGCAGGAGGGGGTGTAGAACTGGCCGCCGTTCTTGCCCTCGGCGCTGGCGAAGCGGGTGAGGAAATACTCGTACACGCGGCCGAGCAGATCGACGGAGCGGTGGGTCTTCTCGCCCTCGCTGGCGGCGGTGAGGCTGATGGTGGCGATGAGGTCGATGAGTTCGCCGAGGCGCTGTTTGTCGAGGCCGGGGCGGGCGTAGTCCTTGGGCAGGACGCCCTTGAGGCGCGGGTTGTCGCGCTCGATGGCGACCATGGCGTCGTCCACGGTCTTGCCGATGGTGGGCTGCTTGGCGTTGGCCTGGAGGTGGGACCAGCGGGCATCGGCGGGCACCCAGAAGACGTTCTCGGCCTTGTATTCGTCGGGGTCTTCGGGATTGGCCCCGGCGTAGTCGCCCTGGCCCGCGAGGAGTTTGGCGCGGTGTTCCTCGAAGGTGTCGGAGATGTATTTGAGGAAGATGAGGCCGAGGACGACGTGCTTGTATTCCGCCGCGTCCATGTTGTTGCGCAGCTTGTCGGCGGCGAGCCAGAGCTTGGCCTCGAAGCCGATGGTGGCGGAGGAGTCATTGTTCCGGGTTGCCGTCTTCGCCATCGGATTGCCTGTTGTCGGTTGAGGGTGTCCATGAGCTTTTTAGAAGGGGGTCATTGGCATGGGCCGCCGCTCAAGGATCGTACTCCAGAAACAGATTCCGATGACCCTGGGGGCCCTTGTCGGCTTGGGATGCCGCCGACCGCCCTTTTCCCGGGCCTGGTGGTGCCTGGCCGGCGCTATTCGGGGATTGCGACTTGGCACCGCCACCTGAACGCAGTTTGGTTTTGCCGGGCTGATAGGCGTCGAAGCGGGCGTGGGCATCGCCGAGTTCGAATTGCTGCCAGTCATCCTCCATGGCGAGGGCTCCGGCGAAGCCATGCCAGCGCACGAGGAGCATGGCCTCGCGGCGATCGGCGGCGGCGTGCCCCTTGGCCTGGACCCCCACGTTTTTACCACTGACCCGGGCGTCCTTGAGCAGGGCGTTGTTGCCATCGATGACTAACTGCAGGCTGCCCGCCAGATCCTCGACCAGGAGGAAGTCATCGAGCCAGCGCTGTTCCCCGCGCACGTCCTCCAGGAGCGCGACGAAAGGCCGGGTGTCCTTGATGGTGAGCGCGGCCTTCATATCCAGATGCATGGGCTTGCGCCACGCGACCTGTGATTTCTCCATTTCCAGGTTCGCGTGCCAGTCCGGGGCCAGCGCCGTCGCGGTCTGGCCCTTCACCTGAAAGCCCGTCAGCGCCAGGCTGGAGCCGGTGATATCAAACCGCATGTCCGAGGCCGAGCCGCCCCGGATCAGCAGATCCAGCCGGAGATCGCCGGCCAATTCCGTCTGGCTCATGGCCAGGCGGACGCCCTTGGCGAGCAGCAGCAACTCGCCCCGCAGACTTTTGGGACCCAGTTGCAGATCGCCGACCAGAGTCGCCTCGCCCGACACCAGGGAGAGCGGGGCATGAGCGGGCAGGTAGGGGTTGTAGCTGCTCATATCCCGCACCCGCGCCGAACGGAGCTTCAGCGCCATATCGACCTGGTTGGTCTTGGCGGCGAAGGGGTCGGCGACCACGACATCGGCATCCAGACGCACCTGGTCGATACTGGGCTCCGCCTCGTCGCGGCGCCGCAGGCGGGCATCGCTCAAGGCGATATTCAGAACCAGCGGCGGGTGATGGCTACCCTGCTCCAGGTTTACCCAGGCCTGCCCCAGACCCTCCACCCGATGCTCCAGCAACCCGAGTTCCAGGGCCTCCGGCGGTATCTGGAGGGAGGTTCCGGGTACGGGCAGGCCATCGACGAGCAGGATCTCCGCATCGATCTCGGCCGCGCCGATCAGGCTCAGGTTCAGCGGACGGTTCAATAACTCCGCGATCCAATCGAGTCGGGAAAGGGTCAGGGTGGCCAGCAGACGCCCATCGGCCGTCCCGATCAGGCCGCCGAAACCTTGCTCGGTCAGAGCCTTAACCACGGAGCGCATCGGTCCCCTGCCGGCCTCCGGGGGCGGCAGGGAGAGGCTCAACTGGCCGTCGGTGACCTCCAGCACCGCCTTCAGGGGCTTGGGGGGTACCGGTCCCTTGACATGCTTCTTCCTGGCCCCGGCCTTCGCGGTAGCGGCATTGTCGAGCCCCAGCCGGGTGCCGGTTAGATCCAGCACCGCCTCCTCGGTATCCGTCGCACCCCTGATGCCGGCTCGCAGTTGCAGCACCAGATCGGTGGTCGCCTGGGCATCCCGATAGCTCAACTTGGCCTGGTCGGAAGTCAGATCAAGTTCGATCCTCATCGTCTCGGGGGACACCGCCACCTGGCCCTTCACCCGACCCGAGCCACCCAGGAGCCGCATGGGCCACTCAGCAGGGAGCAGGCTCTGGTAGGCACCCAGGTCGGGCACCTCCATCGCCGGCAGGGTCAAGGTGAGCCCAAGGTCGGGCTTGCCGCCGCGCATCTCGGTGTGGAGGACGGCCTCGAGCCCGCGGCCGGAGAAGAGCGGCAAGGCCGGCTCCCTGTCCGTAGCGGTGGCCGCGTCGGTCGGCTCCGCCACCAGGGCAGCACGCACCTCGTCGAAGCGGACCACCAGATCCGCCCGATTCGCATCCTCGGGGTCGACCTTGAGCTCGATGATGCCGTCGCCAGCAAAGCCATAGCGGGCGAGGGTCAACGCCAGTTCATGGGCCTCGACGATGAGGTCGGTGCCCGGGAGTAAGTCACCGTGGGAAAAGACCACCCGCCCAAGCAGGCGGCCCTGGCCCTGGAGGTCCAGACCCCTGATGCCGCCAATCAGGGAGGGTAGAAAGTTCAGATTTTGCACCGGGAGGTCAATTTCGGCATCGAACTCGGGCAGGGCCAGGGCCGCCAGGCCCGTCGCCTCGGCGATAACGAAGGGCGGGACCTCGATCCGGCCCTTGATGGAGGCCGGGTGGGTCATGGGCTCGGCATCTGCGATCCGCAGCGATTCGAGCACCAGATCCAGGGTACCCCCCGCCAGCCCCAAACGCCCGGCTCCGGTATCCAGGCTGAAGCTGCCGCGGATCTCTCCGGGCAGGGTGCCGCGCACCTGGGAGACCCAAAAGGCATGGGCGCCGCGCAGATGGATGTCGGCGATTTCGAGCAGCAGCTTGCCGCCCTCCTCCTCTACCACCGGCTCCGCGGGGGCCTCGGGATCGCGGTTGCGGATGACCGGGAAGTGGTGCCGGATGGCGGCGTCATCCTGGGCTGGACCTGATCGCGGCCGTAGCCGCAGGTCGATATCCACCAGGTCCAGATCATGCACCCGCACCAGGCCCTTGAGCAGCGGACGCAAGGAGACCGACGCCGCCGCGCGTTCGGCATCGACCTGCCATTGCTCAGTCGGGGTCTGGCCGTCGGCGGCGAAACCCCGGAACTCCACCCGCAAGGGGTACCAGCTCCAGGCCCGATCCCAGCCAATGGCGAGGCGGTCGGGTTGCAGGCTGTTCAGATAGGCCCGCGTCGCGGGCAGGTTCAGGGCCAGATTCACCCCGACCAGATAAAGGGCCACCAGGATCAGGGTGGCCGAGACCAGCCGGGATAACCCCTTCTTCATGTTTTGGAGCCTCTATTCCGTCTGTCCCGTGAAGCGGCCATAGGCCACCTTGACAGCCTCCTGGCCCAGAAGCTGGCGCAGGCGCTTGATCAGTTCGTCCGTAGGTTGGACGCGCCAGTCGTCCCCGAGCAGGAAGCGGGCCTGGCCTTGGGGTGAATGGTATGCCAACTGGATGGCCAGGCGGCCACCTCGATAGAGGGTCAGGACCTCGCGCAACTGCTGGAGGAGCTCCCCGCCCTTCTTATATTTCTTGGCGGTGCCCAGGTCCAGCGTAAGCCAGAGGTGATCGGCGGCCTTCTCCCGGGCCTGTTCCAGGGTCTGGACCTCGCTGGCGCGCAGGGACCAGGCGTCGCGAAATTCATCGAAGTTGAGGGTGCCGGCGATGACCAGCAGGCGATCCACGGCCAGGAGGTCGCGGAACTGGTCGTATAGCTCGCTGAAAACGGTGACCTCCAGGCGCCCGGTGCGATCGTCGAGGACCAGGGAGGCCATGCGCCCGCGCGGGGTCTTGCCGTGGCGCACCCCCACCACCAGGCCGGCCACGGTGCGCTTCTCCCGGTCCCCGCGCCCCTTGGGGGTGGACAGAAGGACATTGAGGCGGTTGCCCATGAGGGCATTGAGCTCGGGTTCGAAGCGGTTGACGGGGTGGCCGGTGAGATAGAGGCCCAGGGTCTCCTTTTCGCCCTGGAGGCGCTCCTCCTCCTCCCATTCCCCCCACACCTGGCCGGCGAGCTGGGGGTCGGGACCCGTGGCGGTCTCCTCCACCAGGCCAAAGAGGTCCACCTGACCGGAGGAGTGGCTGGCCTTGTGCTGTTCCGCCAGCCGGATCGCCAGGGGCAGATGCTGCATCAGGGTGGCGCGGTTGGCGCCGAGTTCGTCCAGGGCGCCGGAGCGTACCAGGGCCTCCAGGACCCGCCGGTTCATCTTTTGCAGGTCGATGCGACGGCAGAAGTCCCAGAGGTCGCGGAAAGGCCCCTCCGCCTGGCGGGCCTCCTGGAGCGCGAGGATGGCGCCCTCCCCTACCCCCTTGATGGCGCCCAGGCCATAGATGAGGGTTCGGTCGTCGGCGATGGTGAATTGCCACTCGGAGGCATTCACCGTGGGTGGTCGCACCTCCAGACGCATGGTCCGGCATTCGTCGATGAGGGTGACCACCTTGTCGGTGTTGTCCATGTCGGCGCTGAGGACGGCGGCCATGAAGGCGGCGGGATAGTGGGCCTTGAGCCAGAGGGTCTGATAGGAGACCAGGGCATAGGCGGCGGAGTGGGACTTGTTGAAGCCGTACCCGGCGAACTTGTCCATCAAGTCAAAGATGTAGGTCGCCGTCCGGCCGTCCACGCCCCGCTGGGCCGCCCCTGCCTCGAAGACGGCGCGCTGCTTGTCCATCTCCGATTGCTTTTTCTTGCCCATGGCGCGGCGCAGCAGGTCCGCGCCGCCCAGGGAGTAGCCGGCCAGGACCTGGGCGATCTGCATCACCTGCTCTTGGTAGAGGATGACGCCGTAGGTGGGCTTGAGGATGGGCTCCAGGTCCGGATGGGGATAGGCCACCGCCGCCTCGCCGTGCTTGCGGGCGATGAAGTCATCGACCATGCCGGATTGCAGCGGGCCGGGGCGGAACAGGGCCACCAGGGCGGTCATGTCCTCGAAGGAGTCGGGGCGCAGCTTCTTGATCAGCTCCTTCATGCCCCGGGATTCGAGCTGGAAGACGGCGGTGGTCTCGCAGCGTTTGAGCAGGGCGAAGGCCGCCGGGTCCTTGGGGTCGATGCGGGAGATGTCGATGGGGGGCTCGCCGGCCTTGGCCCGCCCGGCATTGATGGTCTTGAGGGCCCAATCGATGATGGTCAGGGTGCGCAGGCCCAGGAAGTCGAACTTGACCAGGCCCACCTGTTCGACATCGTCCTTGTCGAACTGGGTCATGAGGTTGGTGCCGCCCGGCTCGCAATAGAGGGCGGCGAAGTCCGTCAACCGGGTCGGGGCTATGACCACGCCGCCGGCGTGTTTGCCGGCGTTGCGGGCCAGGCCCTCCAGTTTGAGGGCCATGTCGATGAGGGTCCGCACCTCTTCGTCCTCGGCGTAAGCCTTGCGCAGGTCCTCCCCATCCTCCAGGGCCTTGCTCAGGGTCATGCCCAGCTCGAAGGGCACCATCTTGGCGATGCGATCGACCATGCCGTAGGGGTGGCCCAGCACCCGGCCCACGTCGCGCACCACCGCCTTGGCGGCCAGGGTGCCGAAGGTGATGATCTGGGACACCGCCTCGCGGCCATAACGCCCGGCGACATAGTCGATGACCCGGTCGCGCCCCTCCATGCAGAAGTCGATGTCGAAGTCGGGCATGGAGACGCGTTCCGGGTTGAGGAAGCGCTCGAACAGCAGGTCGTGCTCGATGGGGTCCAGGTCGGTGATCTTGAGGGCGTAGGCCACCAGGGACCCAGCGCCGGAGCCGCGTCCCGGTCCCACTGGGATGTCGTTGTCCTTGGCCCACTGGATGAAATCCGCCACGATCAGGAAATAGCCGGCGAAACCCATCTGATTGATGACCCCCAGCTCCAGCTCCAGGCGGTCGTCATAAATCCCGCGACGCTCCGCCAGGCCGGCCGGGTCGAAAAGCCGTGCCAGGCGCCATTCCAGCCCCTCGCGAGAGAGGGCGGCAAAGTGATCCTCAAGGGTCATACCCACCGGCACGGGAAAGTCCGGGAGGAAGTTCTGGCCCAGCGTCAGTTCCAGGTTGCAGCGCTTGGCGATCTCCAGGGAATTTTCCAGGGCCTCGGGGATATCGGCGAAGAGCGCCGCCATCTCCTCGGGCGTGCGCAGATATTGCTCCTCGCTATAGCGCCGGGGACGGCGGCTGTCGCCCAGGGTCTGGCCATCGTGAATGCAGACCCGCGCCTCGTGGGCCTCGAAATCCCGAGAGGTCAGGAAACGCACGTCGTTGGTCGCGACTACCGGTACGCCCCGGGCGGTGGCCAGGTCCACGCCGCGCTCCAGGCACTCCGCCTCGTTGGGGCGGCCGGTGCGCAGGAGTTCGAGGTAATAGCGATCGCCGAAGGCCGCCAGCCAGTGATCCAGACGCTGCTCCGCCAACCGCTGGTTGCCGGTCAGGAGGGCCTGACCCACATCCCCCGCGGGGCCGCCGGAGAGAGCGATGAGACCCTCCGCCGCCGCCACGACCCAATCGCGCTCCACCTGGGGCAGCGCCGTACCCTGCTGGCCATCGAGATAGGCACGGGAGACGAGGCGGGTCAGGTTGAGATAGCCGGCCTGGTTCTGCACCAGCAGCACCAGGCGATGGGGTTGGCTGGCGTCATCCGGGTTGCGCACCAGCATCTCGGCGCCGACGATGGGCTTGACCCCGGCGGCCAGGGCGGCCTTATAAAAACGGACCAGACAGAAGAGGTTGAGCTGATCCGTGATGGCGATGGCCGGCATCCCCGCCTCCCCCACGGCATTGACCATGGGCTTGATACGCAGGAGGCCGTCCACGAGGGAATATTCACTGTGGACGTGGAGATGAACGAAGGAAGGCACGGGCGGTGTTATAGGATGACTACTCTGGGGATGACTGAGATCATTGTAAGCCTTGTTGCCCGGGGTCATGGATTGGGCTTGGGTTGCAGGGATCGGGGCGGGCAGCGGGTGACGGCTGGTGGGCGGGGGACGCCGTGAATACATCCCTGTAGGCTTGACGACAGCATCCCTGCTGTCGACACCCCCGCCCACCAGCCGTCACCCGCTGCCCGCCAAGGCTCCCGCTATGGGCCGTTAATCGACGGACTTTAGGTATAAAGTCGCGCAGCGTTGGCCACGAGGCCGGCCTGGATCTAACTTTTCTTTCCGCCAGCGTGGCAGGCGCTGACCCATCGCGAGGCGTGGGGGGCTAGAAAAATGGAAATGACCGAGGAGATAGGGCTGCAACCGACTGACGCGCTGGTAGTGGTCGATGTCCAGCGTGATTTCTTGCCGGGCGGGGCCCTGGCCGTTCCGGAGGGCGATGCGGTAGTGCCGGTCCTGAATGGCTGGATCGCCCGCTTCGCCGCCGCTGGGCTGCCGATTGCCGCGACCCGCGACTGGCATCCCGCCGATCATTGCTCCTTTCTCGCCCAAGGCGGGCCCTGGCCCCCGCATTGCGTGGTCCAGACGCTCGGGGCGGCCTTTTCATCCGATCTGGCCCTGCCCGCGACGGCCACCATCTTCTCCAGGGGGACCCGCCAGAATGATGCGGGCTATTCGGAGTTCGAGGGCACGGAATTGCATCGCTACTTTCAGCACCTGGGCGTGAGGCGGGTGTTCGTCGGCGGGCTGGCGACGGATTACTGCGTGCTCAATACCGTTCTGGACGCCCTGCGCCTGGGCTATGAGGTCAGACTCCTGACCGCTGGGGTCCGGGCCGTCGAGGTCCAGCCCGGCGATGGCGCGCGGGCCATCGCCACCATGCTGGCCGCAGGCGCCGTGGCCTAAGGAATGCCATCTCACGGGGCTTGACAATTAGGCAGCTTGTCAGAAAAATGAGTGAAAGCTAAGACTTTCCCCTTGCCAGGCCTTGAGCCTCTCTGAAATAACTCATGAATGACCAAGAATCGATACCTCTGGCGCCCGAACTGCTGGTGGCCCAGCAACGACTCCCAGCATCCTTGCACTCGAAAATGACCCGCATGGCTCTATCCCTGTGCCTGGGTCTGTTGGGTGCCGGTTGCGTCCCGCACCTGGCAACGAAGTCGGATGATGTCGCTCGGATGCCCAACCCGATGCTCAATGCAAACTATTCCGAAGACGCAGATGTTCCATTCGTTATGGAACCAAAATCGGCCTTGGCCGATGGTTCCAGGCAGGTCAACTTTGAGTCAGAGAGTGCATCGCCCAGGACACGGGATATGGCAGAATGGGTTGTCAGTTCAGGAGATAATCTCAACAAGCCGTTCGCGATTGTCGATAAAGTAAACGCCAAGGTCTATGTATTTAGCGTGGACGGAAAGCTACACGGAGCAGCGCCCGTGCTGCTGGGACTGGGGAAAGGTGATGACGTCGCCCCCGGCGTTGGTAACATGCGGATGGGACTTATCCCCGTCGCGCAGCGAACGACGCCGGCGGGTCGTTTCGAGGCGGGAATGGGCCGCAATGCCCATGGCAAGGAAATACTCTGGGTGGACTACAAAAATGCCATCTCCATGCATCCGGTCGTTACGTCTAACCCCAAAGAGCGCCGGGCTGAACGCCTGGACACGCCAACGCCGCTTGATAACCGTATTTCGTTTGGCTGCATCAATGTTCCAGCGGTATTCTTCAAGAATGTGGTACATAGCAAGTTTTCCGGGACGGCCGGCATTGTTTATGTATTGCCGGAAACAAAACGTAATTGAGTGAGTCACCCAAATTCAAGCTTTAAGGGCTGTCTCCAACTGCCTTACTGAAAGGGAAGCGCCGCTGGCCCCAAGAGGCCAAGCGGACCCGTATTACATAGCTCGTAGATTGAGTGCGGTGTAGAATTCATAGTTTCGAAAGGCGGTTCCCAGGCCTTCTTCTCGTCGATCCAGCTCGGCAATGGCATGACAAGTGGCAGATGGCCGTTCGGGCGAAACCATGAGTCAATGCTCCAGGGAAGTCCACTTTCCGTATCGATAATTACGGCTGTCCAATGAACCGCGGTGATATCTAAAGGACTGCGCACTTTGGGAGAAGAGACGGTCCACCCGGCCAGTTCCCCAATATCCCGGAGAATATGTAAATAAGTAGTGGTGTTACTGGTCTTATCGACGCAATCCATCCGCCCCTCAACTTCACCATCAAAATCGTTAATGGCAAGGTCGTTGGCCAACAATGGCTGATACTTTTGTGCCATCAATTCCATTTGCCAAATCCCGATACGCACATGCTGTAATCTATCGTGAAAACTTGCGCCAGGACAAAGCGCCATAGGCCTTTTTAGAAGGGCCATATCGTTGGGGGTGAAGGTCATGGTCTGTCTGCTCGCACACGACCAGTTAAAGCAGATTCGCAGCGTTACCGACCCATCCCGGTCGATCACGTACTCTGGTGGAAGTGGCATCGAAACCGATGATCCTTGAGCGTCATCAAAAATCGGCTGTGACGAGGCGGCACCAACCAAACCGGTATAGCTGACGAGTAAAGCGAATAAACCGATCACAGCGGTGCACCCTAGCCACTTCACTCGGGGTACCACCCACGACTTTTACCGTCAACTTGAAATTTTCAATTTCAAAGTTGACGGTAAATACTATGGGACAGGAAGGTAATTAATTACGATCCACTTTTGGCTGATACGTCGGGGCTGCGGCGGCTGGCGCCGGCTCATGCTTCGAGGCGGTGCTACAGGCGGTGAGCAACAGCACCAAAGTAATGGTTCCAAGCAGGGCAATTGTAGATATGTTCTTCATCTGTCATTTCCTATTTAGAGTTGGTTTTGGAAATTCACGCCACTGAAGGTATAACGGGGATGTCGATACTTGATTACCAGTATCGAAAAGGCAAGGCCTTTCGACCCGTTGGTTCCCAGTAACGCATCCTCCGACAGAGCCGGAGACTTCTGTTTGTGGGCCACCAGAGGGCGGCTGATCACTCTTGTAGTATTGTCTGATCGAGAGATATGGTCAATAGTGGTGTTTGACCTCGATGCGTGCCCCGTGGCAAAGGTGTGTTCGAACAACCACATATTCGGCAACGGTGCGCCGCCTGCTCATCGACACCTACGACACCTGGCCGCGGCCAGGGCCTTGCCGCCATGTCCTTGTTGACCGGGATTATCGTTACTACAATAATGAACATGAACATCCGCTTCGATGCCGCCAAAGACGCCGCCAACCTCGCCAAACACGGCATCTCGCTGGCGCTTGGGCGGACCTGGACTGGGAGTCGGCCCTGACTTGGCCGGATACCCGCCGTGACTATGGCGAACCGCGCCAGTGCGGGATCGGCTACATCGGACTGCGCTTGTTCTTCATTGCCTTCGTGGATCGCGCCGATGAGAGGCGCATCATCTGCTTGCGCAAGGCCAATTCGAGGGAGGTGAACCGCTATGCCAAGGCTTAAATCAGGAACCCTCATCCCCACGCCTCAAGAGGATGTCATCATTACGGCGGCGGCCACGTCCGACCCGGACGCGCTCCCGCTGACGGATGACGAGTGGGAGGCGGTCATGCCGTTGGCGCGCATCGGCCGCCCCCCTTCCAGCAAACCGCTGAAGGTTTCGACGACGATCCGTTTCGATGCGGACGTCCTGGCGGCCCTCAAGGCCACGGGTCCAGGATGGCAGACGCGCGTCAATGGCGTGTTGCGGGAGTATGTCGCGGCACGGCGTTAGGACTGGAGCGATCCCGATGTCCGCATCTTTCATCCAGCGATCATGAAGGCCAACCTGTCTGATTCCGCACCCGCCAAGGGCCCTAAAACCGAGACGGCCTGCCCGAAATGCGGGACATTCCAAATCGCGGACGCCAAAATCTGCTCTACCTGCGGCATTGTGTTCGAGAAATATTGGAAATATCACCCCCGGCCGGGCATCG
Source organism: Chromatiaceae bacterium (assembly GCA_016714645.1). Taxonomy (NCBI): domain Bacteria; kingdom Pseudomonadati; phylum Pseudomonadota; class Gammaproteobacteria; order Chromatiales; family Chromatiaceae; species Chromatiaceae bacterium. The sequence continues at coordinate 11,681 of JADKCI010000005.1, read as the reverse complement.
ACCCCGCGACCTGGACCCCGCCGACCCGGGTGGTCAGGCCGCCCCCAACCCGGCCGCGGTCGGCGGACACGCTGCCCGAGGGGCTGATGGCCCTCCTGCTGCCACGCCAACCGGAACTAGATGGGATCGGTTTATGGGCCCGCGCCGCCCTCCTGCTGGTCCTGCTGATTTGGGGGCTGCGCCTGATCGCCCTGTCTCCGGCCAGCAACGGTGCCGGACAATCCTTTTTGCACCTGGTCAATCTCCCCTTTCATGAGGCCGGACACCTGATTTTCCGACCTTTTGGGGACTTTATGACCTCCCTGGGCGGTACCCTGGGCCAGTTGCTGATGCCGCTGATCTGCGCCGGCACCCTGCTGCTGAAGACCCGCGATCCCTTTGGCGCCGCCGTGGCCTGCTGGTGGTTTGGGCAGAATTTCCTGGATATCGCCCCCTACATCAATGACGCCCGGGCCGGTGATTTACCCCTGCTGGGGGGTAATTTCGGTCACTCCTCGCCCTATGGCTTCCACGACTGGGAATATCTCCTGACCGAGTCGGGTCTGCTCCACCTCGACCATCACATCGCCTGGCTGAGTCATGGGCTAGGCGCGGCCATCATGCTTCTGGCCCTGGCCTGGGGCGCCATTCTGCTGGTTCGTCAACGCCGCGCCTGAAATCAGGGGTGCCCTCGGAACAACCGCTGGGCCGCCTGGGTTAGGGAGGAGAGCAGCCGGTCCAGGGGTTTCTTGTGGGCGGTATAGCTGACTTGGTAAAGGTCGGTGGTATCGGCGGCCTCCAGCAGCCAGTCGTCGCTTGTCTGGATCTCGTCGATCAGCCCCAGCGCCAGGGCCTGGCGGCCATGCCAGTATTCGCCCGTGGCGACCTGGGCCAGGTCCAGGCTGGGCCGGTATTCGAGGATAAAGTCCTTGAAGAGGCCATGCGTCTCTTCCAGTTGCTCACGGAGCTTTTCCCGGCCCGCCTCGGTGTTCTCGCCGAAGAGGGTGAGGGTGCGCTTGTAATCTCCGGCGGTGTGGAGCTCGTAATCCACCCCGTGCCGCTCCAGCACCCGATGGAAGTTGGGCAACTGGGCGACCACGCCAATGGAACCCACCACGGCGAAGGGGGCGGCGATGATGCGGTCGGCGACCGCCGCCATGAGGTAGCCGCCGCTGGCGGCGACCTTGTCCACCGCCACGGTCAGGGGGATGCCACGCGCCCGCAGCCGGGTCAATTGGGAGGCGGCGAGGCCGTGTTCCGTCACCAGGCCGCCGGCATTTTCCAGCCGGATCAGGATCCCGTCGCCCGCCTTGGCCTCCAAGAGGATGGCCGTGATGACCTCGCGCAGGGCGGCGGAGGCCGTGGCCTTGATATCGCCCTGAAAGTCGATGACAAAGAGCCGGTGGCGAGACTCCGCCGCCTGCTCCCGCGCCTTGTCGGCCTTGCGATCCAGCTTGAGGGATTTCCGGAAGGCCTTTTTGGGCGTGGAGGCCTGGCGGAGGGTCTGGGCCAGCTCGCGATAGCGGTCGTTGAGGCTGGTGACCTCCAGATGGTCGCCCTCCAGATGGCCCGTCTTACGGGCGCGGACGATCCCGACCAGCACCAGGCCAATGCCCAGCAGGATCGTCAGGGTCTTGGCCAGAAAGAGGCCGTAGTCGATGAGGGCTTGGGTCACGCGGACGGGTTCTCCCTGGGTGGGTCTAGATGGCGATGGGGGCACGGATGGCGGGATGGGGATCGTAGCCGATGAACTCGAAATCCTCGAATTCATAGTCGAACAGGCTGGCCGGACGCCGCTTGAATGCCAGTTGGGGCCTGGGCCTGGGCTCCCGGGCGAGCTGGGCCAGGACAATCTCAGGGGTGAGATGGTTGCGGTACAGGTGCAAATCGCCAAAGGTATGAACGAAATCACCCACTTCCAGGTCGCATTGCTGGGCCAGCATGTGGGTCAGGAGGGCATAGCTGGCGATGTTGAAGGGCACCCCCAGGAAGAGATCGGCGCTGCGCTGATAGAGCTGGCAGGAAAGGCGCCCCTCCTGGACAAAAAACTGGAAGAGGCAATGACAGGGCGCTAGGGCCATGCGCCCCTGGCGGGCGTTCTCCTGGGGCGAGAGGCCGTCGCGGGGCAGGTCCGCGGGGTTCCAGGCCGAGACCACCAGGCGGCGCGAATCCGGATTGGCGCGGATGGCCGCCAGGACCTGGGAGATCTGGTCGAGGGTCGAGCCATCCGGGCAGGCCCAACTCCGCCATTGCCGGCCGTAAATGGGGCCGAGATCGCCCGCCTCCGTCGCCCATTCGTCCCAGATGCCCACCCCGCGCGCCTTGAGCCAGCGGTTGTCCGTGGAGCCTTGCAGGAACCAGAGCAGCTCGTGAATGACGCTCTTGAGGTGGATCTTTTTGGTGGTGACCAGGGGAAAACCTTGGGCCAGGTCGAAACGGATCTGGCGGCCAAAGACGGCCCGGGTGCCGACGCCGGTGCGATCCGCCCGGTCAACGCCCCGGTCCAGGACGTCCCGGAGGAGGTCGAGGTACTCCCTCATGAAGGGGCCATCAAGCGCGGGCCGGAGACAGCAGCAGCGAGTGGCCCTGCATGGCCACCGGTTTGGGCAGACCCATGAGGGCCAGCACGGTCGGGGCGATCGCATCCAGGCCGGCGCCGATGCTCAGGTTCCAGGGCACCTGGTCGATCACCAGACAGGGCACCGGGTAGAGGGTGTGCTGGGTGTGGGGCGTTTGCGTCACCGGGTCCACCATCTCGTCGCAGTTGCCGTGATCGGCGGTGAGGATGATCGCATAGCCCGCAGCCACCGCCGCATCCAGGACCCGCCCGACCTCCCGGTCCAGGGCCTCTACCGCTGCGATGACGGCCTCCCGCACCGCGGTATGCCCGACCATGTCGCCATTGGCGAAGTTGACGACGATGAAGGCATATTCCTGGCGTCCCAGGGCCTCGACCACGGCGGTGGCCACCTCGGGGGCGCTCATCTCCGGCTTGAGATCGTAGGTGTCCACCCGGGGCGAGGGGATCAGGTATTGATCCTCGCCCGGCAGGGGCTCGCTGTGGCCGCCATTGAAGTAGAAGGTGACATGGGGGTATTTCTCAGTCTCGGCGCAATGGAACTGACGGAGGCCCGCGTCGCTGAGGATCTTGCCCAGGGTGACGCCCGGTGACTCGTGATCGAAGGCAATGGGCATCCTGTAGGTCTTGTCGTAGCGCATCATGCAGGTCACTTCGACCGGCTGGAGGGCACCCCGATCGAAGTGCTTGAAATCTTGCCGGAGGAAGGCGCTCAGAATCTGGCGGGGCCGGTCCTTGCGGAAGTTGAAGGAGAGGAGACAGTCCCCCGCCTTGATGCGTGGCCCACGAGCGATGCTGGTCGGCAGGATGAATTCATCGTCCTGCCCCGCGGCATAGGACTGCTCGATGGCCGCCCGGGCCGAATCCGCCTGCTCGCCCAGACCCTCCACCAGGCAGCGCCAGGCCTTTTCGGTACGGTCCCAGCGGTTATCGCGGTCCATGGCGTAGTAACGGCCGGAGACACTGGCGATCGTGCCACCAGCGGCGGCCAGGGCCTCCTCGACCTCCGCCAGATAGCCGAGGGCGGAGCGCGGGGGAGTATCCCTGCCATCGGTGATCATGTGGACGGCCGGGATGGCGCCCTGCTGGCGGCACAACTCGATGAGGGCGACCAGATGGTTGACATGGCTATGGACGCCACCGTCGGATACCAGGCCCAGCAGGTGCAGGGGCCGGCCCAACGCGGCGGCGCGCCGGGCGGTGGCGGTCAGGGCGGGGTTGTGGAAAAAGGAGCCGTCCGCGATGGCATCGTCTATCAGGACCAGATCCTGGCGAATGACACAGCCGGAGCCCAGGGTGATGTGCCCCACCTCGGAGTTACCCATCTGGCCATCCGGCAGACCCACGGCCCGGCCCGAGGCCTGCAGGGTGGTGTGGGGGTTGAAGGCGAAGTAGCGATCCAATTGGGGCGTGCGTGCCAGGGCGACGGCGTTGTTGGCCTTGGCGGGGTTGACCCCAAAGCCGTCGAGAATGACGAGCAGGACGGGTCGGCGCGGTACATTGGGCCAATCGGCCATCTCCGTGACTCCAGGTTGGGATTGGGGGGCCAGGACAGGGATGAGCTGCCCAAGGCCGCGAAGGGGCTAGTTTATACCCCTAGCCCCTGGGATTGCTGGCCCTCTTTGCCGATCATGCGGACCCAGATGCTTTCATCGGCCGGGACTTAAAAATGCCAGATCATTGCTTTATAAAGACATATTTGATTTTAATCCACCAAAACCGACCAAATTAGTGAGTTTTCGTCGCCATCAATCTAGTGGACAATAAGCCGATTACAGGATTCGGCGATAAGCGTGCGTTTCGGCCCGGTGGCCTGGCCCTCTTGGCCTAGGAAGGCACCGCTTCCGGCGTCTCCTCTACCGCGGCCCACCCCGACCCATGATGTAGCCCCGCGTCGCAACGGGCATATAGGAGGCAGACATGAAACCCGACCGGATCATCGCGTTCGTCATGGCGGGCGGCCAAGGCTCCCGCCTCCAGCCCCTGACCACAGCCCGCTCCAAACCCTCGGTGCCCTTCGGCGCGCGCTACCGGATCGTCGATTTCGTGCTGAGTAATCTGGTCAACTCCAACATCAATACCATTTACCTCCTGGTTCAGTACAAATCCCAGTCCCTCATCGAGCATGTGCGCAAGGCCTGGACCATCTCGCCCCTGCTCCAGCAACATTTCGTGACCGTGGTGCCGCCTCAGATGCGGGTCAGCGAAAACTGGTTCCAGGGCACGGCGGACGCCGTGCACCAAAATATCAACCTGATCGAGGAACAGGCCCCGGACCTGGTGGCCGTCTTTGGCGCCGACCACATCTACCGGATGGACATCCGGCAGATGGTGGATTTCCACCAGGCCAACCAGGCCGATGTCACCGTCGCCGCCCTGCCCGTCCCGCTGCGGGATGCGCGCGGCTTTGGCGTCATTGCCACCGGGCCCGATGGGCGTATCCAGGCCTTTCAGGAGAAGCCGGCCCAGCCAGCCGCCATGCCCGGCGATCCGAACCAGGCCTTTGCCTCCATGGGCAACTACATCTTCAAGACGGAAGTCCTGCTTGATGCCTTGGAAGAGGCCCGCCGTAATGGCGAGACGGATTTTGGCGGTCACGTCCTGCCGCGCCTGTTGCGCACCCACCGCCTCTTTGCCTACGACTTCGCCACGAATGTGATCCCGGGCACCAAGGCTTATGAATCGCAGGTCTATTGGCGGGACGTCGGCAATATCGATGCCTACTTCGATGCCCACAAGGACGTGCTGGGCGCCGAACCCGTCTTCGATATGTTCAACCCCCAGTGGCCGGTTTACTCCAGCGGCTACCAGGGTCCGGTGGCACGAGTACTGGGCGGTGAGCTGCGCAACTCCCTGCTGGCGGCGGCGACCATCGTCCACGAGGGCGCCCGCATTACCAATTCCATCATCCGGCGCGAGGCCGTGATCGAGGAGAATGTGGAGATCAAGGATTGCATCATCATGGATTATGTGCGGGTCTGCCGGGGTGCGCGCCTGCGGCGGGTCATCGTCGATCGTCACAACATCATCGCCGCCGGCGATCGGATCGGCTTCGACCCGGAGGCCGACCGCCAGCGCTTTACGGTCAGCGAGGAAGGTATCACCGTGATCCCGGCCGGGCGCGTCAGCTACTTCGCCCGCGACCACCAGGGCGCCCTCGGCCGCAGCTATTCCAAGTGACATGATCGACCGGCACCTCGACGACCATCTGCGCACCATCGAACGGCTGCGGGAACAAAGGGCGGACATCGAACGCATCGCCGCCCTCATGATCGCCTGCCTGGCCAGCGGGGGCCGGGTCTTCTGGCTCGGCAATGGTGGCAGCGCGGCGGATAGCCAGCACCTGGCATCGGAGCTCGTCGGGCGCTTCGAGCGCGACCGGCCCGGCCTGGCCTCCATCGCCCTGACCACGGACAGCTCCGCCCTGACGGCCATTGGCAACGATTATGGCTTCGACCAGATCTTCGCCCGCCAGGTCGAGGCCCTGTGCCGGCCGGGGGATCTGGTCATCGGCATCAGCACCTCCGGTAACAGCCCCAATGTCCTGCGGGCCATGGAGAAAGCACGCGCCCTGGGGGCCATGACCGCCGGCTTTAGCGGCCGGGGGGGCGGGCGCCTCAAGGGCTCGGTGGATGCCTGCCTGATCGCCCCCTCCGACAACACGGCGCGCATCCAGGAGGCGCATCTGCTGGTCGGCCATATCCTCTGCGACCTGGTCGAGGCGCGCTTCGCGCCCCCCGCTGCCACCGCCTGAAGCGAGCCGCCATGTTCAACCACCCCGAGGCCGTCCTGCGCGCCGTGCGGTCCGGCTTCGGCGCCCGCCGGGTGCTAGTCGTGGGCGATCTCATGCTCGACCGCTATCTCTGGGGCCAGGTCCAGCGCATCTCTCCCGAGGCCCCCGTCCCCGTGGTCCATCTGACCCACCGCACCCAAACCGCCGGCGGGGCCGCCAATGTCGCCCGCAACCTGGCCGCCCTGGGGCTGGAGGTACAGCTTGCGGGGGTTACGGGTGACGATGAAGGCCGCGCCGCCCTGCTGGCCGCCCTGGCCGCCGACGGCATCCAGACCCAGGCGGTCGGTCTGGCCCGGGACCGGGCCACCACGGTCAAGACGCGGGTCATCGGTAATCACCAGCAGATGCTGCGCATCGATGAGGAAAGCAACCGGCCACTGGACCCCGCCGACGAGCGTGCCCTGGGCGAGGCGATCCTGCCCCTACTGGCGGGTGCTGGGGCCCTGGTGCTCTCGGACTACGCCAAGGGCGTCCTGTCCGGAGGACTCTGCCACCGCCTCCAGGCGGCGGCGCGGGCTCAGGGCCTGCCCGTCCTGGTGGATCCCAAGGGCCGGGACTTTGCCAAGTACGCCGGGGCCAGCCTCATCACCCCCAATCGGGCCGAACTCGCCCTGGCCACCGGCGTTCCTCGCGCGGACCTGACCGGCTTGCTCCAGGCGGCGGCAACCCTGAGAGGGCAACTGGACCTAGGACTCCTGGTGCTGACCCTGAGCGAATTGGGCCTGGCCCTGGTGGACGACTCGGGCACCCGGCGCATCCCGGCCCTGGCGCGGGAGGTCTTCGATGTCTCAGGTGCCGGCGATACTGTCATCGCCACCTTCGCCGCTGGCCTCGCCGCCGGGCTGGGCGCCAGCGATACCGCCCATCTGGCCAACCTGGCCGCTGGGGTGGTGGTAGGCAAGGTGGGGACCGTGCCCATCACCGGGCCCGAACTCTTGGCCGCCATCAGTGGCGAGATGGCGCTGGAACAGGCGGCCAAGATCCTGGATCTAACCTCCGCCCAGACCCGGGTGCAGGGCTGGCAGGCCGCTGGGGAACGGGTCGTCTTCACCAATGGCTGCTTCGACCTGCTCCACGTTGGCCACGTCAGCTACCTGGAGCTGGCCCGCCGGCAGGGCCAGCGCCTGGTGGTAGGCCTGAACACGGACCAGTCGGTGCGGGCCCTCAAGGGGCCGGCACGCCCGCTGATCGGCGAGCAGGACCGCGCCCGAGTTCTCGCCGCCCTGGCCGCGGTGGATGCCGTGGTGCTGTTCGACGAGACGACGCCCCTGGAACTCATTCTCGCCCTGCGCCCGGATGTCCTTGCCAAGGGCGCGGATTACCGAGAAGCGGAGGTCGTAGGGGCCCCAGAGGTGAAAGCCTGGGGTGGACAGGTGGTCCTGATACCCCTGGTCGATGATCGCAGCACCACGGGCATCATCCAGCGCCTGGGTGGCACCGGGGGCAAGGCGCCCGCCCGGCCAGGCCGGCCAGCCTGAGGCCGACCCAGCCCCTGGGCCGATGTCGGCGCCCGGCCCGACAAGCGAGGCTCAGCCGCCAAGGGCATCATAGGTACCTCGGTGCAAGGTCCCCAGGGCCTCGAGGTCGATGCAATCGGGCATGGCCATCTCCCCGGTCAGCCGGCTCGCTGGCGCGCCGGGCTCACCCAGACCGTCCACCACCAGGGCCGCGCCCCTGAAGTCTTCGTTTTGGGTGTAGGTGCTCACGGTCACCAGCAGGGCCTTGAGGTCGGCGCCCAGGGCGGCGCGCACGCCGTTCGCCGAGTCCTCGATGGCGACGCAGGCCGCTGCCGGCAGCCCGAGGTGCTCGAGGGCATAAACAAAGATGTCCGGGGCGGGTTTCTTGGCGGGGACGATGTCGCCAGCGGCAATGACCTCGAACCAGCCCGGCAGATCGGCATGGCCCGCGCACTCCAGCAGGGTGGTGACATTCTCGGGGGTGGTGGTGGTGGCCACGGCGAGTCGGATGCCGGCATCCCGGGCCTCGCCCAGCAGGCGCAGGACGCCCGGCCGCAGGGGTATGGCGCCGGAGCGCAGCAGGTCCAGATAGTGGGCCGTCTTGCGCTGGTGGAGCCCGGCGATAAAGTCCGCCAGGTCGGGCCGCTCCAGAAAGTCGGGTTGCCAGTGGCGCAGGTAGTGGAGGATGCGTTCCTTGCCCCCGGTCACGGCGAGCAGTTCACCATAGAGGGGCACCGTCCAGTCCCAGTCGAGCCCTGCCTCCTGGAAGGCGCGATTGAAGGCCGGCCGATGGCCATCCCGCTCCGTGTCCGCCAGGGTGCCATCCACATCGAAGATCAGGGCCTGAAGAGCCTGCATGTCTCGTCTCCCAAATAAAGCGTTTGTCCGGTTTAAGATCGGGATAAGGTTACCCCAGCCCCGCCCTTTCCGCAGTGGCTTGGAATCCACGATATTGGCATCTATCAGGCTGGGATCAAATTCCGGTTGCCCATCCGCACCCAATTTGATACAAAGCAACCCCTTTGACGGGAGGCGTCCCGTGCGTCGGGGTAACGATTCGATCCCGTAAACCCCGATCATCGCAAATGTATTATCAGGAGGACCGGCATGATCGAGGCACAAAAGCAGGGTGCAAAGGCGTTCGGGTTCGAACCCTATCAAGCCTCTAGTAATGAGGATTACATGAGCCCCGGCCAGGAGGAGCATTTTCGTGAGATTCTGATCGCCTGGAAACACAGCCTCATGGAGGAAGTCGACCGCACCGTCCATCACATGCAGGACGAGGCGACCAATTTCCCCGACCCCAACGACCGCGCCACCCAGGAGTCAGAGTTCAGCCTGGAATTGCGTACCCGTGACCGCGAGCGCAAGCTGATCAAGAAGATCGATGAGGGGCTGGAGCGCCTCGACAGCCACGATTATGGTTACTGCGAGGCCTGTGGCGTCGAGATCGGCATCCGCCGGCTGGAGGCGCGACCCACCGCGACCCTCTGCATTGATTGCAAGACCCTGGACGAGATCCGCGAGAAGCAGCGCGGCTGATTCCCTTTCCGGGCTCAAGTTCCGACTCGGCCCCAGAGCCGGAACCCCCTCGCCCTTGGTCGCGCGTCCCGCGCCTCACTCCGTCAACGCCCCCTACCGGGGGCGTTTTGCCCCCTCCCCCACGGGCCCCCTCCACTTTGGCTCCCTCGTTGCTGCCCTGGGCAGCTACGCCGAGGCCCGCGCCCGGGGTGGCGAGTGGTGGCTGCGCCTGGAAGACCTGGACCGCCCGCGGGAGGTCCCCGGCGCCGCGCGGGCCATCCTGGCCACCCTGGAAGCCTTTGGCTTCGCCTGGGATGGCCCAGTCCTCTACCAAAGCCAGAGGACGGCGGCCTACGCCGCCGCCCTCGACCGCCTGGACGAAGAGGGCCTGCTCTACGCCTGCGCCTGTAGTCGCCGGGTGATAGCGGCAGCCGGCCTCGCCGGCCCGGAGGGCCCCCGCTATCCCGGGACCTGCCGGACCAGCGACCCCGGGGGCCGGGGCGCGCGCGCCATCCGCCTGCGCGTCGAGACGCCCCCCATCGCCTTCCAGGATGGGGTCCAGGGCCTGGTGACCCAGGACCTTGCGGCGGAGGTGGGGGATTTTATCCTGCGCCGCGCCGACGGCATTCCTGCCTATCAACTGGCGGTAGTGGTGGACGACGCCCACCAGGGCATCAGCCACATCGTCAGAGGCGCCGACCTCATCCGCTCCACCCCACGCCAGATCCTGCTCCAGCACTACCTGGGCCTGCCGACCCCGTCCTATGCCCATCTGCCCCTGGTCCTGGACAGCGCGGGCCGCAAGCTGAGTAAGTCCGATGCCGCCGCCCCCGTCGAATCACGGCATCCCGTCCCCACCTTACTGCTGGCCTGGGCCTTTCTCGGCCAGCAGCCCTTTGTGGAACCACCCCAGAGCCCAGCGGAATTCTGGGGCCAGGCCCTGGCCGCGTGGCGCCTGGCCAGGGTGCCACCGGCGGCCCGTCGGCCACCAGCCCCACGCGAGCCCAGGTAAAATAGTGCGCATAATCGATTAGTTAACCCTGAGGAAGATGACGTGGCCCTGAGAATCAAGAGTCATTGGAACAACGATGAGGCGGAGCGCTCCCTGCCAGAGATTGCCAGCGCCCTGGCCTACATCGCCTGGCGCATCGCGACGGACAAGGCCATCAACCTCCACTGCGAACGCTTCCTCTATCGGGACGACGCCCAGCGCCTGGCGGTGATTGGAGAATATCTCCTCTTCTTGATCCAGATCGCCGACCGCCTCGCCGCCGACCGTATGGAGGCCGAGGATCGTCGCGCCCTAGTCACCGCCCTCGCCCGCAAGCTCATCGAGCACGTCCAGGACAACAGCCAGGATCTATTGGGACCAGGGGATTACGGCAGTCCCTTCATCGAGCGTCTCAATGTCCGCTCCGACGAATACGCGGAATTTCAACTGGCGGCCGATGGCCCCAGCTACGCCTTTCTCCGCCACCTGGGTTTCGAGATCCAGTCCTTGATGGGACCCGGGGCCGAGAACCGCTGGGTCATCGATCAGGTCATGGATAAGGATGGTTACGAGGCCTACAAGACCTTTGCCCGGGCCTTTGGCAACCTCTTCGAGTAGGGGGAACCCTGGCCTGGCAAATCCAGGCCAGGAGGATCGGTAAAGACCCTAGTTGGCCGCGGCCAGCGCCTGAGACAGGTCCTCGATGATGTCGTCGATGTGCTCGATGCCGATGGAGAGACGGATCATGTCCTCCGCGACACCGGCGCGGGCCAGTTCCGCCGGGGCGAGCTGGCGGTGGGTGGTGCTGGCCGGGTGGCAGGCCAGGGTCTTGGCGTCGCCGATGTTGACCAGCCGTACCGCCAGCTTGAGGGCGTCGATAAACCTGGCGCCGGACGCCAGACCACCCTTGATGCCGAAGGACAAGATGCTGGAGGCGCGGCCGCCCATGTATTTGTCCACCAGGGGCTTGTCCGGGTGACCCGGCAGGCCGGCGTAGCGGACCCAGGCCACCTGGGGCTGCGCCTGGAGAAATTGGGCCACCGCCAGGGCATTCTCGCAATGGCGATCCATGCGCACGTGCAGGGTCTCGATCCCCTGCAGAATCAGGAAGCTGTTAAAGGGCGAGATGGCCGCACCCATGTTACGCAGCGGCACCACCCGCGCCCGGCCGATGTAGGCCGCCGCCCCTAGGGCCTCGGTATAAACCACGCCGTGATAGGAGACATCGGGCTCGTTGAGACGGCGGAAGCGCGCCTTGTGCTCGGCCCAGGGAAATTTTCCCGAGTCCACCAGGGCGCCGCCGATGGTGGTGCCGTGGCCGCCCAGGTACTTGGTCAGGGCATGGACCACGATGTCGGCCCC